>NZ_JBNXVS010000001.1:0-537013 GCF_050565655.1 Nodosilinea sp. AN01ver1 | reverse complement strand
ACCGGGTCACCGCTTGCGCGATACCGCGCTTTAAGCTCGTCGGCTGAAAAATGAGGTTCGAGATGGAGGGGTCTAGGCATTCCCTAATCCTACACCATTTCAGGGGTAGCCAAGTCGGATTTAGTATAAGCTATAGCCAGAGTCACCTGAATTAGGACACCCATAAAGCCTGAAAACGTTCAAACGTTTGAACGTTCGTCTGGCAGGCGTTTTAACCTGATTGGTTACAGCCATATCTGGCAATAGTCGACCACACAGTGATTTTTGTTCTGTCCCAGGTAGCGTTGCTGCTCATACCTAACTGCTATGCTGATGCCAACCCATTCTTTTAGGGATGATTCACTCCTTTCGCAATCAAGGAACTGAGGATGTCTTTAACGGCAAACGTTCTAAGATCGCGCGGACTGTTTGTCCTCAGGAACTCTGGAACCGAGCCAACCGAAAACTTGACCAGCTTGATGCAGCGGTCAGCTTAGATGACTTGAGAGTTCCACCAGGCAATCGATTAGAGGTGCTTAAAGGCGATCGAGCGGGACAATACAGTATTCGAATTAATGACCAATACCGAATCTGCTTCGGCTGGACGGATCAAGGAGCAGCAGAGGTTGAGATCGTAGACTATCACTAAGACCAATTGCACCATGAGAATCCCAACTCACCGTCCCCCTACCCATCCAGGGGAAATGCTGTTAGAAGAATTCTTAGTCCCCATGGGATTGAGCCAGCAAGCCCTGGCCGAATCAATTGACGTCCCCACCGCAAAAATTGAGGCTGTTGTTAGCGGCCAACAGGGAGTGAGCCCTGGTTTTGCGTTGCGGCTAGCAAAGTTCTTCAGCATGTCTGCGGATTTTTGGCTGAATCTGCAACTTCGTTGGGATCTCTACCAGGCCCAGCAGGAAGAAGCAGAGGCTTTAGAGCAAATACACCCCTACCAGGCAGCCTCCTAGGCTAGCTCCTAGCATTAAGGAGCCGATCGGAGCGTAGCGCTGGCTGTGGCCAGGCTGAGTCAGCCACCGACTGACCTCAATCTCTCACCACTTTACCTCTAAGGCGGCGGTAGATTTTTTCGAACTCTACCCAGACAAATAGCAGAGTGCTGAAGCCGAAGCAGATCAGCAGTTCAAAGGGGCTGAGCAGGTGGGTGCCGAAGAAATTGCGCAGCGGCTCGACGTAGATCAGCATTAGCTGGAGCACGCAGGTCAGAATCACCGCCGCCAGCACAAAGGGGTTTGACCAGGGCGACATTTCTACGGTCAGGCGGGTGCTGGAGCGCACGGCGATCGCGTGGCCCATCTGGGCCAGACAGAGAGTGGTAAACACCATCGTCTTCCAGCGATCGGGGTCGCCGCCCTGCTGCGACCAGTGGTAGGCCCACACCATCATCGTCACCGAAATTATCGCAAATACGATACCGATACGCAGCATGTAGGCCCCCAGCCCGCGCGCAAAAATGCCCTCTTGCGGGTCATGGGGCGATCGCTCCATCACATCGGGTTCAGCCGGTTCTACCGCCAGGGCCAGGGCCGGAAAGCCATCGGTAACTAGGTTCATCCACAAAATTTGTAACGGCGTCAGGGGCACATCCAGAATCGGCAAAATCAGCGGCGACAGGGCAATGGTGAGCAGCTCGCCAATGTTAGAGCCGAGGATGTACTTCACAAAGCGGCGAATGTTGGTGTAGACCACCCGGCCCTCTTCGGTGGCGGCAACGATAGTGGCAAAGTTGTCGTCGAGCAGCACCATGTCGCTGGCCTCTTTGCTGACGTCGGTGCCGGTAATGCCCATAGCAATGCCAATTTCAGCCTGCTTGAGGGCCGGGGCATCGTTGACGCCGTCGCCGGTCATAGCCACGATCTGGTGGTCTTTTTGCAGGGCTTTGACAATGCGCAGCTTGTGCTCGGGCGATACCCGGGCGTAGATATTGACTTCCTTCACTGCTGCTTCCAGCTCGGCCTGAGACATCTTCTCCAGTTCGGCTCCGCTGAGCGATTGAGCCCCGCGGTCGGCAATGCCCAGGTCCTGGGCGATCGCCATCGCGGTGAGCTGGTGGTCGCCGGTAATCATCATCGGGCGAATGCCCGCGCTGCGGCAGCGCTCTACCGCCACGCGCACCTCCGGTCGCAGGGCGTCGATCATGCCGACTAAACCGAGCCACACCAGGTCTTGCTCGGCCCGATCGGCATCACCTTCGGCGGGTACTGCCTCCAGGGGACGGTAGGCAAAGCCCAGCACCCGCAGCCCCTGGGCGGCCATAGCAGCATTGTCGGCTAGAATCTGCGATCGCGCCTCCTGGTCTAGCGGCACCCGCTCTGCCCCCCTCAGGTGGCTGGTGCAGCACTCCAGCAGCATCTCCGGCGACCCCTTGGCCAGCATCAGGTAGGGAGCCCGAACCACGTCCCCAGGCGGGGTGAGGTCAGACCTCAACGCCTCGACACCGCTGAGCACCACGCTCATGCGCTTGCGCTCTGAGGAAAACGGAAACTCCACCTCCCGCCTCAGTTCGTGGCCCAGGCGGTGACGATCTAAACCGCTTTTGGCCGCCATCACCACCAGCGCCCCCTCGGTGGGGTCGCCCATGATCGCCCAGTCGCCCGCTTCCTTTTGCAGCACCGAGTCGTTGCACAGCAGGCCATCCAGCAGCAGTAGCCCGATATCGGGGCTCTGGCGGGGGTTAATTGACTGGCCCTGGCTCAAAAAATCGCCCTCGGGGGCATAGCCCTCGCCAGTGATTTGCAGCGTCTCGCTCAGGGTGCGCACCTGCTGCACCACCATTTTGTTTTGAGTCAGGGTGCCGGTTTTGTCAGAGCAAATGGTGGTGACAGAGCCCAGGGTTTCGACCGCGGGCAGGCGGCGAATCAGGGCGTGGCGGCGCACCATGCGCTGGGTGCCGATCGCTAGCGTCACGGTAATTACCGCCGGCAGTCCCTCGGGCACTACCGCCACGGCCATACTCAGGGCTACCTCCAGCAGGCGCTCAAAGGCCTCCCAGCCCGCAAAGATGACGCCGCCAACCACGACAATGGCCACCAGCGTCAGCGATCCGGTGACCAGCACGTTGCCCAACTGAGTCATGCGCTGCTGTAGCGGAGTGGGCTCGGTTTCGACCCCCTGCAGCATGGCGGCAATGCGGCCCAACTCGGTTTTCATGCCGGTGTTGGTAATCAGCACGCGGCCCCGCCCCTGCACTACCTCGGTGCCCTGAAAGACCAGGTTTTTGCGCTCGGCCAGAGCGGTCTCGGCCGCCAGGGTGTGGTGAGCCTGTTTGTTGACGCCCTGGGCTTCGCCGGTCAGGGCCGACTCGCGCAGCTGCAGGTTGACGGCCTCCAGCAGGCGACCGTCGGCGGCCACCTGATCGCCCGCCTCCAGCAGCATGATATCGCCGGGCACCAGGTCCTGGGAGGGCACCTCCTGCAAACGGCCATCGCGCTGCACCCGCACGCTAGGCGATGCCATTTGCTTCAGGGCGGCCAGGGCTTTCTCAGCCCGGCTTTCCTGCAGGTAGCCCAGCACGCCGTTGAGAATGACGATCGCAAAAATCGCGATCGCATCCTTGGGAAACTCTTGATTTCTAAACGACAGCACCCCCGACACCACCGCCACGGCGATCAGCATCAGCAGCATAATATTGGTGAACTGGTCGAGCAGAATTTGCCAGGCCGGGCGACCGCCGGTGTCTTCTAGCTCGTTGGGGCCGTACTGGCTGCGGCGCTCAACCACCGCCTGGGCACTGAGGCCCGTGTCGGCACGGCTGTCGAGCTGGCTCAGGGCCGCGTCGATGCCAACCGTATGCCAGGCGGTCGTCGTGGGGGCGGGGGAAAGGTCAGTCATGCAACGCTACCGGCTACCGTTGAATTCACGCTCTAATGGTATAGCCTTGGTCGAAGCTACGGTAACAGGCAGGGGTAGGATTTTGGCCCAGATCATTGCAATACAACGGTTAAAGGCCCTCAGGTCGATCGGATCTGGTAAACGCCTGGTCTGGCGTCTGGCGCTGCTGCTCTGGCTACCGCTGCTGCTCAGCGGCTGTCTGCGCTACGACCTTACCCTGCGCTTTGACCACCACACCCACGGCCAAATTGTGCAGACCATCGACCTGAGCGATCGCGCCACCGCCCTGGCCCAACCCACCCTGGAGCCCTGGCTGGAGGAGCTAAAGGAGCGATCGCGCCCCCTCGGTGGCCAGCTCAGCCAGAGCCCGCAGACCGTCACGCTCACCGTACCCTTTAGCACCGCCCGCGATCTGGGCGATCGCTTTCAGCAGCTGTTCGCGGCGGCACCCGAGGTCGCTCAGCCCGAGGGCAAACAGGCTGAAGCCCTTGACGTCAGCGACAATCTTGCCCGCCCAACTGGCTCCACCTATCTACAGCTGCCCGGCTGGGGGCCAGTGCCCTTTGAGCTAGACCTGGAGCAAACCAGCTGGGTTTTCGTCAGCCGCACCCACCTCACCTACGCTCTCGATCTGCGCGATCTGCCTGCCAATGAGGAGGATGCGGCTACTGCCGCCTGGGCCGATCTGCGCTTTCGCCTGCAGGTGCCCTGGGGGCTGGCCCAGCTGGCCACCGCCACCCCGCCGCTGAGCCAGGATGCCACCGGGGCCGTCTGGCAGCTTCAACCCGGCCAAACGACCCGCATCGATGCCGTATTTTGGCTGCCCAACGCGATCGCCCTCGGCACGCTGGGCATCGCCGCGCTGGTGCTGGGCGGCTACGGCCTGCGCTACCGAGTGTTTAAACCCGCAAAAACCTTTGGCCAAAGTTAAAGTCTGCCTGGTTAAATAACCTTATCTAAGTCCATCCATAGAACCCTACCGATTTCGACCGGTGGGCAACCCCTGGCGGGAAACCATAGATTCTGAGCTGGACTTAGGGCTAACCTAGCAATTTAGACCAAGCGTTTTGAGGCCAGAGCCATGCGGCAGATAAATTTCGTCGTTATTTTTGTAATTGCCCTAGCCCTGGTGCTATTCGGCATTGAGAACACCGAGCCCGTCATTATTCACCTTGCCCCCGGCATGGATATCGAAGCGCCGCTGTGCGTAGAGCTGATTATGGCGATGGGCGTTGGGGCAGTATTTGCCTGGGTGTTTAGCGTCTGGGCTCAGGTGCAGGGCTACATGTCCTTTGGCAAGCAGGTGCAGCAGCGCGAAATTCGCATTCAGGAGCTAGAGCAGGATGTGCAGCGCTACCAGGTCAAGCTTGAGGAACAGAGCCTGCTGCTGCCCGCCGCCAAAGTCGAGGAGAGCGATAGCGAGGAAGCGTTTGCCCAATAGGGCGGCTGTCGGTTGATAGGATCCTTCGGTAATAGTTCGTTAAGATAAGGGCCAGCGCTGGAGTTTTGGTTGGCCCTATCGTTGGTTATGCCGACCGTTTTCTCTAGAAATGGTATAACCAGCCACCTTGAGGAAACCTGTATGGCTTCTAACGATACGTCTAACCACCCCGACAGGTCTATCGAGGCCAATCCATCCTCAGGCAGTGGAGTAATTCAGCGATTTGTGGGCGGTGCTGCGATCGCTACGTTTTTGAGCATTATTTTAATGTCCTATGGGGTACCCATAGACTGGAGCTGGACGCAGATGGGCACCGTAGCCGGTCTGGCTCTGATGTTTGGGTTACTGTCGGCGGTTTGGGGACAACGGTTTATCGATGCAGCCATGCAGGCTTTAAACAATTTGGGACTTTAACCTCGGCTGGAATTCTCAAGGCTCATCGACTAGGGTCCTCAACCCGTTTCTCCAAAATCTTTGTGGTTCGGCAGCGACTCTGCCCCTTGACCATTTATGTCGTCATCCCTGGCTCAAACCGCGATCGCGTTTCTCATCGACCTGGCTGACCAGGGCGAAATCGACCCGTGGGATGTCAAGGTGATCGACGTCATCGATCGCTTTTTGTCGCTGCTCAAGGCCCAGGCCGAAACCCTGGCCAGCCAGGGCCGCACCCCCTACGAGGCCAACCTCTCCGAGTCGGGCCAGGGCTTTCTCTACGCCTCTATGCTGGTGCTGCTCAAGGCCGACACCATGGTGCGGGCCGAAGCCGAGGCCGAGGCCGAAGCCAACCCCGAAGAGGTCTGGGAGGAGGAGCTGCCCGAGCTGGTGCCCCTGCCCCGCAACCTGGAGCGCCACCTGCACCGCCGGGCCGTTGCCCCCACCCCGCAGCGGCGACAGGTCACCCTGCAAGAGCTAATTCAGCAGCTCGAAACCATGGCCACGGTCATGGCCGACCACACCCCGCGCCTGCGGGCGCGGCGGGCCAGGCCCCAGCCCCAGCGCCAGGCGGTGCGCGCGATCGCCCAGCTGGCCCACCAGGAAAACCTCTCCGAAATTGCCGCCGCCCTCGAAGCCTTTCTCGACCAGTACTGGGATGAGTTTGGCGAAGACCTGCTGTGGATCGACTTTGAGCTGTTGCTGCAGCAGTGGCCCCACTTCAAGCCCGCCGACCTCGAAGACGCCCACGACTTCGACACCCCCCACGCCGCTGAGGTACACGAGAAGGTAGGAGTGTTTTGGGGACTGCTATTTCTCTCGGCCCAGTCCAAGGTAGAACTCAACCAGGACACCTTCTATGCCGATTTGCGGGTCAGAAACCTCAACCGCGCCCCTCTGACGGCTGAAGACACCGAACTACCGACCTTTATTCTGCCGGACTGAGGTTTAGGCGCTCTGGGGAGCGCAGGCGATCGCTACCGTTTCAGTGTGAGGAGGGCTATTTTAAAGAAAGTGTAAGAACTCCTTGAAGGCCCGCTAGCTGAGCCATGCCCTGACTGGGGGCGCTGTTAGCATGGCCAAGTGCAATGGCTAAAGACCGGCTAGGGAAAACCTCCCGCTCTGATTTCGGCTTTTTTAGGTCGAGAGGGTCGTTTACAGCCCCAAAAACCTGCTCTGCGGCAGATCTATACCCCAATACATATTAAGGATTCTATTTGTATGAAAGCCATGATCTTGGCTGCCGGCAAAGGCACCCGCGTTCGGCCCATCACCTACACCATTCCCAAACCCATGATTCCGATCATGCAGAAGCCGGTGATGGAGTTTTTGCTCGAACTGCTGCGTCAGCACGGCTTCGACCAGATCATGGTGAATGTGAGCCACCTGGCCAACGAAATTGAGGGCTATTTTCGCGACGGGCAGCGTTTTGGGGTTGAGCTGGCTTACTCCTTTGAGGGCCGCATTGAAGAAAATGGCGAGCTGGTGGGCGACGCCATTGGCTCCGCTGGGGGAATGCGCAAAATTCAGGACTTTTCGCCCTTTTTTGACGACACCTTTGTGGTGCTCTGCGGCGACGCCCTGATCGATCTCGACCTCACCGAGGCCGTGCGCCGCCACCGCGAAAAAGGCTCGATCGCCACCATCATTACCAAAACCGTGCCCCTCAAGCAGGTGCCCAGCTACGGGGTAGTGGTCACCGACAGCGAAGGGCGGGTGAAATCGTTCCAGGAAAAACCGGCGGTAGAAGAGGCGCTTAGCACCGAGATCAACACCGGCATCTACATTTTTGAGCCGGAGGTGTTCGACTACATTCCCTCGGGGGTGTCGTTTGATATTGGCGGCGACCTGCTGCCCAAGCTGGTGGCCAACAACGCCCCCTTCTACGGCATTCCGATGGAGTTTGAGTGGGTCGATATCGGCAAGGTGCCCGACTACTGGCGCGCCATTCAGGATGTGCTCACGGGCGTGGTCAACCTGGTTGACATTCCTGGCGAAGAGATTCGCCCTGGCGTTTACGTCGGGCTGAACGTCAAGGCCAACTGGGATAAAGTCAACATCGAAGGCCCGGTCTACATCGGCGGCATGACCCACATTGAGGACGGGGCGACCATTATTGGCCCCAGCGCCATTGGCAACAACTGCGCCATTTGCAGCGGCGCGATTGTCGACAAGAGCGTGATCTTTGAATATTCGCGAATTGGCCCCGGCGTGCGCCTGGTCGACAAGCTGGTGTTTGGCCGCTACTGCGTCGACAAAACCGGAGCCTCGATCGATATGAAGGCCGCCGCCCTCGACTGGCTAATTACCGACACTCGTCAGCAGTTTCCGCTGGTGCCGCCGGTCGAGCACCGGGCGATCGCCGAACTGCTGGAGCAGCACATCTAGCTCTAGCCGCTGACCCTAACCCAAAGATTTTCTTAAATTGATGGTGTCGTGGCCCCGGAGTTTAGCGGCTCTGGGGCTTTGCGTTTGACAATCTATACCCGCAGATAGTGGCGAAGAACACGGCAGACAGTTGTTTCTGATACAACTACTTCAGGGCCTTTTGCCAATTCTTAGAGGGTAACCTAAACACCAGGGACAGCCTCGGGCTCGCTGGGCCAATCTGAAGACCTGTTTATCTGGCTCCAGGCGACCGTTCTGACGCTATTCTGCCACTGTATTTACAAGAATTTGAGAGTTATACACAATGAGCGATCGCAACCGTTCTTTTCGCCTATCGCGGCGGCAGGTGATGCGGGGGCTGCTGGCCACCTCTGCCTTTGGGCTCACCGCTAAGTTTGGCACCGGCTGTGCTCAGTCGCCGGGCACGGGCGGCGCGGCGGCTGACGGCGCGGCAGAAGAAATGGTAGTGGGCTTTATCTACGTCGGCCCCAAAGACGACTTTGGCTACAACCAGGCCCACGCTGAGGGGGCCGCAGCCATGGCCGCCAACGTGCCCGGCATTCGCCTGGTCGAAGAGGCCAGCGTGCCCGAAACCACCGCCGTGGCCGAGACCATGCGCAGCATGATCGAAATCGACGGAGCCAAGGTGCTGTTTCCCACCTCCTTTGGCTATTTTGACCCCCACATTTTGGCCCTGGCCGAAGAATTTCCCGAGGTGCAGTTTTTCCATGCCGGGGGCCTCTACCAGGAAGGCGTACACCCCAAAAATGTCGGCAGCTACTTTGGCTACATTGACGAGGCCCAGTACGTGGCCGGGGTAGTAGCCGCGCAAATGAGCCCCTCAGGCAAGCTGGGCTTTGTGGCGGCCAAACCCATCCCGCAGCTGCTGCGCAACGTCAACAGCTTTACCCTGGGAGCCCGCTCAGTCAACCCCGCCGCCACTACCCAGGTGATCTTTACCGGCGAATGGGCAGAACCGGTGAAAGAGGCCGAGGCCACCAACAGCATGGCCGACCAGGGTATTGAGGTGATTACCTGCCACGTTGACAGCCCCAAGGTGGTGATCGAAACCGCCGAGCGGCGCGGGGTGATGACCTCGGGCTACCACGCCAACCAGAGTGCCCTGGCTCCCAAAGGCTACCTGACCGGGGCCGAGTGGGACTGGTCGAGCATTTACACTCAGCTGGGCCAAGAATTTGTGGCGGGCAAGACTCTGATGACGGGGGGTATTCCCCACATTCTGCGGGGCGGGCTGGCCGATAACTTCTGCAAACTGTCGCCCTACGGCCCCGCCGTCAGCGATGAGGCCAAGGCCGCTGGCGATCAGGCGCTGGCCGCCATTAAGGCCGGAGAGTTGGTGATCTATCAGGGGCCGCTGAAGACCAATACTGGCACAGAAATTATCCCCGCCAGCGAGGAGCTAAAGACCGACAACGTCGAGCTAGAGAAAATGGACTATTTTGTTGAGGGCGTAATCGGGTCCATTAGCTAGGCAGTAGCGATGCAGTTGACGGCAATCTGGCGGCGATTTACGCAGCGCCCCCTGCGGGCAGGGCTAGAATCGGTAGTTCTACCCGTAGGGGCAGTGCTGGCGTCCCTGGTGATTTTTGGGGTGTTTTGTGCTCTGGCGGGAGCCAACCCGCTGGCGGTGTATGGCTCGATCTATCGGGCCGCCTTTGGCAGCTGGAGCGCCTGGCAAAACACCCTGATTCGCGCTTCGCCGCTGATGCTGACGGCCCTGTGTACGGCTCTGCCCGCTCGCCTGGGTCTGGTCATTATCGGCAACGAAGGAGCGCTGGTAGTGGGTGGCCTGGCGGCGGTGAGCGTCGGGCTGGGGCTGGGCGGCTCTCTGCCCGGTAGTCTGGTGCTGCTGGCGATGGCGCTGGGCAGCCTGGTGGCCGGGGGCCTGTGGATTATGGCAGCGGGGGCGCTGCGCCACTACCGGGGGGTCAACGAGACGATTAGCAGCCTGCTGCTGAACTACATTGCGATCGCCCTCCTGAACCACCTGGTGCAGGGGCCTATGCGCGATCCGGCCTTTGTCAGCAAGCCCTCCAGCTTTGAGATTGCCCCCGCTGCCTGGCTGGGCACCCTGCCCGCCACTCGGGTGCACTGGGGGCTGATCTACGGCCTGGTGGCCTCGGTGCTGGCCTACGTGCTGATTCAGCGCACCACCTTTGGCTTTGCCGCCCGCACCGCCGGGGGCAACGTGCGGGCCGCCCGCATTGCCGGGCTGCCGGTGGGCAAGCTGACGCTGGCGGTGTGCTTTCTGGCGGGCTCTTGCGCCGGGCTGGCGGGCATGGTCGAGGTGGCCGCCGTGCAAAAGCGGCTGAACGAATCGATCGTGTCGAACTACGGCTACGCGGGCATTTTGGTGGCCTTTGTGGCCCGCCACAACCCCCTGGCTACGGTGCTGGTGTCGGTGCTGCTGGGCGGCATTTTGGCGGCGGGGGGCATTTTGCAGCGATCGCACAATCTGCCCGATGCCACGGTACTGGTGTTCCAGGGCATCGTCTTTCTCTGCGTGCTCTATAGCGAATCGCTCTACGGTCGCTTTGGGGTGTTTCAGGAGCGCGTGGTCGAGAGTGAGGGAGCGGTTGTGGCCTGATGGGGGAGTGAGTGGATGAGTGGATGAGTGGATGGATGGGTGGTAGACGCGGAGCGGCTTCCCGGAGTCCTGTAGGGTGGGCACCGCCCACCAGCATAAAATCAGTGTTTTGGGATAGGCGTTTGGCCTTGGAGTAGCGAGATAAGGAGACAGGATGGCGACGGAAGCGCTGGGCTGGTGGGGCGTGCCCCTGGGCATTTTGGCCGGTACCCTACGGGGCAGCGTCCCCTTTTTGCTGGTCAGCCTGGGCGAATGCCTGACGGAGAAAAGCGGCAAAATTAACCTCGGCCTGGAGGGCACTCTGCTGTTTGGGGCCATGAGCGCCTACGCCATTTCTTATCTCAGCTCGGGCATCGTTGGCCCTGCCCTGGCTCCCTGGCTGGGGGTGCTGGCGGCGGGGGTGGCAGGCATGGTGCTGGGGGCTATCCACGGCTGGCTGTCGCAGCAGCCCAGGGTCAACGATGTGGCGGTGGGCATCGCCATGATCATCTTTGGCGGCGGCCTGGCCAATTTCTTTGGCAAGCCTTTCATTCAGCCCCAGGCCCCTCAGCTGCCGACGCTGCCAGCGGGGAGCTGGAGCAGTCTGCCCCAGGTGCAGTCGGCACTGCAGATTAGCCCGCTGTTTTTGCTGGGGGTCGCGATCGTGCCCCTGATGAGCTGGTTCTTTAAGTCGACTCGCTGGGGGCTTTACGTGCGGGCGGTGGGTGACAGCCCCGATGCGGCCTTGGCCATGGGCATTTCAATTTTTTGGGTGCGGATGGCCAGCATTGTGGCGGGCAGCTTTTTGGCGGGCATTGGCGGGGCCAGTCTGTCGCTGTTCTACCCCGGCGTGTGGACCGAGCGCATCTCCAGCGGTCAGGGGTTGATGGCGGTGGCGCTGGTGATTTTTGCCCGCTGGCAGCCCTGGCAGTGCCTGTGGGCCTCGCTGCTGTTTGGCGGTGCCCAGGCGCTGGGGCCAGCGTTTCAGTCGGTGGGCATCGACTCGTACTATTACCTGTTCAACGCCGCGCCGTACATTCTCACGCTGGTGATTATGATCATTACCTGTTCGCCTAAGAGAACCCTGGCAGGTGCGCCGGGGGCTCTGGGTAAAGATCAGTGAGGCGGCACCACAAAACCAGGGCTGTGATCAATTAGCCTTTGAAGGCACCAGAATCAACGGGTACAGCCCTTAGCCTGTTTTGTTGGGTCGGGCGTGGCACTGCTGAGATTAAAGGGTTTTTGGCCAGAATTGATGAAACGCCCAGGGTGCCCAGGCGGTATCAAATTGTGTAACGGCCTGAGGGACCTTGGGTGGGTTGTGTTTGACTACTGATCGGTGGCTGTAAGCGGTTATCGCCATACCGCTCAGGGCACCTGTTCTCGGTCGCTGTAGCATCTGCACAAGGTAACCGTTGGATGGCTCAGCCCTACACTTCATACCGAATCCTGTTCGGTTGGCCCCGATTGGTAGGGGCGTAGCATGCTACGTCCCTACGAGGTTCCTGATTGTGAATCGGGGTTAACTAAATCGGATTTTGTATCACTACTCATTCTGGGGGAATGGTTTGTGTTTACTGCTGCTATGGCTAAGCGAGTCGCGCCGAAGCGACTGAGCCTGGCTCTATTGGTCGCCCTGGCTTCCGTCCTATTACCTGCAACGGCCCAGGCCAATCCTGATCGCATCACCTGTCAGGCCACCACGCCCCTGAATCAGGGGGGGAGCCTGACCTACCGGCTGACCGGCACCGTGCCAGCCGTAACCGACGGCTCGGTGCCCCAAAATCCGATCGGCACTGGCCTCAGCCTGACTGTGCAGCAGCGCGATGGGGCTGGTCGGGTGCAAACCCTAATCAGCGCCGCTGCGCTGAGCGACTACGAGCACATCGCCCCCGATGCCGACTATTCTCAGCTGCCCTTTGGCGATCGCTTTCGGGGGCAGCCCAACCGGGGGCATCGTCTGTATAGCGCTACCGCTTCGGTCAACGGCCTCTATGTCAGCCTGCGGCCCACCAGCGGGCAGCCCCAGCAGGTGCAGGTGGTGCACTACCTGAGCCGGGGGCAGTATGTGCGCTCGGAGGTGGGTAGCTGTCAGGCGGGTTAGAAAGTGGCCCTGCCCACCGGAATACTCCCCATCTTCGTTGTTAGTAGCTGTTGCCCATTCATGTCACTCTTTATCGTCTAACCGAACGTCATCGGTCAGGTTTTTATGGGTTTATTGCCCCCATCCCAGACTCGGTTCTCGTTTTCGCTTCAGGCTGCGGCCAGTCTGCTGTTGGCGATCGGTGCGGTTTCTCCGCTGCCAGTATTGGCACAGGCGATCGGCGATCGCGCCCCCGTTTCCCACCGGGTTGAAGCTCAACCCTCGCCCGCCAAGATCTCTCTGGGCAATGCCAAGCTGTCCGTAGACACGGCCACGGCGACCCTACAGCAGCTGCTCCAGGCGCAGAACTGGGCGGCGGCGGATCGCGAGACCCGGCGACTGCTGGCTCCTGATTCAGTGCTGATTCAGCCTGATGCAGAGATTCCGGTGCTGACCCCAGAGCTGATTCGGGCCATCGACCAGGCGTGGCTGACGGCCAGTGACGGGCGCTTTGGCCTCAGCGTGCAGCTGCGGCTGTGGCAGGCGGCGGTGGCGGCCCATCCCAGCGATCGCGATGCGGCGGTGAATGCCTTTCGCGATCGCGTCGGCTGGAAAATCGCCGCCCCCCGCCAGGAGGAAGACTTTATCAGCAGCGACTGGCGCAACGAGTCGGAGCTGACCTACTCCTTGCAGGCCCCCGAGGGGCACCTGCCCTGGGCGGGGGTTTCAGATGCGGTGGTGCAGTCTGTCGCGGTGCCGCCCCCCGATCAGCACTGCGGCAGCTGCACGATTGATGCCATGGCCCTGCGCTATGGCCACTTCTATGGCTATATTCCCAGCTTGTTTTCGACCGTAGAGCGGGCGATGAATCCACCGGCTGATACCTCCTGGCGATCGCCCCAGGTGCGGTTCAGCCTTGATCTGGCGGCGCTGTACCAGACGGTTGCGCTGAGGGGGGGTGATGTATCGCCCGTGACGGCGGCGATTAGCCCCGACAATCAGCTGCTGGCCGTGAGCAGTTCCACAGAGGTTGCCGATTACCACGCTGCTCTGGCGCTGTGGAACCTGACGACGGGCACCCGCCGCGTTACCCTGCTGCAACCGGCTAGACTGCGGGCCGAGACGCTGGCCTTTAGCCCCAACAGTCAAACCCTGTGGGCCGGGTTAGACAGCGGTGAACTGGCGAGCTGGGAGACGGGCCGGGGCACGCTCATGCAGCGGTGGTACGCCAACCAGGGCAGGGTGAACGCGATCGCCCTTGACCGCGGTGGCACGTCTATCTACAGCGGCGGCGCAGACGGCACGGTCAAAGTCTGGTCGCCCAATGGCCAGCTTTATCAAACGCTGGAGCTGTCGGCAGGGGAAGCCAACCCCAGCCCGGTGCGATCGCTGCTGCTCAGCCCCGACGGTAGACAGCTGGCGGTGTCTACCGATCGCACCATCCAGCTGTGGAGCACCGACGGTCGGCTGATCAAGGTGACGACTCAAATCACGGCGCCAACCAATATTGTCTACGACGCCTCGGCTCTGGCCAACAGCATGGCCTTTAGCCCCGACAGCCGCTATTTGGCCACCCTCGACACCGACCAAAGCGTCAAGCTGTGGAGTGCGGGTACCGGGGCGCGGGTGATTACCCTGCGAATGCCAAATCCCCCCCAGGCGCTGGCCTTTACCCAGGAGGGTCAAACCCTGCTGGTGCGCGACCATCAGCAGTCGGTGGTGTACTGGAATTTGCAGACCTACCAGCGCGATCGCACCATCTCCGTGGCCACAGGCAACCGTTTTGAGCCCATCGACACCAACGAAGCCGTTGCCCTGCCACGGCCAATGGCCTTCAGCCCTAACGGTCAGACCTTTGCGGTGCCGCTAATGCTGGCTTCGCTAGAGTCTGCCGTCGATATTCGCCGTACCGACAGCGGCGAACGGCTGACCGTCTTGCCAGGGGTCCACAGGGCGCAGTTTAGCCCCGACAACCGCTGGCTCGTCACGGAAGGGGACACCGTTCAAATTTGGGCTCCTCAATAGATTCAGATCTGGGTAGCGCAGAATGATGATCCACCGGATTCCATTAATTGGCCTGGGGCTACTGCTGAGCGGTGGGCTGTCCGCCTGTCAGTTTTCCCCAGTCGAGAAGGCTGCCTACCAGCAGCTAGAAGCACAGCTGCGGGCGCAAAATTGGCCAGCAGCGGATGCCACCACCCTACAGGTATTGCTGGAGGTGAGCGATCGCGATCGCGCAGGCTGGCTCACCGAAGCGGATGTGGCGGCGCTGGACTGCTCTACCCTGTTAGCAATTGATCGACTGTGGACAGTGCACAGCCAGGGGCAGTTTGGCTGGAGTCGCCAGCAACAGATCTGGCAGGCCGTAGGCGGACAACGCGGAGACTATGCGCCAGCGGTGGCGGTAGCCTTTGGGGCACAGGTGGGCTGGCGCGAATCGGCGGCTCCCCAGTGGCGCAGTTATGAGGCGCTGACTTTTTCTACCGAGGCCCCGGCGGGTCACCTGCCTGCGACTACCGGCAACGGAGTTAGCGGGGCGGTTTGGGGCGGTGTTGCCACCCTCAGCCAGCGGCTACAGACCTGTCAGGCACCGGCAATCGTCACGCTGCTGCGAGAGGATTATTATACAGAGTGCGATCGCACCCCGCACACCGACCGCTGCCGCCTCAAAGCCGCTGCCGAGCGCTGGGGCGAAACTGCCGACTGGGGCGGTGCCGGTCTGCCTCAGCGCCTGATCGAGCTAGAGCAAGCCCTGGCGCAGCAGCGGTGGATTGCCGCCGACAAGATCACGCGGATTGTGTTCGATCACTATCGTCAGGCCCAGTGGGCCGAATTTGGCGACACCGATCGCCACCAACTGATTCCCTGTTATCTGCTGACCGCGATCGACAGTCTGTGGATGGACTATTCCCAAGGGCACTTTGGCCTCACCGCGCAGGCCGAACGCTTAGCAGACCTGAAACTTTTACCCGCCAAAAACCAACCGCCCAGCCCAGAACAAATGCTGGTCTTTTTTCAAGCGGTGGACTGGTCAGAACGCCTCTCCGATCGCTCTGAAAATCCTTACCGACCAACCTACGATGCGGTGTCACCGGAGCAAGTCCCCAAGGGGCATTACCCGTACGATATGGGCTATGGCTTTTCTACCTATAGCTCGGGTTACTACACAAGCTGGCGTTGGTCTCTCAACCCGAGCTGCGGGTTCAACTCGGCAATCAGGTGATATCAGAACCGTCTAGTGATTAGGACGGGTTTGATGTCGGGGGCGTAGCAGTGGGGGCATTGCAGTGTGTTATGCCCCCTCCACCCTATATTTGGCCCTATATCTGGCAGAGTATGGCGATCGCCCCCACCGTCTCATTCGTCACCTCCAGCTCCATCGTGCAGGCGGCGTCCGTGTTGGTGTACTGCCAGTAGTCGGCATCGGAGCGGGGCTCTACCAGCGGTGCCCCGTAGAGGCGCTCGGCCTCAGCAACGGTAGCGCCCGGACACAGCCCCGACGGCGTGCAGTAATTGGGGCTGACGCTGCGAATGGTCGCAGCAGCATCTTCAAAGAAGCTCACCGACAGGCCCCGGTAGGTCAATTTGGTCGAAAAGGGGCTAACTTGCTCGAATTGATCGGGTTCGCCCAGCTGACCAATCACCTCGGCTTCCGCAGCCCCGGCCTCAACGCCACCCAGAGAAAGCTCGGCGGACGAAATCTTGCCAATGCTGCTGTAGGCCTGCCAGCCGTTGGCTGTGCAGAGGCCGCCGCCCTCAGGGACACTGTCGCTGTGGCACCAGTAGTTTTCCCCGTCAAACAAATGGCCAGGGTTGATGGCGGTCAGTTCGCGGATGGGCCGCCATTCTTGCTCACCACCTTCGTCGTAGTAGCGGTATTGATTGCCGCGCACCTCCAGCCCCTGACCAGTGCCGCCCATGGCGTAGTAGCCCTCGGTAATGCGTGGGCGCACGGTCGCTTGCTCTGGAGCCGGATTGCCGTTGGATTCGGGCTGAGCAGGCGATTCGGCGGCTTCTGCCGGGGTGGCGTCACTGGTCGCTGCGGAGCTTGCTGGCGGACTGGTTGGGCTCTCAGCAGTGGCCGAGTTACCACAGCCATAGGCGGCGATCGCGATCGCCGTGGGCAGCAGCAGCGTACTGAAGCGTCGGCCAAAGAGATCAAATTTCATAGTATTTACGGGTTCAGTGAGGAATAAAGGAATAAAAGGAAGAGTATTGCCGATTTGACGCCAAATCTATCGGTTTAAATCCGATTTGTAGGGGCATTGCACTGCAATGCCCCTACGAGAGGCACTGAATGTTTGATTCAATCCGGTATCCAGCAGCCCCAGATTAAAAAACGCAGTCGACTCAGGCGAATCAGCGAGGCAGAGGGACGCTTGATCAAAGCTGGCATTCGACGGTCATGACGTCGATATTATGGTCATCATCAACGGCGATTTTTAGCCAGCAGGTGCCGGGCTCAGGTGGGTAATACTCCATGTACTGGCCGTCTTCTCGCTCGGTTACGGTGGGGGTGCCGTACCGGGCGCGGGCGCGCTCAAAGGCCATCGTGGGGCAGATGCCGCTGGGGGTGCAGTAGGACGAATTGGCGCTGACAACTTCGAGCACCCGCCCGGCGTAGAAGACAACGGTAAAGTCGGTGTATTCAAAGGTGCGATCGCCAAAATCTTCAGCAATATTATTTGGCTGTCCCAGTTTGCCAATTACCGTTGCTTCGTCATCGCCAGGGAAAATTCCACCGAGAGAGAGTTCGCGTTCCGATATCCCTGGCAGGGACGTTTCTCCGAGCGTTGCAGCAGATGCTGAGGCACTCTCTGGGGTGCTCTCTGGGGTGCTCTCTGGGGCGCTCTGGGATGGCGGTACAGATGGGGGCACCTGGGTACAGGCCAGCGTGGCGATCGCACCGCAACCACCGACCAGCCCAGCGACCATCGTGCAGATTCCATAGCCAGACATTTTTTGCAGCATGGTTGTGTTCAACCTGTTTGGGGTGAGTACTCTATGCCGCCAGCGATCGCCCCGACCCAGGCCAGAAAAGCAGGGTGGAGGCGATCGCATGACGTTCCTTACTTCGGCAGCGGCTGGCCGATTAGCGGCCTCGGTAGGCAGCGGCCTCCCAGCGAGATACCTTGACCCCGCCATTGACCACGTCGGTTTCCACACCGTTGGGCAGGTTCACTCTGTAACCCAGCGGCGTGCTGCGGGCGTGGAGACCTACCAGGTAGTAGTTGTTATCGTCGAACAGGGCGAAGATCGGGCCGCCCGATGCCCCTGGGTTGGTGTCGCAGTCGTGGACCAGGGTATCGTTGAGTTCGTCGTCGGTGTGCCAGATGCCCAGAACACTGCAGGCCTGGTCTACCCCTGCGGTTTCACTCGGCAGGCCAAACTCCCGCAGATTCTCGGTGGGAAAGTCGCCTGAGTAGCCCAGCAGGTTGATGCGCTCGAAGCTGGCCTCCAAGACATCGGGGCTGTCAAAATCGAGGTTGCGCCAGCCCATGTAGCCGTAGTAGTTGCCCAGGTCGGCGGCGAGCCGCAGCACCGCCCAGTCGTCTTTGTCGAGCATGTAGTTGGTCGACCAGCCAGCTTCGTAGCTGACAATTTCAGACTCGTCTAGGGCGATGCCTTCGATCAGGCTGGGCTTGAAGACCAGCTTGAGCCCCAGATCGGCATTGTCGGCGATCAGCCCCCGGTAGTCGCCGGGTTCGATAAAGGTGTTGACCAGGTCGCCAGAGCCATCTGGCAGCGGCAGAATCAGACAGTGGGAGTTGGTCAAAATGGCGCTAGGGCCAATCAGGGTGGCGGTGCAGGTGGACAGAGCCTCGCCCTGAATTTGCCACTCCAGGCGGCCCATCGCCACCCAGGGAAACTCGCGGGTTAGAACGGGCAGACGGTCATCTGCGCCAATCACCACGCGGCTGTCGTCGTAGGGGGCATCGCTCTGGGAGAGATCGGCGGGCAGCAGGGTGGTGCCGTCGGTGTCGGCGTTGAAGGGGAGCGCGATCGCAGCGGCTGCGCCAGGCACCGTCTGATCTACCTGCGCGGGAGCAGGCCGATGCAGCCCCAGCGTGGTCAATAGCGTTACCAGTAACAAAATTCCAAAGGGATGACGAATCCATCGTTTCAGCATGTTTAGCAACCTTTTTGAGTAATTGAAAAGGAATAAGTAGGTAGATACGTTTGCATTGTGTCTTTTGCGTTTGGGCGCATCGGGCCAGTATCAGAAATGGATACCAGCCGCTAGCGCCACTCACCCTGAAGCGTAAAGGCCGCCCAGTAGTAGGGGCTTTGGCCCACCTGCCACTGGTCAAGCTGGGCCGCCCGCAGCGCCGCCGCTGGCGTTTGCCCCTCCTCTAGCAGGTAGCGATACAGCCCGCCCATCAGTGCCGCTGTGGCCTCGTCATTGACATTCCACAACGACACAGCGACCCGTTCCGCACCGGCATACATAAATCCCCGCGACAGGCCGATGATGCCCTCGCCGCTGACCACTTCGCCGCGCCCGGTCTGGCAGGCGCTCAGCACCACCAGCTCCGCCGCCAGCCGCAGGTTAAAGATGTCGTGCAGCCGCAAAAAGCCGTCGTCGCGCAATTGCCCCTGCTCATCCACCAGCGACAGCACGAGGCCCGAGAGCTGCGGATTCACCGGGTTGATAAAGCCGTGGGTGGCCAGGTGCACCACGCTGTACTGGTTGAGTTTGGGGTCGGTCACCCAGTCGTAGTTGGCGTCAAAGTCGAAGGCCGCCAGGGCCGGGACCTGGCGCGCCTGGGCTAGGGCCAGAATGCTGTCGGCCTCGGTGCGGGTAAAGGGTAGGGGCTGAATCGCCTGTAGGTCCATATCCCGCAGGTTGCGCTGGGCAGCGCTGGGCAGGTCGCTATTTTCCTGCTTCAGGCGCTGGTCGTTGGGCTGGTAGACCGGGTCGGCCAGCACCGCCACCGACAGGGGCAGTTCCCCCCGGCCGCCCAGCTGCTGCCTGAGGACGGCAACGGCTGAGATCGACGGCTGTGAGAGAATCTCATGCTCCACCACCAGGGGAACGTACTCGGGGCTGCCGGGCACCGCCAGGGCCGCAAAGGGAACCTCCGCGAGCACGCCGTCTCCGGCAATCAGCAGGCGCTTGCCCTCCGCCCAGGCCGGTAGCTCGGGCAAAATCATCGCCGTCAGCGCCTGGGCCGGGCGCTTAATGAAGGAGACAGCACCGGGCTTGGCCACCGCGTTGCGAAAGGCCTGGGCGGCAGCGGTGATGTCGGCTTCTGCGGGGAGCACCACGCTCTGAAACTGGGTCTTGCCCACCAGATACAGGTAGCTCTGGTTTGCGCCCAGGGCGTACTGCACCAGCACCGTGTCATCATCCAGTATCTGCTGCTGAATTTGGGCCAGGGTGAGGGGGCGGGGCTGTACGGTGTCGGCATAGGCGGGGCTGACCCGGCGAATCTCGGTCAGCGTGGTTTCGAGCCGTTGCAGAACGGCTTCGCTCTCGCGGTCGATGGCCTCGGCCTCGGCCTGGGTGTAATCGCCGCTGCGCAGGGCAATGCGACGGCTTTCGATGGTTTGCAGCTCGGTTTTAAGAGCTTGTTCCTGGGCCAGCAGCGCGGGGTTCACGCCCTGGCGAATATCGACGTTGGCTTCGCTGAGCAGCTCGATGAGTAATCGCGCCCGCGAGGCTTCGCTGGTTTCAAAGGCGGCTTCAGGCCGACCCAGCTGCATCAGCAGGTCGGTCTTGAGCTGGTAGTAGTCTTGAACGGTGGCAAAGTAGCTGGAGCGCAGGTCACCGGGGCTGATGGCGAGGCGCAGGTCTTCGATTAGAACAATGGCATCGTTGAGAGTTGTGAGGGCGTCTTCTAGCTGGTTCTGCTCACGATATAGCAATGCCAGGTTGTACAGGGTGTCGGCTTCCCCCGATCGGTCGCCTACGGCTCGTCTCAGCGGCAGCGCTTGCTGATAGGAATCGAGGGCGGTGGCGCGATCGCCGAGGGCCTGATAACTGGTCCCGATGTTGTTGAGGGTCGTGGCCTCGCCCTGGCGATCGCCCACGGCTCGACGCAGGGGTAGCGCCTGCTGGTAATACTCCAAGGCGGTGGCGCGATCGCCTTGGAGTTGATAAATCACGCCGATGTTGTTGAGGGTTGTGGCCTCGCCCTGGCGATCGCCCACGGCTCGACGCAGGGGCAACGCCTGCTGGTAATAATCCAGGGCGGTGGCGTAATCGCCGGTAACATTGTAAATTCCACCAATATTGTCGAGGGTCACCGCTTCCCCTTCGCGATCGCC
Organism: Nodosilinea sp. AN01ver1; assembly: GCF_050565655.1. NCBI lineage: Bacteria > Bacillati > Cyanobacteriota > Cyanophyceae > Nodosilineales > Nodosilineaceae > Nodosilinea > Nodosilinea sp. AN01ver1. The sequence goes on along the minus strand of NZ_JBNXVS010000001.1, from coordinate 515,983 downwards.
CACGGCCCGCCGCAGTGACAGGGCCTGTTGGCAATAGTCGAGGGCCGTTTCGTATTCGCCGAGGTCACTGTAGACGGCACCCATATTGTTTAGGGTGGTCGCTTCTCCGCGTCTGCTGCCCACGGCCCGATTGAGCGCCAGGGCCTGCTGGTAGTGTTCTAAGGCGGTTTCGCGTTCGCCCAGGGCATCGTAAAGTGTGCCCATATTGTTGAGCGTCGTGGCTTCAGACTGCCGGTCGCCCACAGCCCGATTGAGCGGCAGGGCCTGCTGGTAATAGTCCAGTGCGGTGTCGCGTTCGCCCAGGGCATTGTAAAGCGAGCCCAGATTGATGAGAATTACTGCTTCAGCCTGCCTATCCCCAACCGCCCGACTGAGCGGCAGGGCCTGCTGGTAGTAATCGAGAGCGGTGGTGCGATCGCCCAGGGCATCGTAGACCAGGCCGATCTTGGTGAGGGTGACAGCTTCACCCTGCCGGTCGCCCACAGCTCGACTCAGGGGCAGGGCCTGTTGATAATAGCCTAAAGCCGTTTCGCGATCGCCCAGGGTATCGTAGAGGTAGCCCATATTGCTGAGGACATCCGCTTCACCCCGGCGATCGCCGATCGCCTGTCTCAGGGTCAGAGCCTGCTGATAGTAGTCGAGGGCCGCCTGGTGATCGCTCAGGGCGCTGTAGACATTGCCAATATTGTTCAAAGTAGCGGCTTCACCCGCCTGGTCGCCAACGGCTCGCCGCAAGGGTAGGGCCTGCTGGTAGTAGTCCAGAGCAGTTTCGCGATCGCCCAACGCGTCGTAAACACTCCCCATATTCGTCAAAATCGAGGCTTCACCCCGGCGATCGCCGATCGCTCGACTCAGGGGCAGCGCCTGTTGGTAATAGTCGAGAGCCGCGCTGCGATCGCCCAGCGCATTGTAGATATTGCCCACATTGGTGAGAATCGCCGCTTCACCCTGCTGATCGCCCAGGGCTTGAATCAGCGGCAGCGCCTGCTGATAGGCATTGAGGGCGGCGGTGCGATCGCCCAGGGCGTCGTAGGCCAGGCCAAGATTGTTGAAGGTAAGCGCCAGTTCTCGCTGGGCACCGGCCTGCTGCCACAGCGGCACCACCTGCAACCACAGCTCAATGGCCCGCCGCAGCGACGCCTCACTGCCCTCCTGGTAGAGGCGATCGCCCTCCTGGTACAGGCGAGTCGCCGCCGCGAACGGGTCGGACTGGGCCTGGGCGATCGCCCCGCTGGGCTGATTCGGCACAACAGTTGTAACTGGCATGAGCCAAACCAAACCGGCACACCCGGCGATTAAAGCCCGCTGTCTGGAGTCCATACAGACACTCTTTTTTTAAGGTTTAGAACGAGTACCGACGGCGAATAAGTACAGCGTGGTCGCCGTCTGCTTAGCAATTAAGCTAATCAATTTGCGATTAATTCACAGAAAGGTTGCAAATTTTGAAACTACGGTGTTGACAGGCGTTTAAGGATTGCTATCGCCCGCCCACTTGACGACGATTTTGCCTTGATGCTCGCCCGCCCCAAAGTACTGAATCAGGGCCGGAATCTGGCTGAACGAATAGGGGCCGTCGATCTGCGGCGTCAGCTGGTGGGCCTCAAACAGGCGGTTTACCGCCGCCATGTCCTGGTTGGGCTTGAGCACCACCAGCCGCAAATCCTTCTGAGTCAATCGCCGAACGAAGGGACCAAGCAGCAGCGTTTGCAGCAGGTTGGGGGTCGCCCCGCCCACCGTCACGTAGGTGCCGCCAGGGTTGAGCACCCGCAGGTAGCGGAGCGGAAAATGGTTGGTTTTGGTATCTAAAATCAGGTCGTAGCGCTGGGGGCCTGCCGTAAAGTCGGTCTGGGTGTAGTCGATGGTGTGGGTAAAGCCCAGCGATCGCATCAGCTCAGCCTTGCTGCCGTCATCCACCCCGGTAATCTCCGTCACCCCTGCGGCCCGCGCTATTTGTACCGCCAGGGTGCCCACCCCGCCGCCCGCGCCGTTAATCAACACTTTTTGCTGGGGCCGCAGCTGGCCCTGGTCGCGCAACCCCTGCAGGGCCAGGGCTGCTGCGTGGGGCAGGGCGGCGGCCTGGGCAAAGCTCATGGGCTCGGGCTTGCGCGTCAGGGCCGTTTCGGGAACGCAGACGTACTCGGCAAACCCGCCGCCACCGTCAGAAATGTCGCCGTAGACGGCATCGCCGGGCTGAAACTGGGCTGCATTTTCACCGACGGCTTCGACCCGTCCGGCAATCTCTGCCCCCAAAATGGTGATTCGAGGCCGCCACAGACCGTAGAACAGGCGGATGACGGCGGGCGACCCCCTGAGCAGGCACCAGTCCCAGTCGTTGATCGCAGTCGCATAGACTTTGACTAAAACCTCGCCCGCTCGGGGTACGGGCTTGGCGATCGCTTTCAGCTCCAGATTGTTGGCCGCTCCGTACTGGCTCAGCACAAAGGCTTTCATCATCGGTTCATCCCTCACACGGGCGCGGTAACGCCCTGACATCAGGCGATCGCCCCATTGAGCGATCGCGTTCAGTCCCAATGTAGTCTCGCCGCCCGGGGGGGCCGCTATCTAATTGCTGCGCAAAATGGCACATTCTTGCCCTCAGTTGCGGCACTGAGTTGCGGCACTGAGGATAGACTGGACGAGACTTGGGCGCAGAAGGCTGCTCCCGGCCAGCGGCTGAAGCTGCAATTGAGCTGAATGCGATGAGGTTTTGCGATGACCCAGGGCCAGTTTTTGCCCACCAAGGGGGCGGCGGACTCAAAATGGCTGGTGACGCAGCAGTGGGGGCCGCTGGGCTTGCTTGACTGCCGTCAGACCTGTGCCGTCGAGGACGATGAGGAACCGTGGGTCTACACCACCGAGCATACCCTGGGCCTGTTTCTCTCGCCGCGTCCCCTGTGGATCTCCCATCGGCAGGCCAGCCGCAGCTATACGGGGTTTTACAACCGGGGCGATCTGCTGATCACCCCGGTCAATACAACGCTGGTAACCCAGTCGGAGGGGGTAGTTGAGATGGTGCAAATTCGGCTGCAAGACGCGTTTCTGCGCCAGGTGGCCGCAGAAACCCTGGGGCAAAACGAAGATCGCGTTGAGCTAATGCAGGCGTTTCAAACCCGCGACCCTCAGATTGAGGCGATCGCCCGTATGCTTCAGGCCGAACTCCGCCAGGCCGCTGCGGGCAGTCGGCTCTACGTAGACTCGCTGGCCAACGTGCTGGCGGTGCATCTACTGCGGCAGCACGCCACGGCGCGATCGCCCCTGCCCACCTACCCAGGCGGCCTGCCCCCGCGCCAGCTGCGGCAGGTTTTAGACTACCTCGATGCCCACCTGGCCACCGAAATCACCCTGGCCACGCTGGCCGAGCTGGTGGATATCAGCCCGTTTCATTTCAGCCGTCTGTTCAAACAATCCCTGGGCGTTTCCCCCTACCAGTACCTGCTCCAGCAGCGGATCGAGCGGGCCAAACGACTGCTCAAACAAACTGATCAACCCATCACCACCATTGCCCTCGCCTGCGGGTTTAACAGCCACAGCCACCTCGGGCGCAAGTTTCGCCAGCTCACCGGCATGACCCCCAAAACCTTTCGCCTGAGCTAATCTCAGCTAAAAAGAAAACCTGTGCTGCGGCAACCGTAGCCAAATTGCTCTGGTTTGTGGCCCTATTTCTGAGCCATAGGCAAGCCGTGACACCACTGATAGAGCTAAAACCTAGCCAATGGCGACAATTGCGCGATCGCCACAAAATCCTGCGTGCCCTCAAGGAAGAGCTTGATAAAGCAGGGCTTTAGGCCAGAGAAGGCCATTACAGTGAGATAATCAGTCAGGAACTGTTTCCCCGCGATCTCATTTCGGACCATTATCCTATGACCCAAGCTGAGCAGCTCATTCGCATGGCAGAAGACGAGCTGACGGAGTACAGCACCGACGCCCGCAAAATTGAGAAACTGCGCCGCAAGTTTAGCTTTGCGGTGCCCTACCCGCAGCAGCAGGCGGTGCGGGAGGAAGTGGCAGCCAGCATGCCCAAAAACTTTCTGGCTAAGCTCGTTGAAGAAAATCGCCAGACGGTGGCGCTGCCCTTCTGGGGCATTGGCGGGCTGGGGCTGCTGCTGGGCATTTCGGGACGGCAGCCGCTGGATTTAATTGCCACCGGAATTGGGTTTTACGTCGCTTTTCAGGTGCAGAAGTGGGGCTGGGAGCTACAGGCCAAGCGGCTGGTGCTGCAAACCCTAGACGAAATAGAGGCCAGCGTGAAGAATCCTGAACCGGAGAAAACGCCTTAGGTCAGAGCTATTGCACAGGGTTAGAAACCGTTTTTTGCTCGATACTGCCCAGAAACCCGGTTTCTTGCCCTTGGGTTTCTCGCTAGACTCCACTGAGCTATTCACAGTTTTACCCCCTATGACCGTATCTCTTGCCGACCAGATCGTCTTGATTACAGGTGCCAGCAGTGGTATTGGGGCCGCCTGTGCCCGTCAATTGGCAACCACTGAGGCGAGGTTGATTTTAGCGGCCCGCCGCTTGGAGCCCTTGCAGGCGCTGGCCACCGAGCTTCAGCGGCAGCACGGCACCGATGTGCTCACGGTAGAGCTGGACGTACGCCAGCCAGAGGCCGTCAGCGAGGCGATCGCGGGCCTGCCGGAAGAGTGGCAAGCGATCGCCATTCTCATCAACAATGCGGGCCTCAGCCGGGGGCTGGACAAGCAGTACGAAGCGCCCCTGGACGATTGGGAAACCATGATCGACACCAACGTCAAGGGGCTGCTCTACGTGACCCGAGCGGTGGTGCCGGGCATGGTGGCGCGGGGCCACGGCCACGTGGTGAATGTGGGGTCGATCGCAGGGCGGCAGACCTACCCCGGCGGCAGCGTTTACTGTGCCAGCAAGGCGGCGGTTCGGTCGCTCTCTGAGGGGCTCAAACTTGACCTGCTCGGCACCCCGGTGCGGGTGACCAACATTGACCCCGGCCTGGTCGAAACCGAGTTTAGCCTGGTGCGCTTTGGCGGCGACAGCGATCGCGCCAAGGGGGTTTACCAGGGCATGACCCCGCTGACGGGTGACGACGTCGCCGATGTGATTGTCTTTGCGGTCACCCGCCCGGCCCACGTCAACATCAGCGACGTACTGCTGCTGCCCACCGATCAGTCCTCGGTGTTTCACGTGCATCGGCGGGCGGAGTAGCTTTTCTGGGGAATCGGCGCTATGCCGCCGTAGTTATGCTGATTTGAGTGCTGATTTGAGGATCTTGAGCAGCCCATAAAAGGTTCAAACGTTTGGACGTTCCCGTGGCGACTGTCTCAGTCAGATTGGCTAGAGCTATACAATGGGCGATGGCGTGTAACGTTTATTAACTACCACTATGACCCTCTCCGTTGGCGACCCCGCCCCCGACTTTAGCCTCCCCGATGCCACCGGCAAAACCTACAGCCTGGCCGATCTCAAGGGCCAGCGGGTGGTGCTGTACTTCTACCCCCGCGACAACACCCCTGGCTGCACCAAAGAGGCCTGCGGGTTTCGCGATCGCTACGCCGACTACCAGGGCAAAGATGCCGTGGTGCTGGGGGTGAGCACCGACGACGCCAAGTCGCACACCAAATTTATCGACAAGTTTAGTCTGCCCTTTCCGCTGCTGGTCGATGAAGGCGGCGAGGTGGCCAGCCGCTACGGCGTTTATGGCCTGAAAAAGTTCATGGGCAAAGAATATATGGGTATCACCCGCAGCACCTTTATCATTGGCCCCGACGGCAACCTGGAGAAAATTTATCTCAAGGTTAAAGCCGAAACCCATGCCGACACCGTGCTGGCCGACCTAGAGACCCTCTAACCTATGGCCTACTTTGCCCATGCTTTGCGGACCCTGATGGGGCTGATTCTGCGTCGCCCCATTTTGGGTACCTGCGTCATTCCGCTGCTGGCCGATGGCACGATTGTGCTGGTGCGGCGGCGCGACAACGGCCTGTGGAGCCTGCCCGGCGGCATTGTCGACTGGGGCGAAGACGTGCTGACCGCCGCCGCCCGCGAGCTGAGAGAAGAGGCCGGGCTAGAGACCATCGGGCTAGAGCGGCTGGTAGGAGTCTACTCGCAGCCGGGGCGTGACCCGCGCTTTCACTCGGTGTGCGTTACGGTGGCGGTACGGGTGACGGGCCGCCCCTACCCCGCCGACCCGCGCGAAATTTTAGACGTGCGCCACTTTACCGCCGACACCCTACCGTGGGATCACCTTTCCCATGACCACCGTCAGCATTTGCAAGATTTCTTTAAGGGAGAAACGGTTTTAGCCTAAGCTTTTGGGTGAACCCGCTAGATTGGGATGCTGGAGCACGGCTTCCCGGTTACTCTGGTGCCATCTACCCTACCGAGTGCCATGCCGTTACCAACCGACAGTCCCATTCGCACTGGCCGCATCAAGCTGCCGCTGGGCACCCTGTTTTGGCACGAGGGCGGCAAACCCCAGGGCGAAACGGTGGTGTTTCTCCACGGTTCGTGGCACGACAGCACCCAGTGGGTACCCCTGATGCAGCGTTTGGCCCCCCGCTACCACTGCCTGGCCCCCGACCTGCTGGGCTTTGGCGAATCGTGGCGAGAGCAGAAAACTCCTTACTCGGTGGCCCTACAGGTAGAGGCGCTGCACAGCTTGTTGAATGCCCTGCGCATTCGTCGCTGTCGGCTGGTGGCCCATTCGCTAGGGGCCTGGGTGGCGGGCCAGTATGTCCTCACCTACCCCAATCAGGTGCAGAGTTTGGCCGTTATCGCTCCCGAGGGGGTGCGCGATCGCGAACTGCGGGGCCGCTGGCAGCGCGATCGCTGGCTGGTTGCCCCCTGGTCGCCTTTGCCCCTGGTGCTGCCCTGGCTGGGCAAAGCGCCCTGGGTAAAAGCGCTGCGCGATCGCCGTCGCGTTCTGTGCCAGGCCCCGGCGGCCTGCCAAACCCTTTTTCAGCGCCGCACCGCCGCCATCAACGGCGAACTGCTGCACCAGGGACTCGGAAAACTGTGGCTACCGACGCTGGTGCTAGAGTCTGCCGCTGCCGACCCCGTTTCTCATCAGCTCACCCAGGCCTGGCTGCGCCTGCTGCCCAATCCTCAGCATCACCAACTCGCCCCGGCTGACTCGCAACTGGGCATAGATGAAGCCGCCTGCGCAACAGTTCTAGAACAGATGATGGCAGCGGAGCCAACGCTTCAGCTGCCCATCCCCTCAACCATCCAGCCCGCTCCCCCCCGGCCCGCTGCTCTTTAAGCCTGAGCAGGGTCAGTAGCCAGGGCATCCATCAGCAGCCGGGACAGTTCCTCTGCCCGAGTGAGTACCATCAGGTGGCCACCGTCAGGAATGACAATATCGGCGCTGCGATCGCCCAGGGGAAAGACGCGATCGTGCCCGCCGTGAATCTGCACCAGGTTTTTGGGCACCACCTGGTTGCGCCAGCCCACCACCCGGCTCATGGCCCACTTGAGGAAAAAAGGGTCAGTATCCACCAAAACCTGCTTAAACAGCGATTGATCTTCCGGGTCCTCTAGCCCAAACAGCCAGTTCAACAAGCCGTAGACCGCCCACAGCAGCCGCTTAAACGGCACCACTAGCTGCAGCGGCAGCCAGCGAAACAGCTTGTAGTAGTTGGGCACCTGTGCCCCGCTCACGGCGCTTGAGATCACAATCACCTGGGCCGGGTCGCACAGCTTGGCCATTTCTACCGCCATCAACCCGCCAAAGGAAAGCCCCACCAGAATGGGATGCTCGGTTGTGACCTGGGCCATCAACCGCTGAGCGTAGTGCTCAATCGACTCGCCCCGAAAGGGGCGCTCCCAGTGAATGTGCACCGGGCGATAGCCCTTCAGCTGCAGGCGATGAAAAACACGCCAGTCGGCTCCCAAGCCGCTGATGAAATAAATCTCGCGGCTGGCTTCGTCATCCTCTTCCTCAATACCCGCAAAGGGATCGAGCCCCTTGGCAGTCGTGCCATCTACCGACTGTAGCTCCGGAGTTTGCGGCTCAGGCGCTGGCGTTTTAACCGGTCGTTCTGCCGTATCTGTCATGCTTGCCTCTAGCGATCTGCTCGCCCCCACGGCGGCTGGGGCCGAGGTCTACGGCACAGACCCCGAGCCCAGCAGCAGCCCTTAGCGCTGACCCTTCAGCGCCTCAATCTCTTTGCGAATAGCGGCCAGTTCCTGGGTCAACGATTCTAAATCACTCTGCACCGAGGCATCGATCACGGGGCTCGCCACGGTGGTAATGGTTGGCCCCTCGGTCGCTGCGCCAGAGCTGGCAAAAGGGTTTGGCATCTGGCTGAGCAACGAATCGACGAACAGCCGGGCCTCGCGCTCGGTGGTTTCGCCTTTGACTTCCAGCTCTTCGGTGAGCCGGTTGACGTCACCGCCCAGGGTAGAAAACTTTTGGCTAGAGGTTTCAGGGTCTTGGATAGCCTCGATCAGGGATGCGGTGGCCCCGAGGGTAACGCGAAACCCTTTCTGCAACGTCTGAGAGATATCGTCAGAATACATAGTTAATCCCTTCTTAAAAATACGTTAGCAACTCCAAAAGTCAAACAGCGGTAAGCTGCCGTTAGAGGTGGGGCAAATCGCTTTCTCAGGCACTTTTCGCGCTGTGTCAGCCGCGTTTTGCGCTCATATTCTATCGTCTTCCCCCAGGGGAAGGCAGCATCTCAGGCTACTATCCTCCTCCTGGTAGAGAGGAAAAACTTGCTTAGGGTGAGGCTAACCCGGCTCGTCGCTGGTTAGAAGGAGGGCAGCGCTGCCCCCTAATTACCCTCTGCAAAAGCTACTCTCTGCACCAGCCAAATCTAAGCCTGTCAGGCAGAACGGGTTCACCTAAGACAGGTACGCGTTGACATCTTCATAGATCTGCGACAGCTCAGCTTCGGTGGTCACCCGAATGCGATCGTCGCGCAGCGTGATCAGGGCTTTGGCGGCAAACGGGCTGGGCCAGATGTTGGGGTTGCAGAAAACCTCTAGAAAAACGTCGCCGGTATGGCGGTACTCCATTGGTGGCTGAGGGGTACGACGAGCGGGTTCGCCGCCCTGAGCCGCCGCTGCCTTGAGCGCGGTCATCAGCTCATTCAAGGCGACTTTTAGGCCCTGAGCTGCCTCACTGGAGAAGGTAAATTGCAGGGATCCCTGAGGCAGGTTGAGGGTAAGGGGGGCGCTCATAGTCATCGTGCTCGTAATTCGTGCTCATTGCGATCGCTGAAGGGGGTGCAGCCGCTGGGCGGGGGGCCAAAGCGTATTCCAAGCCGAAATGACGTCATGCCTGACTTGGCCTGAAGCTAGCACCTGCTTGCCAGCCTACGGCATTGAGGGCCGCCGTGGGTCAAAGTTTTGAGCCAGATGGTGAGTCATGTTAGCGGCGATCGCGGCGTTCCTGCCCAGGGTTGCCACTGCAGCTATGACCAGGGGCGATCGCCAAAGGTAACGATACGTTACGTTGTGTGTCTGGTTACGGCACGCCTTGAATTTTCATATAGCCCCTATCACCGGGTTTGAATCCCAAAGAAAACCCTAAAGCTTTGCCAATTCAAGGTTTTCCCTCTCTACAGTAGTAATCAGTTACTCCCATTGTCGGCGCTGATATTCCTGATTAGCTTGTTATCAGTGGGTGGAGCAAATACTCCGGTGGGCCAGCGACAGTCTTAACACTGGCTATGGTCGGCCCGCCTCTCACACCACGTCTGCTCCGTCTACCCACCCCCCAAACTGCACTGCTGAATGCTGGAGATGGCATGGCCGCAAATTTCCCCTTCCTTTCGCCCCCGACAACCGTCCGCAAATCGCTGTGGCCCGCCGCAACGTCTACCCCCGTCGATCGCATTCGTCGCCTGGTCTGGAAGATTGCCTTCGCGACCCTGGCCCTGATGGCAGTAGGCAGCGCTACCCGAGTCATGAACGCAGGCCTGGCCTGCCCCGACTGGCCCCTGTGCTACGGCCAGCTGGTACCCCAGCAGCAGATGAATTTGCAGGTGTTCTTGGAGTGGTTTCACCGACTCGATGCGGCTTTAATTGGGCTGAGCACCCTGTGGCTGGTTGGCCTGTGCAGCTGGTACCGAAAGCAGTTACCGGGCTGGCTGCCCTGGGCGGCAGTGGGTGCCCTCGCCCTAATTGGGCTCCAGGGGGCGCTGGGCGGGCTGACCGTAACCCAGCTGCTGCGCTTCGATATTGTCACCGCTCACCTGGGCACAGCGCTGCTGTTCTTTAGCGCCATGCTCGTGATTGCCAGCTGCCTGCTGCCCTACCGCTCGACTGGCACCGTCGGTCGCCTACCCTGGCTGGGGCTGGGGGCTACGGCAATTGTCTACATTCAGTGCCTGCTGGGCGGGCTGGTAGGGTCGCGCTGGGCGGCCCACCAGTGCCTGGGGCTCAAAGAACTGTGTCAGGTGATGAACAGCCACCTGCTGGGCATTGTGCCCGCCACCGCTGCGGTGCTGGCCCTGACCTGGACGGTGTGGCGCACTCCGGCGCTAACCTATCCGCTGCGGCGGTTGGGCAGCCTGGCCAGCATGCTGCTGGTGTTTCAGCTGGTGATGGGCATTGCGACTTTCCGACTCAGGCTGCAGGTAGAGCCGCTGACGGTAGCCCACCACACCCTGGGGGCAGCCCTGGTAGGTACGCTGGTGTGCTTTACGGTACTGGCCTGGCGCGACCGCCTTGGGCCTGCCCCAAATGACTACCGCATCAACACAACGGTATCGGCCCAGGAGTTAGCTAGCGCTGCCGAGTAGTTGTATAGGCCTGGAGCAGCAGCACAGCGTAAAAGCAGAGCCGTTTCGGAGGTTATCCAGCCATTTTCACCATTTTTTGCTGACAGTTGCGGTTTTTAGAACCATTTAGGATTTTTTGCATGAATCAGACCACCACCTGGAATGCCCCCACCCGCCACCACGACTCATTTGGGGCCGTCGTGCGCAGCTACGTGCAGCTCACCAAGCCCCGCATCATTCCTCTGCTGCTGATTGAAACGGCGGCGGCGATGTGGGTGGCTGGTCAGGGCCAGGTAGACCCGGTGCTGCTGATGGTGACGCTGCTGAGCGGCACCCTGGCGGCCGCTTCGGCCCAAACCATCAACTGCGTCTACGATCGCGACATCGACTACGACATGGAGCGCACCCGCCACCGCCCCCTGCCCTCGGGACGCATTCAAATTCGCGACGCGCTGGTGTTTGCCGGGGTGCTGGCAGTGCTGGCCTTTGGCCTACAGGCTCTGGTGGCCAACCTGCTCAGCGCCGTGCTGGCGATGGTGGGGATCGCTATTTATGTGGGCGTCTACACCCACTGGCTAAAGCGATCGTCGCCGCAGAATATTGTCATTGGCGGGGCGGCGGGAGCGATTCCGCCCCTGGTGGGCTGGGCCGCCGTCACAGGTGATTTGCCCCTGGCTGCCTGGCTGTTCTTTGCCATTGTGTTTATCTGGACGCCACCCCACTTCTGGGGTCTGGCCATGCTCATTCAAGACGACTACGCCAAGGTCAACGTGCCGATGATGCCCGTTGTGGTGGGCGATCAGGCCACGGCTCGGCAGATTTGGTACTACACCCTGGTGCTGGTGCCGCTGACCCTGATGATGACCTACCCGCTGGGGGCGACAGGCGCGGTCTATGCCGCGATCGCCTTAGGGTTGGGCGGTCTATTCATTCAAAAGGCCTGGGCCTTGCTGAAGTCGCCGGGCGATCGCGACCTGGCCAAAGGGCTCTTCAAGTTCTCGATTCTCTACATGATGCTGCTGTCGGCGGGCATGGTAGTCGATAGCTGGCCCATTACTCGGGCGGCTGTAGCAACGCTCTCCGGCCACCTAGAGCCTTTAGCTAGCCTGCTGCCGTTTTAGCTGCGGGCAAGGGATTGAATAGATGACGGGATGGGTGGAATTATCGTGGCCTGTCACCAGCCTCTTTAAGGCCGAAAGCCTTCCTAGCGCCTGGTCAATCCAAAGTCCCCCATCCAAGATCTAAAACCTGTCCTCCTCCCCCCGCCCAGTAGAGTTCTGTAGAATAACCAGTGTAGGAACCAATACGTTTGGGAATAGCTCTACACCATGGCCGCGGCGGTAACGATTCAAAACCTGAAGAAGTCCTACGGGGCGGTGACGGCGGTGCGCGATGTGTCGCTCACCATTCAGCCAGGCGAAATTTTTGGCCTGCTGGGGCCAAACGGGGCGGGCAAAACCACCACCATTCGCTGCCTCTGCACCCTGGCCACCCCCGACAGCGGCACCCTGGAGGTGATGGGGGTCTCGGTGGTTGAGCAGCCCCGGCTGGTGCGCCAGTACCTGGGCTACATCGCCCAGGAAGTTGCCCTCGACAAAGTGCTGACCGGGCGTGAGCTACTGCAGCTCCAGGCCGATATCTACCACATGCCCAAGGGGGTCGCCAGCCGCCGCATCGACCAGATGATCGACCTGCTAGAACTAGGCGACTGGGCCGACCAAAAGACCGGCACCTACTCCGGCGGGCTGCGGAAACGGCTAGATTTGGCCCTGGGGCTGCTGCACCAGCCCGACCTGCTGGTGCTCGACGAGCCCACCGTGGGCCTCGACATTGAAACCCGCGCGGCGGTGTGGATGTTTTTGCGGCAGCTGCGGGCGGCGGGCACCACCATTTTGATCACCAGCCACTACCTAGAAGAGGTCGATGCCCTGGCCGATCGCGTGGCCATTATCGACCAGGGGCGGGTGATCGCCTCCGGCACCCCCAGCGATTTGAAGGACAAGATTGGGGGCGATCGCATTACCCTGCGCATTCGCGAATTTACCTCCGACGAGGAAGCCGAGGCCGCCAGCACCATGCTGGCCGAACTGCCCTTCGTGCGCGAGGTGATTGTCAACGCGGCCCAGGGCAACTCGTTGAACCTGGTGGTCGATCGCCAGCCAGATGTACTGCTCACCGTGCAGCAGGCGCTCAAAGCTGCCGATTTGCCCATTTTTGGCATTGCCCAGTCGCGCCCCAGCCTCGACGACGTTTACCTGGCCGCGACGGGCCGCACGTTAATGGATGCCGAACTGGCCGCCGTGGGCCAGCGCGACCTCAAGAAAGAAAAGAAACAGGCTATGAAGGGACGCTAGGATAAAACCATGAGCACCACCATTTCCACCCCATCCACCCGAGAGGCTGCCCCCAGCCTCGAAAACTCCGAACTCAAGGCCTGGAAGGCCGATTTAATCAAGTCGAAGGGATTGGTCTCAGGGGCCTTTTTGCAAGAAACCCTAGCCATGACCCGACGGCTGTTTATTCAGCTCCAGCGACGCCCCACGACTCTGGTGGCGGGGGTAATTCAGCCGCTGATTTGGCTGGTGCTGTTTGGGGCGCTGTTTCAAAACGTGCCCGCCGGGCTGTTTGGCGAAAGCCGCAACTACGGCCAGTTTTTGGGCGCAGGCATTATTGTGTTTACGGCCTTTGGCGGCGCGCTCAACGCCGGGCTGCCGGTCATGTTTGACCGCGAGTTTGGCTTTTTAAACCGCTTTTTGGTGGCTCCCTTGGCCTCGCGCTACTCCATTGTGGTGGCATCAGCGCTGTTTATTGCCGCCCTCAGCCTGGTGCAGACGGCGGCGATTTTGGGTCTGAGCGCCGTGCTGGGGGCGGGGCTGCCCAGCCTGCCGGGGCTGCTGCTGGTGTTATTTATCGTCATGACGCTGGTGCTGGGCGTAACGGCGCTCAGTCTGGGCCTAACCTTTGCCCTACCCGGCCACATTGAGCTAATTGGGGTAATTTTTGTCACCAACCTGCCGCTGCTGTTTTCGAGCACGGCTCTGGTGCCGCTGGAGTTTATGCCCGGCTGGCTCCAGGTGGTGGCCAGCCTCAACCCGCTGACCTACGCGATCGAGCCGATTCGCTACGTGTACCTGCACCCTAGCTGGGGTTTGGGCAGCACGGTGCTGCAAACGCCCTTTGCGGCTGTGTCGCTGGGGGCCTGTCTAGCAGTTTTGGTGGCTTTCTGCGGTCTTTCTCTGGGGCTGATTCAGCCGCTGCTGCGCCGCCGCATTGCCTAAGCTGGTTCATGAGTGGTTAAAAAAGCCTGACCAATTTGAGAGCTGGGCTAGAGGGGTCGGCGGCTGGCGGGTTAGCCGCTACAATACAGGCTTAGATAGCACAGGCAGCTGTGCCCAAAGATTTCAGTTGTTATGGTGTCAAGGAGTGCTCCTATGGCTTCCCCAAATTTTCTTTCCCGCCCGGTAGCTGCCGCGATCGCAGCCCTGGCTCTACTATCCCTGGCTCCCGCTGCCCTGGCCCAGTCCACTAGCACCGACCCTACTCGCGCCCCTCGCGTTGACCCCAACGAAGGGTTTGGCAACACAGATGCCAACACCGGTCTATTTGGTGAGAACGCCAGCCCCTTTGATCTAATTCACCGGGCCGTACTGATGAACGATCGCAGCGCCAGCGATTTTAGCCGCCAGCACCGGGGTCGCATCAATACCGCCGCAGAAAACTTTCGGATTCTGCAGCAGAATGCCGTGCGTGAGCAGCAGCCTGGTCTAGAGGCTCCTGAGGCTGCGCCAGAAACCGGGGCAGAATAGCGCTGGCCATCCAGCGGTTGACGGTATTGACGCTTTTGCCAAAGCAACTGTCTTGATTCCAAAAGCCACGAAAGGCTCACCCTGAGATCTGAGGGTGAGCCTTTTGTGTTGGTGGCGTGAGACTCTGCAACGCAGGACTTTTTGGCTTGGATAACGCGCTGTGAGCCTACAGTTCGCAGGTGAATAGCCGGGTGAGAAAGTAATTCACCATTTTGGCTCCGTAGGGCGAATCCCACCAGACCACGGGGTAGCAGCCTACGGGGTCATCTAGATCGTGGCGGGCCTGATCGATGGTCTTCCACTGGTCGTTTTGTCGCCAACCCACCCGTTCGCCCAGACGATTGAGGGCAGCGCTATCCTGGGCGATCGCGCTTTCCAGAGTGCCACCCACCGACTGATAAATTTGTAGCTGCACGCTGAAGCCAAACCGTCCGCCCGTGTAGGTCGTCCACAGGCGATCGACTACCCGCAGCACGCTACAGGGAAACAGGCGAATAGCGTCGGGGGTGAGATCTTCGCGATCGGGCGTGCCCGCCTCCTGCAAGATCACCCGCACGGTTTCTTCGTCGGCCTCCAGCAGCTTGCCGGTTTTGAGCAGGCGCTGCAGCGGCTGGTAGCGTTCAACATCGGTCACCAGGGTCAGGGCATCTTCGAGCCGGGCAATGCGCTCGGTCAACCCCTGCTGAATGAACCCCTCTAGCCTGGCCTCCAGCGCTTCTAAGCGGGCGGCCAGTTCGGCCTGCGACCCTTCCCCATTCATATCGACTCCTTACAGGTAATTATGGGCCGGAGCGTTGGCCCGCACACCCGACCCACTGATCTGGGTAGGGCCATCGAGCCAACGCTATAGATTCTAGACCTGGCCCGGCCCGAGTGCCAGCTAGCGATCGCCTAGGCGGGGTTTTCTCCCTGCGACCGCAGCGGGGCCATGGCCTCGTCGGCCTCGGCCTGGGAGCGATCGCTATTGCGCAAACTGGTCGAGATAGACGGCGGTGCCCCAGGGCCACCGAATATCCGCTCGGCCAAACCTTTGAGAATGACGTAGAGCACGGGCACCACCAGCAGGCTCAGCACCGTGGCCACCAGCAGCCCGCCGAACACCGTATAGCCCACGGCCCAGCGGCTAGCGCTACCGGCCCCGGTCGCCACCAGCAGCGGCGAGAACCCCACCAGCGATGAAATGGCCGTCATGATAATCGGTCGAAAGCGCTGCTCGGCGGCGGCGATCGCGGCGGGTACCAACCCCAGCCCCTGACTGCGGGCCTGGTTAGCAAACTCCACAATCAGAATGGCGTTTTTACTGGCCAGACCAATCAGCATCACCAGACCCACCTGGGCGTAAATGTTGAGGTCAAGCCCCCGCAAGAATAAAAACACCAGGGCACCCAGTACGGCCAGCGGCACCGTCAGCAGAATGATGATCGGATCGACGTAGTTTTCGTACTGGGCCGCCAGCACCAAAAACACCACCAGCACCCCCAGCCCAAAGATGATGGTGGCCAGGCCGCCAGAGGCAATTTCTTCGCGGGCAGTGCCCTGCCAGGCCTGCCCCACCACCGGCAGCGCCGCCTGGGCGTGGGCCTCGTCCATCGCCGCAATCAGCTGCCCCGAGCTGGCTCCCGGCGCGGGCATGCCCTCCAGCTTGATCGATCGCAGCAGGTTGAAGTGGTTAATAGACGACGGCCCTACCACCTCGCTCAGGCTCACCACCTCGCCCAGGGGCACCATCGTACCCTGACGCGATCGCACGTAAATGCTGTTGATATCCGAGGGCTCATTGCGGAATTCTTCCTCGGCCTGCACATAGACGCGATAGTTGCGGCCACCGCTGGTAAAGTCGTTGACGTAGCGCGAGCCCAGGTAGGTACCCACGGTGCTGAGGGCTTCATTGATGTCAATATCGAGGGCCTTGAGGCGATCGCGGTTGACATCGACCTGCACCTGGGGTGAGCTAGCGGTGAACTGAGTGAACACCCCCATCGAAGCGGGCGACTGGTTGGCTAGGCCAATAATTTCGTAGGCGTTGCCCAAAAACTGATCGATGCTCATCTGGTTGCCGCTGCGGTCTTGCAGCTGCATTTCGAGCGCTCCGGTGGGGCTAAAGCCCGGCACGGGCGGCGCGTTAAAGGCAATCACCAGCGCCTCTTGAATGCCCGAGAGAGCCCCGTTGACCTGGGGCAGCAGCCCAGCCACCGTAGACTCCGGGGCGCGGCGGTCTTCCCAGGGGGCCAGAGTGGCAAAAAACACGCCCTTGTTGGGCGAAGGGCCGTCAAAGCCAAAGCCCGACAGCATAAAGGTGCTGGTCACCTCCGGAAACTGCGAAATAATGGCATCGGCCTGGGCCATTACCCCTTTGGTGTACTCCAGCGACACGCCGTCGGGGGCCTGCACAATGCCTAGAAAATAGCCCTGGTCCTCTTCGGGCACAAAGCCGGTGGGCACTACCCGCAGCATACCGACCATCAGCAATATCCCCACCGCGAACAGCGCCAGTACGCCGTAGCGCAGCCGAATCAACACTCGCACCAGCTGCCGGTAGCGCTCGATAATTCTCACCAGCTGTCGGTTAAACCAGGCAAAGAACCCCGCTAGAGGGCCGCCGCGCTGTCCCGCTGTCGCCGGACGCAGCAGCAGCGCCGACATGGCGGGCGAAAAACTCAGAGCATTAAAGGTCGATACCACGATCGCAAAGGCGATGGTGAGGGCAAACTGCTGATAGATCTTGCCGGTACTGCCCGGGAAAAAGGCCACCGGAATAAACACCGCCATCAGCACCAGCGAGGTGGCCACCACCGCCCCCGACAGCTCCTGCATGGCATCGAGGGCGGCCAATCGGGGGCGCATACCCTGATCAATTTTGGCGGCAATGGCTTCGACAATCACAATCGCGTCGTCTACCACCACCCCCGAGGCCAGAATGCAGCCAAACAGCGTCAGCGTGTTGATCGAAAAGCCAAACACCAGCAGAAACGCCATGGTGCCAATCAGCGACACCGGAATCGCGATCGCAGGCACAATAGTCGATCGCCAGTCCTGCAAAAAGATGAACAAGATCAGCAGCACCAGGGCGATCGCCGTGACCAGGGTGATCAGCACCTCCTTCAGCGACACCCGCACAAAATCGGTGGTGTCAAACACCAGCTCAGCCCGATAGCCCGGCGGAAAAGTCGCTTCTAACTCCGCCATGCGCGATCGCACCGAGCGGGCGACCTCCAGGGCGTTACTGCCCGGCAGCTGGTAGATCAGCAGGCCCGCCGCCAGCTTGCCCTCGGTTTTGGCATCAAAGCTGTAGTCCTGAGCGCCCAGTTCGGCGCGGCCCACGTCTTGCAGCCGCACCAGGTTGCCACTTGCGCCGACTTTGACCACCAGGTTCTCAAATTCTTCGACCTCCTGGAGGCGACCGGGCAGCCGCACCGTGTACTGGTAGGCCTGATCACTGTCCACGGGCGGGGCCCCAATTGAGCCGCCCCCCACCTGCACGTTTTGCTCCTGCAAGGCCGCCACCACGTCGTTGGGGGTCAGTTCCTGGCTGGCCAGCGCCGCCGGGTCAAGCCACAAGCGCATGGCGTAGCGACCGGCCCCAAACACCTCGGCATTGCCCACGCCGTTGAGCTGCTTCATTTCGTCGAGAATGAACAGGTCGGCGTAGTTGCTCAAAAACAGCGCATCGTAGCGATCGTCATCGGTAAAAAAGCGATACACCAGCAGAATGCTGGGCGACTGAGCGTTTACCGTTACCCCCAGCTGGGTGACTTCGGGCGGCAGCTGCGGCTCAGCTCGGGCCACCCGATTTTGCACATCTACCTGGGCAATATCTTTGCTGCGACCGGGCTGAAACACCACGTTAATGGTGCTCTGGCCGGTATTCGTACTGCTAGAGGTAATGAACTCCATACCCTCTACGCCGTTGATCTCCCGCTCCAGCACCGTCGTGACGTTGTTCTCCACGGTTTCGGCGTCGGCCCCGGTGTAGTTAGAGGCGACCTGAATCTGCAAGGGGGCAATCTCGGGCAGTTGCTCGATCGGCAGCAGCGGAATGGCCACCGCCCCCGCCAGCACAATCAGCAGCGTGCATACAGTCGTCAGTACCGGGCGACGAATAAAGTTATCGGCAATGGAGAACAGCGCCATAGGTAAAATACCGGGGGCTTAAGGGATAAAAGGGCCGCGATTTCTGTAAAAATCGCCTTGCGAATTGCGCCACACAGACGCTACACAACCGTCACAACCAGCCGCTCTACGCCACGGCGTCACCACCTAGGGCGTTGCTGACGTCTCGGCTTCGGGAGTAATTGGTCTACCGTCCTGGAGCTGCAAAATATTGGTCACAATCACATCATCTCCGGGTTGCAGCCCGTCAATCACCTGGTAGTTGTTCCCCTGTAGTTGCCCCAGCTGCACCGGCCTTTGGGAAGCCACCCGCTGGGTTTGCCCATCTTCCTGGGGCTGGTCGGTAGCTACATACACAAAGCTCTGCCCCGCAATGCGAGTCACCGCCACAGTGGGCACCAGCAGCGTTGCGGTGGTGCTCCAGATCAGCCTGGCCCGCACAAACTGGCCGTCCCGCAGGTTGCCCGCCTCATTGGGAAAACGGGCCTTGACTAAGATCGATTGCCCGTCTTCATTGACCTCGGGCGAAATAAAGTTAACGCTGCCCGTAGCCAGGGGTTCGCCCGTTTCAGGGCTCAGCAGCTCTACCGGAATCCCGGTTCGCAACTGGCTGGCCCGCGTTGTGGGCACCTGAATGCGCAAAAACAGCTCGCTGTTTTGGGTAATGGTAGCCAGGGTTTGCCCTGCCTCAACGTAATCGCCCACCTCAAGCGACACATCGCCCAGGCGACCGGCCACCGGAGCTACCACCTGCTTAAAGCCCAGGTCTGACTGGCTGACGTTGACCTCAGCCTGGGCCTGCTCAAAGGTTGAGAGCGCCTGCTGCAGCTGGGCCTGGGCAGCTCGCACGTTGTCTGCCGCCTGACGTTGAGCCGCCTGGGCGACGTTGAGCTGATTTTGAGCATTGTCTAGATCTTGGCGGCTCAGCGCCCCTGCCCCCACCAGCCGCTCAGTGCGGCTAAATTCTACGGCTGCCAGCTCGACGTCGGCCTGGGTGCGGGTGAGCTGGGCTTGGGCAGCATCGACCTGGGCCTGGGCGGCCTCGCGGCCAAAACTAGCGGCCTGGGCAGCGGCCTGAGTGGCCGCCACTTCAGACTGCACCTGCTCGGTGCTGAGCTGCACCACGGGCTGGCCCTGAGCCACGGTGCTGCCAGAGCTGACCAGCACCCGAGTCACCCGGCCCTCTACTTCGGGCTTGAGCTCAATGCGCTGCTCGGCCTCCAGGGAGCCGACAAAGTCAGAGCCCTCTTCAAAGGTGCCGGGCTGCAGTTCTTGCACCCGTACCTGCACCGCCTGAGGCCCCATTGCCCCAGGCGGCTGCGATTGACTACAGGCCGCGACAGCTAGCGACAGGGCGAGAGCAGCCCCCAAAGCCCGACCCGATCGACGAATGGTTACTGGCAGCATAGGAACACCAGACTTTGATTGCGCGTTAGACATGAGATGCCATTGCCTAATGGTAATGCAGAGAATATTTAGAGGTATGACCCTGGGCCTAGCCATGACTCGCTATGTCAAACCGTTTATCGTAGCCGTTAATTATTAAGAGTTGGTAGTGAACCCCGATCGCGCAGGTAGAGCCTTACCATGTCGACCAGCAGGCGGGCGCGATCGCGAAAGGAGCAGCTCTGTGGCTCGTAGATGCGGTGCAGCAAAATACCGTCTACCGCACAGCAGAGAAATCCCATTAGCTGTGGGTCATCTAACCCTAGCAGGGCGGCTATCTGCTGCTTACTTTCTTGCCAAACTGCTTGAAACACCTCAATGGGTGCGCCACTTTCCCGGTGCTGGTGCTGGTAGAACTCAATCCAGATCAACATTTTTTTTCTCAAAAAGTCTTCGTTTTGAGCCACAAATTCTAGAGCAGCCTCAATGCGCCCCAGCACACATTCGTGCTGGCCAGCGGCGATCGCATTTTGAATATCCTGCAGCGTTGTTTCGCGCACTAGCTGCTCGAACAAGCCTTCCTTACTGGGAAAGTAGTGGTAGAGCGTGCCCGTAGACACCCCTAGCCCCTGAGCAATTTGACGCATGGTCAGCGCCGCGTAGCCCTTCTCGGCAAACAGTTCAAAGCATTGGTTCAATAACTCCCTGCGGTACTGGTCATGGTCAACAATCTTAGGCATACATGTTCAGGCGCTGCGGCCTAACCTCTGAGCAGCTTTGAAACGATACCCCAAGCACCGAGAAAATTTATGTTGGACGATCGATATAAAAACAATAGTCCCTTTGTCCTTCCCTGTAAACCTTTTTGGTTTACGGCCTGGTGAGCGGGAGGCCGGACAATGGCGGTGCCGAGGATCGCCCCTTCTCAGCCGACGTCTGTCCCTACCCGAGGCATTGGCGAAAACCTTTGTGGACGGACAGAGCGCGAGGTGGCAATCCAGGGTAGCGCTCACTGAAGAACAGGCCGTCTACACATGCTTCAGGTTCAGACGCAAAGCATTAATTAGGTGTGTTGAGATTAGGCCGATTACCGCGCTAAATATGTTTATTTGGTTTAGCGCCTAGACATGGGCGCTAAATTTGCTCTTACATGGGCATGGGCTAATGGTCTGTTTCCTGAGCTGACGTTCATTTTGTGTACTGCCTACCATGCTTTGTTTTCCTCACCATATTTCCCTAATCGCTGGCGAGTAGCCTGACCACTGCAGTCTGCAGCAGCAGCCCGGTGGAGCTAAGTTTGGGCATCGGCAAAGCAGCGCAGGCGCTGGGTCCAACCTGGCCGTGGGCTCTGCTTGATTGCCCTGCAAAAATTGGCCGCGACGGTCAGTCAAATGACCTCAGCATTTGACCTTAGGCAAAGCAAGTCACCTCAGCTAGCGACCCAATTTCCGATGATTCTCTATTTGCGAGCAGCTGAAATCAGGGAACAGAGGTTAGAAACCATTCCCCAGGATTAGACAACTATTTGAACGATTAGGAGACCCATGGATACTTATAAATTAAATACTTATAAGCTGAGGCTGCGGCGGTTGAAACCCGGCAATCTGAAGCGAGAGTGGCTGGCTAACCCGAAAGCCGATATTTTGGCGGGGGCCGTGGTAGGGCTGGCGCTGATTCCCGAGGCGATCGCCTTTTCGATCATCGCCGGGGTTGACCCCAAAGTAGGGCTTTATACCTCGTTTGTGATTGCCGTCACCACCGCATTTTTGGGCGGTAGACCAGCGTCAATTTCGGCGGCCACCGGGGCCATGGCCCTGCTGATGATTGACCTGGTGCGCGATTGGGGGCTGGAGTACCTGCTGGTTGCCACCCTGCTTACCGGCATGTTTCAGGTGGTTTTTGGGGTACTCAAGCTGGGACGTCTCATGCGCTACGTGCCCAGGGCGGTGATGGTGGGCTACATCAACGCCCTAGCAGTGCTCATTTTTCGAGCCCAGCTTCCCCAGCTCACCAACGTGCCTGTGGCCGTATACGTGATGGCCGCCCTGTCGCTAGTCATTATCTACGGCTTGCCTCGCTTTACTAAAGCCGTGCCGTCCCCCCTGGTGGCCCTGTTTGTGATGACCACGGCGGCGATCGCGCTGAAGATCGAGGTGCCCACCGTAGGCGACATGGGCGAACTGCCCACCACCCTGCCGATTTTTGCTCTTCCCCAGGTGCCCTTCACCCTGGAAACCCTGCGCATTGTGCTGCCCTACTCGCTGACGATGGCGGTGGTGGGGCTGCTGGCATCGTTTCTCACCGCATCTCTCGTAGATGAGCTAACCGACACCCCCAGCGACAAAAACCGCGAAGCCAAAGGCCAGGGGATCGCCAATATCATCACCAGCTTTTTTGGCGGCATGGCGGGCTGCGGCATGATTGGTCAGTCGGTCATCAACGTGCAGTCAGGGGGCAGGGGGCGGCTATCGACCCTGTGCGCCGGAGTATTTTTGCTGTTTGCCATTCTGGCTCTCAGCGACTGGGTGCGACAAATGCCCATGGCGGCTCTGGTAGCGGTCATGATTATGGTCTCAATCGGTACGTTTCGGTGGGCCTCTTTTCGCGATATAGCCCGTATTCCGCGCAGCGAAACGGTCGTCATGCTAACCACCATGCTGGTGACTATTTTTACCCGTAACTTTGCTTTGGGGGTGGCAACGGGCATTGTCATGAGTACGGTGTTTTTCTCGCGCAAAATTGCCCGACGGGTGTTTGTCGATAGCGTGCTAAAAGACGGCGGTAGCCACCGGGTCTATAGCGTGTCGGGGCAAATTTTCTTTGTATCGGTTGACGAGTTTTTAGGTGCCTTCGATTTCAGCGAATTTGTCGATCGCGTCACCATTGACCTCAGCCATGCTGACCTGTGGGACCAGGGGGCGATCGCCGCTCTAGATCAGGTCGTGAACAAATTTCGTCGGACTGGGGCGGAGGTAGAGGTGATTGGCCTCAATGACGCCAGCGCCAGCCTGGTCGACAAGCTGGCGATCCACAGCCGACCACCCGTTAGTGCATCAACCCCTGGTTAGCCGTGAAACGGGTTGGCGGTATTGCCGCTGAATGACCGATTAGCGCAGCCGAGGCCAATCATTCGATTGAGGTGGCAAATTGTGGCGATTCTACTTCGCCACCGGGAGCGGCTAGAGCTGTTGTTGTGGCTTAGATTGCTGCGCTATCGGCAGGGCCGCTGGTGAGAAAAGGGTACCGCTACAGGGCTAGGCGAGCGGCGATGGTGGCCACAACCGACTGGCTGAGCGCGTCGTAGTCATAGCCGCCTTCGAGGCCAAACAGAATGTTGTCGGTAACGCTTAGGCACTGGCGGGTCAAGGTGCCATAGTCATCAGGGTTGAGGTTGACGCTGGCCAGGGGGTCGGCGGCGTTGGCGTCGTACCCGGCGCTGACGATCAGTAAATCGGGCGCAAACGCTTTGAGAAACGGAATCACCTGCTGCTCAAATGCTTTTGCGTAAGCGTCGCTGGCGCTGCCGGGGGGCATGGGGATATTGAGCACGTTGCCGTGAAAGCCGGTTTCGCTGCTGTGGCCAGTGCCGGGGTAGCCGGGCAGCTGATGCAGTGAGCAGTAGGCGATCGCCGCATTTTGTTCAACTAAGGCCTGGGTGCCGTTGCCGTGATGTACATCCCAGTCGAGAATGGCGACGCGGGCAATGCCGGGTTGTTCTAGCGCGTAGTGGGCGGCGATCGCCGCATTCGAGAACAAGCAAAAGCCCATGCCGCGATCGCGCATGGCATGGTGCCCCGGCGGGCGGGCCAGCACAAAAGCCGAGTGCCCTGTCGACCGCACGTAGTCAACGCCATCCAGCCAGGCGCTGACCGCCAGCCGCGCTACCGCATAGCTATGCTCAGAAACTACCGTATCGCCGTCGATCTGCCCGCCGCCAGTATGGGCAAGCTCGCGCAGGGCGGTGATGTAGCGGGGGTTGTGAATTTGGGCGATTAGCGTGTCTACATCGCGCTGCTGCACCGGAGTAGGCGATCGCCAGTCCAGATGGTCGGCCCAGGCCACCTGCTCTAGGGCGGCCACAACGGCTTTGAGTCGGCCCGCGTTTTCAGGGTGAAAATGGCCGGTATCGTGACTTAAAAATTCTGGCGAATAGATAACAGCAAAATCGGCCATGGTAAAAGCGTGGTGCACGGCAAACTCTCAGGCAACAAACTATCAGAATGAAGGCCCCCTCAAGGGGGGTGAGCAGGGCCGCAAAGCCCTGTGAAATAAAGGATCTTTGCCCCATCCTTCTACCATAGCAACCTCTGATTTGACCGGGGGATTTCGTGCTAAAATATAGCCTGTATGCAACCCCAAAAACACAACTGATCAAGCGCTATTCAGCACCGCTCGGTGCGAGGGTCTGACTAGCGCTTTGTTGTTCGCAAATTCGGAGTTTTTCCGCCTATGGCAACCCCAGAAGAGCGCATCGTCCCGACCGATCTGCGCGCCGAAATGCAAAGCTCTTACCTGGAATACGCCATGAGCGTGATTGTGGGTCGAGCGCTGCCAGACGCCAGGGACGGGCTGAAGCCTGTGCACCGCCGCATTCTCTATGCCATGCACGAGCTTGGGTTGGCCGCCGATCGCCCCTTCCGCAAGTGCGCCCGCGTGGTCGGGGAGGTGCTGGGTAAGTACCACCCCCACGGCGATACGGCGGTGTACGACGCCCTGGTGCGCATGGCCCAAGACTTTTCCATGCGATCGCCCCTGATCAACGGCCACGGCAACTTTGGCTCCATCGACAACGACCCTCCGGCGGCCATGCGATACACCGAGTGTCGCCTGCAATCGCTGACCAGCGACTCGCTGCTGCAAGACATCGAGTCCGACACCGTCGATTTTGCCGACAACTTCGACGGTTCCCAGCAGGAGCCGGTGGTAATGCCCTCGCGGCTGCCCCAGCTGCTGCTCAACGGCTCCTCCGGCATTGCCGTGGGCATGGCCACCAACATTCCGCCCCACAACCCCGGCGAGCTGATCGACGGCGTCATTGCGCTGATCAACAACCCCGATATCTCCACCGCCGAGCTGATGGAGATCATCCCCGGCCCCGACTTTCCCACAGGGGGGCAGATTTTGGGCCGCAGCGGCATTCGTGACGCCTACATGACCGGGCGCGGCTCAGTCACCATGCGCGGCGTCGCCACCATGGAAACCATTGAGCACCGGGGTCGGCCCGATCGCGAAGCCATCATCATCACCGAGCTGCCCTACCAGACCAACAAGGCGGGCATGATCGAGCGGATCGCCGAAATGGTGAACGAGCGCCGCCTGGAGGGGATTTCAGATATTAGGGATGAGAGCGATCGCGACGGCATGCGCATCGTCATTGAGCTCAAGCGCGACGCCTACCCCCGCGTGGTGCTCAACAACCTCTACAAGCAGACGCCCTTACAAAATAACTTTGGCGTCAACATGCTGGCTCTGGTCAACGGCGAGCCTCAGCTGCTCGGCCTCAAGCGCATGCTGGAGGTCTTCCTAGAGTTTCGCGAAGAAACGATCATTCGCCGCACCCAGTACGAGCTGCGCAAGGCCCAGGAGCGCGACCATATTCTCCAGGGCTACCTGGTGGCGTTGGCTAACCTCGATGCCATCATTGCCCTGATTCGTGGAGCCGCCGACACCCCCGCCGCCAAGCAGGAGTTGATTGACACCTACGGCCTCTCAGAGGTGCAGGCCGACGCCATTCTGCAAATGCAGCTGCGCCGCCTCACCGCCCTGGAAGCCGACAAGATTCAGCAGGAGCACGAGGAGCTGGTCGCTAAGATCACCGATCTGGAAGACATTTTGGCCCGCCGTGAGCGGGTGCTCGAAATCATCGTCACCGAGCTGGGCGAACTCAAGGCCAAGCACGACGACCCCCGCCGCACCGTGATCGAAATGGACGATGCGGAACTCACCGACATTTCGCTGATTGCCAACGAGCAGGTGGTCATTCTGGTCACCGACCAGGGCTATATCAAGCGCATGCCGGTGGCGACCTTTGAGGCCCAGAGCCGCGCCACCCGAGGCAAAGCCGGGGCCAAAATGAAGGAAGACGACGGCGTGCAGCACTTCATTACCTGCTACACCCACGACTACCTGCTGTTTTTCAGCGATCGCGGCGTCACCTACGCCCTGCGCGCCTACCAGATTGCCGAGGGCTCGCGCGCCTCGCGAGGGATGCCGATTGTGCAAATGCTGCCCATCCCCAAAGAAGAGGCGATTACCTCGGTGCTGGCGGTGCGCGAGTTTACCGACGAAGACTACCTAGTCATGCTGACCCAGGGCGGCTTCGTGAAGAAAACCGCGCTATCGGCCTTTGGCAACATTCGCACCAACGGCCTGATTGCTATTTCTCTCGAAGAGGGCGACCAGCTCAAGTGGGTGCGCCTGGCCCGCAACACCGACAGCATTTTGATCGGCTCGCGGCGGGGCATGACGATTCACTTTAAGGCCGACGATGACCAGCTCAGGCCCCTGGGGCGGCCCACTCGCGGCGTGCGGGCGATGTCGCTGCGCGATGGCGACGAGCTGATCAGCATGGACATTTTGCCCAGCCAGGTGGTCGAAGCGGTGGTTGAGGCCAACGCTAGTGACAGCGATGACGACGATGACGACAGCGTATCTGGCGGCAGCGAGGGCGGCCCCTGGGTGCTGGTGATTACGGCCTCGGGGCTGGGCAAGCGGGTGCCGGTGGCCAAGTTTCGCCTGCAAAATCGGGCCGGTATGGGCCTGATGTCGATCAAGTTCCGCAAGCGCGACGATGCCCTGGCGGCGCTGCTGGTGGTAGGTGAGGGCGACGAGCTAATGCTGGTGACCAACCGGGGCATTATCATTCGCCAGCGGGTGGGCGATATTTCGATTCAGTCGCGCCCGGCGACGGGAGTGCGCCTGCAGCGGCTGGACGGGGAAGATGCGATCGCGGCAGTCGCCGTCGTGCCCCCGGCCCTACAGGTCGAAGGCCTCGACGATGCTGAAGACGCTGCCGACGAGCCCACCGAGGCAGTTGTCGAAGCCATCGTTGAAGCCATTACCGAACCAGCGATCGAAGCCTCAACCGAAGAAGAATAAGCTCCTGTTCCCCCGCAGCTCCTCAGATGATCCACCGTCGGGCTGCGGGGGCATTACTAGACATTGCCATAAAGACTAGAACGCTTTCATCGATCACTCCTAGGCGATAGCTGTACAACCGTTCGCAGTCCTAGACCGGCTACGGGTAATACTCTGTCTTAGGCGGGCTGATTAGTGCTGTGGAGGGCGGTCTGGCTACCCTTACCCTTTTAGCTGTGGCCTGCTGACTATAGCCAAAGAGCACTAGCTAAATCCGCCCGTATTGAAGATTGACCTACAAGTTAAGCTACACAGTTGACCTACTAAACGGTTTAGTTTATGAAATAACAGTGTTTGCTCAAGCGAGGTCAACTGGTCCTGCTATGTCGCTGGCACAGCGATGACATTATCTTTAAAGGCCTAGCTATTTACCAGGTATTGATAGTAAGGCCATTAGGGGCGGCATCGTCCTCGGGCAGGCCGCCAACCAGACTGACGTAGCCTTTGGAATTACCCATGACTCAGCGCTTGAAAACTCACAGACTCAATCATCTCGCCTGGTTGCTAGGCAGCCGCTTTTTGAGAGCCAGTTTTTTAGGAGCGGGTCTACTGCAGCCGCTTGTACTGACAGAGGCTGGGTTGAGTGCTGAGCAGGTCTATGTCAGCTACGGGCCGATTGAGCGCGCTATTGATGTCGAAGACCTGCACACCTACGCTCGCACAGGGCAGCTCACCGATGACCTCAACGGCTACCGTCGATTTCTAACGTCTGAGCAGCTCGAACAGTTTCGCACCGGGCTGACCGTGAGCGCTGATCTAGACGTAGTAACCGTTGCCCAGTTTCTCTACACCTCCCAGGGAGAGGCGATTTTGCAGCTGTTGGGGGACGTCATTCAAACATCGGGACGGCTAAATGGGGCACAGGCGATTCGGGCGGCGCTGATTTTGGCGGCGGCTGACTCTGGCGGGCAGTTTAATCTGCTCAATGTCCTCGATCAGTTTCCGACGGAGGGGGTGCGGGTTGACCTGCAACAACTCTCGCGGGTCGCTGATATCGTTTTCAGCGAAATTAACCAAACTCAGCAGGTGACCGCTCAAATTCGGGAACAGGCTGCCGCTGCGGTCGAACCCGATCGCGCCCTTCTGCCAGCGCCCGCTAATCCAGCTGATCCAGGGCCATACCGCTGGGAGCGGCGATCGCTAGACCTGCACCTGCCCACCAATCTCTACCTGCCAGAGGGCCAGAAGGCTCCCCTGGTAGTAATTTCTCACGGGCTGGGGGGCAATCGGTCTACCTTTGCCTACCTGGCCGAACACCTGGCCTCCCACGGCTTGGCAGTGGCGGTGGTAGAGCATCCCGGCAGCAGCGCCGCCCAAATCGAGGCCCTTCTAGGTGGCCGAGCGGATGAAGCGATACGGCCAGAGGAAATGATTAGCCGCCCGATCGACATTCAACGGGTTTTAGACGATCTGGCGCTGGCAGCCCGCGATTCGGCCCTGGGTCGCCGCCTAGACCTGGAGCGAATTGGCGTTTTGGGCCAGTCGCTGGGAGCCTACACGACGCTGGCCCTGGCGGGAGCAACTGTTAGCCCTAGTGTTTTGGAGCAGAGGTGTCCGCCCCAGCTCTCTAGCCAGATCAACCTGTCGCTCTTGGTACAGTGCCCGGTGCTAACGTTGCCCCAGCCGCTGCCGCCCCTGGGCGATCGCCGGGTTCAAGCGGCGATCGCTATCAACCCGCTCGACAGCGCCATCTTCGGCCCCGAGGGCGTCGCCAACATTGACGTGCCGCTCATGATTGTCTCTGGCAGTGCCGATACCGTCACGCCAGCGCTGGCCGAGCAAATTCGCCCCTTCACCTGGCTGGAGTCACCGGAGAGCTATCTGTTGCTGATGGAAAACGGCACTCACTTCTCCACTATCTACGATCCGCAGACCACCGCAGAAGCCCTGCCCGTACCCCAGGCGGCAATTGGCCCCAATCCTGAAGCCGCTCAAACCTACATCGAGGCGATGGGAGTAGCTTTCTTTAAGGTCTATTTGGCCAAAGATGACGCCTACCGCCAGTACTTAAACCCGTCCTACGCAGCCGCCCTGAGTCGACCCGACCTACCCGCTTACCTGGTGCGCGATGTAACGCTCTCAGACTAAACCGGATCCGCATACTCCGCCTGCTCAGGCGGCCTGGTCTGTCGCTTCAGCGGCAACCGCGAGAGGTATAACTCTGGCATCGGCGGGCTGGGGGGTGAAGCTATCCCACCGATCGAGATACAGCGTGAGATGAGGGTCGCCCTGGGCAATGCGATCGCGCAGCATTGCCCTCACCCGCTCCTCTTCTTCGCCATACTGCTCGGGGTTAAAGAACCCGGCAAATCGCCCGGCCCGCAGCCACACCAGGTAAGTGCTTAAGGCGTCATACTGACTCTGCGCCACGATCGATCGCAAATCTCCCTCGACCCACCAATCCACCACGTCGTGAGGCTCAGTCCCCACCTGTCCGGGAATGCCCATCGCCGCGGCCAGTTCGTGCAGGGTAGGCGTCGCAATGCCCCAGCCACTCAGGGTCTGCTTCAGATCGATATGGGCATCGCCGTGGCGGCTAAAGTAGTCGCTGCCCCAGCCTTTGTCGGCGCGACGGCAAAAGTCTGCTGCCGAGATGCCTGCTACCAACCCGCGCTGCAGCAAGATCGGCAGATCGGCGGTCTGAGAATTAAAACCCACCAGCTGAGGATGGTGCTGCCCCAGGTAGCCAAGAAACGTAGCAATCAGCTCGCCCTCATCCATCAGCTGATCGAGTTGTCTCGGCAGGGTGGTCAGGCGCAGGTGAATGCCGCCGTCGGGCTGCTGCTCGCGGATCACGGCGGTAACAGCGACTACCCGACACAGGGCCGTTTTGAGGTGCGGACGGGGCTTGTCTGCCGTAGCCCCAGCCCTGGCCCACATCACGTCGAGAACGTCGGCATCGGGCATTGTTTGAGGCAGGCCGTACACCCGCCGCCCCGAGGCCGGGTCGGGCACCCACTCTAAATCAAACGCGCACACCTGCCGACCAACGGATTTGAACATGGCTGCCCCTGGGTTTAGCTAAAAACTGACCCAGACCGTTGCCCAGGCGCTGTTTCTAGCATTCCCACCCCCTGGGCTCAGGAACCTGCGCTTAGGGAACTTGCCACGCCCGCTGGTGGTAGTCGTCGGGTTTTGGAAATAGATCGACAGGCTCGCCGTGGTGATGCCCGTGCCCATGATCATGCCCATGGCCGTGAGCATGCCCGTGGTCATGGGTATGGCCCTGATCGTGAGCATGACCATGATCGTGCCCGTGCCCGTGGTCGTGGCCGTGCGGCCCGCCTCCAGCAGCCAGACGAAACTTGCACATTTCGCAGTTCATGGCCACCTGGCCCAGGTGGGTTTCTAGCTCGCGATCGCGCAAAATCTGCATCAGCTGGGGGTGACTGCCCATCTCGGGCAAATAGACCACCTGCTGATCGGGGTGCGTCGCCTGCTCCTGTTGGGTGATGTCGACAATCTTTTTCACCAGTACGCCAGTAAAGAGAAAGTAGGGCAGCACAATAATGCGTTTGGGGTTGTACAGGCGGGCGCGGCGAAAGCCTTCTTCTAGCCGGGGGTGGGTAATGCCAATAAAGCAAATCTCGACGGTTTTATAGCGACTGCCCTCCCACACAATCCGGGCCAGCTTGTACACATCGCCGTTGGCGTCGGGGTCGCTGGCCCCTCGGCCCACAAACAGCAGCACCGTGTCTTCGCGGCCAATGCCCTCGGGGTTAAAGCGAGGGGTATCTAGCTCGGCCAGGCGCTCCTGCCAGAGCTGAATGATTGCCGGAGTAATGCCGAAGTGGCGACCGTAGTGAAAGGTGACCTGGGGGTGGCGCTGGCGAGCACGATCGAGCTCGTTGGTGACGTCAAACTTGTTGTGGCGGGCGGCAAACAGCAAAATTGGCAGCACCGAAATTTCGGTATAGCCCTTCTCCACGCACAGGTCTACCCCGTCTTGAATGGTGGGCTCGCTCAGCTCCAAAAAGCAGGGAATCACCGGACGAGAGGTGTCGAGTGCCTGGTAGGCGGCAGCAAATTCGAGTACGCGATCGCGCCCCTCGCTATCCCTGCTGCCGTGGCCCACCAGCAGCAGCGGGCGCTGGCTGGGCAGGGGTGACCAGGAAACCGACGGAGCCGGAGAAAAATCGTGGAGAGTGGTGATAATGGGTGCGATCGCCATAGGTACTCAACGTGCCGCAGTGATAATAAATCTAACCTTCAGCTCAATCAAAGGGTACCGACCATGACAATTTGGACAGTAGTCGTCTGGTCAGGGGGCAACGCCACCCTAAACCCGTACAGACCTGGAGGCCAAATCCACCACCGGACTAGCCTGAGACAAAACCATAATTGCCATAAAAACGCAGCCAGATAAAAATCAGTCTGCCTGGTTATCTTAGCCCAGAGCAGAGCGTAGAACCATCCTGGGGGTGGGCATTAACACCGCATTGACACCATGGACGAAATTCTAGACGAGCAGCAAAACACCTGGCGCGATGGTCAAAAACCCGCGCTACGCGATCGCCTGCGCAGCGAATTAAACACCACCGACACCCTGGGGGGGCGGCTGATCAACGGCGCGATCGTACTGCTAATTTTTCTATCTGCCGTCATTTTTGTTCTCAAAACCTACCCCATTCCGGCCAGCCTCGACACCTGGCTAAATCGCCTCGACTGGGTGATTGTGCTGGCCTTTACCCTCGAATACGGCCTGCGACTTTGGGTAGCCCATCGCCCCTGGCATTACGCTTTTAGCCTGTACGGACTGATCGATCTCATCGCCATTCTGCCCTCCTGGATCGGCATTTTTGATATTCGGTTTCTGCGCTTTTTTAGGTCGCTGCGCATCTTGCGTCTGGTGCACATTTTCAATAATCGACTGTGGTTTGGCCGGGTAACCAGCGCCGACAGCCTGATTTTGATTCGCATTTTGTTGACCATGGGCACGATTATTTTTATCTACTCCGGCCTCATTTTTCAGGTCGAAAATCCCAGCAATCCAGAAGGCTTTGGTACGTTTCTCGACGCAGTTTATTTCGCCGTTGTGACCATGACCACCGTCGGCTATGGGGATGTCACCCCTATCTCCGAGGCCGGTCGAGGGCTAACAGTCATGATGATTCTGACCGGCATTGCGCTCATTCCCACCCAGGTCAGCCGCCTAATTCGGCAGCTGGGCAAAGTGAGGCAGCCCCAGCACACACCCTGCCCCAGCTGCGGCCTTACTCCTCACGACGACGATGCCCAATTTTGCAAACGCTGCGGTACTCTTCTAGAGCCGTAGTCGATCAGGGCCTACTCCGTCATTCTTCGAACAGCCACTACAGCAAAGGTGCTGCATCCTTGGTAACAAAATATAACGATTATTGAAAAAACAAATATGCCTTTTGCCGGACCCAGTCTTTCCGGTACAATGGCCACCCAAAAGCCATGTCAGCCCTGTCCCTGGCGCTGGCTGCGCAGTTCAAACGTTTCAGCTAGGCTCAGTTCTGAGTCAGCCCGACCCACCTCAGTTAGGACGTTCCATGACCTCTGTGCTCCATCGCCCCACCGACGACACCAAACTCTCCGGCCTTCCCGAGGATGTCAGAGCTAGGCTGCAAGACCGCTTCAAACTTGTAGTACCCGCTCGCTCTGCCGCCGATCCATCCCCGTCTCCCATGCTTGAAGAGGCTCCAAGCAACCCCGATGTTCAGCCCATCGTCTCGCTGACCAATGTAGAAAAAATTTATACCAACGGCAGCAAGGCCCTGACCGGCGTCAATTTAACGGTTAACCCCGGCGACTTTCTCTTTGTTACCGGCCCCTCGGGCTCGGGCAAATCAACCCTGCTCAAGCTGCTCTATGGGTACGAGCGCCCTACCAAGGGCAGCATTTTGGTCGGCGACGAGCCCATCTCCAACCTGCGCGGCGATCGCCTGGCTATGATGCGTCGCCGCATTGGTGTCGTGTTTCAAGACTACAAGCTCATTCCCAAGCGCACCGTGGCCGAGAACGTGGCCTTTGTGCTGTGGGCTCAAGGCTTTACCCGCAAAGAGATTCACCGCCGCCTCTGGCCCACCCTCAAAATGGTCGGGCTACAGGGTAAGGCCCAGTGCTTCCCCGATGAGCTTTCTGGGGGCGAACAGCAGCGGGTTAGCATTGCTCGCGCCGTGGTCAATACTCCACCCCTGCTGCTGGCCGATGAGCCCACCGGCAACCTGGATGCCGACAACTCGCTCCAGGTGATCAAAATTTTGAAAAAACTCAACTCCATCGGCATTACCGTCATCGTCACTACCCACGACGAGCACCTGGTGCGGATCTCAAACCACCCCGTAGTGCAAATCAAGAATGGCCGCCTGCACCACCTGCGCCGCTAACGCTACATTCCTTAACATCTAGCAGTACGCCTTATCCAATCAATAGGATAATGATCAGAGCTAACATTCAGACGACCTGAGTTCGGGCCGTCGAATGATTTTGGACTCTGAGAGGAACGTGCCTTGGTCAGTACAGCCCCGTTTAAAACAGCAAAATCACAAGAAATTTTTACCGCCGCCCAAAACCTCATGCCCGGTGGCGTTAGCTCTCCGGTACGAGCATTTAAGTCGGTGGGCGGGCAACCCATTGTGTTCGATCGCGTCAAGGGTGCCTACATTTGGGATGTAGACGGCAACCAGTACATCGACTACGTAGGCACCTGGGGCCCTGCTATCTGCGGCCATGCCCACCCTGAAGTACTGGCAGCCCTGTCAGCAGCGCTGGAGAAAGGCACCAGCTTCGGTGCCCCCTGCTATCTCGAAAACGTGCTGGCCGAAATGGTGATCCAGGCTGTGCCCAGCATTGAGATGGTGCGCTTCGTCAACTCCGGCACCGAAGCCTGTATGGCCGTGCTGCGGCTGATGCGGGCCTACACCGGGCGCAACAAAATCATCAAGTTCTCGGGCTGCTACCACGGCCACGCCGATATGTTCCTGGTGCAGGCTGGCTCTGGCGTCGCCACCCTGGGGCTACCCGACTCACCAGGAGTACCCAAATCGGCCACCAGCGACACTCTCACCGCCCCCTATAACGATCTCGAAGCGGTCAAGGCCCTCTTTGCCCAAAATCCTGATGAAATCGCCGGGGTGATTCTAGAGCCCGTGGTGGGCAACGCCGGGTTTATCACCCCCGACGGCGGCTTCTTAGAAGGGCTGCGCGAAATTACCCGCGAAAACGACGCCCTGCTGGTGTTTGACGAAGTCATGACCGGCTTTCGGATTTCCTATGGCGGTGCCCAGGCTAAGTTCAACGTCACCCCCGACCTCACGACCCTGGGTAAAGTCATCGGCGGCGGGCTGCCGGTCGGAGCCTACGGCGGTCGCCGCGACATTATGGAAATGGTTGCCCCCGCTGGCCCGGTGTACCAGGCGGGCACCCTGTCAGGCAACCCCCTGGCCATGACAGCGGGCATCAAAACCCTGGAGCTGCTCCAGCGCCCCGGCACCTACGACGAGCTAGAACGGCTGACGGCGAAGCTTACCGATGGCCTGCTTCAGGCGGCAAGGGATGCGGGCCATGAGGTCTGTGGTGGTCATATTAGCGCCATGTTTGGCATGTTCTTCCACCCCGGCCCCATCACCAAGTTTGAAGATGCCAAGGGGTCTGACCTGGAGAAGTTTAGCCGCTTCCACCGAGGCATGCTGGAGCGCGGTGTGTACCTGGCCCCATCGCAGTATGAGGCGGGCTTTACCTCATTGGCCCACACCGATGCGGATATTGAGGCGACAATTGCCGCCGCCCGCGACGTACTAGCAACGCTGTAGATAGCGAGAAATCCGCCACACCCCAAAACCCCCGAGTTTTTCAAGAACTCGGGGGTTTGCTGTACTTAATCATCGAAAAATGTCAGTCATGGGGGTGCTGAACTCGGGCAGCAGCGGTGAGGTGAGAGTATCGCTAACCAAAAGAGTTCCGACAAGCTGAAGCCGAGCATCAGTGCGGCGGTAGATCTCTAGGGTTTTGAGCTGCCAGTTGATGACCCAATATTCCTGAACGCCGTAGCGGGAGTAGAGCTTGGGCTTGACTTCTTTATCGCGCTGCTCGTTGAGGTCTCCGGGGGAGAGGATTTCGACGATCAGCTCTGGGGCGACGACCAGGTGCCCGGCATCGTCGAGGCCATTGGCCAAGCGCTCCTGGCTGACCCACACCACATCAGGAATTACCGCATCAGTTGGAGAGAACACGACGCCGGGAGCTTGGAACGCTGTGCCCAAACCCGTTTCCCGTGACCAAACCTCTAGGGCAATATGAATGTTGCCAGCGGTTCCCTGATGGCGAATATGGGGAGCGCGGGTCACGTAGAGGTCTCCATCAATGATTTCGTAGCGCTTCCAGCCGCCGTCGTCGGGCATGGCGGCAAGATCACGAATGGTCCAGGGCTGGGAGTTGGCAACCATAGCGGGTATGAGTTGGTGTGCCTCTAGTGTAGTCGGTCTGCCAGTCAGGACTGTTGAGGAGTAGCTAACGGGAAAGGGGCGATAAGGCTGAGAATTTTGTCCTAAAGCAAAGACCCGGCTTCTTGAAGAAGCCGGGTCTTTGGTGCAGTTAGCTAAAGACTATGACATAGCCTGGATGATGTAGTCGAAGTAGGGGGCTGCTTCGGCGGCATCTTCGTCAGACAGCAGGTTCAGCGAAGCATCCTTTAGACAGCGGATAGCCTCGGCCATACCGGGTACGGGAACATCGAGGGCGTTGTACATTTCGCGGACGCCTACGATACCGATGGCTTCAATGGGAGTTTGGTCGCCAGCCAGCACGCCATAGGTAACCAGGCGCAGGTACCAGCCATAGTCGCGAATGCAGAGAGCACGCTGCTTCTGGCCGTAGGCATTGCCGCCGGGGGCAATAAAGTCGGGCCGTCGCCGCCATAGCTCTCTGCTGGCCTGGTCAACAATTTTCTTTTCGTTTTCAGAGAGCATTGCGGCAATGCGGGTGCGCTGCTCGCCGGTTTTCAAAAAGTCTTCAATCGCCTTGAGCTCGCCGGTGGTTGGGTAGCGCAGCTCGTCGTCGGCATTCAAAATAACTTGGCTAACAACAGACATAGTTAAAAATGACGGGGATGACCTTTTTCATTGCTAGTTTAGCGACTTGGGGGCCGCTAGGGAAAGCTAAATTCTCATTTAGTTGACGATGTCTGAGGCAGGCCAGGGCAGTCTGCCGGGGCAGAAACCAGGCTAAAACGCGTGTTTTGCAGGGCATTCATAGCGTTTAGTCAATATTTCGCCTCTGAGAAACCCGGAAAGATGTGTAACGTTTTCGCAATAATCGAGAGACTTAGAACAGGTCGGCGCGGGGGCGAAAGCGCTCGGTTTGGCGCAGTTCTTCGTAGAGGGCTTTTTCGCGATCGCTCAACCCGGTCGGCACTACGACCTCTAGCTCCACAATTTGATCTCCGCGCCGCTCTTGCCCGGCCAAATACCCTCGCCCCGGCAGCTGAATGATCTGCCCTGTCTGCGCTCCCTGGGGCAGGGTGGTGCGCACGGGGCCGTCGAGGGTGGGGATATCGATGGTGCTGCCCAGGGCGGCCTCGCTGGGGGTGATGGGAACCCGGCAGTAGATGTCGTTGCCGCGCAGGGTGTAGAAGGGGTGGGGGTCAACCTGAATGCGTAAATACAGATTGCCGCCGCCAATGCCCTGGCCCCGCAGGCGAATGCGCTGCCCGGTGACCATACCGGCGGGCATGTTGACCTCAAGCGATCGCCCGTCTTCCAGGCGAATGCGCTCGCGCCCACCCCGAAAGGCTTTCTCTAGGGGAATGGTGAGGTCAGCTTCGGCATCGCGGCGGCCTGGAGCAGTCTGCTGAAACGAGGTATTGTCGGCGGTGGCATAGCCGTTGTCGTAGTCGGCCTGCTCAGGACTGCGACGAGCATTAGATCGGCGGTTGAGCAGCTGATCGACAAAGACATTGAAGTCGGGAAATTCACCAAAGCCAAAGTCTTCGAGGGAAATGCGTCCGCCGAAGATGTCACCAACGACCGACTTACCCTGGCCTTTTTTAAAGCCCTCCTGCTGC
This sequence comes from Nodosilinea sp. AN01ver1, assembly GCF_050565655.1. NCBI lineage: Bacteria > Bacillati > Cyanobacteriota > Cyanophyceae > Nodosilineales > Nodosilineaceae > Nodosilinea > Nodosilinea sp. AN01ver1. Next base: position 478,817 of record NZ_JBNXVS010000001.1, on the reverse strand, counting down.
CAGTACTCGCTAAATTTTTCATACTGTGCCCGCTTTTCATCGTCGGAGAGGACGGTGTAGGCTTCGCTCAGCAGCTTGAACTGCTCCTCTGCGACCTGGTCGCCGGGGTTGAGGTCGGGGTGGTACTGCCGAGCTAGCTTGCGGTACGCCTGTTTGATGTCGCTAAAGGTCGCTTCTCTGGAAACCCCCAAAATGTCGTAGTAGTTCCGAAAGTTCTCCATTGAGGGGTGAGTGGGTGGATGGGTGGGGGGGTAGATGGGTCGGCGGAATTTCTTCTATGTGCCCTAGTTATCCAGGTCGAGGCATAGGAGGCTAGAGGCTGTCATCAGTTAGCTGCTAAACGTTCAAAAATCAAGGGTTGCAGCCCCTAGCTTGTCTTTTGGGTCGGGCGTGGCAAGGCTTGATATATCGAGTTTTTGGCCACAATTGATGACACGCCCTAGAGCCATTCATCGCGATCGCTCCAGTTGTCGTCATCATAGCGGGGAGCCGGACGGCGATTGGCCGCGCGTTCGGTTCCAGAATCGTTGGGTATAACCCGATCGGGAGCGGCTGGGGGGCGAGGGCGACTTTCGGGAGCCTGCGACGCCGGGGGGCGACTGGGCGACGACTGACCCCAGGGATCGTCGTCCCAACTGTTTGACGGGGCAGCCGGAGCCTGTCCAGGGCGGTTCTGGCCTGAAGACGCTTCGCGGGCATAGGGGGCGTAGCCCTGGCCCTCGTAGCCGCGATCGAAGCGCTCAGTTCCGGCGGCACTGTCGTTGCGGTAATCGGTCGTGCCGTAGTCTGAACCGTAGCCGACATCGGGCGAGCTGGGGCGACTCTCCCCTGGAGACGCTTCGCGGGTGTAGCGATCGCTGGAGCCTGAGTTGCCATAGCCCGAGTCGTCGTAGCTGGGGCGGGCGGGCTCAGAGCTGGGCGATCGCGCCGCGTCCCCATTCGAGAATTGGCCGTAGTCTGAGCGGCTGTAGTCCTGGTCATAGCCCTGACGGCCATAGCCCTGTTGGCCATAGTCTGAGCGGCCATAGTCCTGCTGGCTATAGCCCTGTTGACCGTAGCTCGACTGGCCGTAGTCCTGACGACCATAGTCAGAGGCGGGGGGCTGGCCGGGTTCTGGCGGGCGATTTCTTGAAGAGGGAGCAGCGCGATCGTAGCCAGAGCTGTCGTAGCCGCGATCGACATCGCGACTGTCTCTGTAGCGATCGCCGTAGCCCTGGCCGCCATAGCCGGGGTCGTTGTAGCTCTGATTGCCGTAGCCGGGGTCGCTATAGCCCTGGCTGCCGTACCCCTGATTGCCATAGCCCTGACCGCTGTAGCCGGTCGTGCCGTAGGCGCGATTGTCGTAGGCCGGGCTGCCGTAGCGCTGCCCGCCCGCGCCCCCGCGGTTGTCGTAGTCCCAGTCGTCGTCCCAGCTGCCCCAGGAGGAGTTGCCCTGGTACCCGTAGTTGGGCCGCGCGTCCAGGTCGTCGTCAAAGGCAAACGTTTTCTTCAGGGTGTTGCCGATCTGGCCTAGAATGCCGCCTTCGGGAGCATCGTCGGCCTCGTACAGATAGGCCTCGCGGTTGAGGTCGTAGAGTTCGTCTTGCAGTTCGGCCTGGGCGATGTCGATGCCGCGCTCGTCGCTTTGCTCCAGGTAGTCGCGCAGCTCCTGCACCAATCCTTCAATGCGGCGACGGCGATCGCGGGCGAACTGCATGCCAAAGTCGAGCGCCACCTCCCGCAGCAGTCGCTCAGCCTGGAAGGTAAGCGCCTCAGCCCGGTTGCGCTTCTCGACCCGCTCTCGCTGCAGGCGATCGGTTTCAGCGAATTCTTCCGCCTCGCGAATCATGCGCTGCACTTCGCCTTCTTCGAGGTTGGATGCGCCCTGCACCGTCAGGCTCTGCTCGCGGCCGGTGGTCTTATCCATCGCCGAGACTTGCAGAATGCCGTTGGCGTCGATATCGAAAGACACCAGCACCTGGGGCACCCCGCGCGGTGCGGGGGGAATGCCCATCAGCTTAAAGCGCCCTAGCGACTTGTTGTCGGCCCCCATTTCGCGCTCGCCCTGAAGCACGTGCACTTCTACCGAGGTCTGATTGTTCTCTGAGGTCGAGAAAATATCCGATCGCCGCACCGGAATCGTGGTGTTGCGGGGAATCACCTTCTTCATCACGCCGCCGATGGTCTCAAGGCCCAGCGACAGCGAGGTGACGTCCAGCAGCATGATGTCCTGCACTTCCTGGGTGATGATGCCCGCCTGCACCGCCGCCCCTACGGCCACGGCTTCGTCAGGGTTCACCGCCTGGCTGGGTTCGAGGCCAATTAGCCCCCGCACCAGGTCTTGCACCATAGGCATGCGGCTACCGCCGCCCACCAGCACCACCTCGTCAATGTCGTTGGGGGTGAGGCCCGCGTCGCTGAGCGCCTGCTGGAGGGGGGCGCGCAGGGCGCTAACTAAATCGCCGCACAGGCCCTCAAACTGCGATCGGCTCAGGCGAGTCTCAATATGTTTGGGGCCTTCAGGGCTAGCAGTGATAAACGGCAGGCTAATCTCGGTGCTAGCCACGCCTGACAGCTCGATCTTGGCTTTCTCAGCTGCTTCAGTCAATCGCTGGAGCGCCTGGCGATCTTTGCGCAGATCAATGCCTTCTTTTTCTAAGAACTCATCGGCCAGCCAGTCAACGATTTTGGTGTCGAAGTTGGTGCCGCCCAGCTGGGTATCGCCCGAGGTCGATCGCACCTCAAACACCCCATCGCCCACATCGAGAATGGATACGTCGAAGGTACCGCCGCCCAGGTCAAACACCAAAATGGTTTCGTTCTGAGCCTGGTCAAGGCCGTAGGCCAGCGCCGCCGCCGTGGGCTCATTGAGAATGCGCTTCACCTCTAGCCCGGCAATTCGGCCAGCGTTGCGGGTGGCCTGGCGCTGGGCATCGTTAAAGTAAGCGGGTACAGTAATTACCGCCCCGGTTACCGGCTGGCCCAGGTAGCGGCTAGCTTCATCCGCTAGCTTACGCAGCACAATGGCCGAAATTTCTTCGGGGGCAAAGTCTTTTTCGAGCCGGGGGCAGCGAATTTTGACGTTGCCCAGATCATCGCGGCGAATGGTGTAGGGCACTCGCTTGGACGACTGGTCGAGCTCAGCGTAGCGGCGACCCATGTAGCGTTTGACGCCGTAGAAGGTGTTTTGGGGGTTGAGTACCGCCTGCCGCCGGGCCATCTGCCCCACCAGGCGCTCGCCCTCTTTGCTAAAGGCCACCACCGAAGGGGTCGTGCGCATGCCCTCGGCGTTGGCAATCACTACCGGCTTGCCACCCTCCATTACAGAGACCACTGAGTTGGTCGTGCCTAGGTCGATGCCAACTACTTTTCCCATTCGCTCTGGCGTCTCCTTATCTGTCTGTTGCGTGCTCAATGAAGGTTAGCACCGAGGGGGCGTTGCTTCTGCCAACCTACTTACATCAACTTTCTTAATGATAGTCTGTCACAGGCTGGCCTAGATTCTACCGCAGAGGCTTTTTGGGGTGGATGGTCAAGGGTTTAGACTAGGCATAATCTCAAAAGACGAGCCCTATGGTGCAAACTCGGCCCAGGTTCTACAGCTTTGACGACTATCTGGCCTACGATGACGGCACAGAAGTTTTTTATGAGCTATTTAATGGAGAGCTAATTGAGGTGCCGCCAGAGTCAGGCAATAATGTCCAAATTGCCAATCGCCTGCTTCTCATCTTTGCGATGTTGGTGGGTATTGACCGGGTGCGGGGGCACGGCCTGGAGATGGAAGTGAGAGGCGAGCCCAAAAATCGCTACCCAGATCTAACGGTGATTCGGCCTGAGCACATTCAGCTGTTGGCCAAGCGCAATACCATTCGTCTGACGATGCCGCCACCGCTGCTTGTGGTGGAAGTGGTCAGCCCCGGAGAACTGCAGTGGGAGCGCGACTATATCGCCAAACGTGCCCAGTACGAAGACCTTGGCATTCCAGAATACTGGATTATCAACCCTCAAGACCAGACAGTGCTGGTGCTAGCGCAGCAGGAGCGGGGCTTTGCGACGGTTGGTACATTTACGGGCAATCAGCGGCTAGAGTCGCCCCAGTTCGCAGCCTTAGACCTCACAGCGGCTCAGCTTTTTGTCGCGGGCGCTCAGGAATAGTTGTTTTCACAGAGTGCGTCACGCAAGGCGATGACGCACCACAGCTAAACTCTAGCGATCTATTCTTCTTCAGAATAATCTTCCTCCGCTTCAGAGTCCTCTTCCTCTTCTTCTTCAGAATAATCCTCTTCGTCAGATTCTTCTTCGGAGTACTCTTCTTCGGATTCCTCTTCCTCTTCGGCTTCTTCTTCGGAGTATTTCTCTTCAGAGTAATCTTCTTCGGATTCTTCCGCCTCAGAATCTTCACTGCCATAGCTAAAGCCGTAGGATTCATCTACGGCATACTCTTGGCAGAGAGCATCGAGCGTTTCGATAAACTCGGTGGCGTCGTCGATGGTGAGATCGAAGTTGAGAATATTGAGTAGATAGGCGCTTTCTTCTGCTTCCTCATACTCGTAGTCAAAGTAGTAGTCTTCTTCGGTTTCAGCGTAGTTTTGGCAGAGTTCTTCGAGCGCGCTAGCAAACCCTTCGGGGTCTTCGGTGTGCAGATAAAACTCATACAGCAGCAGCGAACTATCGTCAGCAAAAAACGATTCGTCGCCCTCCCAAACTTCGGCGCTAAAATCGAGGTCGCTGAGCGATTTGATAATCCAGGAGTCGTGACCGTTGTAGTCGTCGTGGATGACGTAGTCGTAGGGGACGTAGCAGTAGCCGCGATCGCCCCACTCTGGCCCCCAAGAGTTGCGCACAATAAACATGCGATCTTTGTCGGAGTAGCCAACGCACAGCATGGCGTGCCAGCCGTGGGTTTCGCGCCCGTTGTCGGAGCGTTTGGGCTTGGGCACCCGGCCTTTGTTGCGGGTAGCTTCGTCAAACGATTCAAAGGTGTTGAGGGCAAAGGCGATGGGATAGCCTTCGGCCAGGGTGTGTCGCCAGAGATCGAGATCGGTGTCGAGGGCCTCGGCCTCAATTATTTTGAAGTTGGCGGCATGGTCGTAGGCGCTGGCGTCAGGTTCGGTAAAGATCAGCTCTTCATCGTTGGGCCAGAGGTCTTCGGAGCAGGCCCCGTGCTGCATCAGCGTTTCGATCGCGCAGTACATGTAGGTGCCGCCATCCTCGTTGTGGCTGCCGGTCTTTGATCGCGCGTTGTAGTACACAAACAGGCGGCTCACGTCGGCGGCATCGCCCAGGTCGCGCTTGGCCAAATACTCGTAGGCTCCCACAAAGGCATTGGCCACGCAGCTATTGCCGACCTGCTCTTCCACCTCGGTCATATGGTGACGCAAATCGACTCGGGGCGGCAGCTGTTCCTGCTCAAATCGACCCGCCTGGTGGTACTTGACATGGTCCGGCTTTTGACCAGCTTGATAACCGCCGATGCGAAACTTGCGGCTCTGCGTAAACATGCCTGTAACCTCGAAGGAATAGTCTCTCTAGCATTCCCGCCGTAGACAGGCCAGAAACAGCGCTTAAACAATTGCCCAAGCGATCGCAAACAACACTCTAAAGGCTATCTTTATATGAGATCATGAGATATCTACAGTTGCGACGTGGGTATAAAAGAATCTGGGCTTTGAGCACATCTAACGAGCAAACCTATACAACCCAAGTCAAAAGGCTTGCGTCATCAACCTGGAAATAAAAATCCAACAAAATTGACTACCTTATATCCACTAAACCCATATTTAATGAAATAGAAATTTGACTGGCTTAGGGGTTTCTGGATACGGAAGAAAAACAGGCCATAAAACAAATCGATTTCAAGCAACGACCGCCCTGCGACAACTCTCACCCATGAAAATCACGCTTAATATTTCAGATGAGATCGCTCAAGATTCTGCTTTTTCTAGAGCCAATTGGCTTAGAGAAATTGCGATCGCCCTATTTGAGCAAGAGCGGGTCACGCTGGGGGGTGCTAGCCAAATCGCTGACATGCACCTGATGGAGTTTCAAAAATACATTGGCCATCGCGGCGGTTGCATCCATTACGATGTGCAAGAATTTGACGAAGATTTGCAAAACCTGCGGAGCCGAGGTTGGCTATGATTTTAGTGAGCGATGCCTCGTCTTTAAGCAGTTTGGCGCTGATTGACTATCTCTGGCTGCTGGAGTCTATCTACGGTACCGTGATTATTTCAGAGGTCGCCGCCAGCGATTTAGCGACCGCTAAAAACGCCCGCGTTCAGGCAGTGCTCTCATCGGGTTGGGTTCACGTGCAGGCTCCAACGGAACTGGCGATCGCTGAGGTTATGCAGCCGGGTAAACAGCTCGATTTGGGCGAAACCCACGCGATCGCGCTGGCCTTACAGCTCAAAGCCGACGAGCTGTTGATGAATGAACGCCGCAGTCGCCAGGTCGCCCAAGAGCTGGAGCTGTCGGTGATTGGCATTTTTGGCGTCATTATTTTAGCCAAAAAAAGGGCGCTCATTCCCAGCGTGCGGCGACTGATGGATACGCTGGTGGAGCAGGCGGGCTTTCGCATCAGCCACCGGCTGTACCAAAAGATTTTGCGGTTCGCCGACGAAATTTAGATTGAGCCAGCGCTGAACGCTAGCTTTCACCACTTGAAGAGCCTGGCGATCGCTTACAAATCAACCCGCTCCGGTAAAATTCTGGGATGACTGAAACCCCATCCCTTCCCCAGATTCCGTCCCAAGCGTGGCAGCGACCGATCGGCCAGCCCTGGGAGCACCACTACATCGTGCGCTACGCCAGCAACCTCGACGATGGCCCAGACCACGGAGCACCGCTGGGCGGGCTGGGGGCGGGCTGTGTGGGGCGATCGCCCAATGGCGACTTCAACCTCTGGCACCTGGATGGCGGAGAGCACGTCTTCGGTCACTTTCCGGCCTGTCAGTTCAGCCTGTGGGAGAAGACCGGGGCGGGCACCCAGGCCTACGCCCTCAGCGCTCAGCCGCCGGTTGACGGCAGCCTGTCGTCGTGGTCGTGGTATCCCGCCTCCACCAGTGCACAGACTACGGGCCACTACCACGCGCTGTATCCGCGCAGCTGGTACCGCTACGAGAATGTGTTTCGCGCCCAGATTACCTGCGAGCAGATCACCCCCATCTGGCCCGACAACTACAGAGAGGCCAGCTACCCGGTGGTGGCCTTTGAATGGACGGCCCACAACCCAACCCACTTTCCCATTACCCTGAGCCTGATGGTGAGCTGGCAGAACCTGGTGGGCTGGTTCACCAATACGCAAAAATCGCCGGAGGTGCTGCTGCGCGACGACGGCAGTCCCTACTACGACTACGTGCCTGCGATCAGCCAGAGCGGGGGCAACTTTAACCAGCTGCTAACTACTGGCGGTGTCAAGGGACTGCTGCTGGATGGGGCCTGGAATGGCGACCCCGCCGAGGGGGATGGCCAGTGGTGCGTGCTCACCCCAGAGGATTCTGACATTGAGGTGTCCTACGACCTGCGCTGGGACCCGGCGGGCGACGGGCGCGACCTGTGGGACGCCTTTGCCAAGCTGGGGCGATTGATGAACCTGCTGGATACGTCTCCGGCTGGGGAGGGGGAGCAGATCGCGGGGGCGATCGCCCTGCGCTTTACCCTGCAACCGGGCGAGACCAAGCAAATCCCCGTTGCATTGGCCTGGGATCTGCCCGTCACTGAATTTGCGGCGGGGGTGATCAACTACCGTCGCTACACCGATTTCTTTGGCCGAACAGGGCGGAACGCGCAGGCGATCGCCTTCACCGCCCTGAGCGACTACAAGACCTGGCAGCAGCAAATTACCGCCTGGCAGCAGCCCATTCTAGAGCGCCCCGACCTGCCCGACCCCTTCAAAATGGCACTGTTTAACGAGCTGTACGATTTAGCTAGCGGCGGCACCCTGTGGAGCGCCGCCACCGAGGCCGACCCCGTGGGCCAGTTTGCGGTGCTGGAATGCATCGACTATCGCTGGTACGAAAGCCTGGACGTGCGCCTCTACGGCGGGTTCGCCACCCTGCTGCTGTGGCCGGAGCTAGAGAAAGCCGTGCTGCGCGCCTTTGCCCGCGCCATCCCCACCCAGGACGAGCGGCGGCGCATCATTGGCTACTACGTCACGATGGGCCTGGAGAATCCGCCCGCCGTTCGCAAGCTCAAGGGCGCGACCCCCCACGACCTGGGTGCCCCCAACGAGCACCCCTGGGCACAGACCAACTACACCAGCTACCAGGACTGCAACCAGTGGAAAGACCTGGGCAGCGACTTTGTGCTCCAGGTCTACCGCGCCTACCAGTTTACCGGGGCGACGGATGTGGCTTTTCTCAAAGACTGCTGGCCAGCGGTGGTCGATACCCTGCAATACCTGAAGCAGTTCGACAAGGACGGCGACGGCATTCCTGAAAACGAGGGTGCCCCCGACCAGACCTTCGACGACTGGCAGCTAAAGGGCATTAGCGCCTACTGCGGTGGGCTGTGGCTGGGGGCGCTGGAGTCGGCGATCGCGATCGCTGACATCCTCACCGCCAATGGGCTGGCCCCCGGCAATACCCCGATTCTGCTCAGCCAGTACCGCCGCTGGCTCGACAACGGCCTCAAGGCCTACCATCCCAAGCTGTGGAACGGGCGCTACTACCGCCTGGATACGGGCAGCGGCTCCGATGTGGTGATGGCCGATCAGCTCTGCGGCCAGTTTATGGTGCGCCACCTGGGCCTGCCGGATCTGGTGGAGGACGAGTTTACCCTGTCGGCCCTCGACGCCATCTACGACGCCTGCTGTGTGAAATTTAACCAGGTGGTGCAGAGCCAGGAACGCCCGCCCCAGCAGAAGTTTGAGGGGGCGCAGCTGGGCAACTTTAGCGCCGCCACGCTGAAGCTGGCGATCGGCGCGGCCAACGGCGTGCTGCCGGACGGTTCTCCCGAAGACCCCGACAGCACCCACCAGCAGGAGGTGTGGACGGGCATCAACTTTGGCCTGGCGGCGTTTTTGGCCCAGATGGGCAGGCGGGAAGAGGCGATCGCGATCGCCGTGGCCGTCATCGATCAAATCTATAGCTATGGCCTACAGTTTCGCACCCCCGAGGCGATCACCGCCCTGGGCACCTACCGCGCCTGCCACTACATGCGCCCGATGGCGATCTGGGGGCTGTACGATGTCTTAGCCGCAGGTCGGAATTCGACGGGCGGGCTAGGATAGAGGCCAGTCGAGCGGTTTTCTCAGGGAACGCCTCAGGCAAAGTTGGGGATAGAGCATGGTCAGAGAGTATTCGCCCAGCCCACAGTCCGCCGCAACGCAGCACTATCCCCCATTACAGAGCGGCGATCGCCTGTCGCGGGCAGAGTTTGAGCGTCGGTACGCGGCAGCAACCGCTATTAGAAAAGCGGAATTGATTGAAGGAATTGTCTACGTGGCCTCTCCCCTACGCCATCGGCAGCACGGCAAGCCTCACAGTCGAATAGTGACCTGGCTAGGGGTTTATCAAACTCTGACTCCTGGCGTAGACCTGAGCGATGCACCGACTGTGCGTTTGGATTTAGACAACGAGCCCCAACCCGATGCAGTGCTGTTTCTGGAATCAGCGGTGGGTGGGCAAACCCGCATCAGTGCCGATGACTACATTGAAGGATCCCCAGAACTGATTGTGGAAATCGCGGCCAGTAGTGCTGCCATCGACAGAGGCGCGAAAAAGCAGGTGTACCGCCGCAATGGCGTGCTGGAGTATGTGATTTGGCAGAGCTACGACAACCAGCTGGAGTGGTTTGGGCTAACGGAGGGAGAATATCAGTTGTTGTCGCCCGATTCAGATGGCATCCTTCGCAGTCGAGTGTTTCCGGGTCTGTGGCTGGATGTAGACGCGCTACTGAGTAACCGGATGGCGCGGGTACTAGAGGTCTTACAGTTAGGCTTAGCCTCACCGGAACATGCTGCCTTCATCGAACGGCTCAAAAAATAATAGTACACTTGATCTTATCGTCGTCTGTCACCCTAAGTCATCTCCCATCTACCCGCCAACCCATCCACCCATCCACCCCTATGCGCCCTGCACCGCCCGATCGCACCCCACCTTCCCCACCGCGCTACGCTGACCCCATCGATCCCTGGCCGATTCCAGTGCCCCAGCCCGTGCAGCCTCAGCCGCGATCGCGCCGCGAGTCCCCCAGATCGCCCTTTCGCCCCATTCGCACGGTGTTCAACGCGCTGATTGGCGGTGCGGTGCTGGTGGGGGTGGCAGTTGGGGTGGGCTTCTGGCGATCGCCCGATCGCTTTCTCGAAGGTGCGCGCCTCATGCTGATGGCTGCCCCAGCCGAGCCCCAGGTGGATGTGCGATCGGTCGTCGTGCAGCAGCTGCGGGGGGCCAGCGAGCTGACCACGGCGATTTTTGCCATGGAGGCGGTGGTGCCGACTAAGAGCGATCGCACCCTGGCGGGCTACGTGATTGGCTCTACTAACCTGCTCTACATTGCCTACGGCGAGGTGCGGGCTGGAGTTGACCTGGCCGAACTCACCGCTGCCAACGTGCAGGTGACGGGCGACGATGCCATTCAGATCACCCTGCCGCCGCCCAAAATTCTCGACAGCAAAATCGACCTGAGCAAATCCAACGTGTTTGACTACAGCCGGGGCTTTTTGGGCCTGGGGCCAGATGTCGCGCCCGAGCTGCAGGAAAAAGCCCAGCAGGAGGCGCTGATAAAAATTGAAGAAGCCGCCTGTCGGGAGAACCTGCTGGCCGAGGCCAACCGTCGCGCCGAAGTCACCGTGGGGCAGCTGCTCGCTACCGCCGGGTTTGAAACCGTCACCGTCACCACCCAGCCACCGACTAATTCCGCCTGTGCAGCGCCTGCAAATAGCGATACAGTGTTACCGGGTTTACCCGTACCCACTCCGCCCCCCGCAGACCCTGGTCAATAAGGACTCCTATGCTAGAGCTGTACCAGTTTGAAGCTTCCTGTTTCGCCGAAAAAATTCGTCTGATTCTCGACTACAAGCAGGTGCCCTACCGCAAAGTCGAAGTCACCCCCGGCGTCGGCCAGGTCGAAGTATTTCAGATGTCAGGCCAGCGCCAGGTGCCCGTGCTCAAAGACGGCGAATTGGTAATTCCCGACTCGACCGCGATCGCCCTCCACCTCGAAAAAGCCTATCCCGATCGCCCCCTCATCCCTACCGACCCCAAGCAAAAGGGTCTGTGCCTGGCGTTAGAGAGCTGGGCCGACGAGGCGATCGTGCCCAAGGCCCGCATCGTCATGGTTGGGGCCTTCAAGCAGCACCCCAACTTTCGCACCGCCCTGCTGCCCAGCTTTACCCCCGGCCCCCTGCGCGATCTGGTCGGCGCGCTGCCGGGCGACATTCTCAACCTGGTGGGTACCGGCGTCGGCTTTGGCCCAGGGGATATTAAGGTGGCTACCGCTGGCCTGCGCCAGGACCTCGAAGCGCTGGTGCTGATGCTGCAAAACAGCCCCTACCTGCTGGGCGATCAGCCCAGCCTGGCCGACTTTGCCGTAGCCGCCGCCACCATGTACCTCAAGTTTCCCAGCGCCCAGTACGTCGATTTGCCCAATGGCATCAGCGGTAGAGGCGTCCCTGGCCTGGTGGATGTGCCCGAATTTCAGGCTTTCTTTGAATGGCGCGATCGCCTCTATAGCGAGTTCCGAGCCGCCCGCACCAATGTGCCCCCCGCCAGCCCCGGCAGCGGCCCCACGCCGATCAGCATTGACTAGGGTATGGCCAACGTTGCTGAAATTCTGAGGGATGTTCTAGGAGACAGCTTGGGGAGCGATGCCGTTCTCTCCCCCGATGCCCTCGCTCTACCCCCCTACCTGACCCCAGAAGCCGTTGTTTGCCCCGCCACTGAAGCCGAGCTGGCGGCGGTAATGGCCTGCGCCCACCAGCATCGCTGGCGAGTGGTGCCCTGCGGCAGCGGCAGCAAGCTGACCTGGGGCGGCCTGGGAAATGGGGTCGATCTGGTGGTCAGCACCGCCCGGCTCAGCCAGGTGATCGAGCATGCGGTGGGGGATATGACGCTCACGGCCCAGGCCGGGGTAACGCTAGCGGATTTGGTCCCTCGGCTGGCCCAGCACAATCAGTTTCTCGCCATCGACCCGGCCTATCCGGAGCGAGCTACCCTGGGCGGCATTGTCGCCACGGCAGATACCGGCTCGCTGCGCCAGCGCTACGGCGGCCTGCGGGATATGCTGATCGGCATTTCCTTTGTGCGCTACGACGGGCAAATTGCCAAGGCGGGCGGGCGCGTGGTCAAAAATGTGGCGGGCTACGACCTGATGAAGCTCCTGACCGGCTCCTACGGCACTTTGGGCATCGTGTCTCAGCTCACCTTTCGCCTGTACCCAGGGCAGGATGTGTCGGGAACAGTGGTGGTAACGGGGGCCGCTGACCGGGTAGACGGGCTGGTCGGTGCCCTGCGTCTATCGCCGCTGACGCCTGTCGCGATGGACGTGCTGTCCCCTGCCCTAGCGGCACACCTGGGCTATGGTGAAACCTTTGCCCTGCTGGTGCGGTTTCAATCGATCGGCCCCGGAGTCGAAGAACAGGTGGCATCGCTCCTGAGCCTGGTGGGTGAGGGCCTCTCTGCCCGCATTCTTGACGGGGTAGAGGATGAGCAGGCCTGGGCTACCGCTTGTGCGGCCTTGTTCCCCCCTGCTTCAGAACAGAACGACGCGGTGGTGGCTAAAGTCGGGGTTCTGCCTGCCAAAGCAGTGGGCTGGCTGGCAGCGCTTCCCGAGGGTAGCCTGGCCCGACTGCACGGGGGCAGCGGCATTGGCACCGTGCGGTGGGCGACAGCCACGGCAGAAATGGTAAAGGAAGTGCGGTCTAACGCCGAAGCGGCCAGCGGCTACCTCACCCTGCTTGAAGCCCCTATATCGCTGAAAAAATCGATCGATGTGTGGGGCTACAGCGGCAGCGCCCTAGGCATGATGAAGGCGATAAAAGCCCAGTTCGACCCCCACGACATCCTCAGCCCCGGTCGGTTTGTGGGCGGCATTTAAGGGACGGCGTAGACATGTCTGGAGCCAGCGCCCATACGCTGCAAGTGGCCGAACAGGCCTTTCAGGCTTTTGCCACCGGTCTGGCCAGCGGCGACTGGGCGGCCTTTTTGGCCTGCCTGAGCGACGACTTCACCTTTTGGTTTCCGGCTGGCCCGTTCAAAGGGCTCAACCACGGCAAAGCCAGGGCTGAGGAGTTTTTTACGCTGGCCTCGACGGTGTTTCCAGTGGGGTTGACGCTGGTGGTGCAGCAGGTTACCTCTAACCCCACCACCGTTGTCTATGAAGTGCGCTCCAGCGGAACCATGCTGGGGCAGGCCTACGAAAACCAGGCGGCGATCGCCTTCGAAATTAAGGATGGTAACGTTTGCGCCTATCGCGAATATTTAGGCGTAATTTTTCAACTGGGGCAGTAGCCAGACATCAACCATCCTCAACTATGAACTCAGCCGAAACTCCCGCTCAACCCACCCTCGAACCCTCTGTAATCAAGGCTCGCAATACCCTGCTGGCCCTGTTTGTGGCGCTGTGTGTGCTCGATCTGGGGCTGGTTATTTTGGCCAAAGATAAATGGGCGATCGCACGAATTTTGCTCACCGCTGGGGTGATGTACCGGGTCTGGCAGGGTCGCAAGTGGGCCAAGTGGGTGCTGCTGGCGATTCTAACGCTGCTGATGGTCAGCCTGGTGGCCCTGGTCATCGTCCTGGGGTCTCAGCTTTCGACGGTGCTAGCCGTGGGCAGCGTGGCGTTGGCCATTCTCAGCACCGTTACCGCCATTTATATGACCACCAACCCAGACCTACAGCGCTTTTTGCACTACAAAAGACAGGCTGGGTAGACCCTTGGGAACTACAACGGAGCCCAAATCCTGAGCACAGCAACGCAGAGCTGACGGGCGCGATCGCCTTTTTTGCCTCAGCCTCAGGCCTACTCTAAGCTGAGGTTGAGGCAGCTTTTGGCATCGGCGATCGCCGTTTTCATGTGTCGATTGGTGTTTTTGGCGATGACTTCGACAATTCGGTTAGCCATTTTGAGGTCATTAATGCCAAGCTGCACCAGGCGTGCCCTCAAGGCGCTGTTGAATGCCGTGGCCAGGGCCGACTGCTGAAAGTGAAGCGTCGCCAGGCGAGCGTCTTGATCGCTAAGCTCAAAGATTCCCAGAGCTTTCATTTCGAGGGTAATCGTTTTGGCCTGGGGCGTACCGTCTTTGGCCGCCAGCCACTGCTCGACTTTGGGATGCTGCTTAACAAATTCTCGAAAGCTTTCCAGATAGGCGGCCTGGCTGATGAGGGCAACAGACTGGGCCAGCGTGAGTTCTTTTTGGGTAGTTTCCAGATAAACCTTCAGCAGTCCGGGGCCGATTGGCAGAAAAGGCAGAGTTGACCCGACCAGCTTGCCCAGAGGGGAATTAAGCGCGGCCAACAGCGAATCGAGCTGGTTCACCAGTGGCGCTAGCGTTTGGAGGTTGGGGCCTTCTTCTGCAAATACCTGGGCTAGCCCCAACACGGCATCGGCGGCATCGACAGTGCCCTTGGCTCCCCCCAGCGCAGCCAAGTCGCAGATATCGGCGGTCAGAAAGCTCCAGAGGCGAGTGGCCATTAACGGTTCCTCAAAGACATTTTAGGTTGAGGAAAAGGATCCATCTCAAGCTCAGATCAATCGTTAGGCTGCGTTCTATAGCCATCGCCAGCATAGTTCAGACATTCCAAAGGGTTTGGCGCGATGGCGATAGGCCCATTCGCCGCTCAAGTTTTCGCTAATGACGGTCATCTACATCCTAAGCGAACCGGCCACCGCTAGGCCTTGCTCTATCCAAGCCCGTACCGATGGCCGTTGCCACTGGTGCTGAACATACTCTACCAGCCGATCGGGTACCTCATCGCCATTGGCCACCAGGCGATTGATCATCAGCGCCAAATCGGTGTCGGCGATGCACCACTGGCCCAAGAGCGACAGATGGTGGTCTTTAAGCAGCGCTGTCGCGGCCTCGAAAAGCTGCTCGGCGGCAAACCGGGCGCTGTCTGATAGGGGGGTGTCTGAGGGCTGTTGAAAGATAACCGCAGTGGGGCGCTCGTCGCGCAGGGGAAGCAGGTCGCTGCGTAGCCAGGCCTGAACCTGCCGCGCCCTGGCCCGCTGATCGGGCTGCTGTGGATAGAGGGCGGCGTAGGCTGGCGGCGGAAAAACCTCCTCCAGATACTCGGTAATCGCTGACGATTCAGAGAGAGAAAATTTACCGTGCTCCAGCGCGGGAACCCGACCCGTGAGCGATCGCCGTTGATAATCAGCCTGGCGGTTTGCCTGGGTTGTGAGATCGACGCCGATTAAATCGTGGGGCAGCGCTTTCTCGTGGAGAGCCACAAACACCGACATGGCGTAGGGGCTCATAAATTGAGCATCGACATATAGCCGCAGTTGAGGTTGGTCCATGCTGTTTGCCTAAACGTAATGCAAATCGCGGTTTGGATTGAGCCTGCGGCCCTGGCTCGGTCCCTGAGCGGCTCCTGCTAGCGCTTCAAAATCCAGTTCACTAGAGGAATGGCGGCCTTGGCGGGCAGCGGCTCCACGGCAAAGCGAAAGGGCAGCAGCAGCATGACGGGCCGACCGCCGCGATCGCTAAACGGCTTGAGCTGCACCACCAGGTCAATGGAGTAGTTGCGCAGGGGCGCTTTGAAGCTGGCCAGTTTGGGAATGTCTATCGTCGGGGCGGCCTGCTGCAACACCTGGGTATCGGCGCTGCGGCTAAAGCAGTCTTCGCTGGTGACAACGGTGCTGAGGTACTGATTGGGGTTGACCACGCTGGCCACCTGGGGCAGGGCCAGGTCAAGGCGCATGCCGGGGGTCTGGCGAATCACGCGGCGAATTTCGTTGGTCATGCGGCTAATGGAGCTGCGATCCCAGTCGATGATCACCTGGAGGGCGCTGCTCTGATTGATGACCTGTACCGTTAGGCCTTGAATGGGCTGGAGCGGATGCGGTCCCTGGGGCAGCACCTGCACCACAATCTGAGCGATCTGCGGCGTTTCGGGCCGGTCCTCCGGCGGTGCAAGGCTGCGGGGTTCGGGCACCGTCAGCCGCAGGGAGACAGCTTTGCCCAGGGGTTCTACCCCAGGTAGGACTTCGGCAGCGGTTTCGTCAAACCCCTGGCGCACCATCTGCGATCGCACCGTACTCTCCAGGCTAGCGGCATCGGGCACCAGCACCACCTGGTCTTCTAACTCTGCCTCAATTGACAGCGCCATCTGATAGACCACGTAGCCTATACAGATGAAATACACCGTCAGAATGAGGATATCGATCTCCATGCGAGTTGGGTCAGAAGGGTCGGGGTTTAGAGAGCAGGAGTGCAGCCAGGAGGGCTAGCCAGCGGCAGCTTCAACAGGACAGTCGCAATCAGCTTATTCCTGAGCCATCGGGCCAAGGCAGTATAGCCACAAAGGCGACAATTTCCCTGGAAAACGCTGCGCGATCGCCTCTGAGGCAAGGCTACAGGGCTTCGAACATCGCTTTAGGGTAACACCGATAGCCGCGCCGCAAGCAGGAAAAAAGCCCGCTTTATCAGCACCTTACTCCGGCAGGGCAAAGGCGCTTTGCTTCACCAGGCAAAATGGTCCCATCTTTGGCCCCCAGGTGGTTTTGCCGGTCTCAGGATCGATGCCGCGATCGTTCATTTGAAACACCATCGGGCTGCCGGGGGTAGACGACTCGGGGCCAATGTCAAAGGCCAGCCGCACGTAGGAGGTAACGCCATTGGCGGTAAAGGTGCACAGGCTGTCGCCGGGCAGTCGAGCGCTGTAGGTCTGACCATCGGGCTGGCGCTCAATGGCAAGCCCGCAGGTGGGCAGGTCGATGAATGCCTGACGGCTCAGACTGGCCAGGCGATCGGGCTGGGTAGCGCCCCCCTGGTAGGCACTCGGATCTGGCAGGGCGTAGTACTGCCCCCAAAGACCATTGTCTTTGGTCGTCAGGTGTAGAATGCGCTGCCGGTAGGGCGGCTTGCCCGAGGTAACGCCAATCTGCTCAATAAAAAAGCCGTAGCCCTCGCTAAAGACAGACCGGGGCAGGGGCCGCAGCCACAGCCGCAGGTGTAAATACCAGGCCGGGTCGGCCAGGGACTGGGAACGGTTGTCAAACTCTCCCGCCAGGGCGGTGGCCAACGGCTGCAGCTGGGCCTCAATCATGGTCGTTGCCTGCATTGCTTCAGCCCTGATGCTACCGGAAAGCGGGGCGATCGCAATCGCCACCTAGTGCAGTGTCAAAAGGCCAGCGCCATAGGCTGAGGCGAATTACTTGAGCAGAGGCACCCCCGTGGGCGGCGTAAAGATGATGCTGGCAGGGGTAATCGTATCGGCCTGCACCCCCAACAAAATGGCCTCGGTCGAGGTCTGTCCCAGGGACGTAGTGATCTGCACGTGGGTATCGGCCCCTATCTGCGCAAGGCTCAAGAAGGTCAAGTCGCTACCGGCAAACGAAGGCTGGTTGGCAATCAGGCTCAGGTCGAGGCGATCGCCCTCGTCGGCCTTGAAGTCGAGGATCGTATCGGGTTCACGGATGACTACGCTAGGATCCACCAGCGGGCTGTAGGCCCCTGGGCTATTGAGCCGAAAGACATCGGCCCCCGCCCCGCCAACCAGCGTGTTGGCCCCACCCCCACCGTAGAGAATGTCATTGCCTGCACCACCGACCAGCAGGTCGTCACCAGCGCCGCCCTCGATCGCATCGTCGCCGTTTCCACCAAACAGGCCGTTGTCGCCAGCCCCACCCACCAGGGTATCGTTGCCAACGCCGCCAAAAGCCAGATTGTAGCCCTGACCAGTCAAAATCAGGTCGTCGCCGCTAAAGCCCAGCAGGGCATTGTCAGCGGCAGTGCCAATCAAAAAGTTCTTGCCGCTGGTGCCCTGTAGCACGACAAACGTGCGCGAGGGGGGCTCAGTGCTGGCAGCGCCTAGTCCGCCCAGGCCACCTGGTGCTGCCGTAAACAGGCCGTCAAGCGCTGTTGAGAAGAGATCTACAGGTTCACTTACGGCGCTCAAGCTGCCCTGAGCCAGATTGACCTGGTACAGCACAGGGCCAGTCGCTGAGCGCCCGTAGAAAAAGACGTTGTCTACGGTTGCGACTGCGGCCCCTGCGGGCAGCGCCAGCGCGCTGGCGCTGTCTAAAGCGGGTGCCATAGCACTCTCGGTGGTGCCCCCGGCCTCAGCACTGGCCAAGGCAACTAGCGCAACCGATTCCTGAACAACGGCAGGTTCTGCCGGAGGCACGCCCGCAGCATCGCTGGTGCCCAAATTACCAGTATCTAAAGCGCCAGGAGCCGGGTCATCAACAATAGTGGCCTCTGGTGCAGCGGGAGTCTTAACCGGGGGAACAAACAGGTCAGTCATGGCAACACAGGGGCGAACAGCATGGCTTCGAGTTTGGGCCATCGACGTTAACCAAAGCTTTACCAATGACCCCAGCCTCTATCCCTGATTCTGACGCTGGCGCATAAATCCGGAAAATTTCGCTTGGTAGCATCACGAACATTTTAAGCAAGAGCAACTGTAGTCAAGATTACGTAAATCCACGGTGAAGCATATGTTACATCGCTGCGGGATTACTTTACCCAACTCGAAAACGAATCGCAAAACTGAGGCAGAGTGAGTCGATGAATGCCCTGCGTTGCCATGGCGCGATCGGCTGCCGTGTTGTAGCCCCAGTCGGCCAAAAACAGCCCCACATTCCCCAGATCGGGCTGATCCTGCACCGCCTGCAGTGCCTTCACGCGATCCTCCACAAACCAGAGGGCGTACCCAGCCCTGGCCGACTTGATCAGCCGCAGGGTTTCGTACTTGGGCCGCTTGACCTCTTTACCTAGAATACGATCGCCCGGCTCCGGTCCCAGGGGGCCATCACCCGGCAGCGTAATGCCTCCCTGGACGAGTAATTGCTGAATAAAGCGCCCTTCTTTGGTAGAAATTATGACTAGCTCCACCCCGTCTGCGATCGCCTGGCGCAGCCGATCGACTACCCCAGGATAAAACCGCTGGTAGCTGAGCCAGTCGTCAATATTGGTATGAATCCAGCGATCGCGCACCCCATCCACCGCCTGCCCCAGGGTGGCAGGCTCCACCTTGCCCTGCTCCAGCAGCTGCGGCACCAGCTCAGGCCAGCCCTCTAAAATGTCCTGATCAGCCACCCCGCTCATCAGCCCGTAGAGCACCAGCGGCATCTCCCAGCCCGTTTCTACCACCGGGCGCAGCGGATAAAAGCGCTCCGCCAATCCCTCCGGCGGTGCCCCTGCACTGGGCTCAAATACATCGGTATAGGCCCGCCACGCGGTTTGAAAATACTCCCGCAGCCCGTCGCAAACCACACCGTCAAAATCAAGCGCCAGAATATCGGGGGAAGCCATTGGGGAAGGAAAATAGGGGGCAAGGGTTCAGGTTTAAGGTATCAGGTGTCGGGTGTCAGGTGTCAGGTGTCAGGTTCTGCCTTAGATTCCACCCCTCACCTCCTGAACCTGCAACTCACCCATCCATCCGTCCACCCCTTTCTCCCTACGGGAGACGCTAACGCGTTGGCGAAGCCTGTCCACGGGACAAACGACTACGCTCCCTTCGACTTCGCTCAGGGGCCGTCACCCATTTACCCATCCACCCATCTACTCCTACTCCGCCTGCTGCCGAATCAACTGCTGCACCGCCGTCAGCGCCCGGTTCAGCTCCGGCCCCCGGTAGGTAGGGTGTTGCTCAAAGGCCTGCTGCTCTTGCTCCAGCATCAGCACATCTTCGCGCACCAGCCGCCGCAGCACAAAGCTGGCCGAGTTGGTGAACGATCGCTTCACGAACCGCCGCACCGCCAGCGGCGTTTTGTGCAGCCTTGGGAACCGCTCCAGGGAGGTAAAGTGCAGCAGGTAGGCACGGGTGTGGGTTTCGCTGACCGGGCAAAACAGGCAGTAGATGACGAAGTCGTCCCCCAGGGTCGACTTCCAGTGGGGGTAATAATAGTAGACATCAAGCGGCTCGGGGTGGAGCTTACGCAGAGATGGAATGATCAGCTGAGAGGCCGACCAGATTTTGTCGATGCGGTAGTAGCTCTCGGCGTCGTAGTGGGCGTGGACATGGGCCTCGTCGGCCTCTAGCCCGGCCAGCACCGGGTTGGCCCACACCTGGGCTCCGCCGTGCAGGTGGCCGTGGTACATGTCCATTAAATTCTCAATTAAGAATGAGTAATGGGCTTGTACGTCGATGGTGGCCACCGAGCCGATGAAGTTGAGGTGCTCCCACTCGGGCACGGGCAGGGGCGCGACCTGCTGGGCCAGCGCCGCCTCGCCAGGGAACAGCCAGATAAAGCCGTCCCGCTCTTGCACCGGGTACCGCCGCAGGATGCAGGTAGGCAGCTTTTGCTGGGGCTCCAGGTAGGGCACGTGGGCGCAGGTGCCGTCGGGAGCAAACTGCCAGCCGTGGTAGGCGCAGACCAGGTTGTCGCCCGCCACGGTGCCCTCGCTGAGCTTGACCTGGCGGTGGGGACAGCGGTCTTCGACGGCGATGGGGGTACCAGCGCGATCGCGGTACAGCACAATCGGCTGGTGCCACAGGGTGACCGCCAGAGGTTTATCCTTCAGCTCCTCACTCTGGGCCACCACATACCAGTGGTTGAGGTTGATGCCCAGCTGTCGCAGGGGGCGTTTAGGAACCAGCGCCGCTTCAGGGTCTGAGGAACCTTGGCCGCTACCCGGCTCAGGCTGTTCAAGGGTTGTGACCGCTGTGCTCTCTAATCCATCCATTTCACACCTGCCCTATGGCTGAAAATCCGTCTGCCCATGCCGGGATAGTCCCTAAATTTTAAGCACCCCTTCCGGGTTAACCGACAGAATGGGGCGGCGCTGCACCCCTTCGCGCTGCAGGATCGCATTGGCCGCCAGCAGGCCGCTGCTCACCGCTCGCTCCATCAGCCCGCAGGGGAAGGGCATGCGCACCCAGTCGCCCGCAAACAGCAGGTTGTCGGCGGGGGTAGTGGTTTGGGGCCGGTTGGCAAAGCTGCCGGGGGGAAAGCCGGCAAAATTCTTCTGGTTGACCAACTGCCGGTGCAGCACGGTTGCGCCCTTCAGCTCGGGCACAATGTCGTACAGCTCGGCCTCGAAGGTGCTGAGAATGTCGGCCTGGGTGGGAAAGTCTTTTTCTTTATAGCAGTAGGCGTGCAGCTCGACGACGCTGCCCCCGGTGCGATCGCTCCAGGCAATATAATCGTCCTGAATGCGGTGGTAGAGGGTAATGCTGTCGGTGAGCTTGTAGCCCGAGAGCGAGGTAAACCAGCTGTGCTGCCAGTCAAAGTCGCGATCGAACCAGAAGCGGCCCACGGCAAAGGGGTCGGCCACCCGCAGCTGATCGACCTGGGCCACCAGGGTCGGTTCCACGTCGCCCTCTGAGAGGGCAAACAGGGCTTTGATGCCGGGGATATCGGCGGCCATCACGTAGTAGTCGGCGGTGAGATCGTGGGCTACATTGACCTCGGCGTTGACGGCAGCGGCCACCAGCTGAATGCGATCGCCCTCTCGCTGCAGCACCTTAAACGCCGTCAAATTTTCCCGCGCCGGGCCAGCCAGCACGGCCCCATCGCTGGCGTAGGCGGCTCCGTGGCAGGGGCAGAGGTAGCCGTCGCCATTCGTCTGCACCTGGCGCTGCACGCTACAGCCCTGGTGGGTGCAGGTCAGCGAGAGGGCGGTCTTAGCCCCCGGTGCTACCGAGTAAACGCTGTCTCCAGCCCCGAAGTATTCCATGGTTTCTGAACTCAGCAGCGGGTTGCGATCGACCCAGAAGGGCACCGGATTCACCGCTACGCTGCCGTTCTGGTAGGTGACTCCGGCCACTTTGCCGCCCTGCCAGTTGACCTGGCTGACGGTCACCCCCGTCAGCACCTGACCGCCGTTGGCTTTGATGGCTGCCACCATGGGGTCAACCAGCGATCGCCCCATATCCTGACAGGTGCCGTTGAAGGCCAGCCCCTCCGGGTTACCAAAGAAATAGAAGTGGAAGAACTGCATCAGCTCTCCAGCGCTGAGCACGTCGGGGGCGTTGAGGCTCGACTTGGCGAAGGGCAAAAAGTAGAGGTCGTACAGACCGCGCGGGAAGTCGTTGCCCACCCACTCAGTCACCGACAGGTTGTCGAGGCGCTGGTAGGTCTGGGGGTTGCGAAAGCCGGTAATTTCTCGAAACACCTGCAGGTGCTTGAGGTGAGTCAGGTTGATGCCCCATTCCAGCCGGTTCGACGACGAAATGGCCAGGTCAACAATATTCCACGGAAAGGCCGAGTTGCTGGGGCGAAATACCTCGGGGTCGTAGTGGTCTCTATAGACCAGCGAATAGTAGTCGAGCGATTTGAAGTTTTGCTGAATGCTGAGTTCGTCGACCAGGCTAAACAGGTTGTAGTACTGCGGAAAAAAGCCGTGGAAGCCGTGCTCCATCATGAAGTGATCGTCGCCCACCTGGATCGGCCAGCTGGCAATTTTGCCGCCTAGCTGGGGCGATCGCTCCAGCAGCGTGACCGCCACCCCGCGCTGGCTCAACTCGTAGGCCGTCGCCAGCCCCGCCAGCCCGCCACCCACAATGATGGCCGAGGTCGATCGCCCCACCCGAGCGGGCAGCTCCAGGCGATCGCGCTGAAACACGGTGGGCTGGGGCTTGCTGAGGCGCGAATAGCTCAGCAGAGCCGCAATACCTCCTACACCAAAAAGCTTAAGGACATTACGACGGGCCAGGGTTTGGGCGAATAGCCCCTCTAAAGATTGACTCATCTGGGGTTTTAGCGTTGCTTAGGTCAAACTCGCCTGGGAAGTATTCCCGAGGGTGTGTGGAGAGCGACTTGGGCATTACGGTAACACAGCTTCCCGGCCAGGGTAGGGCATCCAGGGCTCCCGGCCAGAGGAGGTGGATCCCACGTGAAACCTGTTAAAGACTGTAATATTAAGTTGCCTTCACAGTCTACTCATCCTGATGAAATACGTGCGAGAGACCCTGGCGGTTGCCCAGCGCATCTTGGTTGAACTGGGGCGGCGGCGACGCAGCCTAATTTTTTGGGCGATTTTTCCGGTGCTGCTGCTGATTCTCAACAGCTTGATTTTGCAGGAGCGGCTGCAAATTTCCCTGGCCGAGGCCTATACCCGGGCGGCTCCCTCCACCCTGGTCGGGGCGGCGCTGTTCTTTAGCGGCCTAGGCGGCAGCGTGGCCACAGTGGTGTCTGAGCGCGAGCAAAAGACGCTGAAGCGCCTGTTTCTGTCGCCCCTGAGCGGGGTGTCGTATTTTTTGGGCATCTGTTTGGCCTATGGGGCGATTGGGCTGGGGCAAACGGCGCTGGTCTACGCGATCGCCCTCTTCTACGGTGCCAGCCTGGGCGGCAACCCGCTGGCCAACCTGCTGATTGTGCTGCTCAGCATTGCCGCCTACGTGGGGGTGGGGTTTGTGCTGGGCACCCAGCTCGCCCGCCGCACCGAAGACGTCAATGCCCTGATTGCCGCCTTCGGCATTCCGCTGATGATTTTGGGAGGGACATTTTTGCCCACGGCCTTTTTCCCCGACTCGCTGGCCCGGCTGACCCAGTTCAACCCGATTTATCACATGATCGAAGCCCTCTCTGGGGTCGTAGTGGAGGGCAGCACCCTGGCCGAGGTCGGCCCCCACGTACGTTTTTTGGGCCTGTTTGCCGTGGCTATGGTGGTGGCTGGCTGGCTGTCCTACCGCCGCATGGTGCAGGTCGAGCGCCAGCTGTAGGGGTGGCTTAGCCCCGCTTCTGGGGCTGAAGCGATACAGTTATAAAGACATGTCGGCCCTTTCGAGGGTAATGCCCCCGATATTGGCCGCGCCTCTGCCAGAGGAGAATCACTACGTCTGTGACTGTTCGCCTGCCTGTTTTAGTGCTTGTTCACCAGTCCACCTCTAACCCAGGCCTGGTGGGGGAGGTGCTGAAATCGCTGGGCTTTACCCTCGATGTGCGCTGCCCAGCCATAGGGCAGCCGCTACCCGCCAGCCTGGAGGGCCACAGTGCCGTGGTGGTGTTTGGCGGCCCCATGAGCGCCAACGACGACCACCTGGATTTTATTCGGCAAGAACTCGACTGGATTGCGATCGCCCTGGCCTCAGACAAGCCCTACCTGGGCATTTGCCTGGGCGCACAGCTGCTGGCCCGCACCCTGGGGGCTACTGTGGTGGCTCATCCAGCGGAGCAGCGCGAAATCGGCTACTACCCCATTTTGCCAACCTCGAACGAACTGCTGCCCGGCCCGCTGATGGTCTATCAGTGGCACCGGGAGGGGTTTACCCTGCCCCAGGGCAGTCAGCTCCTGGCCACCGGCTCAACCTTTCCCCACCAGGCTTTTCGCTACGAGCGGCGGGCCTACGGTCTCCAGTTTCACCCCGAAATTACCGCCGCCATGGTCAACCACTGGACCACTGAAGGGGCCGATCACCTCAGCTGCCCCGGAGCCCAGCCGCGAGCCTACCATATTAGCCAGCACCGCCTTTACAGTCCGGCCGTCGAGCGCTGGCTGCGCCAGTTTTTAGCCGGGTGGATCGGGGTTAGCGCTAGCGCCGAGGGGGTGTGGGGACAGTACCACCCCCTTCATTCCCCCGGCCCAGCCCAGGAGATGGCCAAGGGCTACGACCAGCCGCCAACCATGACCGAAATCGGCTAGCCCAACCACAGCATGACCAACCACTAAGGAGACGACAACGGGTGAAGATTGGGGTAATTGGCACTGGATTGATGGGGTCACCGATGGCCCTCAGACTGCTGTCGGCAGGCCATCGCGTGTGGGTGTACAACCGCAGTCCAGAGCGGCTCAAGCCCCTGGAGCTGGCAGGGGCCACGGTTTGCCCTACCCCCCTCGCCCTGGCAGAGACGGTAGAGGCCGTTATTTTCATGGTGACCAATGGTGAGGCGGTGCGATCGCTTCTCGACGACATGGGCCTGCGCGGTCAGACCGCATCCCCTGAGGCAAATTCACCGTCACCCTTGAGCACCTGCGCCATCATTCAAATGGGCACCATTGCCCCCGCCGAAAGTCAGGCCCTGAGCCAGAGCGTCGCCGAAGTCGGCGGCACTTACTTGGAAGCGCCAGTGCTGGGCAGCATTCCCGAGGCCAAAAACGGCAAGCTGATCATTATGGTGGGGGCCGCAGACGAGGCCTACCAGCGCTGGCAGCCCCTGCTCGCCTGCCTGGGCAGCACGATCTACCACGTTGGCCCGGTGGGCAGCGCCGCCACCCTCAAGCTGGCTATGAATCAGCTGATTGGTTCCCTCACCGCCGCCTTTGCCCAAAGCCTGGGGCTGGTGCAGGCCGCTGGTATAGACGTCGAAACCTTTATGTCGGTAGTGCGCCAGAGTGCGCTCTATGCCCCCACCTTCGACAAAAAGCTGCAGCGGATGCAGACCCGCCAGTTCGCCGATCCCAACTTCCCCACCAAGCACCTGCTCAAGGATATGGGCCTGTTTGTCGCCGCCGCCGAGGCCGCTGGGCTGCTGGCCCTGCCAGCAGAAAGCGTGCGCCAGCTCGTTGACCAGGCCGTCGAGGCTGGATTCGCCGACGATGACTACGCCGCTCTCTACAACATCGTTAGCCCTCTACCCAATGCTGACTAGGTCGCTGGCGGGGGCAGCGTCTTGTCTTGATCCCGCCAGCGCAAAAAAGATGAGCAATTATTGAGCAAGTGTTAAGGGTTTCAACGTTCCGTAAAGCACTATCCGAAATTTTGAGCTAAAGCTGGGTATCTTTTATTGCAACCCAGCTGCCCACTACTGAGCTATCCCTGCGGCGATGCTCCTCGGTATCGCCTTAGCCAAGCTCTGTTTTCTTACCAGAGGGGCGATCGCTGAGAAATCGACGCGGTCAACCCGTGCGTATGAGTGTGACAAAAGTTCGTTCAAACCTGCGCGAAATTAATGTTGCCACTGAGGCATCCTTGTGTAAAATCGTGAGCAATATCTATGTGCCCTAGCACCCCTAAGGAGGTGAGACTTGATGACGGTTAGTGTTCAACCCAGTTTGATCCAGTTTTTGCAGGATGATCTAGCGATTTCGGCAGCCTCTATCCAGGTTGCCCTGAAGCACAGCGAGCAAGATCCTGGGCCATTGCCCATGATTCTTTGGCAGTACGGTTTAGTGACCCTAGAGCAACTAGAGCAGATCTATGACTGGATGGAAGCGGCTTAGACCCACAGCACCCGACCCAACCATTAAACAGGCCCACTCGATGAGAGGCGTAGCACCAGCTGCGCCTCTTGTTTATGTTTGGGGGGCAGAGAATTCTTTAGATCAGAACGTTCCGCTTCAGGCCCACAATTGCAGCTGCGATAGACAGCAATTCCCAGGCATGTGCTTATAAAATGCGCCGACCGCAAACTTCGCCCTGGGCAACGTGGTCGGGCAGTTAATAGGCCAGATACACCCTGTCTATGCATCGCTTGGCTCCAGCTACAGAGCCAAGGGAGCGCTATCCAGGCTTCAAATTACCCCTTTAGAGCTAGGAATGAGATGCGCCCGCCGGGGGTCTACCTCAGTAGCCATACGCATGGCTCGGGCAAAAGCTTTAAAGGTAGCCTCAATAATATGGTGCGAGTTAATGCCGTCGAGCTGGCGAATGTGCAGGGTCATCTGGCTGTGGTTGACCACGGCGACGAAAAATTCGCGCACCAGCTGGGTGTCGTAGGTGCCCACCCGCTGGGTCGGAATCTCTAGGCCGTAGCTGAGGTGGGGGCGACCCGAAAAGTCGAGCGCCACCTGCACCAGCGACTCGTCGAGGGGGGCAACAAAGTGGCCAAAGCGGGTAATGCCCTTGCGATCGCCCAGAGCCTGGTGCAGCGCCATTCCCAGGGTGATGCCGACATCCTCGTTGGTGTGGTGGTCGTCGATCTCAATATCCCCCGTGGCCTGTACATCGAGATCAATCAGCCCGTGGGAGGCAATCTGGTGCAGCATGTGGTCTAGAAAGGGAATACCTGTTTTGGCGTTGCACTGGCCGGTGCCGTCTAAATTTAGGCTCACCTGCACATCGGTTTCGCCGGTCGTGCGGCTGACGCTGGCGCTGCGGCTGGGGTAAGTCAGACTGGCATTAGGAGACGCTAGGGGCCGATCTTGGGTTTGCATGGCAGTTTAACGGGTTAAAGCTCGATCATAAACGACCGCTGAACCAGCCCAACCCTTGAGAGCGCTCCTCAAACGACACAGCGTGGAATTCAAACCGCAGTACCCTTTAGTCGGTGCTGCGGTTGCTCTACCCATCCACCCGCCTACCCACCTACTCATCCACCCCTTTCTCCCTACGGGAGACGCTAACGCGTTGGCGAAGCCTGTCCACGGGACAAACGACTTCGCTCAGGGACCGCTCTTCGACTCCGCTCAGGGACCGCCCTTCGACTTCGCTCAGGGACCGTCACCCGCCTACCCATTTATCCCTCTACCAGAACCAGCACCCTTAGCTGCCGGGAAACTTTTCGAGGTGGGCCTTGGCTTGCAGGGTCATGGTCTCTTTCTGCACGTCGATGTGCTCGACCTGAAAGGTCATACCGCTGAGGCTAAACTGACGCAGGTCAAGCAGGTCGTTCGCCGCGGCCAGCAGGCTTTGGGTAAGGGGTTCTGAGGTGTTGTTTGGGTCCATCTGCACATCGTTGAGCATCAGCTGGTAACCCTGGGCATCTACAGCTGGGGTTGCGCTAAAGGCGACGTGCTGCTGTTCCCCCGATTCCAGCTGCTGAACATCAGTTGCGATCGCCACCCGTCCATCTCCGGGCAGCGAAACCTGAACCTGCTGAATCTTCAGCTGCACCGGTTGGCCGTCCAGTTTGACCTCCAGCTTTTGCAGCTTCCGCTGAATGTAGTCAGAATTGCAGGCCCGCTCGATGTCGGCCTGCGTCAGCTTGGCGGCCATGGCGGCATTGGTGGGGCGCGTCAGCTCGATGTTGCCAAAGGCGGCTTTGATCGGGTCGATGGCCATGCCGTCGGTTTTGACCTTCAGTTCTTCGGTGCGCAGGTCGTCCTTAATCACCAAACCTCGCCCCTGAATATCTGCCGACTCCACCTCTCCCTGCACCAGGGTCCCTGGATTGGCGTGAATTTCGGCCTCCAGGGTTTCTGCCGCGTCGAGCTGGGTAGAGAGCCCCATTTCTACGGCCTTGCTAAGCGCCTGCTCACCCAGGTCTGAGTTGCCTTTAGCCATGATTAGTATCCATGTATACGCTTGAAGCCCTCAGTCTAGATGGCTGGCAAAGCCTTTAAGCTCCATCGTGGTAGGGGTTTTGAGCGTTGACAAGAGTTTGCTTTAGGCAGATAAATTAATCTTTCTTAATGAATAGCGCAAGGGGCGATCGGCGTGGCAGCCGTGTCGCCTCAGTTTCTCAACTGGCGCGGCGCAGGGCGATCGCCGACAGAGATCGCCAACCGATGGAAAGACTAGGGCGTGTCATCAATTCTGGCCAAAAACCCTTTAATATCAGCGGTGCCACGCCCGACCAAACAAAACAGGCTAGGGGCTGTAACCGTTGATTTTGGGGCTTTCAAAGGCTAATTGATGACAGCCCCTAGAGCCGAAAGCGATCGCTACAGAGCAGCCAGCAGCGCATCACGGGTGATGTCGCCTGTAACGCAGGCGGCCCCTAGCCCCTCAGGCATGACGAAGCGCACCTGCCCATCTTCAACTTTTTTGTCGCCCTGAAGCAGGTCCAAAATATCGTCTGCGCTCAGCTGCGCGGGGATTTGGGTGGGCAGCCCCGCTTTTTCAATCAGCTTGAGCTGGCGGGTTTCTTCCGCCGCAGTCCAGTAGTTGAGGGCCGTGGCGATTTTGCCGACGGCCACCATACCGATCGCCACCGCTTCCCCGTGGTTGACGCCCCGGTATTGCATCAGGCTTTCCACAGCGTGACCGATCGTGTGGCCGTAGTTGAGAATGGCCCGTCGCCCCGCTTCCTTTTCATCTTGAGAGACTACCTCAGCCTTGGCCTGGCACGATCGCGTCAAAATAGTGTGCAGCAGTTCGTCACTTAGATAGCGGTACTGGTCGAGGCGAGGGGCGGCCTCCAGGGTTTCAAACAGGGTGCGATCGCAAATCACGCCGTACTTGATTACCTCCGCCATCCCAGCGCGAAACTCTCGCGGCGGCAGGGTTTTGAGCACCGTTGGGTCGATCATGACCAGGCGGGGCTGGTGAAAAGCCCCAATCAGGTTTTTGCCCTGGGGATGGTTCACCCCAGTTTTGCCGCCAATGGAGGCATCGACCATCGCTAATAGCGACGTAGGCACCTGCACCACGCTCAGCCCCCGCAGCCAGGTGGCGGCGGCAAAGCCCGTCATGTCGCCAATCACGCCGCCGCCCAGGGCCACCATGGCCGACTTGCGCTCCAGGTGAAAGCCCAGGGCCGCATCGTAGATCTTTTGAATGGTTTTCAGAGTCTTATAGCGTTCACCAGCGGGCAGCAGGCAGGTTTCGACAGCGTAGCCAGCCTGGGTGAGGGCGGCCAGGGCGCGATCGCCATACTGCTTAAAAATTGCTGGGTTCGACACCAGCAGCAGCTTCTGCCCCGGCTTGACCAGCGGCATATCGCCTCCCGCTAGCCAGCTGCCCAAATGGTCGATGCCCCCAGTGGCAACCACCACCTCGTAGGGATTGTTCGGCAGCAGCACAGGAATGACAGATTTCATGGAGATAGCCAGGCGACAGAGACTCTTGCTTTAAAACTGTAGCGGTTTGGCAGCCAGAAACGTGCAACTAGAGGAGTGAGCGCATAGATTTAATGCACTGCTTTGAGCGCTTGCAGAAATAGAGCAACCCTTGCTGGGAGTTCAAAGGCTGAGTGCCAGGGCTGAGGAACAGTTGGCCAACGTTCACCGCAGAGCATAGAGGCTCAGCGCTGTCGCCACTGACCAGGGGTGACCCCCAGCAGGCGCTTGAAATGACGATTGAGGTGACTCTGGTGGGCGAAACCGGTTTGGCAGGCAATATCGGCGATCGCCAGATCGGGTCGCGCCAGCAGCGCTTTGGCCCGCTCGACCCGGCAGCGAATGACGTACTGGTGCGGCGCAAACCCGGTGGACTGTTTGAACAGCTGAGCAAAGTAGTGGGCGCTCATGCCCGCCAGAGTAGCCAGCGTGTCAAGGCTGAGGTCGGTGTCTAGGTGGCTGTGAATGTAGTCAACGACCCGTCGCAGCTTGGCCTGAGATAGGCCATCGCCATAAGTCGTCAGCCGGGGCTGGCGGGTGGCGTAGGTTTGCAGCAGATGCACCGCCAGCGTGGTTGTCAGCGACTCGGCATAGAGGCGGTTTGGAGTGCCCATCTGCAACAGCCGCCGCAGGGCCAGGCCCAGCTGTAGCACCAGCAAATCTTGGGTAGCGAAATGCGGCACCAGTTCAAAGGTAGTGCCGTCGGCGGCCTCATCGAGCGATCGCCCCAGGGCAATCGGGTCAAATACCAGGTTCATAAACTCACCGGGCACGTTCCAGCGCGATCGCTGCCCCACCCCGGCCGGCAGCACCAAAATATCGCCCGGATGCACCCGCTCAATCTTGAACTGGCCGTCAATGCAGCGCTCGGCCACCGCCGTATCGGGCAGCTGGGTAAAAAGCACAATGGCGTGCCAGGGGGTCGCGACCTCGGTCGGGGTTTCCCCCGGCGGCTCCCAGCGGCAGTCGACATAGGTATCGCGCCAGCAAAAATCGACCGTAGACAGCAGCGGCGGGGCCGTAAACACGGCGTCTACCTGGGCTGGGGTGGAAAGCAGCTGAGGGGCCATGCTGTAGCTCGACGGGTACACGCTAACCCGGACAAGTCCAGCTTATCCTATTACAACCGCTGGGCCAGGGCGATCGCCAGCGGGCTGAGCAGCAGCGCCGGTAAAAACGAGGCCACCCGCACCTGACCAATCTCCAGCAAATTGAGGCCAAGACCTAAAATCATCAGTCCGCCCGTGCCGGTAATCAGCAAAACATGGGGGCTGGTGGTGGGGTCTGAAATGATCGACCCCGAGACGCTGGCCAGCAGCGACAGCCCCCCCTGGACCACCAGCACGCTCAGGGCCGAGAAGCCCACCCCAACCCCGTAGGTGCCGGTCAGGGCGATCGCGGCCAGCCCGTCCATCGTCGCCTTGAGCGTCAGCAGGGTATTGTCGCCGGTCAGACCATTGTTGAGGCTGCCCACAATAGCCATCGGGCCAATGCAAAACAGCAGGCTAGCCGCCACAAACCCCTCGGTAAAGCGCCCGCCACCCCTCACCCTGGCCTTGATCCAGGCGCCCAGCACCGATAGGCGCTGCTCGATCTGCCACCATTCGCCCAGCAGCCCCCCCGCCGCCAGCACCAGCAGCGCCAAAATAATCCCATCGATGGGGCCAGCGTCGATTGCAGACAGACCCGTCGCCATCGATACGCCAATCACCACCGTCATCAGCCCCACCGCCTGGGTAATGATCTGCTGCATTGACTTTGGCAGTCGGCTGCGCAGCATCAGCCCCAGAGCCGTGCCCAGCAAAACGGTAGCTACGTTAATCCAGGTGCCGCTGGTGGTCACCCACAGGTTGAGCATAGAGAGTCCTCATGACGAACTAAATAAAGTGCAAAGTGCAAAATTCAAAGTGCAAAATTTTGCACTTTGAATTTTGCACCCATCCCCATCCACCCACTCACCCACTCGCCTACCCACTCCCTTCGACTCCGCTCAGGGATCATCACTCATCCACCCTCCCACCCCACCCCCATCCGCGTTATTCTCCAAACAGACCTTATTTCCCCTGGAGACTATCATGGCGGTGCCCGTTAGCCTTGTGCGTGCCCAGTCTTACGATCGCAGCAATCTGGCGCGGTCGCTCACTCAAGTCCTAGAGCCGCTGGGGGGCATGACGGCCTATGTCAAACCGGGCGATCGCGTGCTGCTCAAGCCCAACCTGCTGACCGGCTCTCGGCCCACCCAAGAATGCACGACCCGGCCTGAGCTGGTCTACGCCGTGGCCCAGCAAGTGCAGGCCGCTGGCGGCCATCCTTTTTTGGGCGATAGCCCCGCCTTTGGCAGCGCCTATGGAGTAGCCAAGGCCAACGGTCTACTGCCCCTGGCCCAGGCACTCGACCTGCCTATCGTGGAGCTACACGGCCACCGCTACCCCACCGACAACCCTGAGTTTGACCATCTGCGCCTCTCGAAAGAAGCGATGGAGGCCGATGTGGTGATCAACCTGCCCAAAGTCAAATCTCATGTGCAGCTTACCCTGACCCTGGGGGTGAAGAATCTGTTTGGCTGCGTACCCGGCAAAATGAAGGCCTGGTGGCACATGGAGGCGGGTAAAGACGTGCAGCGCTTTGGCACCATGCTGGTCGAAACCGCCCGCCTGATCGACCCCGAACTCACGATTGTCGATGGCATTGTCGGCCACGAGGGCAATGGCCCCAGCGGCGGCGAACCAAGGGAGTTGGGGGTTCTGGGCGCTTCTGGTAACGTGTTTGCCCTCGATCGCGCCCTGGTAGCGGTGCTGGGGGTCGATCCCCTGACGGTGCCCACCGTAGCTCAGTCGCTGCGCCTACAAGCCTGCCCCCATTGGGACGAAATCACCTTTCCGCTGCTGACTCCCGACGAGGTGCGGGTGGCCGACTGGCAGCTCCCCGCCGAACTGGTGCCGATTGATTTTGGCCTGCCTCGGGTGGTGCAGTCAACCTTCAAGCACCTCTACATTCGCTTTATCAAAGAGCCTATGGCCGCCTACGCCGGACGGCTGTAGGGGCTAGGGGCATTGCATGCAATGCCCCTACAAACCGGATGTAACCAGATCGGAATTCGGTACTACCTATTCCGCTGGCTCTAGGCGGCCCAAGCGGCTGGCACCGGTAGTGGCCGGTTGCCCCTGGTTGGCCAGGATGGTTTGCTCTAGCACCTCGGCGGCGCGGAGGTACTGGGTGTCAGCCTCGGTGCCGAGCAGGGCGGGGTTGCTGAACAGCTCGCGGCGCTGGCGATCGCTCAGGCCGACCTCGACATCGGGAGTAATGCCCCGGCTGCTGATATCAGTGCCGTTGGGAGTGTAGTAGTGGGCCACGGTAACGGTGAGGCCAGAGCCATCGGTGAGACCGTGCAGCGACTGCACCAGGGCTTTGCCGTAGGTGGTGTTGCCGACGACGGTGGCGCGATTGTTGTCCCGCAGAGCACCAGTCAAAATTTCGCTGGAGCTGGCCGACCTGCCGTCTACCAGCACCGTGAGCGGCAGATCGGTCAGTGCGGTGCGGTTGGCCGAAATCGCCTCATCGTTACCGCTGCGATCGAGGGTGCGCACAATGGGGCCGTGCTGTAGCCACATACGGCTAATGTCAATGCTGGCCAGCAGTAGCCCACCGGGGTTGCCGCGCAGGTCGAGCACAAACCCTTCCACCCCGGCATCGCTCAAACTGCGAATGGCCTCAGCCATCTGCTCGGCGGCGTGGGCGTTGAACTCAATCAGGCGAATGTAGCCAATAGGGCGACCGCCAACCGTTTTTTGAGAGTATTCAACGGTGGGCAAATCCATTAGGGCGCGGGTCAAGATAACGGTGCGTTGCCCGCCGCCGTCGCGAGAGATGGTCAGCGTTACCTGAGACCCCTCGTTGCCCCGCAGCTGTTGCAGCACCCCCTCAGCGGTAAGGCGCTCGGTGCTTTGGCCATCGACCAGCAAAATGCGATCGCCCGTTACAATGCCCGACTGCTCTGCCGGTGAACCAGGAGCCACGCTGGTGACCAGCACCGCCCCGGTTTGACTGTTGCGCTCCAGCTGCACCCCAATACCCGAAACCTCCCCGGAGGTTTGGTCGGTAAGGTCGGCATACTCTACGGGCGACAAAAACCGGGTGTAGGGGTCGTTGAGTCGCCGCAGCGCCGTCCGCAGCGCACCGTAGGCGGCATCTTGAGAGGTGTACTCCCGACTTAACAAGTCCTGGCGCACGGCCTGCCAGTCGAGCTGATTAAAGCTGTTGTCGACGTATTCCCGATTGATAATCTGCCAGGCTTCATCAATGACAACCTTAGGACTGTCTTCATACTCCGTCAGCGGGGTGGCGGCTAGGCTCATCTCTGCCGCCACGGAGGCCAAAGCCAGCGGCGCTAGGGCCAGTATGGAGGGTCGTAGCAAAGACAAAAGTTGGGAAACAGGAGGCCTGGGAAAAAGGGAAGTCAACATTGTAGGAATACCAGCCTGGGCAGGGGAGGAAGGCAAGTTGAGGACCATATGCACCGGCCAACCTTGGCCTATTGTGACCGATGCTCTATTGCTTTGGACAGACACAGAGACTACTTTTGGTGATTTTAGGCTTTTCTTTAGTTCAGCTGGGTAAACAAGGCCAATTTTCAAACTGTCCCCCCGGTAGCTAGTTCAGCGTCGCCCGACCCAACCCACAGGCTTACCCAGGGCTCTCGGCACCTGCTGATCGTCCTGGCTCCAGCGCACTAGCGAGTGGCAGACCTAGAGTGCGCCATCAATGCAGGCCAAAATCCTCAGGAATCGGGCATGGCCATCCCAATTTCAAAAACCAGGCTGTGGGCTGCGGCGACTGCTTTTGGAGCCGTCACGCAGCTGATGAATAAGCGTCTCAAGCGCCCCTAGGCTCGGTTGGTGGCGTTGATTTCGTCCAGAATAGCCTGGGCTCCCTCCGCCCGCAGGTGCTGGGCCAGCTCGGTTCCGAGCGCCTCAGCCGTGGTCGTTGGCCCCTGCACGGTGTTTTTGATCACTCGCTGGCCGTCGAGACTGGCCACCAGCCCGGTCAGGGTCAGGGTATCGCCCTCCAGGGTTGTGTTGACGCCAATGGGCACCTGACAGCCCCCCTCTAGCTCGCGCAAAAAGGCGCGTTCGGCCAGACAGCGGGCGGTGGTGGGCGCATCGGAGAGGACGCTCAGCAGCTTGAGAATTTCGGCGTCGCCGGTGCGGCACTCAATGCCCAGGGCTCCCTGGCCAACGGCGTGGAGGGAGATGTCGGCGGGCAAAATTTCGTGGATGCGATCGCCCATATCCATGCGCTGGAGGCCAGCTACCGCCAGAATAATGCCGTCGTAGCCGCCCTCGTCGAGCTTACGCAGGCGAGTGTTGAGGTTGCCGCGAATGTCTTTAAAGGTCAGGTGCGGGTAGTGGTGGCGTAGCTGAGCCAGTCGCCGCAGCGACGAGGTGCCAATCACCGCGCCCTCGGGCAGGGTGGCCAGGGTTTTGTCTTTATTCTTTTCGTGCACGACCAGGGCATCGGCGGGGTCTTCGCGCTCGGTGATGCAGCCCAGCATCAGCCCCTCGGGCAGGCGGGTCGGCAGATCTTTCAACGAGTGCACGGCAAAATCGCTGTCGCCCCGCAGCATGGTGTCTTCGAGCTCTTGGGTAAACAGGCCCTTATCGCCAATTTTGGAGAGCGAGACATCGAGCACCTTGTCACCCTGAGTCTCCATGGTGACAATTTCGAAGGTGAGTTCGGGGAAGTGCCGCTGGAGTTCATCCCGTACCCAGTGGGTTTGAATCAGCGCCAGCTGGCTCTTGCGAGACACGATGCGAACGGTGCGCTGGGGGGTCGAAACAGTCGGGGATGCGGTGGAGTGCATAGTCTGAAACGAGGCTTGCAAAGGGGTTGGTGATGGCTCTAGACAGGACGATTTAACCGCCGTCGAATCTCCAGGTTACAGGATGGTGGCTACCGCTATGGTGGGTCTCTGGGAGATGTTAAGGGGTTGTCACATTAGGGCGCTGGCGGCGTTTATGATAGGTGAGCAGCTTGGGAAAGATCGTTGCCCCGTCAGTTTTTGAAACCCCAATTTTGGCTTTGCGAGGGTACGCTGCAGCGCTCCCTACGGTGCCCTCTGCAGCGCTTAGGGGGGCCGCTGATCCTAGCGATCGCGCTCACCCTCGGCACCGCGCCCCAGGCGCTGGCCCAGGCCCTGCCGCCAGCGGTGCGCTTTCCCTTTTTGGCCGACCCGCTGCAAGACGACCTCCTCGACCCGCTGCTGCCTCGGCCCACTGTGTCGCGCCCCCCCAGCCCGCTGGAGCTGTACGCTCTAGAGCAAGCGCTCGATCAGCTGGCCCTGGAGGCCGAAGCCCTGGCCGGGGCAGGGGAGCTAGAGCAGGCCCGCGACATCTGGCGGCGGGAGATTCGCCTGCGCCGACTGCTGGGGGTTGAGCCCGAGCTAGCGGCCATTAACCGGGTGGGGCAGTGGCTGCGCGACAGCACCGCCACTCAAGATCTGCAGCTCTACGCCGTGCGGCTCGACGAAATTCGCGCCGATCTGGTGCTGCCAGAAGACCGCGAGCGGCTGGAGCGCCTGGCCGAGACCTATGTCGTATTGGGCGCGATCGACGCCGCCGCCGACATTCGCCGCGACCTGGCCGATGCGGCTAGACTGGCCGACAACACCGCCGACTACCGCCGCCAGCTCGAAATCTTGGCCGCGCTGCGATCGGAGTGGTTCTACTTTCCAGCCGCCGCTGAGGCCTATGGTGAGCTGGTGGCGCTGAACCAGGTTGAGGCTAACCCCGACGACGAACGGCGCTACCTGACCCTTGAGGCCGAGAACCTGGAGCAGGCGCAGGATTTTGCCGGGGCGATCGCCCTGCAGCAGCGCCTGCTGACCCTTTACCAGAGCGACGAGAGCCTGTGGCCAGAAATTGCCCCCCTGCAGCAGCGAGTGGCCCAAAACTACCTCGCTTTGGGGGACGTAGCTACCGCCGCGCGTCAGTTTCAGGTGGCCTACACCAACGCCATCGACCTGGAGCAGTTTGAAATCGCCGCCAATGCCATCAACGACCTAGCCAACGTCTATAAAAGCCTGGGCCGCTGGGCCGATGTCGGCTACCTCTACGAACAGCTGCTGGTGGTTGCCCAGCAGTCACACAGCGCGTTTACCATGATGGCGGCCTACGACGAGCTGGGTCAGGTGCATGAGCAGCTGGGGGCAACCCCCTCAGCCCTGGCGGCCTACCGCGAGGGGCTGGTGCTGGCGCGGGTGCTGGGCACTCGTCAGGCCTACTTTGAAGCTCAAATTGCCCGCTTAACGAAGGATGCAACCTGATGGTGATTGAATGGCTGACCTTCGCGGTCGCCCCCGAAAACCGAGAAAACTTCATTCGCCTGGACAACGACATTTGGACGGCGGCCCTGAGCCAGTATCCCGGCTTTATTTCTAAGGAAGTGTGGATTTCGCCTGACTTGCACGACCAGGTGGTGTTTATGGTGCGCTGGCAAACCCGCGAGCAGTGGAAGTCGATTCCCCAGGAGGAGCTAGACGCCGTTGAGCAACAGTTTGACGAGGCGGTTGAGTTTGATTACCGCATGATCGACGCCCGCGAGTACCAGGTGCGGCGCTATCCTGCGACCTGAACAAGCGAATAGTGAGCCCAGAGCTGGATGGACGTGGGTGACGTTGGCTGCGATCGCATCCGGGCACTCTAAGCGCCATAGCATTCTGTCGCACGGCATGGTCCTAAACTTTCGACAACCGCTGCACTGGGGCACTGGGGCAATTTTGCTGGGCTTAGTTGAGGTGGGCGGGGCGATCGCGCTTCCGGCGCAGGCCCAGGTAGGCCCATCTGCTGAGCTGCCCTCCGGCTATTGGCAAGCCGTTGAGGATGCCAGAACGCCAGAACCCAACGAAGTCTTTAGCGACCTGACCGCCATTACGCGCCACAACAGCGCCCTCACCTGGAACGAGCAGGGCCATGTCCTGGTTGCGACCTGGGCTGACTGGGTGGGCTATAGCCAGAATGTGGGCAGTCAGCTAATCGTGACCCGCGATGTCTGGGTTACAGCCGTCCCCGACTTGCAGCGTTTTTGCCAAGCCTATACCCCAACGCCAGACATTCCTTTGGCGGCTCGCCTGGGCCAGGTACTCGGTTTGCCGCCCGAACCCGCCGATCGATCGGCCCAGCGCCAGGTAGTTGAGATCTGGGTCGATCCACAATTTCTTTTTCGCCCTAGCCCCGACCCCGAAATTAGCGACCATGAGGCCGAGCTGAGCTTCCGCACCGCCAGCGAATTTATCGCGGTGCCGATCGCCTACCAGCACTGGTTTTATGCCCAGTACGACCAGCGCTACCAGCACCAGGGCCAGCCGATCGCCATCGGCGCAGCCCCCAGCGCCATACCCTACCCCTGGACTCAGCTGGGCTATACCTATGACTGGGGCAGTAGCGCCGACTGGGCCACGCTTGATCGCGATCGCCCAGACGATGTTGGCCTCAGCGAATTTGTCATTCGGCAGTGGTCACCGATTGCAGTGCGGGCGGCGCACCCGACCGATGACTACTGCCGATAGGGGACAAGGCTCAAGTAGTGCCGCTGCGCGGAGTGCGCAGTGCAAAGTTCAAAATGAAAGTTCAAAATGAAAATTGTTAGCGCACCAGGGTTTCCGGGTTCCTAACGGCAGGCTTAGTTCTGCTTTGCTGTATTCGTCACCGTTAAAAGGAGGGGGGCTAACGCAAATTATGGCTCAGCCTCGGCCACACTCGGCGAAACGTGGCAGAATTCGTGGCATTGCCCACACTTATCCCTAGCCCCCAATGGAAATTGACCCAGAGCTGTTAGACCCCTCAACGCGCTACAAGCTGCTGATTGGCAGCGTTGTGCCCCGCCCGATCGCCTTTGTCTCCAGCCTGTCGCCCGAGGGCGTGGTCAACCTGGCTCCTTTTTCTTACTTCAATGCCGTGGGCCACAAACCCCTGGCGCTAATGTTTAGCGTTAGCCGCAAGCCCGACGGCAGCGATAAAGACACCCTGCGCAACGTGCGCCCGCCTGGCGAGGGCGGCACTGGGGAATACGTGATTAATTTGGCGATCGCGTCCTATGCCCACCAGGTGGCCGAATGTGCCGAGCCCTTGCCCTACGGCGAGTCAGAGTTTGACTACGTCAACCTATCTACGGCCCCCAGCCGCGTCATTCAGCCGCCTCGGGTAGCGGAGTCGCCGGTTGCCTTTGAGTGCCGCACCCTGCAAGTTGTGCCGGTGGGCGAGTTCTCGATGGTGATTGGTCAGGTGGTGCACCTGTTTGTGCGCGACGACGTGCTGGGCGAGAACAACCGCATCGACTCTGACAAACTGGGGGCCATTGGGCGGATGGCGGGCTATGAGTACTGCCACACGGGCGATCGCTTTGAGATTCCCAACGGCTTTCCTAAGCAACCCGAGGTCTAATGCGATGATGGTGGGCGATAAACTAGAGGGCGACCGATGGGCGACGGGAGCGAGCAAGACTGGGGCAGCGGCGGCGATCGCTCTGCCGCTTCCGGGTCCGCGATGTGCTCAAGCACGGCAGACGCCCGGTCAAGATCGCTGGCTCACTGCTTGAATGTGAAGCACTGGCAGCCTTTGAGCGCTTCTTCTGAACCTGACTATCTCTAAAATTAGCCACCGTAGGGTTTATGGATTTTTTCAAATTTGCGCTGGGGCCTTACGAGTTCTTTGCCGCAATTATTGGGGGCGTACCCCTCATCCTGGCGATTTTCTTGCTCTACAACCCGGCAGTTAGCCTGCAAGAGTTTGCTGGCCTAGCGCAAACTATCTCTCTTCAAGTGGTAATTGCCCTGGCGTTTGCCAGCTATCTCTTGGGTGGTCTGGCGCAGGGCGTGACCTGGAAGTTCTTTCTGGCCCTCTGCAACTTGTTCGATCGCGACCTGCACTATTTCCCCGCCGAAGTTCTTTTAGATAGAGGCGAATGGCTACAGGGGCTGGCCAAAGATATTGACCCCAAAACCCTCGATTTTGAGAGCCGCTTACTGCTGTTGCTGCACGACAAAGTCGGCATGCCTAAGAAGATGAATCATCTCTATTCAAGGGTTTGTTCTTATTTGAAAGAAAATAATAGACCCTCACTAATTACCGCAGACTTGTATCAGGCCACCCACATCATGTACCGCAACATCTCGTTTGGGCTGCTGATCCTGAGCGGGGTGTTTCTGGTCAACATTCTCCGCGTTGGAGCGGCATCCTTTGAGCAAGTGGCGCTGTTTTTGGCGGCCTTTGGGCTATCCTACGTTGCGTTTATTCGCGCAGTATCGTTTAAGCGGTGGCACTCCAGGGAGGTTTTGCTAGGGTTTTACTTTGCTGTCTGCGCCGAGCGATCGCCCTAGCGCAGCGGGTGGTGGTCAGCCAGCAGTTTTTCGACCTTGGCCTCATCAATGCGAGCCGTCACCTGCTTGGCCTCGTGCAGGTCGCGCACGGTCTTCGACAGGCTGGCGGTCGAGCCCAGCGCGAACATGGTGCCCATGCCCATGTAGCCCTTCACCCAGGCATCGACCGGCAGGCAAAAAATGCCCAGCGACAGGCTGCCCACCGATAGCACAAAGGCGATCCAGGTCTGCACAACCCAGGCCTGGCTATGGCTAGATGGCGGCTGAATAGAACTCATAAGTTTGATTCCTCAGTGAACGTGGCTGCATCAACCCTAGGCGAGAAATTGACCGCAGGGCCAAGGAGAGAGACAGTTGCGCAAATGCCCCAGGGATGGCGAGGCAATTTCCCGGTTTTGTCGGCAATCCCTACTGCCAGCCTGTAGACAGTTGAGAGGGCTATCCCATAGAACTCAATCCAAGATTCAGGGCTTGGTGTCGCCCAAAAAAGGAGCCCAAGCTTAGCTCAGGCTCCGGTTAATCCGACAATCGTTAATCTGAGAACCGCCGCCTAGACCGCAATTCTGCCGCCGTCGTTGCGGGTAATGACCACCGTGGCCGATCGCGGTCGGGCGCTACCGCCGTCGGGCCAGTGGCTGGTGAACTGGGCTGGGTCTGTTACCGACTCGCTATTTTCGCCAGGGTGCTGAATATTGACGAACAGCACCTTGCCGTCGGGCGACTCGGTAATGCCGGTAATTTCGCAGTCGCGCGGCCCCACCAAAAATCGGCTGAGCACCGCAGGGCTAGCGGGTTGGCCCACGTAGGTCTTCACCTGCTGGTCGGCATCGCCATTGATGGGCACCGCCTTGTTGGTCACCATCTTGGCTTCGCCGTCGCCTACGGTACCCGGCAGGGCCGCCAGCATCATGCAGTTGGTGGTGTCGGTGTAGTAGCCGTCGTCGGTCTGTAGCCACAGCAGACCGGGCACCGCCTCGCTAAAGTACAGGCCATCGGGGCTGGAGAAGTCATTCTCACCAGTCAGCCCCGACAGGTTAACGTCGGCCTCGGCGTTGGCCTTGGCCCCAAACAGGTAGACATCCCAGTTAAAGCTGGTGGCGGCGTGGTTGGCCTCGGCCTCGCGCCAGCGAATCACGTGGCCGTTGACGTTGCCCTTGCTGACGCTCTCGCCCTTGGCATCGGCGTAGTAGCGGGGGTTGGCGGCATTGAGGGGGGTCTTGACGCCGCGCCCGCTGCTGCTCGATACGTTGTTGGTCAGGGTGAGGTAGACATCGCCATTTACCGGGTTCACCCCGCCCCACTCGGGTCGATCCATCTTGGTGGCCCCAGCGGCATCGGCGGCAATGCGGGCGTTGATCAGCACGTCGGCCTGGTCGGCGAAGTCGTAGTCGGCATAGTTGGCGATCGCCGGGTTATCCAGGGTCAGGGGCAGCCATTCGCCCGTGCCGTCGTCGTTAAACTTGGCGGCGTAC
This sequence comes from Nodosilinea sp. AN01ver1, assembly GCF_050565655.1. Taxonomy (NCBI): domain Bacteria; kingdom Bacillati; phylum Cyanobacteriota; class Cyanophyceae; order Nodosilineales; family Nodosilineaceae; genus Nodosilinea; species Nodosilinea sp. AN01ver1. The sequence goes on along the minus strand of NZ_JBNXVS010000001.1, from coordinate 437,284 downwards.
AGGGTGCCAGCATCCAGGTACTTGTCTCCGGCAGCCATACCTCGGTTAGCATCGCGCGGATCCCACTTAGCGGCAGAGACAAACTTGTAGGTGTACTCGTTGCGAGAATCGTCGCCCGAGTAAAACACCAGCGGCTGCCCGGCTACGGCGGGGGCAGGCCAGCAGCCCTCGTGGGCAAAGCGACCGATCGCGGTGCGCTTTTGGGGCATGGCGTTGGGGTTGAAGGGGTCGATTTCTACCACCCAGCCAAAGGTGTTGGCGACGTTGCGAAAGTCCTGGTTGGCGCGGCTGGCGGTTTTGCTGGCGTCCCAGCGCTTGTAGAGGTCAGTGTTGCCCGCGGCCTCGACCCGCGACCAGTTGTAGCGACCTGAGGTTTCGTTGCCAATGCCGTAGCGCTTGAAAGCAGCGACTTCCTTAGCGGTACGCACGGCGTCGTCTTCGCGGCGGTTGAAGTATCCGGCCCAGTTTTCTTCACAGGTGAGGTAGGTGCCCCAGGGCGTGTAGCCATTGGCGCAGTTGTTGATGGTGCCACGGGTGCGCTCACCGCTGGGCGAAAAGGCCGTGGCCATCATGGGGCTGCGGCGGGCCGGGCCGCTGATCTGGCAGGGGGTAGCGGCGGTAACGCGGCGGTTCAAGCGCGAGTCGCGGTTGATCTGGTAGGTCGAGCCCTGCTTGACCACTTCTACAACGGTCACACCGTGGGCGGCTACTTCTTTATCGACCTCGATCGCGGGGCGGGCCTCGGTGCTCTCCGCACCGTAGTTGGTTGGCCCGTTGGGATGCACAAAGCCCAGGTCTTCACAGACTTCGTGGTTGATGGCGAGCAGGGCGCGATCGCTGCCGCTGGGGTCCCAGCCGTTGCCCGCCCGGTTTAGGCCAAAGTAGTGCATGGCGTCGTGGTGGTCGCCCGCCCGCAGGTCAAAGTCGCTGTCGGTGCCGTCATTTTTGTAGGGGGTGACGTTGCTCTTGATCGGGTCGCCTGTGGCCAGCAGCACGCGGGCCGTGTAGCCCTCGGGCACAACCAGGGTATCGGCAATGCTTTTGGCCACGGGGTTAAAGCTGAGGCGCAGGCCGGTTGAAGCTTTGGCCGCCTGCCCAGTCTGCTTAGCCGAGTCGGCCGCAAACGCCAGGCCGGTTCCCAGCAGGGTGGCAGCAGCCAGAGATGAACTGCCCTTTAAAAACCCCCGCCGACCCAGGCGAGCGCGAGCCATCACCTGATTAAAGGAGTCGTTGCTGGAGGTGTTATGACTCTCATCCTCAGTATTGATAACTTTCTTGAGAATGGTGCGGAAGTTTTGGTTTCTTGTCATAGCAAAGCCAGCTGTAAGCTCTTTAGGTTTTCCAGAGAATAATATGAGACTGAGGTAAGGAAAGCTTTAATAGCCGATTAGCGATTATTTAAGGAGCGATGAAGAAACGACAAAACTACGGCTAAATCCTGGCATTCAGCCGCCCTAGGTCGTCAGGGTGAACCAGCACTGGCGCGTTTTTAGCTGGGCCAGAAAGGGGGCGATCGACACGATAAGACTTGGACTCAACACCACAGTCCACCGTTTGAACCAATCCGCAGGGGCAATGGCAGTCAAATGTTCTAAGTTTTGTAGTTAATCTCGCCCCTGACTATAACACTCTGCAACTGGCAGCGACATGAACAAATACCAGGCTCCATTATTGCGCTTTTTGTTAGCAAAAAAGCCGTTTTATAGCGACGATCGCCATAGCCCTTGAGCCAAAAAAGTAGGCTTAACCTAACTCAAGTTGCGAGTGGTCTAAAGAATTAAAAGATAATTTATTTCAAACCAAGTTCACACAATTAATGTTGCGTGATTGATGTTGCGCGATCGCTCAAAAAATTGCGCCAAATTAGCCCAGTTGATTAGCTTATAGGGCTTAAAACCCTGGCCGCATGCTCGCGGCACCAGTCGCCGCCAGGCCAGAACGGTAGCTGCCCCAGTGCCCCCTGTAGACCGGGCTCGGCCTGCCCCTCAGCGATCGCCCCAGCGACAGCAGCAGCACCAGGACGGCTCCCGCTGGGGTAAGATTTTGGTTGCGTCAGCTCATCCATGAAACTCCATGCTAAACCGCTTCAAAATTGGCACCCGAATTGGCGCTGGGTTTGCGCTAGGGCTGACGATCCTAACGCTGCTGGGGGCCGTTGCCTATCGCACTACCACCAGCCTCATTCGCAATGCTGAGCGAGAGAAGACGTCGTACCAGGTGCTGGGCTACCTCGATGAGCTAGAGGCTGAGCTAGCCAACGCCGAAACCGGGCAGCGAGGCTATTTAATTACCGGGCAGGCCCAATATCTAGAACCCTACAATCAGGCTGTCGCTCAGGTCGATGCTTTGTACGACGCGCTGGGCCAGCTCACCCGCGACGACCCTGCTGTATACGACCGTCTGGTAGAACTCAGGCCGCTCATCGACGCCCGCATGGACAGGTTGCGGGAGGGCATTCAGCGCCGCAATACCGGCGGGTTTGCGGCAGCGCAAGCGTTTGTCTTGACCGATCAGGGGCGACAGCTGATGCAGCAGCTCCGCGAGCAGATCACCGCGCTGAGGATAGAAGAAGAGGACCTGCTGCAGGAGCGGGCCGAGCAGGCGCAGCTGGCAGCTCGGCAGACGCTCTACACAATCGGCTTTGGCATTCCGGCCTCGTTTATTTTGCTAACGCTGGTGGGCTGGGCGCTGTCGCGCAACATCTCTCGCCCCCTGCGGGAGCTTTCCGATACGGCTGAGCGGCTGGCGGCGGGCGATCTGTCACTCGATTTACCCGAGAGCACCTCCCAGGATGAAACCGGCACGCTGACCCGCACCTTTAACCAGATGGTGACCAACCTGCGGCAGACCATTCGAGCCAACGAAGAGCAGCGCTGGCTGAAGTCTAACCTGGCCGATCTATCGCAGCAGATGCAGGGACAGCGCAGCCTCGAAACCCTGGCCAGCCTGGTGCTGACCTACATTGCTCCGCTGGTCGAGGCGCAGCAGGGGCTTTTGTACATGATGGATGCCGACAGCGACCCACCCCGGCTCAGGCTGCTCAGCAGCTATGCCTACCAGGAGCGCAAACACCTCTCGAACGAGTTTGCCCTGGGCGAGGGGCTGGTGGGGCAGTGTGCCCTAGAACAGCAGCGCATTTTGCTGACCGAGGTACCCGGAGATTACATCCGCATTCGCTCAGGCCTGGGCGCTGCGCCACCGCTCAATATCGTGGTGCTGCCGGTGATGTTTGAGCACCAAATTCAAGGGGTGATCGAGCTGGCCTCGTTTCAGCGGTTTACCGACCTGCAGCTCACCTTTTTAGAAGAGGCCAGCGGGGTGGCGGGGGTCATGATCAATGCGATCGCCGCCTACCTGCAAACCCAGCATTTGCTGGAAAAATCGCAGATTTTGACCGAAGAGCTGCGCCAGCAGCAGGAAGAACTGCTGCACAGCAACCAGCTGCTGGAAGAGCGCACCCAGTCGCTACAGGAGTCAGAATACATTCTGCAGCAGCAGCAGGAAGAGCTACAGCAGTCGAACGAAGAACTGCAGCAGCAGCAGGAAGAACTGCAGCAGTCGAACGAAGAGCTACAGCAGCTCAACGAAGAAATGGAAGAAAAAGCCGAGCTGCTCGAAACCCAGAAGCAGCAGGTCGAGCGCAAGAACCAAGAGATTGAGCTGGCCCGCCAGGCGCTCGAAGATCAGGCGGCTCAGCTGGCCCAGTCATCGCGCTACAAGTCAGAATTTTTGGCCAACATGTCCCACGAGCTGCGCACGCCGCTCAACAGCCTGCTGATTTTGGCCCAGATGCTCAGCACCAACAGCGACGGCAACCTGACCGAGAAACAGGTTGAGTACAGCCGCACGATTCACGCCGCCGGGGCCGATCTGCTCGATCTGATCAACGACATTCTCGACATGGCCAAAATCGAGTCGGGCACAATGCAGGTGTCGGTCGAGTCGCTGCCCTTTACGGCCATTCAGATGGAGCTGACCCGCACCTTTGAGCCGCTGGCGGCTAGCAAAGGACTGCAGTTTGAGATTGTGCTCAACGACGCGCTGCCCCCCAGCCTCTCAACCGACCCCAGGCGGCTGCAGCAAATTCTCAAAAACCTGCTCTCTAACGCCATCAAATTTACCGATCGCGGCGAAGTTACCGTACACATCTCCCCGGTTAACGATGGCCAGGTGGCCTTTGCGGTCAGCGATACCGGCATTGGCATTGCGCCCGAAAAACAGCAGACTATTTTTGGCGCGTTTCAGCAGGCCGACGGCACCACCAGCCGCAAGTATGGCGGCACCGGCCTGGGGTTGTCGATCAGCCTGCAGCTGGCTCAGCTGCTCGGCGGTGCCCTAGAGCTGCAAAGTCAGCCCGATCGCGGCAGCACGTTTACCCTCCGCCTGCCCCTGCACTACGTGCCCCCTACCCCCGATGAGCCGACGTCGCCTGTGCCAGCGGCTCTGCCCACCGCCCCCGCACCGCCGCCGGTCGTGCCGGTGGTCGATCGCCTGGAGCGATCGCTGCCGCCCTTGCCCGACAGCCTGACGGACGACCGGGCCCAGGTACAGGCCGATGGCAACGCCCCTGGGAAAGCCTCTGATCAGGTCTTGCTAGTGATTGAGGATGACCCCAACTTCGCCCGCATTTTGCTCGATATGGCGCGGGGGCAGGGGTTTAAGGTGCTGGTGGCCCTTGAGGGCCAGACCGGGCTGGCGATGGCGCAGCGGTTTGTGCCCAACGCCATTACCCTCGACATGCACCTGCCCGATATAGACGGTTTGGCCGTGCTGGAGCAGCTGAAGCACGACCCCATGACGCGCCACATTCCGGTCCACGTGATGACGGTGAATGACCAGCAGCAGCGGGAATTTCAGATGGGGGCGATCGCCCATATTCAAAAACCCGTGGCCCCCGAAGTGCTGACGCAAACCCTGCTCGACATCAAGCAGTTTGTGGAGCGGCGGGTGCGCTATCTGCTGGTGATCGAAGACGACCCAAACCAGGCCCAGAGCATTATTGAGCTGATTGGCGGCCCGGAGGTGACCAGTACCGCCGTACACACGGGGGCGGCAGCCCTGGCGGCGCTGCGATCGCAGCCCTGCGACTGCATCGTGCTCGATCTGGGCCTGCCCGATATGAACGGCTTTGACCTGATCGAGCAGATCAAGCAGGACCCGGCACTGGGGCGGCTGCCGATCATTGTCTACACCGGCAAAGACCTGACCGAGGCCGAAGAAACCCAGCTGCGCCGCCTGGCCGAAACCATCATTATTAAAGATGTGCGATCGCCCGAGCGACTGCTGGATGAAACCGCGCTGTTTTTACACCGCGTGCAGGCCAATTTACCCCCCAGTCAGCAGCAAATGCTGGAGCGCCTGCAGCAGAGCGATCCGGCCCTGGCGGGCAAAAAGGTGCTGATTGTCGATGACGATGTGCGCAACGTGTTTGCCCTCACCAGCCTGCTCGAACAGTACGACATGGACGTGGTGTTTGCCGAAAATGGCCGCGACGGCCTCAAAACCCTGCAGGCCAACCCCGATGTCGGCCTGGTGCTGATGGATGTAATGATGCCCGAGCTGGACGGCTACGAAACAACCCGCCTGATCCGCCAGCAGGAGCAGTTTCGATCGCTGCCGATTATTGCCCTCACCGCCAAGGCCATGCAGGGCGATCGCGAAAAGTGCATTGAGGCCGGGGCCTCCGACTACATCACCAAGCCCATCGACACCGAGCAGCTCCTCACCCTGCTGCGCCTGTGGCTGTACACCTAATTGCGGCCTAAAATCCTCTGTTTGGAATACAGCTTAGCCCAAGGATTAAGCGACAATAGATCTTAAGCACGATGGGTTTTGGCTTAAACCTGTGCATCGCACTACGCCTTTAAACGTTGCTCGAACAAACTGTGCAGGATCAGTGGGTATCTTAAAACCAGACGATGTGGATATTCACTTGCTAATTGAGGGGCTATATCATCGGTATGGCTACGATTTTCGTAACTATGCCAAGGCCTCTCTCAAACGCCGCATTCACAACTTTTTGAAGGCTGAACGGCTCTCCAGCGTGCCCGAACTCCAGGCTCAAATGCTGAGCGATCGCGCCTGCGCCGATCGCCTGCTGCTGGGGCTCACGGTCAATACCACGGCCATGTTTCGCGACCCCAGCTTTTATGTTGCCTTTCGGCAGCAGGTGGTGCCGCTGCTGCGCACCTACCCCTTCTTTCGGATCTGGCACGCGGGCTGCTCTACCGGACAAGAAGTGTATTCGATGGCCATCCTTCTGCAGGAAGCAGGGCTCTATCATCGCTGCCGCATCTACGCCACCGATGCCAACGACAAAGTTTTACAGACGGCCAGGCAGGGCATTTACCCGTATAAGCAGATGCAGGAATATACGCATCTATATCTAAAAGCAGGCGGCCAGCGCACCTTTTCTGAGTACTACACGGCCCACTACAACAACGCTATGCTGCGGCCTTTTTTGCGCGAGAGAATTGTCTTTGGCGAGCACAATCTCGTCACCGACGGGTCCTTCAATGAATTCAACGTGATTATCTGCCGCAACGTGCTGATTTACTTTAACCAGACGCTGCAAGACCAGGTGCATGAGCTGTTCTACAACAGCCTGTGTAAATTTGGCATTCTTGGCTTAGGCAAGCAAGAAACTATTCGCTTTACCAAGTATGAAACCGCCTACGACGATCTGGCCAAAGCTGAAAAGCTATACAGGAGGCGGAGTTAGTGGCTTACGAACTGATCGCCATAGGCACCTCCTTAGGGGGGTTGTCAGCTTTAAAAACTTTGCTAAGATCGCTGCCTACAGCGTTTCCGGCTGCTTTAGCGATCGTTCAACACCGCCACAAGGAGTCTGATCAGGGCCTGAGTTCTTTTCTGCAAAAGTTTACGGTTTTGCCTGTGCATGAAGTCGAAGACAAAGAGCGTATCCAGCCTGGCCACGTTTATTTTGCCCCCCCTGACTATCATCTGCTGGTAGAATATGGGTATTTTTCGCTCTCTGTCGATGAGCCGGTTTGCTACGCGCGCCCGTCAATTGATGTGTTGCTAGAGTCGGCCTCAGATGTCTATAACGAGCGAGTGATTGGCGTTCTTTTGACGGGGGCCAATCATGACGGGGTGCAGGGGTTATTGTCGCTCAGAGCGCGGGGGGGAACGACAATTGTGCAAGCGCCAGACACCGCAGAAAGCCCAATTTTGCCTGAGGCGGCGATCGCCGCCGTCAACGTTGACTGGGTTTTGCCGCTGGCCGATATTGCGCCTCGCCTCATTCACCTTTGCGCCGCAGCGGGAGTCTAGGCATGCCAACCGAATCTCCGGTCAACATTCTGCTAGTGGATGATCAGCCCGAAAACCTGGTGGCGCTGGAGGCTATTTTGGGTGATTTGGGAGCCAATCTGGTCAAGTCAACCTCGGGTAAAGAAGCGCTGCGCTGCCTGCTACAGGATGACTTTGCGTTGATTTTGCTAGACGTGCAAATGCCTCAAATGGATGGCTTTGAGGTGGCGACTTTAATTCGGCGGCGACCGCGATCGCAGGATACCCCAATTATCTTTTTGACCGCCTTTAGCAGCAGCGAACAATTTATGTTTAAGGGCTACGCCCTGGGCGCGGTTGACTATCTAATTAAGCCCATTGCGCCCAACGTTTTGCTGTCGAAGGTGGCCATTTTTATTGAGCTATTTAAAAAGACTGAGGCGCTGCGCCAAAAAACAGAAATCCTGCAGCGCCAGACCACCCAGCTTGAGGCGATCAACACCGAACTGCAAACCAGCGAAGAACGGTTTCGCCTGCTCAGCAGCTGTTCTCCCGTAGGCGTATTTGTCACCGATACCGAGGGCCGCTGCGTTTACACCAATCCGCGTTTTCAAACGATTTGTCAGGGTGCTGCAACGACCTCAGAGTCAACTGACGGGGCGAGATTGGGCTCAGGTTCTGGCCAGAGCTGGTTAGACTCGGTCTACCCCGACGACCTGGCGGCGGCGCGATCGACCTGGGCCGCCTACCTGCAAAACGGGCAAAACGACTACGCGCAGGAGTTTCGGCTGCGGCCCAGCGGCGAGGTAGAGCGCTGGGCCGCCGTTCGCTCGGCTCGGATGGTGTCTGAGCAAAAAACCTTTTTGGGCTACGTCGGCACCGTTGAAGACATTACCGAGCGCAAGCAGGCCGAAGCCGCCAATGCCCAGGTCATTCGCGAGCAGGCGGCCCGCAAAGAAGCCGAAACCGCCAACCGCATGAAAGATGATTTCATTGCGGTGCTGTCTCACGAGTTGCGCACGCCGCTCAACTCGATTTTGGGCTGGGCCAATCTGCTGCAGGCGGGCAAGCTAGACCCGCAAAAAGTCGAGTACGCCATCGACACCATTGAGCGCAACGCCCTGGCCCAAAAACAGCTGATTGAAGACATTCTGGATGTTTCACAGATTGTGCGGGGCAAGCTACAGCTGCACCGTCTGCCGGTAGACCTGGTTGCAGTTGCTCAAACGGCCCTAGAAACGGTAAGACCCGCCGCAACGGCCAAGGCGATCGCCCTGACAACCAATTTTCACGACTGCGATCGCCTGGAGGTGACAGGCGATGCCCTGCGGCTGCAGCAGGTGATCTGGAACTTGCTCACCAACGCGATCAAGTTTACTCCCGACCAGGGGCGAGTCGATATTCGTCTCTCGGTGGTGGCCAGTCTGCCCAAAGAAAGGCTGATCACCAGCACCTGCGCTGAGCATGGCCCTAGCGATGGGGCTCCGGCCTATGCCCAGCTGCGCGTCACCGATACCGGCCTGGGCATTGCCGCCGACTTTTTGCCGCACATCTTCGATCGCTTTCGGCAGGCCGACAGCAGCATTACGCGCTCCCAGGGGGGCCTGGGGCTGGGGCTGGCGATCGTGCATCACCTGGTCGAGCAGCACCAGGGCTGCGTTTGGGCCGAAAGTGCTGGCCTCAACCAGGGGGCCGCCTTTACCGTTGCCCTGCCGCTGGCGCAGTCGACCTCGCCGTCGCCGCCTGCCCCCAGCCTGCTGCCCGACGAACCCTCGACCCACGCCCTCGACGGGCTGCCTATTTTGGTGGTTGAAGATGACACCGACACCCGCGACCTGCTCGCCTTTCTGCTAGAGACGCAGGGGGCGGTGGTCACGACGACGGCCTCGGCCAAAGAAGGGCTGCACCTGGTCAACTCAATGCGGCCCGCCGTTTTGCTGTGCGACATCAGCATGCCCGACATGGATGGCTATACGCTGGTGCAGACCATTCGCACCCAGCTATCCGCCCCCCAGGCCAACATTCCGGCGATCGCCATTACGGCCCACGCTCGCCTTTCTGACCAGGCCCAGGCGCTCTCTAACGGGTTTCAAAGCCACCTGCCCAAACCCATTGAGGCCGAAACGCTAGTGCGCACAATTTTGCAGGTCACCCGTTCAGCGCGTGACCTCTCCAAACCGGGGTCAGCGCAAACCGTAGATTAAGAGACTTGTTTTGGGCTCTGACCGGTAGCTCGACTTGTTTATCTCGCAGTCGGCAACCCGGTTTCTACCGCCAGGTAAAGAATTTTCTCAGAGCCCCCCATCTACCCGCTGCGTTAGCGACAATTTAAACCGATGGGTCACCGGCCTGCGCGGCTCAGGGTGTTTCGGCAAACTCACGCTGACCACCGCCACCAAGGAGACTCACCCGATGAAACTGGCCTACTGGATGTATGCCGGCCCGGCGCATATTGGCACCCTGCGCATCGCCAGCTCGTTTAAAAACGTGCACGCGATCATGCACGCGCCCTTGGGAGACGACTATTTCAATGTCATGCGATCGATGCTGGAGCGGGAGCGCGATTTTACCCCCGTCACCGCCAGCATTGTCGATCGCAATGTTTTAGCGCGCGGCTCCCAAGAAAAGGTGGTCGACAACATCGTGCGCAAAGACAAAGAAGAGCGCCCCGACCTGATTGTGCTCACCCCCACCTGCACCTCCAGCATTTTGCAGGAGGATCTGGCCAACTTTGTGCAGCGAGCCAGCCTCGATGCCCAGAGCGATGTGCTGCTGGCCGATGTCAACCACTACCGCGTCAACGAGCTGCAGGCCGCCGATCGCACCCTCCAGCAAATTGTGCAGTTCTACACGGCCAAAGCCCGCAAGCAAGGCACTCTGCCCGAGGGCAAAACCGAGAAACCTTCGGTCAATATTATCGGCCTTACCACCCTGGGCTTCCACAACAACCACGACTGCCGCGAGCTGCGCACCCTGATGGCCCAGCTTGGCATTGAGGTCAACCTGGTCATGCCCGACGGGGCCAGCGTCCACGACATCCAGAACATGGGCCGAGCCTGGTTTAACCTGGTGCCCTACCGCGAAGTGGGGCCGCTGACGGCGGAGTATCTGAAAGAAGAATTTGACATGCCCTACGTCGACATCACCCCCATGGGCATTGTCGAAACCGCCCGCTGCATTCGCGCTATTCAGGCGGTGCTGAACGCACAGGGGGCCAATGTCAACTACGACGAGTTCATCGACGAGCAGACCCGGTTTGTGTCTCAGGCGGCCTGGTTTTCGCGATCGATCGACTGTCAAAACCTGACCGGCAAAAAGGCGGTCGTATTTGGCGACAGCACCCATGCCGCCGCCATGACCAAAATTCTGGCGCGGGAGATGGGCATTCACGTAGTGCTGGCGGGTACCTATTGCAAGTACGATGCCGACTGGTTCACCGCCGAGGTGGGCGAGTACTGCGACGAGATTTTGGTCAGCGAAGACAATGGCGAAATCGGCGATCGCATTGCCCAGCTTGAGCCCGCCGCCATCTTCGGCACCCAGATGGAGCGCCACGTGGGCAAGCGACTGGATATTCCATGCGGCGTAATTGCCGCCCCTATCCACATTCAAAACTTCCCGGTGGGGTATCGCCCGTTCATGGGCTACGAAGGGGCCAACCAGATCGTCGATCTGGTGTACAACTCCTTCACCCTGGGCATGGAAGACCACCTGCTGGAGTTCTTTGGCGGCCACGATACCAAAGAGGTACTGACCAAAACCATGAGCGCCGACGCCGCTGGTCTCGACTGGAGCACCGACGGCCTGGCGGAGCTGCAAAAAATTCCTGGTTTTGTGCGCGGCAAAGTGAAGCGCAACACCGAGAAGTTTGCCCAGTCCCAGGGCATCAACAGTATCACCGCCGAGGTGCTCTACGCCGCCAAGGAGGCCGTTGGAGCGTAGGGTTCGACTTCGCTCACCCACCGAGTTATCGGTAGGTGAGCGGAGCAAAACCGCCGAAGATGCCGTCGACCCGATAGGTGAGCGGAGTCGAACGGTAGGTGAGCGGAGTCGAACGGTAGGTGAGCGGAGTCGAACGGTAGGTGAGCGGAGTCGAACGGTAGGTGAGCGGAGTCGAACCTAGCTGCCCTGGCAGCCAATCCAGGTGCCCTGGTCTTCATAGACAAAGGGAGAGCCCGTCTCGCAGAGCACCGAAACAGCGCTCTGGGGACCGGGGATAGTAACTTGAGAGACCGTACCGCCTACAGGGCTGGGTACATCAGACAGCTCAGGCTCGGTCAGGGTAGACTCTAGTGCTGCGGTGTCGTCAGGGGTAGTGGTTTCGCAGCCCACCCAGTCCATGCCCGTATCGCTGTAGGCAAAGGGCACAAACCCCTCCTGATCACAGGTGACGAGCACCGCACTCTCGGGGCCGGGCAGTCTGAGCTGTTTTACGGTACCGCCAGCAGGGCTTTCGACATCGCCAAAAAATACGTCAATAGTAGCGCCGGGTGCTTCGGTAGCGGGGGTCTCGGTCTCAGGGGCGTCTGGATCCAAAACTTCAACTGGGGTAGTGCAGCCCACTGCCCCAACCAGGCAGAGCGCCGCGGCGACGCCCAGGCGACCCCAGGTCGCTACAGACACTTGAGTACCGGGTAGACGAAAAAAAGCCATAGCGAAACTACCTATTGAAGGAACATTTTTCAGCATTGAGCATTATAAACACTCCTGCGGCAGGTTTCTTAAGTTGCTAAAGGTAGATTTTGGGTCAACTTACTGCTTTTTTGCCCAAAATTCTTGGTTATCGCGGCGGGGTTGGGGCCGACTTGGCGCTGCGCTCTCCGTTTGGGTAGTGCAAATGTGAGCCGAATAGCGGCTAGCTGCGACCGGGCGATCGCAACGTTTCATGACTCGGCGGCAGTGTCCACTGGCTCCGGCGACCTATCATGGCACTACTGCTGTTTGTCGAGCGATGTCCCAGGCCGACTTTACTCCTCCCCCACCCGCCAAGGGCGGCAATACGGCTAAATGGCTAGCGGCGGGCTGTGGCGGCTGCCTGGGGCTAACGGTGCTGGCTGGGTTAGCTCTGGCGTTTTTTATCAACCGCACGCTGCGGTTCGCCGTTGGCCCTGACCAGCCCCCTAGCGAAACTGAAGAGCTGTTTACCTACGCCATTCCTGGCGAGAGCCAGAGCATTTTTAACCTGGGTCTGTTTGGTCTACAGGTGACTCAGGTAGCCAGTACCGACTCGCCGCCGTCGATCTTGCTGACGATGGGGCAGCTGCCCAGCTACCTGCAGGATCGCCGGTCGCAGCAAACCTTTGTCGAGCAGTTTCAAGACAGCGTTTCGACCCAGGGCAACTACCAGCTCAGTGAGCCACAGCTAGAAGATCGCACGCTCTGCGGCCAGCCCGTATCAGTAGCGATACAGTCGGGAAGCTTTACCCAGGGGACGACAACCTACGACGCCGCTAGCCTGCTAACGTTTGTGGAGTACAACAACGACGCTCGCTTTGTGTGGGTGCTGGCCCACGGTGAAGCGCCCCAGACTACCGCTGAGCAGGTGTTTGCCACCCTCGACTGTCGTTGAAAGGCCGGTTTAAGGTACAAGGGTTTAAGGTCACAGGTAGAAGGTGTAAGGGATTGGCCTAAGACCCTACACCCCAAACCCTATACCCTCTATTTCACCTGAGTGACTCGCCAGCTCAGCTTCAGGTTGAGCCAAAAGTTCCAGAAGGTAACGATCGCGATCGCCACCAAATTGGCCAGGTAGGCCCAGCGCTGGCCAAACACCAGGTTGTAGACCACATTCAGCACCAGCACATTTAGCACCAGCCCCGCCAGACAGACCAGGTTGAACTTGAGCAAGCGCTTCAGCCGGGCCGACCAGCCCTTTTGCAGCTGGCTGACATCGGCAAAGGTCCAGGCGTCGTTCCAAATAAAGTTGTTGAGAATGGCGACCTCAGCCGCCACAATTTTGCTGCGGGTCAGGGGCAGACCCAGGGTACTGTGCAGCAGGTAGAGAATTACCATATCGACTACCACGCCGCTCAGCCCTACCAGGCCAAAGCGCACAAACCGCTGCATGGGGAAGCGCTGGTGCAGCCGAGACATGCGTCCCCCTAGCCGCAGCCGCAGCAGGTGATGAATATAGTCAACATACTGTCGCCAGGTGACTTTGCTAGCCCCCTCCTGGCGTTCCTGAAACACATAGCCCACCTCAGCGATGGTGTCGATGCTGCCGCGCCCCAGCACCTCCAGCAAAATTTTGTAGCCCTTGGGGTTGAGCAGCGGGCCTGCGATCGCCTCGCGCTGCACCATAAAATAGCCGCTCATAGGGTCACTCACCCGGCCCACCACTCGCGGCAGCAGCAGCAGCCCCACCGTCTGCGCCCCCCGCGACAGCACCCGCCGCATCAGGCTCCACTCGCTAACGCCGCCCCCCTCCACATGGCGGCTGCCCACCGCCAAATCGGCCCCCTGCTGAATGGCTTCGAGCAGCCCAATCAGCACCTCCGGCGGGTGCTGCAAATCAGCATCGATCACCCCCAAAATGCGGCCTCGGGCCACCTGCCAGCCGCGAATTACCGCCGAAGACAGGCCGCGCTCGTCCTGCCGCCGCAGCACTCGCAGCTGCGGGTAGGTCGCCTGTAGCTCCAGGGCCGTATTCCAGGTCAGGTCAGGGCTGTTGTCATCGACCACAATCAGCTCGTAGTCCTGGGGCAGGGCGCGATCGAGCAGCGCGGTCAGCCGTTCGACCAGAGGGCCAATGTTTCGACCTTCATTGTAGGTCGGTATGGTCAGCGATAGGGTCAGGGCTTGCAGCGCCGGGGCACCGTCCGCAGGGCTAGCGGTTACCTCAGGTGCCGCTGCGGCCAAAGGTAAAATCTGCAGGGGGCCGCTGGGGCAAGACTCAAGCTTTTGCAACTGGGATGGGGGAATTAGGGCCACGGCGCAACATACCAACGACTGCGGTAGCCTAAGCCGAAAGCGCCCTGTGAACTTAGCGCCGATGCCCAGACCCAACCGAAATTTTACACAGGCAACCATCCTACAGCAGGCAATCCCCCACCGTAAATAATGTCGTGCTCAGGCAGAAAGCGATCTAAGCAGGTTTCACAACATTCAAATTCTGTGCTAAAGATCGCGGATCACGCGGTAGGGGCAGAGAGTATACGCCCGAGCCAGCTCGGGCATAACTCACTCCATCGAATGTGCCCGGGGGAGGAGAGGGATAGCCATTGGGTTGCGTACTAACGGAGTACAAAAAACCTATGAGGAGAACCTGAAGCAGTACCGCCAGGAAAACCCCGACCAGGGTGGTGTTGTCGAAGGCGCTAAAGAACTGGTCGAAAAAATCACGCCCGGCCGCAAGTAGAAGGCATTGCCCCTAGTCCAGTGGGATAGGCGTCTCACCGTCCGCTTAGAACAGGCGAGATTTCTATCCCACCAGGCCACCAAAACTGACTAATTCACTGACTAATTTCATAGACACAAACTTGCCACCAGCCTCAGCGTGAAGGCCGCACATTAGCCAGATCATCGACCTGCGATCGATGACTCAGCCCCACAGCGGCGCTGATATTGGGCAGCTGGTGCTCCTCTAGCTTGGCTAGCAGCCCTTTCAGCACTCGCGGCACCATCCAGGGACCTTCGTAAACCCAGCCGGTGTAAACCTGAAGCAGCGCAGCTCCGGCGGTAATTTTCTCCCAAGCGTCAGCGGCGGTAAAGATGCCGCCCACCCCTACAATCGGCAAGCTGCCTCCGGTGCGCTGGTAGATATAGCGAATCACCTCAGTCGATCGCGGGCGCAGGGGAGCCCCACTAATGCCGCCCGCCTCGTCGGCAACCCGGTTGCCGGTCTGGAGCAGGGTTTGGGTTTTGAGCCTCTCTTTGGCGATCGTGGTGTTGGTGGCAATCATGCCCGCCAGCCCATGAGCCTGGGCCAGGTCGATCACAGCATCAATATCAGGCCAGGCCAGGTCGGGAGCAATTTTGACCAGCAGAGGTTTGCCAGCGCTATTCTCTGCCTGCAAGGCCGCCAGAATTGGGCCTAGCTGGTCGGCGGCCTGTAGCGACCTCAGCCCTGGCGTGTTGGGCGACGAAACATTCACCACAAAGTAGTCGCCGTAAGGATACAACCGCTGAAAGCTAGTTCGGTAGTCGTCAGCCGCATCGGCTAGCTCCGTGACTTTCGATTTGCCCAGGTTAATCCCGATTGGAATGCTGGGGCGATGGCTGGCCCAATAGGCGGCCAGGCGATCGGCCAGGGCCGCAGACCCTTGATTATTAAAGCCCATACGATTTAGCACCGCCTCATCCTGCAGCAGGCGAAACAGGCGGGGCTGGGGGTTGCCCGACTGAGGGTAGCAGGTGACTGTGCCCAGTTCGGCAAAGCCAAAACCTAGCAGGGGCCAGGCTAAAGCCGCAGTGCCATCTTTGTCGAAACCTGCCGCCAGACCCAGGGGGTTGGCAAAATCTAGCCCCCAGCAGGTTTGGGCCAAACGCGGGTCGCTAAAGCAAAACTGCTGCCGCAGCCACAGCCGGATGCGAGCCGCTAACGGCGATTGCCCCGGCTGCCCCAGCCAGGTCAGCAGGTTCATCGTGCGGTGGTGAAGAAATTCTGGGTCGAGCGTGACGCCACGAAACAGGAGGGGGCGCACCAGCTGGCGGTAAGGATCTTTCACAGACTGTAGTGGTGAATGCAAACGGCGGTCAGGGTAAACTGATATTCAGGCTAAAGGTACATTCTGGCTGCCAGCGGCCTTTGCGCCTTTGCCAATTATGGAGCACGCCAGGTGAGCACAGCGGTTAGCGGTCTTAGGGGAAGGAGGTACTGCAATGGTCAAAGACCCGTCCCAGCGGCGATGACCAAAGCCCCACCCCCAGGGCGAACGCCTGCCATACCCTATTAAAGCAGCCCGCAAGGCTAGCTTGAGACCGTTTGATAGATCTAGTACAGATCTTGGGTGGAGTCTACAGCAATCAAACCGCGATCGCCTGGTTGGACGTAGTTCTAGCTAAGAACTGCCGCCGAGTGGGTGAAAGCCGGTACGATAAGCGCCCTAGGCATTTCTGGGGGGCTGACATTGGGTTAGCTTACCCAGGCCAGCCGTTTTTTAACGGATTTGTTCTCTGCACCCAAAGCGAGTGTTGACGCCAATGGCGCAATCCCAACCCCACGACTCGTCCTCCGACCGGCACGACCATCAAATCATGGCTCTGTCGCGCATTCTCAAGGCGCTGCGAGGGGCCATGACGGCAGAGGAAGTTGTGACCCTGGCCATCGACCACGTGCACCAGGAGTTTGCCTTTGAGGTGGCCTGGATTGGTCTATACGACCGCATCAACCATCGCCTAGTGACCAAAGGGTGCCATAGCCCCCGCCAGATGCGCTCTATTCGCACCATGATCAACCTCACCCCTGGGGATGTGATGGAGCAGGTGGTGGTGCAGCAGCGGCCCCTGATTGTGGCCGACCTGCAAAACGAAATTCGGGCCGGCGAGTGGGGCACCATCGCCAAGCAGCTGGCCCTACAGAGCGCCATTATTTTCCCGATCAAACGCCAAGAGGTTTGCTTTGGCCTGCTGGTGCTGGCCTCCCCCGCCTGGGGCAAGAGTGCCTCTCTGGGGGAGCGCTCTTACCTGGCGATTGTGATGGGCGAGCTGGCTGAAACCCTGCACCAGTTTGAGTCTGAGCAGCAGCGTCTGCGGACCAAGCGCCTAGAGCAGCCTCTGCTGGCGTTGATTGGCCGCCTGGGCAACCTGCCCGATATCGACAGTCAGCTCAAAGAGATCGTGCGCGAAACCCAGCGGTTTATTACCCCCCAGCGCACTCGCATTTTCTGGTTTGAGCCCAAGGGCAACTATTTTTGGCAGCGCACGTCAGGGCCAGCGGCTCGCTCTGCCAGTGCTGAGGACGAGCGATCGCTGCACATTGCCGTCGATGAGGTGCGCGGCCTCTACCAGGCGTTGGGTAATCAGCAGCTCGTGGTCGTGGGCGAAAGCCGGGGCGCACTCAAGACCATCGTCTCCGATCGCCTGATGCAGCAGCTTCAGGCCCAGTCGCTGATGGTCGCCCCCATCAGCCGCCAGGGCGACCTGATGGGGTTTGTGTCGGTAGAAGGCACCGTACCGCGAATTTGGGAAGAGTCTGAGAAACAGTTTTTGATCGGTGCGGCCCAGCTGCTGAGCGTGGCCCTGCCCGCTGCCGTCGCCAAAGAAACCGGACGCCAAACCGAGCTCGACCAGCACCTCACCACTGGCGTAATTCAGGGTATTCATGGCGACGTTGACTGGCAGCAAACCCTGCAAACCTGCTTTACCGTTCTGCAAGATCGGCTGGGCATTCAGCAGTTTTTTGTGCTGCTGTTCAATCCCGATCGCAACGGCTACGACCTCTGCTTTCAAAGTCAGGCCAGCCGCCCTCGGGGGGTGCCCATGCTGTGGCCCTGCCTTGACGATGTCGATTGGCAAATGCTAGAGCGCAGTTCGTCGGCTATCACCATCGACAATCTTACCCACGAGCTCAAGCTGATGGCCTGGCGACCCCACCTGCTAGATCTGGGGGCCCAGGCGGTGCTGGTGGGCAATGTCGCCCCCGGCAACGCCCCCGAAGGCATGGTGCTGATCTGCGACAGCATCAGCCGCCAGTGGACTACCACCGAGCAGTCGCTGTTTGAGAGCGTGGCTCGCCAGATCGGCGTCATTCTGCATCAGTGGCAGCTACAGCGACAGCTCGATCAGCAGCAGCAGATTTACGAGTCGATTCAGTGGGGCCTGCAGGCGCTCCACCAGGGGCTCAACCCCGACCAGCTGGAGCAGACCACCCTACAGCACGTCATGCAGCTGCTGCACGGGGCGGCAGTACTGCTGGTGAGCTGGCCGCCGGGCGGCGCTACCGCTACCGTGACCCAAATGGTGAGTCAAGACACGGGCGTAAGCATCGATACCCATCACTCAATTCCGGTAGGGTCTGATGCGCTGATTAACTGGGCGCTGCAAACCGACGGTATGCTGCCCCTCTGCGTGGATGAGCTGCCCGCCGATACCAAAGCCTGGCTGAGAACAACTGCGGGCCGGCGGCTCTTAATTACGGCACTCAGAACGGCCCCGTCCCATGCGGTAACGGGCATAGCCGTAGCGGTGTCTCAGCCCCATCGGCAGTGGGCCAACCACCACTTCACCATTTTTAAGCTGCTGACCAGTCAGCTGGCCTGGTCGCGGCGACACCTGACCACGACTACCATGCTCATCCAGCAGCGCCAGGATCTCGAAAACCTGAACTGGTACAAGCACCACCGACTAGAAGACCTCTACCGCACGCTGGGCAAGCTAGCCCAGGATTTGGCCCACTTACAGGGCAAGGATACGGCGATCGCAGGCGAACTACAGCTCCTCTACGACCAAACAGCCGCCGTAATGGAAAATGCTGAGGCGGTCCTGGTGGGCGAGCGCTGGCAGCTCCACCGTCAGCACCAGACCATGCCGCTGATTAGCCTGCTCAACCGCCTGGTAGAGCGCGTCAACCCCATTCTAGAAGCCCGTCAGCTCTGGTCTAAGGTACATAACGAGAGCAACGTGGTGCTCGGCGGCGACATGCTCAAGATTGAACTCATCCTTTACGAGATCATGGCGGCCGCCTGCAACCGATCGCCCATTGGCGGGCGCATTGATCTCTGGTGCCGAGTGCTCAACCTCGACTGGGTCGAGCTTTCGGTGACCGACGACGGGCAGTGCTCGCCCCGGCTGCTGGAAGAACTTAGCCAGAGTCAGCCGCTAGACGTGCTGGCCCCTTCATCCCTAGACGGCCCTCCGGGGCTGCACCTGGTTATTTGCAAACTGCTGATCGACCAGCTCGGGGGCGAGATCAGTTTCTCGACCCTCGACGATGGCCGTACCCACAGCCGAGTGCTGCTGCCCCTGGCCGCCTACCCTGAGCAGCATAAGGTTAAACCCTTGGTAGACTCGGTATTCCCTCCTGAAGCTAGTTACCCTAGCCCTACCTAGGCCCTGCTAGGCGATTGGGAAAACAGGCCAAAAAAGAAATTAGGGCAGGCTCAAGGCCTGCCCTAATTTCCAAATACCGGATTTAGGCTAATTCTGAGCTGTACCTGGCAACGGCCGAACCGCGACCTGGGCAGCGGGGCTTTGCAGCATTGGGGTCTGGGTGACGGCGTTGTTGGCGATCGTAAACAGCGGATTTGAGAGAATCCCCGCTAGCGAGGTGGCCACCACCGCCAGAATCAGGCTAATCTGCATGGGGCGCAGACCGGGCAGATCCCAGCGAATGGCGGGATAGCTCTTGACGGCGTCAGACATTTCCTGGGGCTCTTTGACCACCATCATTTTGATCACGCGGATGTAGTAGTAGATCGAGATCACGCTAGTGACCAGGCCCACTAGCACCAGCCCGTAGGCCCCGGCCTGCCAACCAGCCCAGAAGATGTAGATTTTGCCAAAGAACCCAGCCATCGGCGGAATACCTCCCAGCGACAGCAGACAAATGCTAAGGCCCAGAGTGAGCAGCGGATCTTTTTGATACAGACCGGCATACTCGCTGATCTGGTCGGTGCCCGTGCGCAGCGAGAACAAAATTACGCAGGTAAAGCCGCCCAGGTTCATAAACAGGTAGATAAACAGGTAGAAAAGCATGCTGGCGTAGCCCGCGTCGGTGCCCACCACCAGGCCAATCATCAGGAATCCGGCCTGACCAATGGAGGAGTAGGCCAGCAGCCGCTTCATGCTGGTCTGGGCCAGGGCCACCACGTTGCCCAGCACCATACTGAGAATGGCCAGGGCGGTAAACACAAAGTGCCACTGCTCCGACACCAGCGGAAAAGCGGTGACCAGCAGCCGAATCGCCAGGGCAAAGCCAGCTGTCTTAGAACCCACCGACAAAAAGGCGACGACCGGGGTCGGCGAACCCTCGTACACATCGGGCGTCCACTGGTGGAAGGGCACGGCGGCGATCTTAAAGGCGATGCCAGCAATCACAAACACCAGGGCCACAACCAGACCAATGGGGGCATCGGTGCCATCGCTGACAATGCTGGTAGCGATCGCCGCCAGCCGAGTTTCACCCCCCGACAGCCCGTACAGCAGCGACGACCCGTACAGAAAAATCGCTGAACTAGCGGCACCAATCAGCAGGTACTTGAGCGCGGCCTCATTGGAGCGGGGATCGCGCTTCATATAGCCGGTCAGCAGGTACGACGAAATACTCAAAGTCTCCAGGGAGACGAAAATCATCACCAGCTCGCTGGCCCCCGAGAGAAACATGCCCCCCAGGGTAGCGGTGAGTAAAATCACCAAAAACTCGGCCAGGGACGTACCCGACTGCTCGACGTAGCGAATCGCCATCGGCACTGTGACCACCGCCGACAGGACGATAATGCCGCGAAACACGATGCTCAAGTCGTCGGCATTAAAGGCTCCAAGAAACCCAATTGGGTTGGCCATCGACCACTGCACCACCAGGGCGGCGGTGGCCCCTAGCCCCCCGGCGATCGCCGCATAGGGCGTCCAGGCCGACGATGAGCGCCCCTGGATCAAGTCGCCCACTAAAATCACCAAAATCGTGGCCAACAGAACGGCCTCCGGCCAGATGGTGCCAGCGTTGAGCTGCGCCCCGAGGTTGACGAGATCCATGGATACCTTTTCTCTGCTTGACGGGATTACTACTAACCGTACCAGGTCAATTGCGCCGTGACCAGGGGCAGTCGCGTCGATGCACTGTCCTCGCGACGGCCCGGTCTTGGCCAGATAGTAACGCGATCGCCGCCCCTTGACCAGGTTCGCTGCTGTCGAAGGACGGTTTGCCAATGGGTTAACTAGAACAGCAGGTGAGCTACAACAGTACTGGACGATAGCCAGCGGAATGATCTATTTATTTAGCGTATAGATCGCTGGGGAAATTTCCAATGGTTAAGTTTTCATAGCCAAGGGTATCAGCAGTTCGGCAAGTGTGCAGTACAGTGTTGATCAACTGGCCCTTACCCCTGCGAACTCTATAGACGCCATAGATTAAAACTCTATTGAATTAGTCTCGTAGACTAAAAGAGCCCGATCGCGATTGCTACTGAATATTACCCAAGCGCCAGCAGCCCTATGTCAACCCTTGTTATTGTCGAGTCACCTACCAAGGCCAAGACGATTCGCAACTACCTGCCGTCAGGATATCGGGTTGAGGCGTCCATGGGTCACGTGCGCGATCTGCCGCGATCGGCGAGCGAAATCCCGGCCAGCGTCAAGGGCGAAAAATGGGCTCAGCTGGGGGTCAACCCCGACGCCGATTTTGAACCGCTGTACATTGTCCCCAGCGACAAAAAGAAGGTGGTCAAAACCCTCAAAGATGCCCTGCGCGAGGCCGATGAACTGGTCCTAGCCACTGACGAAGACCGCGAAGGCGAAAGCATCAGCTGGCACCTGCTGCAGGTGCTCAACCCCAAAGTGCCCACCAAGCGCATGGTGTTCCACGAGATCACCCAGGAGGCCATTCAGTCGGCCCTCAGCAACTGCCGCGACATCGACAGCCAGCTGGTTCATGCCCAGGAGACCCGCCGCATTTTAGATCGCCTGGTGGGCTACACGCTGTCACCGCTGCTCTGGAAGAAGATTGCCGGAGGGCTGTCGGCGGGCCGAGTGCAGTCGGTAGCGGTCAAGGTGGTGGTAAAGCGCGAGCAAGAGCGCCGCGCTTTTCGCAAAGGCTCCTACTGGGATCTCAAGGCTACCCTGCTGAAGGATAAGAACGCCTTCGAAGCCAAGCTGTACTCTCTGGGCGGCACCCGCCTGGCCAACGGCAGCGACTTTGACGAGGCCACCGGACGCGTGTCCGAGGGTCGCGAGGTGGTGCTCCTCGACGAAACCCAGGCCCGCGAACTGCAAGCGAGCTTGCAGGCTGGGGTGTGGACCGTCAGCAACCTGGAAGAGCGCCCCAACACCCGCAAGCCGTCGCCCCCCTTCACCACCTCTACCCTGCAGCAGGAGGCCAACCGCAAGCTGCGGCTGTCGGCCCGCGACACCATGCGAGTCGCCCAAAACCTCTACGAGCAGGGCTATATCACCTATATGCGTACCGACTCGGTACACCTGTCAGAGCAGGCGATTTCTGCCGCTCGGGCCTGTGTCACTACCAAGTACGGCACCGACTACCTCAGCCCCAAGCCCCGTCAGTACGCCACCAAATCTAAGGGTGCTCAGGAGGCCCACGAGGCGATTCGTCCCGCTGGCAGCACCTTTAGAACGCCCAAAGAAACCGGACTGACCGGGCGCGAAGCCGCCCTTTACGACCTGATCTGGAAGCGCACCGTGGCCAGCCAGATGGCCGAGGCCCGTCAAACCAATATCACCGCTTCCATTGAGGTGGAGAATGCTATTTTCCGCGCCACCGGCAAGCGCATCGACTTCCCCGGCTTCTTTCGGGCCTACGTAGAAGGCTCTGACGACCCTGACGCCGCGATCGAAGATCAGGAGGTGCTGCTGCCTAACCTGGCCACGGGCGACGCGCTGAGCTGTACGGATCTGGAGGCGATCGGCCACGAAACCCAGCCCCCCGCCCGCTACACCGAAGCCACCCTGGTCAAGACCCTTGAGAGCGAAGGCATTGGTCGTCCCAGCACCTACGCTACCGTGATCAGCACGATCATCGATCGCGGCTATGTCAATCTGGTCAACAACAGCCTGATCCCCACCTTCACGGCCTTTGCCGTCACCAAGCTGCTAGAGCAAAACTTCCCTGACCTGGTAGATGTGCATTTCACCGCCCGCATGGAGCAAACCCTCGACGACATCTCCACGGGCGAAGTTGACTGGCTACCCTACCTGAAAGCCTTTTATTCTGGCGATCAGGGCCTAGAGACCATGGTGCAGGAGCGAGAGACTCAGATCGATCCCACTGCGGCCCGTACCGTTCTGCTCGACGATCTCGAAGCCAAAATTCGCATCGGCCGCTACGGTCCCTACGTTGAAATTGGCACCGGGGAAGAGTCGGTGAAGGCCTCCATTCCGGCGGATGTTCCCCCCGCTGACCTGGATGGCGAGCAGATTGAGCGCATCATCAAGCAAAAAGTCGAAGGCCCCGACAAAGTGGGGCTGCACCCGGATACTGGGGAACCCATCTTCATGCGGATTGGCCCCTACGGCCCCTACGTGCAGCTGGGCGAACCTACCGACGACAACCCCAACCCCAAGCGGGCCTCCCTGCCCAAGGGCACCCAGCCTGAAGCCGTCACCCTAGAAATGGCGGTGGGGCTGCTGCGGCTGCCCCGTACCCTGGGTGCCCACCCAGAATCGGGTAAGTCTATCAAGGCCGGGCAGGGCCGGTTTGGGCCATACATCGTCCATGACCAGGGTAAAGAGGGCCGCGACTACCGATCGCTCAAAGGTGACGACGATGTGCTGACGGTGACGCTAGAGCGTGCCCTAGAACTGCTGGCTCAGCCCAAAGCCGGGCGCGGGCGTAAAAAGGTCGATCCCCTGAAAGAGCTGGGTGCCCACCCTGACGATGAAGAACCCGTAGCGGTGTTTAACGGCCCCTACGGCCTCTATGTCAAACATGGCAAGGTCAATGCTTCGGTGCCGGAGGGCGTAGAGGTCGATGCCGTTACCCTAGAGGAGGCGATCGGCTGGCTTAACGCCAAGGCTTCGACCAAAAAAGGCAAAGGCGGCAGGGGCAAATCGACGGCCTCGCGCACCACAAAAACCGCAGCGACCAGCAAGTCTAGCGGCGCTAAAAAAACCGCCAAAACCGCAGCGGCCAGCAAGTCTACTGGCACCAAGAAGACAACCAAGTCTAGTACGGCTAAATCTACAAAAGCTACAGGCGGGCGATCGACGACTAAGTCGACGGCTAAAAAGTCTACGGCCAAGAAGGCCAGCGACCCCTCTCCTGAAGCCGAAACCTAACAATAACTGCCAGAAGTAGTTGATAAACAAGAGAGGCTAGGCTTTCACAGGCCTAGCCTCTCTCACGATGTACTTGGCCAGAGCTGGTGCATCTCAACGCTAGTACACAACGCCTCGGTAACGGCGAACGGTGGTACCGTCGGCCAGCTTTTTGTCGGCTGGCTTGGGCAAAGCGTTCGATTTAACGGCTGGTGGGGGAGGTGTAAACGACTCTTTTGCGGCTTTACGGGCTTTGCCGCTGCCTAGAGCCCGTAGACCGGAGGTGACCCAGTCAATGTCGTTAAGCGGGTCTGGAGTCACCGCCTCGGCAGCGGGTGGGGAATCGGCTGAGGCGGTGGGGCTGGCGGCTAGCGATAGCCCAGGCAGTACCCCCTCTCTGGGGATAGGATCTGGACGCTTGACCTGACTGGGCGAGGCCGCCTGGGTAGTACTTAGCTGGCGGCGAATGTTGAGCAGCACCGTCAGCAGCGCCTTTTCGTTCAGAAAGGGGTAGTCGAGGTTGGTGAGAATACGCTTGACGTTCTCGGTGGCGCTAGACATCAGGGTGTCGCGATCGAAGCCGCTGAGAAAATCGGTTGCCCCCTGCTGCTTGGCCCAGCGCCGTTCGGTATCGGAAACGTGAAGCTGACGGCAGCGGGTCAGAAAAACCTGCATCTTAGGAAACGCAGCCCGGCACCAGCGGCAAAATTCGTAGGGGTTCAGCTCTGCCGCTTCGGCATCAAGCACAATCACATCGGGTAGAGTGAGTCCGGCACTGGCAATCTGGCTGATGCAGTCGGCTAGGTCACCCTTGGCGGGTTCTAGAATGACGGCTAGCTTCTGGGACTTGAGCAGCGCCTGCCACATCAGCCCCTGTAAACGGTTAGATTGAACAACAAAAGCCAGCTTCTGCGGTGCGTCCACGATGTGTAAAATCCCCTAAACGTGCATCCCAAAAATTGATACCAAGGCTTAGCTGCAATGCCTATCAACTCAAAACTATCGGTCAAATCAAGCCCAAGCTAGGTAATCTAAAACCGCGCACTGCTGCGGCCTCGATTTCAACCACGCTCAGCTGGGGGATACTAGCTAGGTCTTGAGCTCTGAACCATTCTGCTGGAACCCGCAAGTCAACACCCTGGTCATTGCGGTCCCCCAAAGAGCTTAGGTGGCGGAATCAGGAATTAACCAAATGTAAGTGCGATTTGTTTCCCAAAAAAGACAAGCGCGCTACATAAATGGAAAAAATTCATCCAAAATAACGCTCAAACGGCCACAATCAAACGTTGTTTTGCTATGCAGCTGCTTTTTCATCCCCAGGGTCACTACCATGACAGAGCCAATCCTTGAGGCCAGGCGCATTCTGAAAACCCGCGTAGATGCCACCAGCTACGGCGATGCCTGCGACCGCATCCAAACCTGGGCCAAGGCAGGGCGATCGTGCTACGTAGTCGCAGCCAATGTGCATGTGGTGATGACCGCCTACTGGGATGCCCATTACCAGCGTATTCTCGAAGAGGCGGCGCTCGTCACCTCAGACGGCATGCCGCTGGTAATGGGGCTGCGACTGCTGGGTATACCCAATCAGAGCAGGGTTTATGGGCCAGACTTGATGCTGGTCTGGTGCGATCGCGCCGCTCAAACCGGTATTCCTATCTATCTCTATGGCGGCACCGATTCCATGCTGGAGAAGATGGCAGTCTACCTGCGATCGCAGTTCCCTGGTTTGGCGATCGCGGGCACCCACGCGCCGCCCTTTCGACCCCTTACCCTTGAAGAAGCCGCTGCCGACATCGACCGCATTAATCGGTCGGGGGCGAGGGTGGTGTTTGTAGGGCTGGGCTGCCCCAAGCAAGAGCAGTGGATGCACCGTCATCAGGGGCAGGTTCAGGCCGTCATGATTGGTGTGGGAGCAGCATTTAGCTTTTTCAGCGGCGACGTTGCCCAGGCTCCCCGCTGGATGATGCGCCTGGGACTGGAGTGGCTGTACCGTTTTGCCCAGGAACCGCGTCGCCTGTGGCAGCGTTATTTAATCAACAACCCGGCGTTTGTGCTGCTGTTTGGGGCGCAGGTGGCCAAGTATCGGCTGCTGAGGGTGCGGGGTAGAGAACAGGGTTCAGAGTTTAAGGTCTAGAGCTGGTGTACACCCTGGAACCCGTCACCTTGAACCTTAAACCCATTTCCAATGATGGTTTCTCAGCACAATTGCGGAATACTAGGGGCAACGTGATCCCTTGCCGCTGCTCTCTGCTATGGCCCCTGCTATGGATTGTCATCGTGCTGTACCCGCTGTGCTGCATCAGCGGCCCCGCCACCGTCAAGATATTCGCGCCCCGCGGGGGCTGAAGCTGCAGCTGCGCGATGCGGTTGCCGGACCGGGGCGACGGGGTCTGGTACTGCTAGCGACGGATGTTTTAGCCCTGGGCCTGTCGTGGCATATTGCCGGGTCGCTCAATCAGTTCTTTTCGCCAATTCCGCCGCAGCTGGTGTGGTGGACCTGGCTGGGGCTGCCCAGCCCCTTTTGGGTGCTGGTGGCCTGTAGCGTCGGGCTGTTTGCCTACGGCGGCCTCTACGACAACACATCTCAGGGGCAGCGGCACCTGCGGGCGGGCAAGCTGCTGAGTTTGGTCTACCTGGGGTCGCTGGTGGCCATGTATTTTTATGACCCCAAGCTGGATTTGCCGCGATCGCTGTTTTTCTCAGCCTGGTTTAGTGGGGTAGCTCTGGTCGTGGGGCTGCGGCTGGTGGCGACGCTGCTGCTGCGTCCCCTGACCCAGGCCAAGGTACCGTCTTCTGTATTTTTGATTGCCCCGGCTCCTCGGCTCAAGCGCCTGGCCGACGTGCTGTCGCAGCGGGCCAACGTGCCCGTGATTGGCGCAGCGCTGGCCACCACCGCCAACTCCGCCACCACCTACCAAGCGATCTTGGCCTCGGGTGCAACCCTGGTGCTGGCCGAGAGTATTCCCTCCGCTGATCTGGCTTCGGAGCTGTACTGGAAATTGCGGCGGGCGGGCATTGGCATGCAGCTGCTGCCCACCAGCCGCGATATGCTCTATCGTCGGGGCACCCCTGAAACCGTGGCCGGGCTGCCCACGCTGCGCCTTGATGCGCCCCTGATGGGGGGCTGGGACTATCGCCTCAAGCGCTGGATGGACTATTTGGGCGCGGGGCTCGGCGTTTTAGCGCTAGGCCCGCTCCTGATGGGCATCGCTCTGGCTATTCGACTCGACTCGCCGGGGCCGATTTTCTTTCGCCAGGAGCGGGTGGGGCTGCACGGCAAGCGCTTTCAGGTGTGGAAGTTTCGCACTATGGTGGCCGACGCGCCCCGGCTGCAGGCGAAACTGGAGCAGCACAACGAGTCGGCAGACGGCGTGTTGTTTAAAGTCAAACACGATCCCCGCGTGACTCGCGTGGGCCGACTGCTGCGCCGCACCAGCTTAGATGAGCTACCCCAGCTGTTTAATGTGCTCTGCGGCCAGATGAGTTTGGTGGGGCCGCGCCCCCTGCCCGTGCGCGATGTGGCTAAATTTGACGGCTGGCACAACATTCGCCATCAGGTGCTGCCGGGGGTGACCGGCCTGTGGCAAATTTCGGGCCGCTCTGACATTGATACCTTTGACGATGTGGCTCGCCTCGACCTGCACTACATCGACAACTGGTCTTTAAATTTGGATTTGGAAATTCTGACCGCCACCCTGGGCATTGTGCTGTGGGGCAAGGGGGCCTATTGACCGCCGATCCGGCCTCGACTCCGGCAGCCGCAAAATTCCGAGGTGTGGCTGAGCGCGGGGTAAGCTTTTTGCGCCACCGTTTGAGCAACGTGCCGCTCTGGCTGGCCGGAGGGCTGGTGCTGCTGGTGTTCAGCTGGCTGCCGCTGAGCTACTACCGCATGGTGGGCTGGGCCTGGATTGTGCTCTGGCAGATTGGCGCGGTGGCTCTGCTGGTGGCGCTGGGGCGGCAGCTGCGAGGGGCACGTTCTGCGATCGCGGGTTCAAACCAGGCGGTTAATTTAGACTCGAAAACACCGTTCTACGGTTTGGGCTACGGGCTGGACTGGGTGGCGCTGGGGCTGGGAATTGCTGTGCTGGTATCGGCGCTGGTGTCGCCCTTTCCCCGCGTGGCGCTATGGAACATGAGCCTGGTTGTGACCTACGGCGCAGTGCTGTACGTCTATCGCAACGCCGTCGAACGCACCTGGTTGACCCGCCTGCGGCTGTGGTGGGGCCTGGTGGTGGTGGCCGCCGGTACAGCGGTGGTCAGCCTAGGACTGTGGCGGCCCGATGCAGCCATGTGGGCCTCGGAGAACTTTTTGACGGCCCTACGCAACCATCAGCCCCTGGGGCACCACAATTTTGTCGGCGGCTATTTTGTCCTGATGGTGCCTTTAGCGGTAGCGACGGCGATCGCCGCCCAGGGCTGGCTACGCAGGGTTTGGATCGTAGCCACCGGGCTGCTGCTGCTGGCCCTGTACGTCAGCGGTTCACGCGGGGCCGTGGTGGGCCTGGTGGTGTGGCTGGGGGCGACCTGGCTCAGCCGCCTGAACCGGGTTAAGCCAGCCCATCGCTGGCGCTGGGGGCTGGCTGGGCTGGCTGGGGCAATCGCAGTAGGACTGATTTTGGCCAGCAATCCTCGCATTCGCGCCTGGTTTAGCGCTGGCGGCCTAGCTGACAACCCCACCCTCGATCGCTGGTTTATGCTGCGTCTGGGGGGCAACATTCTGCGCGATCGCCCCCTGGTGGGCGTGGGGCCTGGGGTGATGAGCCGGGTGTCTAACCTCTATCGCCCGATCGAGGCTGGGGCCGGTCTTGACCACATTCAGCAGCTGCACAATACCCCGGTGCAGATCGCCGGAGAGCTGGGCCTGCTGGGGTTGGCGGTGGTGCTGGCCGGTATGGTGCTGGTACTGCGTCTGTGGATTCGTCTGTGGCGACAGCCGCTGGAACCGACCGATCGCGCGCTGCTGGGCGGCATTGGCGGCAGCCTGCTGGCCTACGGGGTCTCTAGCCTGAGCGACTATCAGCTCGAAAATATCCCCATCACAGGGGTGCTGTTGGGACTGATGGTGCTACTGCTGGCATTGGGCGATCGCTATTTGCCTCAAGCGGTGCCAGTCGGGGCGGACGGGCGGCAGCGCGGCTATCTGGCGGTGGCCCTGTGGCTGGGGCTGCTGCTGACGATCTGGCTGCCCTTTACCCTCACGGTGGCCTATGGTGCCCTGGCCGATCGCGCCTTTTATAGCCAGCAGCTTAACCTGGCCGACACCCGCTGGTACAAGGCCTATCGCCTCAGCCCGTGGGATCCGACTGCTTCAGCGGTAGCTACAGAGGCGCTGTGGGGCCTCGACCAGGTGCTGGGCGACTCGGAGGCGCAGGAAAATGTGCGATCGCTGATGCTCGACTACGCTCACCAGACCCAGCAGGCAGCCCCCAACGACGGCTGGTTTAACCACAACCTGGCGGTGCTGCACCAGACTACCGACCCCGCTACCGCCCTACCCTACGCCGCCTACGCTGTACAGCTGATGCCTCGCCACGAACATTACGGCTACTGGCTGCTGGGCGATCTGCTGCTGAGGGCAGGAGAGTCTAGGCAAGCGATCGCCGCTTTTACCCTGGAGGCTCTGGTCAACCCCGCTGCCCTCACCTATCCCCAGTGGCAGGAGGAACCCTACC
Source organism: Nodosilinea sp. AN01ver1 (assembly GCF_050565655.1). Taxonomy (NCBI): domain Bacteria; kingdom Bacillati; phylum Cyanobacteriota; class Cyanophyceae; order Nodosilineales; family Nodosilineaceae; genus Nodosilinea; species Nodosilinea sp. AN01ver1. The sequence continues at coordinate 407,498 of NZ_JBNXVS010000001.1, read as the reverse complement.
AGTCGATCTATGCCGCCGTGGCTCGGGCCACCCTGGCGGAGTACGACACCCTGCTGGCCGAAGTCTCTCCTTCAAGCCTCGGCTACAACACCCTTTATGAAACCCGCGCCCTGCTGGCCTGGTGGACAGAGCAGCCGGTGGTTGAGGTCGATCCGGCCCTGCTGCGTCCAGTAGTGGCGGGGATTCTGCTGGCTGACGCCGATCCCAAGGCTGCCCTGGAGAGCGTAGAGCAAAACCTTAGCCTGGGGCAACCATCCCCTGAGCTTCGGCTTCTGGCCAACTGGCTCGATCCGCAGGCCCATCCAATCCCGCCCCAACCCCCAGATGCACCACCTGACCTCGATACGTTGCTAATTGAGGAAAGCCTGGCTATTCGTTCCCTGCGCCCCTGGCTCACGTCTATGGTCACCCGTCCGGACGAAGGCTACCGGGGGTCGTTAACCTTTGCCTACCGCAACTACCAGGCCAAGCAAATTACGCTCATGCTGACGCCGCAAAACCTGCAGCGCTATACCCTGGTAGCCAAGCTCGGCCTCTTTCCGGCCTGGCCGAGAGAATTTCCCGCCCTCGATCGCTGTATCGAAGCCCTGCGTACCAAAGCGTTGGGCCTGCCCCATCCCACCTACAACGGCTTTCGCCTCTCAGCGTTAAACTTGTCCGCCCCCTAATTTGTCCACCCACTGACCCCCGCCGCCATGATTGAGGATGCTCTGTCCAAGCCCAAACCCATCGCCCAGGATCCCAGTGATGGTACCCTGCTGGCCCTATTGGCGGCGGCGTTTTATATCGTTTTTACCCTGCTGCCGGGCAGCAGCACCCTGATGGTGTCGTGGCCCTGGGTGTTTTTGTGGCAGGTGGGGCTGACGCTGCCAATTCTGTGGCTGCTCTGGCAGCTGTGGCACCGGCCCGTGGAGCGGCTGGGGAATGGATTGGATTGGGTGGCGGGGCTGGCGATCGCCGCCCTAGTCATCTCCACCCTGGCGGCAGGCTTTCCGGCCCAGGCGCGGTGGTACGGGTGGGCGGCGGTGGGGGCGATCGCTGCAGTCTATGCTCTCGGCGGCTGGCTGCGGTACCCTCAGCGCCTCTATGCGCTGCTGCGGTTTCAGGGGTACATCGCCCTGGCGTTTATTCTGCTCAGCCTGGGTCTATGGCTGACTCAGATCTATCGGCCTGAGCTGGCACGGCTGGCCGAGCTACAGCGCTATGGTGTAGATCAGTCCTTCAGCTTCGCGCTGACAAGCCTGCGCAACTGGCAGCCCATTGGCCACCAAAACTATGTAGCGGGCTACCTGGTGCTGGTTTTGCCCCTGCTGGCGGCGCTGACCTGGGTGGAGCGAGGCTGGCGGCGCTGGCTGTGGCTGGCTGGCCTGGGTCTAGGAATTCTCAACCTCTACACCACCAGCTCGCGCGGGGGCTGGCTGGCGCTGATGCTCACCGGGCTGTTAGCCGTCGGCATTTCTCTGCTCTACAGCCGCTTGCCTCGATCTATAGCCCTGCCGTTGGGCAGTACCGTCCTGGGTTTGCTGGTGTTGGGCCTGGTAGCCAACCCGCGCCTGAGAGCGGTCTTGAGCAGTCTGAGTCAGGGCAATTTTGCGGGCGGTGAGCTGTCTTACCGGGTGGTGACCAACACCGTGGGCTGGCGCATGGGCCTGAGCCAGCCCTTTGCCGGGATGGGGCCGGGCAGCGTGCCCCTGGTCTACCAGCAGTATCGGCCTCACTGGGCCGGGCGCGACGCCGAGCTGCAGTTTCAGCTGCACAGCACCCCGGCTCAGCTCTGGGGCGAGTTTGGCCTGTGGGGCGTGGTGGTGCCCCTGGCGCTGGGGCTGGCGCTGGTGCTGCTGACCGTGCGGTGGATGCGGCGGGGTGCCCAGGAAACCCCAGCCGGACTGCCCCCGGTGCTGGTGTGGGGCCTGCTGGCGGGGCTGTTTGCGTTTGGGCTGATGGGTCTGACTGACTACCAGCTCGACATTCCTGCGATCGCAGGCGCTATCACCCTCTACCTGGCCGTGCTTGCCCGCAGCTTTAATCCCGTTTCCACAGCCGAGGACGGTGCCGCATCGCCGCGCCGTCACCGCTGGCTGGCTGGAGCCGGTCTGGGGCTGACCCTGGCGATGACGCTCTGGCTGGTGCCCGCTCACCGCGCCTGGGGCACCGCCAGCAGCGGCTTTTCGGCCCTTACCGACGAACCTGCTGACTTCGATCGCTTTGCCAACCAAGTGACGCAGGCCCACGAGCTGGCCCCCTGGGAGCCCTACTATCCCTACCAGCTGGGCTACCACCTGGGCGAATTTGCGCTCCAGTCGAGCGACAACCCGACCCTGCGCCAGACCCTGCTCACCGATGCGATCGCCTGGTTCCAGACAGGCAACCAGATTGTGCCCTACCAGGAGTTTGGCCAGTCGAACCTGGGCTGGCTGCAAATTGAGAATGGCCAACCGGCTGAGGCTCAGGCATCGTTTACCAAGGCGATCGCCCTGGTGCCCGCCAAACGGGGCGTGTTCTTTGGGCTGGGGGTGGCCTGTCTGCAAACCGGCAACTTCAACTGCGCCACTGAGGCGCTGACCCTCGAAATTCTGCGCCACCCCGCCCTGCTGACCAGCTCGCTGTGGCAGATTCCGCCCTTCGTCACCCTGTATCCAGCGGTGCTCGATCGGCTGGAGGAGCGCTACAGCGAGCTGATTGCGGAAGCTGACGACCCTGAGTTTGAGCAATTTTTGCGCCAGGCTCGCGGCAGTCTGCGCTGGTGGCGCGGCGACCTGGAGGCCGCCGCCGAGGACTGGCCCGCCGAGGACGAGCTGCGGCAGGGGCTGCTGGCGCTGGCCGCAGGCGAAACTGTCGATGCCTCTTCCTGGCCTGAAACTCCGGCCAAATATGCCGTTTTGGCCTGGCAAACCCCCGACCAGCGCCAGGAACTCCTGCAGCGGGCCTGGGTCACTCAGACTGAGGATCTTGACGACCTGAGCCAGGCGCTGCCGCCGCCCCAGGTCGTTGACCAGCTGACGGCCAGTATGGCGAACGCCAACAACTTTACCGACTGGCTACGCACGGCCCCCAGCTGGCAACCCCGCAGCGAGCGCCTGGGGTTTGGGGTGCTGAGCCGCCACATCGACGGCCCCAACCCGTCAGACTTCTTCCCCCGAGTTGAGAATATTCCCGTTGTGCAGTTCTTTGAGCCGCTGTTTCCGTCGCCAATCTTTGCTCCGGCCCTGGATAACGCCCTGGAACCCTATCGGGCCAGGCTGCGATCGCAGTAGCGCTCCTTACTGCCGTGTCGCTAAATTATTTTAGCGAGTACAGGAATTTTGCATTCGGCAGGAGCCCGTTGTAGGGGCGCACGGTTGTGCGCCCAAGGCAGGGTTTGCAGCCAACCTGAGAGAATGTCTCCCTAGGTGTCGTCGTGGGCGTAGCGGTGGTAGAGGAAGTCGAGGGCTTCGTTGCGCAGTTCGTAGAACTTGGGATCTTCCATCATGCGGGCCCGATCGCGGGGTCGGGCGAAGGGCACCTGCATGACTTCACCGATTTTGGCGGCGGGGCCGTTGGTCATCATCACTACGCGATCGCTCAAGAACAGCGCCTCGTCGATGTCGTGGGTAATCATCAGCACGGTGATCTGATGGTCTTGCCAGATCTTGAGCAGTTCTTCCTGCAGTTCTTCTCGCGTAATGGGGTCGAGGGCACCGAAGGGTTCGTCTAAAATCAGCACCTTGGGGCGCAGGGCCAGGGCGCGGGCAATGCAGACCCGCTGTTTCATGCCGCCAGACAGGGCGCTGGGCTTTTTGTTGGCCACATCGGCCAGGCCCACCATTGCCAGGTGCTCCATGACGATGTGCTTCTTCGCGGCCTCGGGCTTGTTGGGGAAGACCGAGTTGACGCCCAGGTAAATGTTTTCGTAAGCGGTCAACCAGGGCAGCAGCGAGTAGTTTTGAAACACCACCATGCGATCGGGGCCGGGTTCGCTGATGGTTTGGGTTTGCAGGCGCACTTCGCCCTCGGTGGGCTGACGAAACCCGGCCACCATGTCGAGCAGGGTCGATTTGCCGCAGCCGGAGTGGCCAATGACGCAGACAAATTCACCTTCGTTGACCCCCAGACTGATGCCGTCGAGGACGACAAAGTCGCCCGTGGCCGTGGGGTAAACCTTCGAGAGGTTGTCGATCACCAGAAAGGGTTCCTGAGTCTGGAGAGAGTTGGTGGATTGGGTGGGAGTGTTGAGCACTTGCATGGTCTTGGGTGGGTGTGTGGATGTTGGGTAGGGGCTGAGCAGTGCTCAGCCCCTACAGCAGGTTCGTTGCACAGAAAGAGGATTAGTAGACAATCACGGCATCCAGGGGTACTTCTTCGATCCGCAGGTCGCGCTTGATGGCGAACTGATCCAGATATTTCAGCGGATCGTCGGGGTCAAACTCGATGCCGTCAAACAGATGGCTGGGGCGGCGATCGCGGCCAATGTCCAGCATCCCCAGTTCGCGGGCGGCCTGGCCAAAGATATCGGCCCGCTTCACTCGCTCGGCCACTTCTAACCAGTTACGCGGAAAGGGGGTAATGCCCCAGCGGGCCATCTGGGTCATCATCCACACCGCCTCCGACACATCGGGACAGTTGGCCTTGCCCGTAAAGAACTGAATGTAGTTGAGCACCGACTCGGGAGCGTCGCCGTCACCCCGGTTGTAGGGGTCAACAAAGCCCTGGCGAATGTGGGTTTCGTCGGCCCCAACGTACTCGGGCTGGGCCAGCAGCGCGGCAATTTCTTCGCGGTTGCGGCGATCGTCGCAGTACTCGCAGGCCTCTAGCAGCGCTTTGACCAGCGCCACGTGGGTTTTGGGGTACTGGTTGGCCCAGGCTTCGGTGACGCCCAGCACTTTTTCAACGTGGCCCGGCCAGATCTCATTGTCGGTGGCCATCACCACGCCCAGCCCTTCGGCTACGGCGCGCGCGTTCCAGGGTTCGCCCACGCAGTAGCCGTCGATGGAGCCCGACTTCAGGGTCGAAACCATCTGAGCGGGCGGAATCACCGTCACGCTGACGTCGCGATCGGGGTCGATGCCGCCTGCGGCCAGCCAGTAGCGCAGCAGCAGGTTGTGCATTGAGGTGGGGTGCACCGCCGCCAGAGTGTGCACCTGGTCGGGACGGCGATCGATCGCCGCTTTGAAGTCGGCCAGCGATCGCACCCCGGCATCAAACAGGCGCTTGCTAAAGGTAATGGCGTTGCCGTTGCGGCTGAGGGTGAGGGCGCTCACCATCGGTCTGGGTCGCTGGCTACCGTAGCCCATGGTCATGCCCAAAGGCATACCCGCCACCATCATGGCGGCATCCAGGCGGCCGGTGGCCACGCCATCGGCGATCGCGTTCCAACTCGGCTCTCGGTTCAGGGTCACGTGGCTGAGGCCGTGGGCCTCAAACAGGCCCTTTTCTTTGGCCACAACTAGGGGCGCGCAGTCGACCAGGGGAATAAAGCCCAGCTCCAGGTTGACCTTCTCCAGGCCGTTGGCGGCCATCGCCACCACAGGCTTGGCCTTGTGCAGCTTGGCCCGCTTCTGCTGATTGAGGAAGTAGACGATCTCGTTACGCAGGCTGTAGTAGTTGGGGTGCTTGACCACCTCCATGCGCTCGCGGGGCCGGGGAAAGGGCACATCCACAATCTGGCCGATGTGGGCTTCGGGGCCGTTGGTCATCAGCACAATGCGATCGCTCAGCAGCAGCGCCTCATCCACGTCGTGGGTGACCATCACACAGGTGACGTCGTTCTCCTGGCAGATCTGCATCAGCTGCTCCTGCAGCCCGCCGCGCGTCAGGGCATCCAGCGCTCCGAAAGGCTCATCGAGCAGCAGCAGCTTGGGGCGAATGGCCAGGGCGCGGGCGATCGCCACCCGCTGCTTCATGCCGCCGGAGATTTGGCCAGGGCGCTTGTGGGCCGCCTTTTGCAGCCCCACCATCTCAATGTGGTGGTCAATCATGCGATCGCGCACCGCCTGGGGATGCTTTTTCATCACCCGGTTCACGGCCAGGGCAATGTTTTCGCGCACCGTCAGCCAGGGCAGCAGCGAGTAGTTTTGAAACACCACCATGCGATCGGGGCCAGGTTCGGTCACCTGTCGCCCTTCCAGCACAATGCCGCCCGCGCTGGGCTGGTCTAGCCCCGAGAGAATGTTGAGCAGGGTCGATTTACCGCAGCCCGAGTGGCCCACCAGCGAAACAAATTCGCCCTGGTGAATTTGCAGGTCAATATTTTTGAGGGCAATGTATTCGCCCCCGGTCGGTAGCTTGAAGACGCGATCGACGTGGTCAACTTCGACAAAGACAGCCATGGTGCGACAGAGATAGAGTGCAGGCGAACAGAAAGTTTTGAATTGGCAATTTTGGCTTTTGGAATCGTAGGGGCACCCGCGCAGCAATGCACCGCTAGAGGATAGTTACTAACCAAATTTCGACGGCCAGAAGTTGGGGGTAGGGTGGGCACCGCCCACCACAAACCTCGGCAGAATCACAGGTTGATTTTTTGGGAAGCGCGGGGAGATGGTGGGCAGTGCCACCCTACGGGAAACGGTTTTACTGTTTTTGTTCTTCAGGCAGTACCAGGCCACCGACGAACACAATCAGGCGATCGAGCAGCAGACCGACAATGCCCACGTAGACAATGGCAATGATGATGTCGCTAATCCGCGAGCTGTTCCAGGCATCCCAAATAAAGAAGCCGATGCCCACGCCGCCAATCAGCATTTCTGCCGCCACGATTGCCAGCCACGAGAGGCCAATGCCAATTCTGAGGCCGGTAAAAATGTAGGGCACCGTCGCCGGAAACAAGATTTTGAAAAAGTACTCAGACTTAGAGAGCCGCAGCACCCGCGCTACGTTGTTGTAGTCCTGCGGAATTTGCCGCACGCCTTCGGTGGTGTTAATAATAATGGGCCAAATTGCCGTAATAAAAATGACAAAAATAGCGGAGGGATTGGCCTGCTGAAATGCCGCCAGCGAAATCGGCAGCCAGGCCAGGGGTGGCACCGTCCGCAAAATCTGAAATAGCGGATCTAGGGCACTGTACATTAGCGAACTGGTGCCCACCAAAATGCCCAGGGCAATACCCACCACGGCAGCCAGAGTAAAGCCTAAAGCCACCCGTTGCAAACTAGTGAAAACTTGCCAAAATAGCCCTTTGTCGGTGCCGCCGTAGTTAAAGAAGGGATTGATAATCAGTTCCCAGGTGTCAGATACGGTGCGGATTGGGGTGGGCAGGTTGGCGTTTGGCCCCATAGTGAGCAGTTGCCAGATGGCCAGAAAAATGAGAATGGCCACCGCTGGCGGAATCAGCCCCTTGAGCCAGTTCACAGCCTGACCACCGAGGTGCGGCAGGTTAACGCGCGATCGCGCCGGACGAATATCGAGAGGAGCGGTCATCGAGTTGTATCTCCAGACTTGACAGAGGATAGAAGAAGGGGAAAGTCAGCAGAGTTGAGGAAGCTGTTTAGCGCTCCTCTCCGCTGGGGAGAGGAGCCAGAACGGAGCAGTTACACGCGCTTGATGGTCAAGCTATCCAGGTAGGCCTTAGGGTTTTCGGGGTCGAAGGTGACGCCATCGAAGAAGGTTTCAACCCCGCGAGAGGTGCTCTTGGGAATCATCGCCTCTTGGCCCAGGGCGGTTGCCGCCTCGCGCCACAGATCTTCGCGGTTGACCGCATCGACCATGGCCTGAATATCGGTTTCGGGAGGCAGGTAGCCCCAGCGAATGTTTTCGGTTAGGAACCACAGGTCGTGGCTCTTGTAGGGGTACGAGGCATTGTCGTTCCAGTACTTTTGCATCAGGTCAGGCAGTTCCTGAACCTGGTCAAGGCCAAAGTCATACTTGCCCTGGGAGCGATCGATAATGTCTTCAAAGGGCACGTTAAACCAGGCCCGCTCCGCCAAAATCTGGCACATTTCTTCTTTGTTCTCGGGCTGGCTGCACCACATCTGGCCTTCCATCGTGCCCATCAGCAGCGCTTTGGCCGCCTTCGGGTTGGCATCGACCCAGTCGGCCCGCATGCCAAAGGCTTTTTCGGGATGGTCTTTCCACAGCTGGCCGGTGGTCAGCGCGTTGTAGCCCAGGTCCTGGTTCACCATTTGCAGGGGCCAGGGCTCGCCCACGCAGAAAGCATCCATATTGCCCACTTTGACGTTGGCTACCATCTGGGGCGGGGGCACCACAATGGTCGAAACATCCTGGTCGGGGTCAATGCCGCCTGCGGCCATCCAGTAGCGAATCCAGAGGTCGTGAGTACCGCCGGGAAAAGTCATGGCGGCCTTTAGCTCTTTGCCCTCTGCTTTGCGCTTGGCAAAGGCTTCTTTGAGGGGCGTGCTATCGACGCCGACCTTTAGATCGGTGTAGTCGTTGGATAGGCAAATCCCCTGGCCGTTGACGTTGAGGCGGGCCAGAATATACATCGGCACCTTGTTGCCGTCGGTCACAATGCCCTCAGAAATCAGGTAGGGCATGGGGGTGAGAATGTGCGCCCCATCGATGCCGCCGCCGCCAGACCCCAGCACCAGGTTGTCGCGGGTGGTGCCCCAGGAAGCCTGCTTCTCGACCGACACGTCGGTCATGCCGTACTTATCGTAGAACCCCTTGACCTTGGCAATAATCAGCGGAGCCGAGTCAGTCAGGGCGATAAACCCCAGCTTGGCGCTGGGGGTTTCGGGGGCATCGGCAGGGTCAAGCGCTACTGCCGTCGACTCTGAGGCCTGGTTAGATCCACCCTGACTACAGGCGTGGAGCAGCACAGTACCCACGGCGGCGGTGCCAGCGGTGGTCAAAAATCTACGGCGATTGAGTCGAGTCATGTTGCATTCACTCCAGGGTTATGCAAAGTGGTAAATACAAAACGTGATCAGGATATCGGCTGATCGCCGCTGGGCTAATTTCTGTGCTAATTCCACAGAAGACTTGCAGCTCACCTATTTTTTGTTCCGCCGTGGCTTTGTTGTGCTGGAGTCAAGCTTTTGTTTTCCATAAAAACAGAGATTGCCCAGCAAAAATGTGGCAACGTTGGCAGAACAAATGAAAGATAGGTGATTACTTGAGCGAACTTCGGCCTAAGACAGGTCTTAAAGCAGCACCGTTCTCAGGTCAACACTGAGGCAGGCAGGATATTCTTACGAGAGGGGCAAATCGTTTGACGAAGTAAAGTTTGAGTTTTACAGAACTATAGCTCCGCATTTTTTACTTGTTTTTGCTTGCCAAACACCGAATCAAAAACCACATCTCTGTGCTCTTTCACTCCGGTATTTGAGGTTAAGTTATTCAAACTTTGCGATGGGTTTTGTATTTATGGTTACGCTTTGCAATCGGCCATCCTTTTATCGCATGATCAACATGTAAAATTTGCATAAGCTTCCGGATAGTTGGCGATCGCAGCCCCATCAAGTCCCCCAGTCGCGCCCCTGAAAGCCCTGAGCCAGCTCGCCGCTGAGGTCAGCCATGACACCAGCGGCCTGTTGAGCCTGGTGATTGCGCGTCAGCGAGGGCCCCAGCCTCTGAAAGACCTGATCCTGTCCTAAAACTGGCCGACCAGCGCTATAAAAAGCGCTACAAAAGGGGCGATCGCCGCGTTCAGATAACGTGCAAAGAAAGAATGGCGAATTTCTTGAGCCTGGCTAAATGGCGTATTTTGCTGACGGTGCTGCCGCTAACGGGGCTGTACGGGGCGACTAAGCTCGCTCTGCATCGTCTGGGGTGGGAGCCCTGGGCCTTTGACTCCCTGACCGGGTCGCTGTTTGGGGCCGCCACCTTTGTGATTGCCTTTGTGCTCAACGGCACCCTGGGCGACTTTCGCGCCAGCGCCGACATGCCGGTGCAGCTGGCCAACGCCCTAGAAACCATTCAAGACAGCAACCAGCTGGTGGCGCAGGCCCATGCCGACTACGACCCCCAGCCCCTGAGTCAAGACTTAATTGCGATCGCCGAGGCGACCCTCGACTGGCTCCAGGCCGAAAAACCTCAGGCCGAGACGGCGATCGCCCTCGATCGGCTCAATATTTCCCTGGCCGCCATGCTGCTCTACGCGGGTGCTCCCATCGTGAGCCGCGCCCAGGCCGAGCAGGCTAAAATGCGCCTGCTAATCACTCAGATTGGCATTAGCCGCGACACCGATTTTGTGGGGCCAGCCTACGCCCTGCTGGAGGTCTTTGTGATTGGGGCGGTGGGGGCGCTGCTGCTGATTGGGGCCGACAACTTTAGCGAAAACCTGGTAGTGTCGTGCCTGCTGTTTACGTCGTTTGCCTACCTGCTGCTGCTGATTCGCGACCTGGATAACCCCTTTCAATACGATGGCCGCACCAGCGTCGACGCCGATCTGTCAACGCTGGTGGCTTTCTGCGATCGGCTGAGGCAGGCTTAGTCAACTCAAAAGGAACCCAAGTCCCTCACAATTCGAAGTCGTAAATCCAGGTTCATGGTTAAAAACACCGTAGGGGCATAGCATGCTGCGCCCCTACAGATTGCGGGTATTCATTTCAGAGTTGGAATGAGTCTACAAAAACTTGTTGGCCATGCCGATCAGCCCCGCCATCTGGCCCAGGTCGACCTCGCCGGAGAGCACCTTTTGCAGCAGCCCACCGCCCCTGGCGTTCGAACCCTTGACCAAAAACTGGGCAATCAGCGGGGTCACGCTCTTGACCATCGCCGGGTCAGCCCCCACTCGCTGGGCGATCGCGCTAATTTGCTCATTGGCCAGCAGCTGCTCGACTGCGCCGGTCGCCGCTACCGTTTGCAGCACGTCCATCAGTCCACCGGCATTCCCCTGGCCCTTGGCCTGGAGCACGCCTTGAAGGTTACTGGCAATACCGCCAATTTTGTTGTTCTCCACGGGGGCGTTGTTGAGGTTGCCCAAAATTGACCCGATCAGGCCGCCGTCGGCCTCGGTATCCTGGCTGGCGATCGCCTGGTTAACCATGCCCATTAAATCCATCACGTCACCCTCAAATCACGTTTCTCGAATAGGCTAAGCGCTTTCCCCCTTGGCGGCAAGGTCAGGGCGGTAGAGAACTCAGACAGACCGTAGGGCCGCACTATTAGTCCCTTTGGCAGTAACCCTCAATCTCGTGCTGTGGCGCGGGCTACACATCCAGCAGGCTGAGCTGGCGAACCGTGGGGTCAGCCGCGACTGCTTTGGGCTTTCGCCGCCGCGATCGCGGTGGCTGAATGGCGACGTGGGCCACGAACCAGGTGCGCAGGGCCGTCGCCTGCTCAGGGCTCAGCTCGACCAGGGGCAGCGCCGCCGGAAACAGCTCGTCAATCGGGGCTGCGGCCCAGGCCACCTCACCGCCGTAGATCTCGGTGCCAAAGGGCGTGAGGTCTGAGGGCATGGGGGCCAAAAACGGCAGCAGATTACTGGTATTGAGAAACTTACCGCGCTGGGCTTCGAGCTGTTTGACCCGACGCTGGCGAGCGGCCTTGTAGTTGAGGATGGGGGCCGGGTAGCCTGAAAGCGTGGGCGGGCTGCCAAGCTGGCGGGCGGGCACATCGGCCAGCTCGGGCACCCAGCGCTTGATAAATTCGCCCTCGGGGTCGCAGCGGTCGACGGCCACCTGACCGGGGTTGTAAATGCGGGTCCAGGTTTTGTCGACGCAGTGGGTGACGCCCGACTGCATGGCCCACTGATAGTGGTCGATGGGGCAGTCGCCGTCGATCAAGTGGCGCATAAAGTGCAGCGCTCCGTAGCGCCAGTCGATGCCGCCCAGGTTGCTCAAAAAGCTGGCGTAGATCGCCCGCGTGCGAAAATTGAGCGCCAGGTAGCCGCCGGTGGCCATGAGGCAGCGAGCGGCAGCATCCACAATCGGAAAGCCAGTCTGCCCCGTTTGCCAGGCGTGGTAGAGATCGCTATCGAAGGCCCAGCCCTCCTCGTCGAAGATGCTGTAGAGCGATCGCAGCTCTAGCTGGGGCAGGTAGCGAAACCGTTGGGTAAACCCGTTGCCCCAGCGCAGCCGCGAAATGAGCTGCTGGTGGCTGCGGCGCAGGCGGCTGTCGCCCAGATCGGGGGCCTGGCGAACGATCTGCACGCACTCCCGCACTGAGATGACGCCAAACTTGATGTGCGGGCTCAGGCCCGTGGTGGCCTCGGCACTGGGGTAGGAGAGCTGCCAGTAGTAGCGATCGGCCTTGTCGGTCAAAAAGTCTCGCAGCAGGGCGCGGGCGGCAGCGGTGCTGGCCGGGGGCAGGGGCTTGGCGTCGGCCTGGTGACCCAGGGCGGCCAGATTCGGCAGCGAATCGGTGGGAAGTTCAGGGGGCACTGAAACCTGGGTTGGGGTGGGCACCAGGGGCTGGCCCATCTCGCGGTACCAGGTTTCGCGATACTCGGGGTAGGGCACCAGCTCAGCCACGCTGGCGGCGGGCTCAAACCAGCGAATTTTGAGGCTCTGCTGGGCCAGCGCCCGGTTGAGGCGGGCGTCGCGCACCCGACCGTAGATGCGCTCAACATCGGTGTGGGCATAGATGCCGTCGGCCCCGGTTTCTTTGACCAGCTCGGGCAGCACCTCTACGGGGTCGCCCGCCCGCAGAATCAGCCGCCCCCCCAGTGCCTTTAAATCGGCATTCAGAGCATTCAGGGCCGCCAGCATAAACGCTACCCGCGCCGACCCGGTTTCGGGATGGTGCAGCAGGGCGCGATCGAAGACAAACACAGGCACCACCAGGCCCCGTCGAGCCGCTCGCAGCAGGGGCTCGTGGTCGGAAACCCGCAGGTCGCGGCGAAACCAGACGATGGTTGTGTTCATGGCGGTTGAGACGGGGCGACGGCTCGGGCGAGCTTTGGGTTGCTGGGGGGCAAGGGGCAATCGCGCTTTTCAAACCGTAACAAAAAACCAGACTGATCTACTTGTCTAATAGTATTTTTGTACTATACTTGTACTCAGAAATTACGCCTGCTCTCTGCGCTGCCCACTGCCGCCTTTTTAGATCATACGCACCGGCAGACCGTCTTCAACCCTAGTCTGCTGGCGCTGCTGGCGCTAGATTCTGCTGCCCCAGTTTGCTGAGGGTTGCGTTTCTTGCCCGAGGGAAACTTGGCTAGCTCAGGTTCAGGTCGCTGAGCCTGGCTGCACCCCGGCAGAGTTGGGAGCATTCTCAGGTTCCTCTTCCCAACCCTTCCCCAACAGTGACAGCAAAGGTCAACGCCATGGTTCAACGCTCTTCCTACCCCGTTTCGTCACACTATCGGCCTCAGCAGCCGCCACCAGGGCAGCCCCAGGGTGCTTCGCCCAGGCCGTCACAACAACCGTCGCCCCGATCGCCGCAGGGGTCGCGGCAGGCCTGGCCTACGCCCCAATTGGGGCCGCGTCCCTGCCCTGCGGCGCGAACCAGCGGCAGAGCGGTCCATGGCGGGTCTACACCCCGGCCTCAGCCTCGCCAGGTACTGGTGGCCGGTGGGTCGGTGCTGGCGCTGGCGGCGCTGCTAATCTCCCCCAATATCAACCCAGATCAGGCCCAGGAGGCCGAGGCCTTTACCTGCATTCGCCAGGAGCAGCCCAAGTCGCTGGTATCGCGGGATCAGGTTAAAAAACTGCTAGAAACCGATCTCCAGGCCCCCAAGGCGACGGTGCAGGAATTTCTCAACGCGCCCTACTGCGTGCTGTCGCCCGGTAAAACCGAGGCCGGTCTGCCAGCTGAGCGTGAGGCCTACCCCCTGGAGTTTGACCCCCAGACCTGGCTGGTGGTGCTCTACGACGGCGATCGCTACGTCGGTTACGACTTTAGATTTCGCTAGGCCGTCTTCAACCGTAAGCTAATGGCTGCTGATGCTGGGCATACCTGGCGCATGGTTCGTCTGGGAAGTTCTTTGCTAAAGTGTCAGGGCAAATTCGCTTAGTCGCCCAGGGGTGTTGCCAAAGTGGTGCAAAACAAGCTGCGGTTGAAGAAACCCCCGCTGCCCCTGGTTGTGGCAGCAGCGCTGCTGTTCTTAGGCGGCGGTATTCTCAGCTTTTGGGTCGCGGCCCGCCGGGGTCAGCTGGCTAAAACCCTGCCTGCCGGGGCCAACGCCATTCCGGCTGACGCGCTGATGGTGGTGGCGCTCTCCAGCGATGAGGCCCAGTGGCGGCGGCTGCGCCAGTTTGGCACCGAGGCCACCCAGGCCCAGTTTGATCAGCTATTGGTGCAGTGGCGCGATCGCCTGCTGGCCGACCAAAACCTGACCTTTGCCCGCGATATTCAGCCCTGGGTTGGCCCTGAAATTACCCTGGCGGTGCTGCCCGATGTCACGCCTGCCACCGACGACCTGCCCCCCTCGCTGCCCGCCCCCGAGCTAGCCCTGAGGTCTAACGTGGTGATGGTGCTGCCGATTGCCGATGCCAATCGGGCCCAAAACGACCTGGGCGAGCGGCTGGGCCAGGCCGAGCAGGCTGAAGACGCCCCCTACAGGGGAGTGACCCTGCAACAGCTAGAGGGCGAGGCCGAAGCCCCCCTCTACGCCGCCGTGCTGAGTGCCGAAACAGCGGTGATCAGTCCTCAGCTACCGCTGCTCAAGCGGGCGATCGACGCCTATCGCGGCGGCGAGTCGCTGGTGAATCGGCCTGGGGTGGGCAAAGCCTTTGAACAGCTGACCGAAACCCGCCCTTTGGCCCGCTTCTACGTCGATGTGCCCGCCCTAGCCGAAACCGTAGCCGAGGCCGCCGATCCGCCGATTGCTCCCAGTCGATTGCGGGCCTTTCAGGCGGCTCGGGGGCTGGTGGGGGCTGTGGCGGTTAAAAATCGCGGCGTGGCCCTACAGGGGGTGAGCTGGCTAGAGCCAGGGGCGCAGACCTTTGCCACCGGCAACCAGGCTGACCAGATGCCCCAGCGATTGCCCACCAGTACGCTGCTGGCCGTCTCTGGCGGAGACTTTCAGCAGTTTTGGGAAGATTTTCAGGCGGGAGAACAGTTCTCGGCGCTGTTTCCGCTGCAGGCCGACGAGGTGGCTCTGGGGCTACAGTCGGCCACCGGCCTCAGCCTGGAAGAAAACCTGCTGCCCTGGATGGCAGGAGAGTTTGCGGTGGGCCTGCTGTCGCCTCCGGCCGGGCCGAGCGATACTCCGCCGCTGCCCAACCCGGCCCTGGTGCTGATGGTCAAAGCCAGCGATCGCGAGGCTGCCACGGCCACCTTTGAGCAGCTCGACGCCGTCATGACCAGTCGCTACCGCTTTGCCGTCGATACGGTAGATATGGGCGGTGTGCCCGTCACCCGCTGGACTGCCCCCTTCGACTCGCTGGTCATGGCCCACGGCTGGCTGGAGGGCGATGTGGCCTTCTTTACCGTGGGCCAGGGCATCGCCGATCTGGTCGCCCCCTCGCCGGGTCGCCGCCTGGCGGAAAACAATTTGTTTCAGGCCACCACAGGAGAAGCCCCACGCCCCAACAACGGCCATTTCTTTGCCAACCTAGAGGCTCTCAGCGAGGCGGAAAACAACCTGCTGCTGCCGCCCCTGCCCCAGGAGGGACTGCTGGGTTCTGAGGCGATCGAGGCGATTGGGGTGACGGCAACAGTGCTCAGCGATCGCCAGGTGCGGTACGACATGACGGCCATTCTCAAGCGCGGCGAGCGCCCCGATGACCTGCCCTCGACTGCCGAACCCGCCGAACCCGCCCCTGACCCGACTCCTGCCCCTCAGGCGACTCCTACCCCTGAAGCAGCGCCCCCCGCCGCGGGCGAGTAGGCGACCAGGTATTGGGGCTAGCCTGAGCCAGGCTCAAGGTAGCCTGCCGCCACCGTCTGGCTGCCACCGCAATTCGACCCGCAAAAGTCGGTAGGATAGGAGCAGAATTATGTTCTTCCCGATAAAACCTATGGATTTGATTGCGCTCCAGGGCTGGCTCGACAACGCATCTTTTGCGGTGCTGTTTGTGGCGATGCTGCTCTACTGGTGTGGCGTGGCCTTTCCCCGAGCGACGCTGCTGCCGGCGCTGGGCACCGGGGCGATCGCCGTAGGCAATCTCACTATCGCCGCCCTGCTGGTCGCCCGCTGGATTGAGGGCGGCTACTTTCCCATGAGCAATCTCTACGAGTCGCTGTTTGCGCTGGCCTGGGGCATTACCGCCATGCACCTGGTAGCCGAGCGCATGAGCCGCAGCCCGCTGGTGGGGGCCGTTACTGCGCCCATTGCCATGGCAATTTCGGCCTTTGCCACCCTGTCGCTGCCGGGCACCATGCAGGGCTCAGAGCCGCTAGTGCCTGCCCTAAAGTCCAACTGGCTGATGATGCACGTCAGCGTCATGCTGCTCAGCTATGCGGCGCTGCTGGTGGGGGCGCTGCTGGCGATCGCCTTTCTGCTGGTCACTCGGGGCCAGGCCGTCGAGCTGAAGGGTAGCTCCGTCGGCACGGGCGGCTTTCGCAACGTCAAACTTCACCGGGCCGAAGCCGAAGCCGCAGCGACAGCCGACCGACCCCAGGCTATGTCTATCTCCGCTGGCGGTGCCGCCGTGCTCGAAAAATCTCCGGCGACTGCCGTTAAGCTCTCGCCCCAGCGGCTCACCCTGGCCGATACCCTCGACAACATCAGCTACCGCATGATTGGCCTGGGCTTTCCGCTGCTGACCATCGGCATCATCGCCGGAGCGGTGTGGGCCAACGAAGCCTGGGGCTCTTACTGGAGCTGGGACCCCAAAGAAACCTGGGCGCTGATTACTTGGCTGGTGTTTGCGGCCTACCTGCACGCTCGCATCACCAAGGGCTGGCAGGGACGTCGCCCGGCGATTCTGGCGGCGACCGGGTTTGTGGTGGTGTGGGTGTGCTATCTGGGCGTCAACATTCTCGGCAAGGGTTTGCACAGCTACGGCTGGTTTTTCTAAACAGATGCTTATGTCGTGTCGCTGTCCGGCTCACTGTTGCGATCGCGCCTAAGCCATGGTCACACAACAACCCGCATCGATCACCAAGAACCGTCGTCTGGGGGCCTGGGCGCGATCGCTCCTGGGGGTAGGGCTGGGGCTTTTGCTCGCCCTCGGCTGGAGCACCCTGGCAATGGCTCAGTTTTCTAATCCCTTCGGGCCGGGCAACAACAACTTACCCCCCGCTGGCGTCGAGCGAATTGGCCTCATCGAGGTCACCTCGGTTTCCCTCGACGGCGGTACTTTATTCGATATCGCCTCTCCAGTGGTGTTTAACCGCAACGAAGCGGGCGCTGAGGTGCCGGTTGAGGTGCGCGCCCGCCAAATCGAGACCAACCTCATTCAGGTCGTCGACCGGGCCTTAAATCTGATCGATACCGACGACACCCTCAGTAGCGCCTCCCTTGAGGTCACCATTGAGACCATCCGGGGCCAGCCAGTCCTGTTTGCGGTGGGAGCGGGTCTGGCCGAACCCAGGGTGTTGCTCACCGTCACCGACACCGACGCCCAGTACAACGGTGTGTCGCAAGCAGACCTGGCCGAGCGCTGGCAGGGGGTGCTGCGCGAGGCACTGCGCCAGGCGGTCAGCGGCCGTTTGCCAGCAGCTCGGCAGCGCCAGATTCGCAAAGCGCTCTGGATTCTGCTGGCCGTTATCTTGCTTACCCTGCTGCTAACAGCCACTTGGCAGGTGCTGGGCTGGCGCAAAAGCTCCCTAGAGCGCAAGCAAACCGCCCAGGCGGGCATGGCTGTGCCCCCCGACGACGAGTTTCCGGCCCAGCAGCTACAGTACCTATTTCGCTACCAGATCACCCTCGAACAGCGGCTTCAGGTGGTCGCCTTTCTGCGCTGGCTGATGTTTTGGGGCATTGCCTTTGTGTGGATTGCAGGCATTGCCAGCGGGCTCTATATTTTTCCTCAAACCCGGAGCTACGCCTTCGGGCTGTTCTCAATTCCGGTGCTGCTGCTGCTGACCTGGTTTTTTACCGGCCTGCTCAACCGACTCGCCAACCTGGCCATTGAGCGCGTGGCCCAGGCCTGGAGCAAAAATGAGCTGGGCGATCTCGACGAAATGCAGCGCAAGTCGATGCGCCTTTCTACCATTACTGGAGCACTCAAGGGCCTCAAAACCGCTGTCATCTACGCTCTGGCGACCCTGCTGGTGCTGCAAACGCTGCGGATTGCCCCGGCCTCTCTGCTGGCCTTTGGGGCAATCACCGCCCTGGCCATTTCCTTTGCGGCCCAAAGTCTGGTCAAAGACGTGGTCAACGGCTTCTTAATTTTGCTGGAGGACCAGTACGCGATTGGCGATCTGGTCACCACGGGCACCACCACGGGCATTGTCGAAAACCTGAACCTGCGGATTACCCAAATTCGCGGCGAAGACGGTCGCCTGGTTACCCTGCCCAACAGCCTGATCGCCCAGGTCGAAAACCTCAGCCGCAGCTGGTCACGGGCCAATATTCTCATTGACGTGGCCTACGGCACCAATGTCGATCAGGCCCTGTGGGTGGTGCACGAGACGGCCAACGCGATGGCAGAAGACCCCGAGTGGGGCTACGCCATTCTCAACCCGGTCGAAATGCTGGGGGTAGATGCCATGACCCACGCGGGCCTTACCATTCTGCTGTGGATTCGGACCCGACCCCTGAAGCAGTTTTTAGTAGCGCGTGAGTTTCGCCGTCGCCTGCGCATTGCCTTTGATCAAGCGGGCATTGCCATTGGGGTGCCGCAGCAGGCTTTCACCGGGCTGGCCAATGGTTCAGGCCAGCGAGAGGGGAGCGACGACGATGGCGCGAGCGATCGCGCTGCCCACTCCTCAACAAAAAGCGGGGCTGTTTAACCCCGCTAGTGATTCTATCGTGAGTACAATACGGTCCTTCGACCTATTTGAGCTTCTGCTTGATGAAAGCCAGCATCTTGCCGAGCTGTCCCTTGAGCAGGGCGACTTCGCCCTGAAGCTGCTTCACCTGGGCCTGAAGCGCCTGGAATTCGGCGGCGCTGACGTCGCCCCCCCCGGTGGCGGCGGGTGCTGCCGCTGTTGCTGCCGCAGCGGGCGCGGTGACAGGGGTACGGCGAGGCTTACGAGCCTTGACCATAGCGGCCTTGATCGCTTCGATCAGTTCTTTTTGCTCGAAGGGCTTTTGAATGAACTCGAAGTACTCAAAGGGTTCAGTAATTTTTTCGGTGACTTCTTCCTTGCGGCCCGACATCAGCACCAGCGGAATGTGCTGCAGGTCAGGATTGGCCTGAATTTCCTGAAACACTTCCCAGCCGCTCATCCGAGGCAGCAAAAAGTCGAGCATGATCAGGTTGGGGCGCTGGCTGCGAATAGCATCCATGCCTTCAACACCATCTTGGGCCTCAACGACTTCAAAGTTGCCCTGGGGCAGCATGTCGCGCACCCGCATGCGGATGACCCGGCTATCGTCGATGACCAAAATCTTATGATTTGTCACGGTTGACTCCTCTTGCGGTGTCGAAGGGCTTGGTAGACGTGAAATTAGTATAGTTCAGGTTTTTAGAAAGTCCGTGTCAGAAACGAGAATCTATCTCGACCTGGATTTTCTAGACGAATTAACTCGCCTAACCTGCCCTAAAGCTGGTTTAAGAGTTCCCCTAAACTGTCTATGAACTGACAGTAAACTCCAGATTCCTGCGGTCAAGGCCAAAGATATCTGGCGCTCAGAACATAGCGCTGGCCAGTTCACGTAGGCCAATGCTGACTACCTGTAGCCAGGTCTGGGACAGCGAGCTGGCGTATAGCTATCGCCCATAGGCTACCGACGAAAACGGCCTAACCGCTGTGGCGACGGCAATACTCAGTTGTCTAACGCTGAGGTCATTTAAAGCGGAGGCTGGGGTGGCGTTAGCAGCAGGTGGGCAGCCTGCTTGACCTGGTCAGAGGGCAGGGGGGCAGGGGGCAGGTCTGCCAGGCGCACTACGCACTGGTGCGGAAACAGCTCGGCGGGCAGGTCAAGCCCTGACTGGTAGCGGTTGTGAACGATGTAGCGCTGGGCAATGCCGCGATCGCTCAAGGTCTGATTCAGCCGTTTGGCCTCCGCCAGAATGGCCGACTGGTTTTGCACCACGCCAATGAATTCGGTGTGCTGGGGGTCTTTGAGCTTTTCCTGAGCGGCCAGCACCCGCTGGCGCAGGCTGCGCAGGCGACCCATAAACTCAACCCGGCCCACCACATCTCTGTACTTAATCCACAGCTTGAAAATCCAGCCCAGCCAGTCGCCCAGGGCGGTGGGCATCTCTAAAAACCGTAGCAGGTGGCCGGTGGGGGCGGTGTCGAGCACGATTAGCTGGTGCTCGCTGCGCTCCAGCAGATCCATTACTGTAATCAGCGAGAGCATTTCATCGATGCCGGGCAGGGCCTGAGCCACCACCTGCCGCCAGGCGTCGGGGCCGTAGGCGAGCTGAATGCCGCCGCCAATATCGCCGTCGCCCGCCATCATATCGGCTAGTTCCCACAGGTAGTCGGTGCGAAACTGATCGAGCACCACCTCGGCGCTGACCTCCTGAGCCTGCAGGTTGGGCCGTAGCCGGGTGGGTTCGTGGCCGAGGGGCTGGCCAAAGGCGTCGCCCAGGGAGTGGGCCGGGTCGATCGACATTACCCGCAGGCTCGCTTCAGGGTGGCGCTCGGCCAGGCCCCAGCCCAGGGCTGCCGAGACGGTGGTTTTGCCCACGCCGCCCTTGCCGCCCACGACAATCAGCCGCCGTCCCGCCGTCACCAAGTCTTCGATGCCGGGCGCAATGGGGGTAAGCCACTGATACACAGAGGATGCATCGCTCGCAGGTTCCCCTTCGGGTACGGCCAGGTTGACCAGCGGTTTGACCTGGGGCATGAGGGCATCGAGGGCGATCGCGCCGACCGGCTCGCTAGGTTGGGCAGGCACCCACAGCACCGGCTGCCCCTGGGCTATGGCCTCAAACTGGTTCAACACCTTACGGTGGGCGACCTGCGCCGGTACGACGCGGTTGATTACCAGGCCGCCGAGGGGAACACCCAATCGCCCTAAGGCGGTGATAAAGCGATCGCTCTCGGCTAAGCTCATCGGCTCCGGGATGCCCACGACCCAGCAGGCGGCGCGATGGTGGTCTTGAATCAGCGATCGCCCCTGCTCCAGATCGCGGCGCATATTGGTGATGAAGGCATCAGCCTCATCGGGGGTGTAGCGACCGGCCAGGGTTTCAGTCAGGGTGCGGTGCTTTTGCTGAAACTGCCCCAGGGCCGCCAGCAGCGTATCGAGAAAATCCATCAGGGCAAACAGGCTGAGGGTGTGGCCGCTGGGGGCCATATCGACCACCACGCGATCGGCCTCGCGATCGCGCAGTATCCGCTGAATCTCCAGGAGCGCCATCAGCTCATCGAGGCCGGGCCAGCCCATATCCCACACCGGGCTGAGGTCGTCGCCCTCGACAAAGCTGCCTCGCTCCACCAGTAGCTCAAGCACAGTGCCGTAGTCGGCCCGAAACTGCTCTAGCAACGCCGCAGCATCGAGCGCGCGCACCCGCAGGTTGGGCAGCTCGGGCAGAGAGACAGGCGTGTTATCAACAGTGACAAGCAGCACATCCCCCAGGGAGTGGGCCGGGTCGGTCGAGAGCAGCAGCACGGTTTCGTCGGGGTGCTGCCGGGCCAGCTGCCGGGCAAACCCACAGGAAAGCGTCGTTTTACCCACGCCGCCCTTGCCGCTAACCATGATTAGTTGATGGGGCGATGATGTCAGCACAGTTAAACCTTGCGCGATGCTGACCCTAGAGTGCCCGTCGCTTCGCCGAACGTCAGCCCTGGGACGAAACTTAATCGCCCAAGGCATATTTCTGGATATGGGCCTGGTGAAACCGCTTGATTAAAGACCTTTTGCCCAAGGTGATGGTGGGCAGTGCCCACCCGACGCTACTTCTTCCGGTTACGGTATAGAGTAAGCACCTGCGACACATCGCCCCATCCACCCACCTACCCATCCACTTTTTACCGCACCGGATTCTCAGGCCCGCGCCCCCGATAGGTATCGATAAAGGTGGCGGCGGCTTCGGGCTCAAACTGGGGCAAAATCAGTTTTTTCGTCCAGGCGGTCAGCACTACTTCCTCGCCCAGCCCCGGCTTAGGCACCACCACAAGGCCATCCCAAAGCCCCGGAAACTCTTCAGCCCAGGCGGTGAGGGTGTCCATGGCTGTCTGACCAGGCTGGTCAACGTAGATCACAATGTTGCCGTGCTCGATGGAGTGCACCAGCTGTTCTAGCCGCTGTTCTTGGGTGTAAACCCCCGGTAGCACTGGGTTGGGGTCGTGGGGACCAGAGGTGGGAAAGTCGCTGTCGTAGTTAACGGGCTGGCCGGGGGCAACGTGAGCTTGGCCCTGGTCGGGAAAGGTCTGAATAGCCGCCATAGCAGACTCACCCACGGTGGTATTGGGTTCAAAGGCGATCGACTGCGGACGATTGCGGTACCACAGTCCGCCCAGCAGAGCGACCATCAGGGCCGCAATCCCCAGGGGGCCAAAAATAACCGAAAGCGCCGTGGCTTTGGTAGACGTGCGGCGTTTAGAGCGTTTGGAGGATTCAGTTGGTGTCATGGCCCTATGGCAAAAACATTACGAGCGTTCCGTTGATCAGTCTAGCGGTGGTGTGAATGCCTAGGGGTAGTCTTTTCCACACCCTGGAAAAGGAGAACGACCGCAAAAGCCTTGACCCTTTAGCTTGCTAGAGAGTTTAGACTATACCTATCTCTGCCTGAGGATGTGGATATGGCTATTGCAACCCGGCTCAAAATCGGCGATGTGGCCAAGCAAACTGGCGTTGCTGTAGGGGCGCTGCGCTACTATGAAAGCCTTGGCCTGCTCAGCTCTGAGCGCGGTGATAACGGCTATCGCTACTACTCGCCTGAGGCTGTGCATCAGGTGCAGTTTATTAAGAAGGCTCAGGCCCTAGGCTTTTCGCTCGGAGATGTGGGGGATGTGCTCAACGTGCACCAGCGGGGCGATGTGCCCTGTGAGTTTGTGCAATCGCTGCTGCAAGCCAAAATTCAGCAGCTCGAAGCCCAAATTCAGCAGATGATGGCGTTTAAGGCTGATTTGGAAGATTATCGCGATCGCTGGGCCGAGTCTCACCCTCGACCGCAGCCGGGGGATATTTGCCCGCTGATCGAAACGGTGCCGCTGGGGGCCGCAGAGAGCAGCCTTTCAGTAGGGCTGGAACCCGTGAGCTAGAATGGGAAACTGGGTCAACGTTCACCTTTTATAGGGTGAGATTTCACCCGTGCACACTCATTAGCGGTTTGGGCGCAGCATTTCAGCCATGGAAAGAATTGTAGTCGGGCTCTCCGGCGGCGTAGACAGTTCGGTAGCGGCAGCCACCCTGCACCAACAGGGCTACGATGTGGTGGGCCTCACCCTGTGGTTGATGAAGGGCAAGGGCCAGTGCTGCTCCGAGGGCATGGTCGATGCCGCCAAACTCTGTGAAGACCTGGGCATCGACTACCACGTGGTCGATAGCCGCGAGGTATTTGAGCGCGAAATCATCAATTACTTAGTCGAAGGCTACGGCAGCGGCATTACGCCCCTGCCCTGCTCTCAGTGCAATCGGGCGGTCAAGTTTGGGCCTATGCTGCAGTACGCCCGCGAGGAACTGGACGCAGATCGCATCGCCACGGGCCACTACGCCCGCATTACCCAAAATCTAGAAACAGGCCGCTACGAGCTGCGCCGCGCCGTGGACCCGGCCAAAGATCAGTCCTACTTTCTCTACGACCTGACTCAAGATCTGCTGGCCGCCTGCGAGTTTCCGCTGGGCCACCAGACCAAAACCGAAACCCGCCGCATCGCCGCTGAGCTGGGCCTGCACACCGCCGCCAAGCCCGACAGCCAGGATCTGTGCTTGATCGAGCACCACGGCTCGATGCAGACTTTTTTAGATAAATACCTGGCCCCCAAACCCGGCGATATTGTCGATACTGAAGGCCGCATTCTGGGGCAGCACACCGGCATTCACCACTACACCATTGGCCAGCGCAAGGGCCTGGGCATTGCCGCGCCCAACCCGCTCTACGTGGTGGGCTTTGACATGGGCAAAAACCACGTAATTGTGGCCGATCGCAGCGATGCCCACTGGCCCGACTGCACGGTGCAGCGGGTGAACTGGGTGTCGATCGCCGCGCCCCAGGAGCCCATGCCGGTATCGGTGCAGATTCGCTACCGCAGCGAGGCGGTGGGGGCAACGCTGGTACCCCTACCCTCTGGAGAGGGTACAGGCGATCGCGTGCGAATTGTGTTTGACGAGCCGCAGTTTGGCGTTACTCCCGGCCAGGCCGCTGTCTGGTACGACGGCGACCGGGTGCTAGGCGGCGGGCTAATTGAAGCAGCGGCTGTGCCTGAGAAGGCGGCAACGACCTCTGATGCCCATGTTCTAAGTCATTAAAGCGATCGCTATGGCAGACATCACCAAAGACCAGCAGCACCCGCAGTACAAGACCGATCGCCAGGTGGTGAGCCAGCTTTTGGCGGGCGACGCCACCGACTTGAACCTGGTCGAACTGGCCCGACTGATGATTCGCTACGACGGGTTTCCTGGTGCCCGCGACATTCAGACCGATCTCAAAAAGGCTCTGAGTCGCTGGCAGCTCACTGAGGCCGAGCTGTTTGAAAAAACCCGCGCCATTCATCAGCAGGGCGAGGTCTACAAGGGCTTGGGCCGAGGCCGCGAAGACTGGAGCTAAGGCTATACTAGCCTGCTATGAGTAGTCTTAAAGCCAATCGGGGTGCGGTCGCAGCGGGCCACGCCCTCACCGCCGAAGCTGGGGCCGAGATGCTGCGCCAGGGGGGCAATGCCTTTGATGCCGCGATCGCCGCTGCCTTTGCCGCCTGCGTAGTAGAGTCGTCACTGACCTCGCTGGCGGGGGGCGGGTTTTTGCTGGCCCACCAGGCCACGGGCGAGAACCAGCTGTTCGACTTCTTTTGCCAAACGCCCAGGTCGAAGGACAGCGGGCGATTCCGGGACGGAGACTCGTTCCGAGTCGGTTCCCGAACGCTTCGCGAATCGCTCGACTTTTACCCCATCCACGCCAACTTTGGCGACACCGTGCAGGAGTTTCACATTGGCCTGGGGTCGATGGCGGTGCCGGGGGCGATCGCCGGGCTGCTGCACGTTCACCAAAAGCTGGGGCGGTTGCCCCTAGAACAGGTGGTGGCCCCGGCTCAGCACTGGGCCGTGCAGGGGGCCGAAGTCGATGCCTTTCGGGCCTACAGCTTTGAGATTCTAGCGCCGATTCTCACCGCTACCGCCGCCGCCAGGGCGATCTATGCGCCCCAGGGCGACTTGCTGAAGGCGGGCGATCGCCTCTATCTGCCAGACTTCGCGGCCTTTCTGCACGACCTGGTGCGCCACGGAGCCGACTGGTTTTACCAGGGCGATCTAGCCCATGCGATCGCCCAAGACTGCCAGGCCCACGGCGGCTACCTGAGCCTGGAAGATCTGCAAACCTACCGGGCGATCGAGCGCGAACCCCTGAGTGTGGCCTACGGCGACGACACCATTCTGACCAACCCACCCCCCAGTTCGGGCGGCACGCTAATTGCCTTTGCGCTGCACCTGCTGGCGCAGGCTTCGCCCGCCAGTACCGACCACAGCAGCCCCCGCCATGTGGCGGTTTTGCGAGAGGTGATGGGGTTGACCAACCTGGCCCGCCAGCGGGGCTACGACGACCACCTCTACCGCCCCGATATTGCTGAAGAATTCCTCGGTTCCACTCACCTGGCTCCCTACCTGAAGCAGCTCCGGGCCACCCTCAGCCAGGGCGGCAGCAAATGGGGCAGTACCACCCATATCAGCGTAGTTGATGGTGAGGGCAACGCCGCCAGCCTTACCACCTCCAACGGCGAAGGCTCGGCCTACATCATCCCCGGTACCGGCATCATGATGAACAACATGCTGGGCGAAGAAGACCTCAGCCCTCAAGGCTTTCACCAATGGCCGCCCAACCAGCGCATGTCGTCGATGATGGCCCCCACCATCGTGCTCAAAGACGGCAAGCCCCATGTGGTGCTGGGCTCGGGCGGCTCTAACCGCATTCGCACCGCCATTTTGCAGGTGATCTCCAACGTGCTCGACTTTGGCATGGATATCGAAACCGCCGTGAATGCCCCTCGCCTGCACTGGGAGCGCGGGGCGCTGCACCTGGAACCGGGCTACAACCGAGAAAAGATCCAAACCCTGGGCATTCCCTGCGACGACAACTGCACCTGGTGGCAGGCGCACAACATGTTCTTTGGCGGCGTCCATGCGGTAGCGGTTGGCCCCGATGGCGATTTGTCGGGAGTGGGCGACGCGCGGCGGGGTGGGGCCTGTGTGGTGGTGGATGGGTAGATGGGCGGGTGAGTGCAAAATTGAAAATTCAAAATTTTGCACTTTGCCCCCGGTTCTCTCAACTGGTTCACAATGAAGGGAGTATTGATTTGCTCCTAACCTATGGCCCCTTCGGCACCACCTAAAGCGCAACCCGCAGCAACACCTACGGCCCTGTGGGCTGCCGCGATCGCCCAACCCGCTACAGAATTTGCCGCCACTCCTTTGGCTGTCTTAGAAGGCGAATTGCCCACCGACCTGCGCGGCACCCTCTACCGCAACGGCCCGGCTCGCCTGGAGCGGGGGGGTGTTCAATTCGGCCACTGGTTTGATGGCGATGGGGCGGTGCTGCGGGTGCAGTTTGATGGGGCTACCGCCGTGGCTAACTATCGCTACGTGCGCTCTGCCGGGTTTGTGGATGAGGAAGAAGCTGAAGAGTGTCTGTATCGAGGCTACGGCACCCTGCCGCCGGTTTCGATCTGGCAGCGCTGGCAGACCCAAATGAAAAATGCTGCTAATACCTCAGTGCTGGCTCTGCCCGACCGACTGCTGGCGCTATGGGAAGGCGGCCTGCCCCACCGACTGGATCTCGAAACCCTCGAAACCCTGGGCCTAGATATTCTGGACGGGCTGAAGCCCAGCGACACGTTTACGGCTCACCCTAAGCGCCACCCCCGCACGGGCAAAATCTTCAGCTTTGGCCTGGTGCCGGGGGGCAACGCCACCCTCCAGCTTTACCGCCTCAGCGCGGCCGGAGTCGTGGAGAAAACTGGCACCATTCCCCTCAGCGGCATTCCGCTGATTCACGACTGTGTGCTGGCCGATCGCTACCTGGTGTTTTGCGTGTCGCCCGTGCGCCTTAGCCCGCTGCCAGCGCTGTTTGGCCTGTCGAGCTTTAGCGATGCGCTGCAGTGGCAGCCCCAGCAGGGCACCCAAATTATTGTGGTGGATGCGGATAGTCTGGAGGCGATCGCCCTGGAGGCCACCGACCCCTGGTATCAGTGGCACTTTGGCCACAGCTACCTCGATTTTGACGGCAGCGTTGTGTTCGACGTGGTGCGCTACCCCGACTTTGCCACCAACCAGTACCTCAAAGAAGTCGCTTCGGGCCACATGACCACGCCCGCCGATGCCCAGCTCTGGCAGTACCGCATCGACCCCAAAACCGCGAGAATTCTCGACCAGCACTGTTTGATCGATCGCCACTGCGAGTTTCCGATCGCGATCGGTCGGGATGAAGCGGCAGTCACCTACCTGAATGTGCACCGTGACGACTCGGTGCCGGTGAACGAGCTATTTGGCGCGATCGCCCGCTTTGACCCCAAAACTGGCCTTACCGTCGCCGATGCTGGCCCCGGCTGCTACCCCTCCGAACCAATCCCGGTAGAGAATGCCGCCAACCCTCAGCAGCCCTGGGTGCTAAGCGTGGTCTATAACGGGCAGCAGCACCGCAGCGAGGTGTGGGTTTACGAAGGCCACGACCTGGAGAAAGGGCCAGTCTGTCGCCTGGAGCTGCCTAGCGTTGTGCCGCCCAGTTTCCACGGCACCTGGGTGAATGGGTGAGTGTAATGTTGGCCAGGTTGCTTAGGTATCAGTAGCAGCCCTGGGGCAGCTAACGACCAAGTTCAGCGGCGACACATAGCTTTCCAAGCAACCATATTTATTCCGTCGCTGCAACGACTGGTTGGCTGGCGATCAACAATTTCAGCGTCTCTCGATATATTTATGAATGTTCACTTAGAGCTGATAGACGGGTTGACCGTTCATCCAGGTTGCTAATACTTTGATTTCACTAATTTGAGCGGGAGTCACGCGACGGGGATCGTTTTCGAGGATGACGAAATCGGCGAACTTTCCGGGTTCGAGACTGCCAACTTCATGATCCGAGTTCAGTTGCCAAGCCGCGTCCGAAGTGACCGCCCGAATCGCCGACTCAACGGTGACGGCTTCCCAGGGAGCAAGGGCGTAATCCGGTTCTTTTTGAGTGCGGCGGGTCACGGCAATCTCGATCATCTGCAGGGGGTTGGGATCGGTCACCATAAAGTCAGAATGGAGCGAGAAGCCCACGCCAGCGGTTTCGCAACTGCGAGCGCGATCGAGCAGTTCGGCTTTTTCTTCGCCAAAAATCTCATCCCGGAAGGCAACGCCCCAGTAATAGACATGGCCAATTAAGAAACTGGCCGAAACGCCCAACTTCTTCATACGGGCAATTTGTTCATCGTGAAGGATGGAACAATGCTCAATTCTGGGACGCAGCGATCGCAGATCAGTGCCTGTGGATTGCACGACTTCCAGGGTATCCAACACATTATCAATGGCGCGATCGCCGTTGGCATGAATTGCCAGTTGCCACCCCTGTTGCGATCGCTTGGTGGCTAACCGGGTGAGTTCTTCAGGCTCGGTGTAGGCCAGGCCATAGTTGTCGGTGTTGAGATAGGGTTCTCGTTGCAGCCCGGTGTAGCCCTGGTTGGAGCCATCTGAAACCAGCTTGTAGCCAGAGATTCGGGCGATCGCGTCCCCGGTGTGGGGCTGTAATTCGAGTTCGTCCCAGGTGGCATCATAGGTATAGAACGGATAGGCGCGAATGCGGGTTGTTAACTTGCCAGTGGCAGCGGTGGCGTTCATCATCTCCATGTCTGCTGGCCCCAGGCTAAATTCGCTGATCGTTGTTAGCCCCACCTGGTTAAACTGAGCAGCGAGGTTGAGTAACGCCGCCACCGGATCCGCCGTGGCGATCGCGGGATAGCGCAGCAACACCTGACCAAACGCCACGTTATTTTTCATCACCCCGTTCAAATTTCCGTTGGCATCGCGCACGAATTCTGCCCCTGGTGGATTTTCGATATCAGGGGGAATTTTCGCCGCCGCAAACGCCGCCGAGTTGGCATAGGCCAAATGTCCCGACGCATTGAGCACAAAAATCGGATGTTCTGTAGATACTGCATCCAGTTCCGCAAAGGTTAAAGCTTCGGGGCCAGCCTGCACCGACGGATCAAAATTACGCGCCGCAATCCACTCACCCGGTGGCGTGGCGGCGGCCCGCTCTCGGAGAAAATTCAACACGTCCTCAGTTGTGGTGAACCGAGCAATCCCCACATATTCCATCAAATTGGCAATTAAGGCTCCAGTCACGGCATGCACATGGGGATCGATAAAGCCCGGTAACACCGTTTTTCCGGCCAAATCAATCTGCGTGACACCATCACCAGCTAGTTGGACCACCTCCGCCTTTGACCCCACCACCAGGATTTGATTGCCCTGAATGGCCATCGCTTCGGCGACCGAGAATTCCGCGTCCACCGTGAGAATATTGCCATTCACAAAGACCGTGATGGCCGAGCTGTTGCTTGGAGCAACCAGGCCACTTGTGGGGGTTTCGTCGAGAGGGGATTGTGCCTGAGCCAGGGATTTTGAACCCAAGGTAGCCGCTGCACCGACCAAAAATGCTCCAGTACGGATGAAATTACGACGGCTGACGCAATCGCTCAGGGATGAGACATGGCCCAAAACCTCATTGGCAAGATCCGTCTCCCTGACATATTTCACTCAAGCATTCAGCGACAAACTGCAACATCCACAGTTCAATCCGGGACGGGGCTTGGGGTTAGATGAAGCGCTTGATCGATAACTAGATGGTCGATAACTAGACATACGTACAGGTACTTCTACTTTCGTGGCATAGCATTTGAACCAGGGGATACCGCCGAGGTTTTATGGCCTGTGAAGAAAACAGTGACACATCTGCCCTCAAAAATGACACCATATTTACGAATCTACCGATACAGGGAGGACTGAGGGGGCGCATCACAGTCTTGTAAGTCTAGAGGCGAGACGCTATTCAAAGCCCTTGATTCTCGTAGATTTGCCGACTACGCATTTGTACTTGTTGCAGAACTGGGATGTACCCGAACTGAGGTCCCTTCCCCTAGCTCTTTAGCAATCACTGAAGGTGCGATCGCCCGCCCAAATTTCAGATCAAACATGACCAGCGATCTCCATCCACCGATCACCCTCTAACCTCTTAACCTCTCGCTTTTACTAATCCGATAACATTGTGTCAACAGCAGGCTAACGTTGCCCATCACCCGCCGCAGATGACCTTTGACTCTCACAGATAACCTTGTGGCGGTCGGGTGCATGGGCGTTGTTGTACTGCGCCAAGATTGATCGCTCTTCTCGTCAACTAACTTTCGTTGACTATGTTCAAAATTTGATTGTACAGAGCTGAAGATACTCGAAACTCTGAGGTGGCGATCAAAGCATCCATCAAAGGTTTCACAGCCACAATGAGATTCTTCCGTTTTGCCTCAACCAAAATACCCAGTAATCCAGTAATTTTGATTCCCAAGCGATCAGCTTCCGCTCTGCCACGACGCTCATCAATTAGCAGTAGATCTGCTCCGATTTCCAAAGCTAACGCAATTGCTTCCGACTCTCCAGGATCTAATCTCACCTCGCTCTGAAGGCGTTCAACAACCTCACGTTTCGCAATTGATTTGACCTCTAACCAAGTAGCTGTTTGGACTTCGACACCGCCTGGAACGGGAGGCTCGATGTCTACAAGTTCACGATATACTGCCTCTGGAATTTTGACTTGCCGATACAGGAGGGGCAGGAGCTTTAACTGGTCTATTGCTGCCAAATTCGTGATTGCTGATGTGTCGCTAATGACAATCACAATCGCCCCAACTCCTGTAGGTTCTTCAAATCCAGCTCAAAATCTTCAACATCGTAGGAATACAGTGCGATTTTCCGCTGCTTTAAGAGTTGGCGAAAAGTACTAAGTGGCATATCTGCTAAACGACTAGCATAACCAAGCGTTAAACGACCAGTTTGAAACAGATATATGGCAATTTCCTGGCGAAACTCGCCTGGTGTAAGTTGAGAGGCTTGCAGAATTTCATCTGAGATGACAACACTCATAAGAGAGCAACCTTACCGACCACACCTTTAGAGTACCTAAAAAATCTTGATGCCGACAGACAACTCTGAGGTACTACCCCACCCAGGAACCAGCCGTACAACAACCTTATTAGAGAGAAGGTTTCGGCCTATCATCCCTGTTCGGGTAGATAGGCCGAAACCTTCTGCATATTTACTCAAAATCAACAGATCAGAGGAAACTTTCCGTATATTATGCCGATTCAGGGCGATCGCAAGAAACTTTCCCTATATCTTCAAACTGCCCACCAGCGGCGTCATTAATTCGCCCCGGCCCTGGCGAGGTGCTGCGCTACCTGCAGCGCGATGGTCGAAGACCGACCCCTTAGGGCCATCGCCCGTTTGGGTAGCATGAATTTGGGTAGGGGCAAACGGCCGTTTGCCCCTACGAGAAGCGTTGATCCCTCATAGGGGTTGATTAACGCAGCGGTACCCAGGTGCGCAAGACCCGACCGGGGATCTCTTTCCCCAGCCAGGGGGTATTTGCCGATAAAGAGCGCAGGGTTAAGTGCTCAACTGTCCAGGTCGTGCTGGTGTCAAACAGCACCATCTCGGCTGGCTGTTGGGGCTGAATAGTCGGCGGCGTCTGCCCCCAGCACCCCGCAGGGTTTGTGCTCATCGCCTGAATCAGCATCAGCGGCGACCAGTCGCCCTGGGCCACAAAGGTATCCCACAAGATCCCCAGGGCCAGTTCCAGGCCGATCGCACCAGAAGGTGCCGAGGGAAAGCCTACGGTTTTGTCTTCGTAGGTTTGGGGGGTATGGTCGATCGCGATCGCATCCACCACCCCATTCTTTACCCCCTCAATCAGCGCCGCCTGGTCTTCGGGGTTTCCCAGCGGCGGCGACAGGCGCAGGTTGGGGTCGTAGCCGCCCAGATCCTTGGCGCTAAACAGCAGGTGCATCCAGGTGGTGCTGGCGGTAATGGGCAAACCGCGATCTTTGGCCTGACGCACCAGCTCTACCCCCCGCGCTGTGGAAAGCCGCATCAGATGAACGGGGGTACCGACCTCGGCCACGCATTCTAGCAATGCTGCCAGGGCAGCAGTCTCAGAACTGGCCGGGTCGCCCACCAGGCCATAGATGAGTGAAAAGGGGCCTTCGCGGGCCACGCCGCTGTCGCGCAGGGTGCGATCGCAGCTGTACAGCGCCACGGGCTTACCCAGGGGTTTGAGGTACTGCAACAGCCGCTGCACTAGTAGTGGATTCTGAATCGCTCGACCGTCGGCAAAGCCTGCGATTTGGGCCTCCGCCAGCTCGGCCAGCTCAGTCATCTGCTGGCCCTGAGCACCCTGGGTTAGGGCACCCCAAGGGTATAGATGCGGCAGGCTGGAGTTTTCGCGCGCGATAGTCCGAGACTGTCCTGCAGCCAACGCATCTCGCCGGGCCAGCAGCTTCTCCACCATCGCTGGATGGTCAACCGCAGGTTCGGTATCGGGCAAAATGCCCAGCCGGGTAAAGCCCCCCGCCTGCCCCGCCGCCAGCAGCGACGCCAGGGTTTCGCGCGGCTCGTGGCCCGGCTCCCCTGAGTGGCTGTAGAGATCGACCAGGCCCGGCAGCAGAACTTTTCCCTGGCCGTCGAGCATTTCGGCCCTGGCCGGAATGACGGTGATTGACGGGGCGATCTCTATCACCACGCCGTCCTGCACCAGCACATCGGCGGTGCGATCGCTCTGCGTGACTGCATCCAGCACTCGCACCTGCTGAATCAGCTGCGTCCCGGTTGCCTGAACCTCCGTCACAGTGCCCCCGCAGCGGTCTTGTCGAGCACACTGCCCGACAGGTGAATGGTGATATTGGCCGTGGTCAGCACCGGGGCGCTATCGATGCCGTTGGGGTAGTCGATCACGCTGACGGCTCCGTTGCCCTGCTTAAATCGCCAGAACGACTCTGGCCCCAGCCCCAGCACATGGCAGAGCAGCGCTTTGTTCACCGCATCGTGAGCGACAACGAGAACGGTCTGCACCTCATCGCTGCCGCTGTGGGCGGCCACAATGTCTTTCCAGGCTGCGATCGATCGCAGCCACACCTGCTCCAGGTTTTCGCCCCCCGGCATCTGCACGGTTTCGGGCTGGCTCTGCCACTGCTCCAGCATGCCGGGGTAGTTGGTTTCAATCTCTGACTCGTACAGCCCCTCCCATTCGCCGTGGCTGATTTCTTGCAGCTCGTTGATCGAGTGCAGCGTCAGACCACCGTGGTGCTGAAGAATGATTTCCGCTGTTTCTTTGGGCCGGGCCATAAAGCTGGTGTAGGCCGCATCGATGGTTACGGGTTTGAGGAATTCTGCCGCCTTTTCGCCCTGGGCGCGGCCATTGTCGTTGAGCGGCACATCGATCTGGCCCTGAAATCGGCCCTGGCGGTTCCATTCGGTTTCGCCGTGGCGCACCAGCAGCAGGCGGGGGCCTCGGTGACCGCGCCGCATGTCGGGCAGCGGTGCGCCCATGTGGCTGGTCAGGTTCATGGCTTCGACCTGCACCGGGCTGCCCCAGCCCCCGGCAAAATTGAGCACGCTGATGTTGCAGTTGGCCTGGTTGAGGCTGTTAAAGCGCTCTGGCCCCAGCCCAATGGCGGTGCTAATTAGCGCCCGGTTGATAGCGCTGTGGGCCACGATCAGCACAGTCTGGCCCTGGTGCGCCGCCAACAGCTCCGGCCAGAACCGGGCGGCCTGCTGGTACAGCTCGCGAATGGGGAAAAACTCTACAGTCGTGCCATCGGGCTGAGGTACGGCCATAACAAAATTGGCCGGGTCGGTGCGCCACTGCTCAAAGGTCTCAGGGTACTGCGTCTCGGCCTCGACAAAGGGCATTCCCTCCCACAGGGGCAGGCTGATCTCTTTGAGGTTGTCGCTAAAGCTAGGGGTAGCCAGGGCTGGGGTGCCCTTTTGCAGCTCGGCGGTGATGATTTCGGCGGTTTTGCGGGCGCGCTTGAGAGGGCTGGCCCACACCGCATCAAAGGGAATGCCAACCAGCGCTTGCCCTACCTGCAGCGCCTGGGCCTCGCCTGCGGGGGTGAGTTCTGACTCGTCGCAGTGGCCTTGAATGCGCTTTTGCTGGTTGTAGGTGCTCTGCCCGTGGCGAACGATAATTACGCGGGTTTTCAGGGGTCTGTCCTCTCAGTTGCTCAACCAAGGTCAGATTTTACCCTGTTGGGGAGACGCACCGCAGCCTTGCCGGTCACCGGTTGGGCAAAGGAACCAGACTTTTAACCCAGCCTGCGGCGATTGGTCGAGCCTGGTATTGCGCTGACCACTCTGCTTAAAACAGCACTGGGTGTTTGTGTTTGTGACCCAGATCCGGATAGCGAAATGGCGTAGGTCCACTGCCTGCTGCCCGGAAAGACGTTTTAACCTTCGTGACGGTGCTGAAGCCTGGATCTCCGATTCCTCACCGTGGTTCAATAGAGAGTCGTAGCTGTTGTGGAGAGAGCGTTATGGGCGGTGTAGTTGCCTATGTGGTGTTTTTGTCGGTCATGGTGGGCACGGCCCTGGGGCTGTACTTTGGCCTGCGCGTCACTAAGCTGATTTAGACCCGGCTGAGTTGGCCACTAACTCTGGGATTAGGTAGGTAACAGCCTGCAGGCTGCCCAACAACAGCCAGCCCAGAATGTTGATGCGGCCATCGTAAAAGGCTAAATCAAAGAAGGCGAAGGCTGTAGTGCCGCCAAAGCCAGCCAGGTAGCCGCCGAGCAGAGCCAGGGTATCGGCTGGGAGTGGGGTGCGGGTCATCATGTAGGTGCTGCGCCCCACGACCCACCCTACTAAGCCGGTAAAGCCAAGGGCAACCGGCAGTCCGGCTTCGGCGGCGAGCATGAGCCAGAGATTGTGGGCGTGGGGTAAAAAATCGCCTGCCACTGGAAAATCGGCCGGGTCGTAGAGCAGCTTAAAGGTGCCCAGGCCGCTGCCAAACCAGGGATGGTGAGGAATCATTTCAAGGGCTAAACGCCAGACGCTAACCCGTAGCGTAGCGGTGGCAAAGGCCTCGGGTAGCGAGCGCCCGCCCACGCCCCACATTAGGGCGCTGACGAGCATGAGCGCGATCGCCCCCAGCCCGGCCCAGAGAATGTAGCGGTAAGGCTTCAGCAGCCCGCCAAACAGCAGCAGCTGCAGCCCGGCGATCAAAAGCCCATTGCGGGAGCCGGAGCAAAAAATGCCCACCAGCACCAGGGCGGTCGCGCCACAGACCCAGGGGCTCTTGGCCCTGAGTTCGCGGCGGCTGAGATAGTAGGCGCAAAGACCCAGCCCCAGACCAAACACAATCACCATATAGTTGGCGAAGGCATTGGGGTGGCCAAATACGGTGCTGGCCCGACCGCCGTAGTCGGTCTTGAGATATAGCCACTGCAGCCAGGGAGCGCTGCCCCAGCGGCTGAGGCCAGTGGGCGATCGCAGGTAGACCTCGATCACCGCCGCCAAATTGATCGGAATGGTGGCCACCAGCAGCGTTATACCCCAGCGGTGCAGGGTTTTGAGGGGCTGCCTGAAGGTGGGTAGGGCGATCGCGATCGCCGCGTAAAGCACAAAAAATGGAATAAAGTTTAGCGCCTGGAGGGCCGACTCGGCGGGGGCCTGCGATAGCGCAACGCTAACGCTGAGCCCAAGGGCCAGCCACACCCAGCCCTGGGTATACAGCAGCCGCCAAATCTGTCGGTGCCAGCGGCCCAGGCTGACAATCAAAAAGCTGCCCAGCGTGGCGATCGCCCCATAGACAACGTAGGGCAGCACCACCAAACTGGCCAGCACCAGCCGCTCTAGAGCTAGACTGCTAACCCCAAATCCCTCAACCTTAGTAGGCTCCATCGCCAATCAGAACCACCCAAATTGTTTTCAGTAAAATATAAATGTCTAGCCACACCGACCAGTTTCTGACGTAGTAGGCGTCGAGGTTAACCCGCTCCTCGTAGGAGACATCGTTGCGACCCGACACCTGCCACAGCCCCGTCAGGCCGGGCAGAACCTTAGTGTAGAGGCGATATTTGTCGGCGTAGCGAAAGATTTCTTCTTTAACGATGGGTCGAGGCCCCACCAGGCTCATGTCTCCCCGCAGCACATTCCACAGCTGGGGCAGTTCGTCTAGGCTGGTGCGCCGCAAAAAGCGCCCTACGCGGGTAATG
This sequence comes from Nodosilinea sp. AN01ver1, assembly GCF_050565655.1. Lineage (NCBI taxonomy): Bacteria > Bacillati > Cyanobacteriota > Cyanophyceae > Nodosilineales > Nodosilineaceae > Nodosilinea > Nodosilinea sp. AN01ver1. Next base: position 371,285 of record NZ_JBNXVS010000001.1, on the reverse strand, counting down.
CGAGGGTCGTAGCGGAGCTTGTGATCGCGCTGCCACTGCGATCGCAGGGCCGGATTGGCCTCAAAGTAGCGCTCCAGCACCTGGTCGGCATTAGACACCATCGAGCGAAACTTCCAGGCCATAAACGGCACGTTATTTTGGCCCAGACGCGGGTGGCCGTAGAAAATTGGCCCCGGTGAATCGAGCTTAACCAACACCGCAATTAAAATCAGCAGCGGCAAGACCGCAACGCCAATAACCAGCGTCAGGCTCACATCGAGCAGTGCTTTAATCAGACGCGGCCCCGGCAGCAGCAGCTGCTGGCGAATTTCTAAACCCAAAACTCCCCCCAGGTCCTTTGAGCTGACCCACAGGCTGGCCACCCCAAACAGATCGGGAATCATCATCAGGTGCGGAAAGGTGCGGCCATAGCGCTCTAAAATTCTCAGCAGTTTTTCCCGCTGCACCCCCGGCATGGCCACAATGGCGTAGTGGATGTCGTGCTTGCGGGCCAGGCGAGGCGCGATCGACAGCGGCCCCACCACCGGCACGCCGCAGATGGTATCGCTGCGATCGCGATCGTCGTCGAGCACCGCCACGGGCTTAAGGCCAAAGCTGGGCTGATTTTTTAGCGTTTGAATCACCAGCTCCCCCGTGCGCCCGCCGCCCAAAATGAGCACCTGATAGCCCCACCAGGGGTAGGGGGCAAACACCTGCCGCACCAGCAGCCGCCCCAGCAGCACCAGCAGCAGCGACAGCGCCCAGGCGAGCAAAAACACGCCCCGCGAGTAGGTTTCGCTCTCGCCGGTCAAAAATAGCCCCGCCCCCAGCACCAGATAGGTAAAGCTGGTCGACAGGCAAATGCGCCGCAGCTCATCGACCGGGCTGAGCCCCACCGCCGGGTAGAGCCCCGCTGCCGCATAGGCCAGCAAAAACACGCCTAAAATGGGCCACAGCTGCCCGTATAAAATAGGCAAGTACTCCCCTCCCAGCGCCAACCGCAGATAAACACCAGCGGCCCCGGCCAAAAATAAGGCCAGCAGATCAGACGCACCCAGCAGGCCAACCATCGGCAGCGATCGGGTTGACATCCTCAGCGACACCATGACGGGCTGAACCGTACGCTCCAGAGGAAACATAAATTTCCCCAATACTCCTGCAACACCGACACTACTCTAATTCATCGCCCTGCTCAAATTTCAGCCACTTCTGTAGCAAATAGGCGGCTATTTCCTGCTGAAACCGAGCTTCTGAGAATGTTTCGGCCTGATTACGAATGGTTTCGGCCTCAAACTGGCGACGGTGCCCGTCAAAGTACTGCACCGCCTGCACCAGATGATCAACGGTTTGCTGCTTAAACAGCACCCCGGTTTTACCATCGATCACCGTTTCGGCGCAGCCCCCTTTGCCATAGGCAATCACAGGTGCCCCCGCCGCCTGGGCCTCGACCACGGTAATGCCAAAATCCTCCTCGGCTGGAAACACAAACCCCCGACAGCGTTCCATATGATCAGACACCACAGCGTCGGGCGGGTTCCGCAAAAAGGTAATGTTTTGCTGAGCTGTTTTTTGCAGCGAGGCCAGGGCGGGGCCGTCGCCGATTACGACCAGGGGCAGCCCCAAACGGTTAAAGGCTTCGACGGTCAGGTCTACTCGCTTGTAGGGCACGCAGCGCGACACCGTCAGGTAAAAGTCTTCGCGGGGCTGCTGCCAGCGAAAGCGATCGATCGCCACTGGCGGATAGATCACCGTGGCCGGGCGACGGTAGGTTTTCCAAATTCGGCGGGCGACGTAGCGAGAATTGGCCACAAAACAGTCAACCCGGTGGGCGGCGGCTAAATCCCACAGCCGCAGGTAGTGCAAGATCATTCGGGTCAGGGCGCTTTTGGCCCCGCTGGTCAGGCCCGCCTGCTGAAGATACTGCTGCTGCAAGTCCCAGGCGTAGCGAATGGGGGTGTGCACATAGCTGACATGCAGCTGGTGGGGCCGGGTCAGCACCCCCTTGGCCACGGCGTGGTTGCTGGAGATCACCAGGTCGTAGGGGGAGAGGTCAAACTGCTCGATCGCCAGGGGCATCAGCGGCAGGTATTGGCGAAAATGCCGCCGCGCCCAGGGCAGGTTTTGCACAAAAGAAGTCTGCACCCTTGTGCCGGGAGGAATCAGCGAAACCGCCTCGGGTTGTAGAAACTCGACCAGGCTAAACACGTCGGCCTGGGGGCACACCCGCAGCAGCTGCTCAACCACCTTTTCTGACCCGGCGCGGCTGACCAGCCACTCGTGCACCACCGCTGTAGAGGTCGGCAACTGATACCTATTCACAGGTGGCGCTACCCTCAATACCGGCGTAGCTCAGGTTCACTTGCGAGCCGCTGCGCGGGGTGCCCCCAGACAGATCGACCAGCGTTACCGGATAGCTGCGATCGCTGGTGGGCGGGCTGGTGCTGCCCTGGTAGAGCGGCTGCCCCTGGTTGCTGCTGCCCTGGCGACTGAGCGCAGCGTCGAAGGTGTTGTTGGTTTCCATATTTACAAACCGCACCAGGTGAAAGCCGTTGCCGTCGTAGAAGGCGGTGACGGTCATGCCTTCCATCAGGCCTTCGCAGGTGCTGCTGGTGTCAGCCCGCTGCGACAGCGGCGTGGCTCGCCCTTCGGTGTTGATAAAGTCGCCGCGAATCCAGCCTTCGGCTCCCGATTTTTCAAACTTGACGAAGTACCAGGTGCCGTCGCTGGCCTGGGCCGATCGCAGCAGCTGCACCGGGTCGCCCACCAGACCATAGCCCCTGGCGTCGGAGTTGGTGGTGGGCTGCGATCGCAAATTGATCTGGGCCTCGGGCTGGGCCGCAATCAGCTGCGCCGCCTGGGGCGGGTTTACGGCTTCCCCGGTGCCACCAACCCCCGGCTCGGGCGGGTTTGGCGCTGGGGCAGGGGTCGATGCTGTATCAGATGGCGACTCAGGAGTCGGTTCAGTCGCATCGCCCGCTGGCTGCTCATCAGTGACGGGGGGAACCTCCACCACCGAATCGTTGCGGTCTCTACAGCCGATCGCAGTCAGACTCAGCACGCCGCACAGCGCCAGTGCCATCCATCCGTTGCCCCGTACCATGACGATCTCCCCAAAATTCAGAGATCTAGCATAACGCTCGGTATCGGGGGACTCTGCATTTTGAAGTGGAGATTTTAGATTGTCACACCGACCCCCCTCACCCCCATCCTCCCACGCTACCCCCCTTCGACTCCGCTCAGGGACCGTCACCCCCATCCACCCGCCTACTCACCTACTTCCCAAACCCCACCACAGCCCCCTCTGCAACCACGTAGGCGACCTCTCCCCGCGCCAGGGCAATTTCATAGCCGCCCGTAAACTCGCCAAACGCAGGTAGCGTCAGACGATGCTGCGGAGACTGCCAGTGAAAACAGGGCAATCGCAGGCGATCGCAGCCCATGTTTAGCCGCAGACAGGGGTGAATGTGGCCGCAAATATTCAGGCTATTTTCCCTTACCTCAGGCTCGTGGCTGAGTAAAATGCCCTCCACATCCACGGCTTCAACGAAGCACTCCACCGACAGCTGGCTGAGGATGTCTTGCAGACGGCGATCGTGGTTGCCGAGAATGAGGTGGGCAACCACCTGGGTCCGGTGCAAAAACTTCAGCCAGGCATCGATCACCTCATCGGCCATACCGTCACGCCCGTGGAACAGATCGCCCAAGATCCAGAGATGCTCGGGCTGGTATTGAGTACACAGCCCCTCTAGCCGCTGCAGCGTAGCCTGGTTAATCTGACTCGACACCGGCAGCCCGTAGTGCTGAAATGTCTCCGCCTTGCCCAGGTGTACGTCTGACACCAGCAGCGCCCTGAGCGCGTCGATGTAGACCGCCCGCTCAGGCAGCAGCTGTAGCTGAATCGAACCAGCGGTAAGGGTCTCTGTGGCCGTCGTTGAAGGCACCATTCACAGCATTTCTCGGAGGACTGTTTGCCACTGTAAGGGATTTAGCGAGCCGCTGCCCTAAAGTGCAACGCCGTTTTTTGTTTGCGGCTGGGATTGGGCGATCGCCTGACACAAAATCCGACTCACATAACCCGGATTACCGAAAGGCCAAACCGTAGGGGCGCATGGCGTGCGCCCAGAGGTACCGGAGGTTTCTCTAGCGGCATTAACCAGTCCAGATGCCTAAAGCAGGTTCATAATCTTGGCGACCATGGCCAGGCTCTCTTCGTAGAGAATGTCTTCGCCCCAGCGCTGCAGCTGCTGCCCGAGCATAAAGTCGGCCTTTTGGTCAGACAAAGCCGTCACCTGCTCCACCTGGCAGGCCTGGGCTCCGCCTCCGGCTTCCATGCGCATGCATCCAGTCGTTTCAGAACAGAGAATAGTGCAGCAGTTGGCATTCTTGTCGGTGGAGAGCACCCGTAGCCCGGTCAGGTCGCCAACCACCTCACCCAGGTCAGCCACCGGAATACCGGCTATCTCCGATTCAATGGCCAAGCCATTGGGGCCCTTAAAGTGGATTTTCTTGATGTTATAAATACCCCCTTCTTCTACGTAATCGACAGGTTCCCATCCCAGACGGCTGGCAAACCAGCCCAAATACAGCAGGGCCTGGGCGGCATTGCCCTGCTCGTAGTCAATGCTAATGCGGTCTACGTCCAGCAGCGATTCGCGCCGCTCCGGGGGGTCAAAGGCAGCGGCGGTCAGCTCTTGCCAGGGGGCTAGACGGTGCCAGTTGAGGTCGGCAATGTAGGTGCCTGACTCAATTAAATCCTGCATTTTTTGCAGCTCGGCCTCAGCATCGCTAAAGTAGCTGGAATCTACAATGATGCAGTTGCTCGATTTAGCCAAATTTTGGAAAATGAGCTGTTCAGGGCTTGGGGTTGCCTTCCACCAGACAAACTTAGGCAGCTCAGGCAGAGTCAACGAGGCAATCAAATCGCTAACCCGCCCCAGGGCAGCCTTGGTCCCCCGCAAATTGATGTATTCACAGCACACCAGGTTACCCGACCCTTTTTTCTGCACCGGGCAGTACACCGAAACCTGGGCCTTTACGCCAGTGTCTTCGCCAAAGGTGGGGCAAAGGCTGATAATGCGGCACGGGTTGTGGGCCGAAATCGACTCACTGAGGCTAAACCCGCGCTGGTCTAGGTTGGGGTAAAGCTTTTGGTCTTCAGAAAGCTGAGCGTATTCCTGGCGTAGACGAGCCAGAGTAGGCGGGTCTACGCGGCCCGTGACGCGCAGATCGTAGGCAATTTGAGCCTGACGAATGGCCTCGCGGGTCTGGGCTCCATGGTTGCTGTCAATAAAGCCGCTGTAGAAGCCCAGGGCAGCCAAAATCTGCTGCACTTCCTCTGGCTCGTAAATCACCATGGTGAAGGTGGTGGCGCGAGTGGCCGTGGGGGCCGTCGACCCCGAATCTTGCTGACGCCAGATGCTGTGTAGCTCTGACTCAATCTCATCGAGGGAGATATCCTTGGGCTTTTGTAGGGCAACGATAGGCGTAGTAATCATGGTGAGGTGAAATTAGGGGATTAAGACTTGAGACATGAGGCTCGGCTGGGGCGATCGCAATCTGAAAAATCTACAGCCGTCGCCAGCGCCGCCCGTCTTTATTCAGCAAAAACTCGGCCTCGACCGGCCCCCAGGTACCCGCCTCGTACATCGGAATCGCCTTAGGATCGGCTGGGGCATCCCAGGCTTCAAGCAGAGGCGTTAGCAGCCGCCACGAGGCCTCAACCTCGTCCCCGCGGGTAAACAGGGTTTGGTCAGCCAGCATGCAGTCAACGATTAAACGGGCGTAGGCATCGGTGTTGGCCTGGCCAAAGGCCGCATCGTAGCGAAAGTCCATATCGACCGATCGCGTCCTGAGCGAGTTACCCGGCGTTTTCACCTCAAAGCGCATCGAAATGCCCTCGTCAGGCTGAATCCGCAGGGCCAGCACGTTGTGGTTCATCTGCTGCGCCGCCGACTGAAACATCAGGTGGGGCACCTCTTTAAAGTGAATCGAAATCTCGCTCACCTTCTTGGGCATGCGCTTGCCGGTGCGCATGTAGAAGGGCACCCCCTTCCAGCGCCAGTTGTCGATCTCAAGCTTGATGGCGCTAAAGGTCTGCACCGTCGATTCGGGGTTGGCTCCTTCCTCTTCGCGGTAGCCCGGTACCGACTGGCCCTTCATCCAGCCGCCCGAATACTGCCCGCGCACCGCCGCCTGGCTAATGTCGTCAATGTCGCTGAGGCGAGTGGCCTGGAGTACCTTGGTCTTTTCGTTGCGAATGCTGTCGGCATCGAGGGAGTTGGGGGCCTCCATTGCCGTGAGGCAAAACAGCTGCATCAGATGGTTTTGCACCATGTCGCGCAGCGCCCCAGCAGTCTCGTAATAGCCCGCGCGGCCCTCCAGGCCCACGGTTTCGGCTACGGTAATCTGCACGTGGTCGACAAACTGCCGATTCCACAGGGGCTCAAAGATGGCGTTGGCAAACCGAAACACCATCAGGTTCTGAACCGTTTCTTTACCCAGATAATGGTCGATGCGGTAGATCTGCCGCTCCTTGCAGACATCCTGCACCACTCGGTTCAGCACTCGCGCCGAGGAAAGATCTTTGCCAAAGGGCTTTTCAATAATCAGCCGCTGCTTGTCGGGGTCTGCGAGCATGCCCGCTGCCCCTAGCTGCTGGGTGGCTTCGCCAAAAAAGCGCGGCGCGACCGACAGGTAAAACACCCGGTTGCCCTGGGTGCCCCGCGTTTGGTCAAGCTCGGCCAAAAAGGCCTTCAGCGACTGATAAAAGTCAGGGTTATCAATGTCGCCAGGGCAGTAGAACAGGCCACGGGCAAAGTCTTGCCAGATGGCCTCGAAGCCCAGCCCATTGCCAAACTCTTCTACCCCCTCCCGCAGATGCTCGCGAAAGAACTCGTGGCTCCACTCGCGCCGGGCCACACCCACAATAGTCAGCTCGGGGGGCAGCCGTCGCTCGCGCCGCATCTGATAAATGGCAGGCACAATTTTGCGCTGGGTAAGGTCGCCTGAGGCCCCAAAAATAACTAGAATCTGCGGCTCAGGAATGCGGTCTTGTTGAAGACCGACGCGCAGGGGATTTTCGAGCAGGGAAACCATAAGCGTGCGGGGTAAAAGGCAGGGGGTTAAGAGCTAAAACCAAACGCTGAGCTTGAGTTACGGAGCACCGCTAGGGCACCTTAAGCCGCGCCATGACTCTTTACAGGGAATAGAAAACAGGTAACAGAAACCGCCATCCATATTGACAGCAGATTTTACAAATCTAGTCAGACTACAGACCGTCTTAACTAACCAATCCTAAAAGGGTATTGAAAGTAACGAGTCAGGCGATCGACAGTAAATTTGATTACGTTTCAAGCTTGGAGCAAAAAGCTTAAGCCAGGTTTAACAGATCACCACTGGATCTAAGTGCTCAGCAGCGTGCTTTGGCGGCGGCTGTGGTCTTGAATGAACGACTCGACCAGGGCGACATCGTCGGTGCTGCCGACAATAAAGGGAGTGCGCTGGTGAATCTCGCCGGGCATCACATCCATGATGTCTTCGTGGCCGGTGCTGGCCCGTCCGCCCGCCTGCTCAATTAAAAAGGCTAGAGGTGCCGTTTCGTAGAGCAGCCGCAGTTTGCCCTCGGGCTTTTTAGTTGTGCCAGGGTAGAGAAACACGCCGCCCTGGGTCAAAATGCGGTGAAAGTCGGCCACCAGCGCTCCGGTGTAGCGGGCCGAGTAGCCGTCGTGGCGATGGACGTAGCGGGTAAAATCGCGAATGGCATCTTCCCACTGCCAGAAGTTGCCCTCGTTAACGCTGTAGGTAGGGCCGTGGGCTGGCACCCGAATGTCTTCGGTAGCCAGAATAAACTCGCCCAGGCTGGGGTCGAGCACAAAGGCGTGAACGCCGCGACCAATGGAGTATACAAGCACCGTGCTGGGGCCGTAGAGAATGTAGCCTGCCGCTAGCTGCTGATGGCCGTCCTGAAGCAGGTCTGCGCCGGTATGGTCGAGGTCATCGCCCTGCTGTCGCCGAATAGAGAAGATCGAGCCCACGTTGAGGTTGATGTCAACGTTGGAGGAGCCGTCAATGGGGTCGTAAAGCAGGGTATAGCGCCCAATGGGGCAGTTTTCAGGGATATAGTAGGGTTTGTCCATCTCTTCTGAAGCCAGGCGGCAGACCAGACCGCTCTGCTTGAATACGGAGATGAAAACATCGTTGGCGTAGATGTCCATTTTCTTGACGGCTTCACCCTGGACGTTGGTTTCGCCGGTAAAGCCCAGGGCCGACTCCATCAGCCCGGCGCGGCTGAGGTGGCGGGCAATTAGCTTGCCGGCCAGGGCAATGCGGTTCATCAGGGCGCTGAGGTCCTGGGCCTCGGGGCCAAAGCTGTGCAGCTGTTCGAGGACGTGGCGAGAAAGGGTTTTGCAGTCGCGATCGAGGGCAAAGCCAGAATCGGCGGGTTGGTAGTCGGCCATCGTAGGGGTCCTTTGTTGGGGTCAGGGTAGCGGCGGCCAGAGGGCGACAGTTCTTAGGTTGCGTCTGTGGGTTGCGTTTGTAATCTGTCTTTATGGTAAGAAGGTCGGCAGAGTTTGATGGCAACCTTTAGAGACACTTTAGAAATGAGGGACGGCTGAGAGCGCTGAGAGCGAGCTGAGGCGAGGGGTTAGGTGGGGCGCTAGAAGCGATCGCCCGATCTCTGATACCGAATCCGCCTTGGCACACTCCAGTGGCTGGGCAAACACCGTTTGCTCCTGCGTGAACCCCCTGTTGTGGGGTTGAGGCCTGCGGCAGCAGAAAGCGCGATCGCCACGCCACCGGCAAATCAGCGACCCTGCTGGTCAATGGTGAAGACAACTGGCGCAGAGCCAGCAGCTTTAATTGCGCGATCGCAGCAGCTCAAGCAGCCTCAGCCTCAGCCAACCACCCCAGCACTAGCGGATTGACCAGCTCTGGGGCTTCATCTTGAGGGCAGTGGCCCACGCCCGCCAGTTCTTCCATCGCTTTCACCGCCGGAAAGTCAGCCAGGGTGCGACCCAGAGCCACCGGTTCCCAGGGGTCATCCTGCCCCCAGATAATCCACACTGGGCAATGGACCTGGGGCAACAAATCTTCGGGTAGCGGCCCCTGGGAGTAGCGCACAAAGGCCAGAAATACGTCGGCGGCCCCGGTGGTGAGCGCGGGGGCTAGGATAGCTTCGACCAGCTCGTCGGTAATGGCTTCGGGGCGACAGTAGGCCTGGCCCAGCAGGTTGCGAATCACCTGGCGCTGGGCAATGCGGGAGAAGAAAAAGCGGCCCACTGGCGCGTAGCCCAGCAGATTTTGCACGATCGGGGTGCTGAGGCGCTGGTGCCAGGGAATCTCGCGGCGGCGACGCTCGTGCAGCAGCCGAATGGAGCAGTTGAGCATGACCACACCCTTGACCCACTCAGAGCCGTCTACGGCGGCCTGTAGGGCAACAATGCAGCCAATGGAGTTGGCCACCAGGTAGGCAGGCTGACCAACGACCTCGCGGCAGAAGTCGAGAATTTGCTGGCCCCAGGTCTCGAAGGTGTAGGGCAGGGGCCGGTTGGGGGCGGGCTTGTCGGAGAGGCCAAAGCCCAGCAGGTCGATCGCATAGGCCTGATACTGCTCGCCGTAGACCGGCAAATTTTTGCGCCAGTGATCGCTGGACGCGCCAAAACCGTGAATACAGAGCACCGGAGTACCCGTGGTACCGACTTGCTGGTAGCGAATGGACAGCCCCTGCCACGACCAGGTTTTGACAGCGGGGGCGGCTAGAACGGTAGACACGGGCGTTGCCTCTCAGACGACTCTGGCTTACTTTACACTCCTTAACCCTAGCGAAAAGGGTGGGTTTCAGCCAGCGCCATGTTGAGAGATAGCTACGAGCGGGCAGACTCGTTGATAACCGCGATCGCCCACAGGCAGCCCAGCAGCGCTAGCGATCGCGCCAAAACCTGCTCTAGAAAAAACGCGATCGCCCCAGCGACCACGGGTACATCAAGCACCAGGGCGGCCAGGTAAGCAATGGTGCAGCCCGCTAGCCCCAGCAAGAAGTACTTGATAAGAGTAAAGGTGATGCCGAGCAAGTGATTATGGCGGTGAGGGCGTCGCATAGTGAGTTCTCCAGGCTGACAGCATGACCATCGACAAAAACGCAGTTTCCACTCCCCATAGTTTCTAAAGATTAGGTGTGTTTTGCGGCCGCAGTGTGACGGGAAAGTGAACTGGATACGCGGGTCAGGGCTAGATAACAGGCGCTGGCGATCGCAGTTCTAAAGACATCCCAGACGCAGAAAGGTATTCAAAATTGCCCAGCCAAACTTTAGAATGGGCCTGGGTTAGCTCAACTCAGTGACAGCTCGCCAGGTGGATAACTCGCCATGCCTCCGTTAACCGACGATAACCTCTGGGCCATTCTCAACGACGAACTGGGGGATGATGCGGTGAATCGGCTAGTGTGGGATGGCCTGGGCTACCGGGAAACCCCGACTGGATGGGATATTTCAGCGGTAGATGCTGCCTGGGCTGAGAAGTACCCCGAACCGCCCAACTTCATCGAAAGTCGCCCGGCCACGGTGCAGCTGACGCGATCGATTCCGCCGGAATACAAGCAGTTGTTGAAGGAAGAACTGGGCTTTAAAGGCTATACCGTCGATCAGCTCATTCCCCGGCTAACGCGGCGAGCCACGATGGTGAGCTGGCTGCTCAGCTACCGCAAGCAACGAGCTACCGAGGGCTTTTCCGCGTAGGTGAGGTGATGCCGATTTTCGTGCAGCCTTCGGGGATTCAACCCTTGGCTTCGACTCCGCTCGGCTTCGACTCCGCTCAGCCTCCGGTTCCGCTCGGCCTCCGGTTGCTCACCCCAGGACCTGTTAAGAACTGAATCGTTGAAAAATTAGAAAAGGATGCGGAAAAATCCGCATCCCCGCTCTCAACCCACGGCGCTCTCTCCGTGGATACTTGCTCTGCTGCTGTCTTCGGCACCGGGCAGCCTGTGAAGAGGAGGCCCAACCCCGTGCCGGGACTCAGCAGAATAGTTGAAATTGCTAGAACTCCTGCACAGCCTTCGGTTCTTCGACCCTGGGCGATGTGTCCAGGAAGATATCGGTGGCTTTGAGCTGTAGCCCGGCCCGCGCCTGGGAGTCAGCCTTGCTGATGTAGGGAGAGGCGTCGATCGCGCCGCTGGCAATAATCAGCGAGCCTTTCTTGATGTGGGTAAGCTTGCGCCAGGCGGGGGAGCCTTCCCAAACGCTGATGTTGACGGTAAAGCTGTCGTTGTCTTTGCGGCTGGGAATGCGATCGACGTAGATGGTCAGCTCAGCAACCTGGGTATTGCCCCCGGCCTTGCGCTCGACATGGCGAACTTCAGGGTCGGCGGCCACGTTGCCGGACAGGGTACACAAATTTAATCCGCGGCTAGACATAGCGAGAGTTTCCTTAGGGTAGATGCACTAGACCCTGCTCAGCGCGGCAGATGTCCGTGGCTTTAATATGCACAAGCTTTATTAATAATTCGCTATGGAAAATCACGTAACTTTTTAGACTTGTGTCTACGTATTTGTAGCGATGCGACCAAATTTAGGCGTAAAAATTGGTCGCAATCATCGTCCGGCTAGGCGATATGCTAGGCCTGGAGTAATTGCAGTGCCATGACCACTCAATCGATAGACCCCGCTGCCCGTAAGCTCTGGCTGGCAGCTATAAAGCCCCCTATGTATAGCGTTGCCATTATGCCAATGGTGGTGGGTAGCGCGATCGCTTACGCCGAAACAGGCCAGTTCAACAGCGGTATTTTTGCGCTGTTTATGCTGGCGGCGGTGCTTATTTTGGCCTGGGAAAACCTCAGTAATGATGTGTTTGACTCAGACACCGGCATTGATGTTAACAAAGCGCATTCTGTTGTCAATCTGACCCGCAATCGGCGGCTGGTGTTTACGCTGGCTAATCTTTGTTTGGGGCTGGGCATTGCGGGAATTTTGGCGATCGCCCTGATTCAGCAAGACCCCACCGTGCTGGTGCTGATTCTGCTCTGCTGCGGTCTGGGCTACCTCTACCAGGGGCCACCCTTTCGCCTGGGCTACCAGGGGTTGGGTGAGGTGCTGTGCTTTTTTAGCTTTGGCCCGCTGGCGATGGGGGCGGCCTACTACAGTCAAACCCAGGGTTGGTCGTGGGCCAGTCAGCTGGCGGGGATCATCGTGGGGCTGACCACAACGCTGGTGCTGTTTTGCTCCCACTTTCACCAGGTAGAAGATGACCTGGCGGCGGGCAAGCGATCGCCCATCGTGCGCCTGGGCACCAAGCGGGGGGCAGCGCTGATTCCCTGGACCTGCGGGGTGGTGTTTGCAATCGCCATGCTGGCCTTAATTACCGGGGTCTTTCCCCTCTGGACGGCACTGGTCTTTGCCAGTCTGTCTTCGGCCTGGCGACTGAGCCGCCACGTCACCCGCTTTCACGATCAGCCTGCGAGGGTTTTTAACGCCAAGTTTTTTGCCATTGGCTTTCACTTTTGGAGCGGGGTGCTGTTGAGCCTGGGCTTTTGGCTGAGCACATGGGTGGGTGTTTGATGTGGGCCTGGAGGTAGCCAATTTTGGATTTTGGACTTGTAGTGAGCTGGTCGAACTATTGGCGATTTTGGCTAGGGCTCTTGGACTGCTGATGAAATCCTTGATCTTTAGCGCAGGGTGATGGGGATTGAGCTAGGGGTTCGGCCCTACCAGCGGCGGTTTGTGTCGCCTTTGCAGACCGCTCATGGGCTGTGGAGTTGGCGAGAGGGGCTGCTGGTGCGGCTGCGGGACAGTCTTGGCCGGGTAAGCTACGGCGAGATTGCCCCTATTCCCTGGTTTGGTAGCGAGTCGCTGGAGGAGGCGCTGCAGTTTTGCATAGCTCAGAACGGGGAGTGGCGGGGCGAGACTATACCTGAGCGGCTGTCGGCGACTCAGTTTGGGCTGGGGTGCGCGCTGGCTGAGCTAGCTGAGGCGGGGTGTCTAACGGGAAAAGAACCGGCGATTGTAGATGTCTGCGGCCTGCTGCCCGCTGGTGAAGCAGCGTTGGATTTGGCCTCTCAGCGGTTAGCCCAGGGGCACCGCACATTAAAGTGGAAGATCGCTGTGCAGGCGATCGCTGACGAAATTCGCTGGTTAGATCAGTTGGTGAAAGCCCTTCCCCCCGACGCTCACCTGCGGCTGGATGCCAATGGGGGGCTGAGTCTAGCCCAGGCCGAGCAATGGCTAATGGCCTGCGATCGCATCAATACAGACCCTCAAACAGCTGCGATCGAACACCTGGAGCAGCCGCTGCCGTCTGATCAACTACTGGCGATGCAGGATTTGGGCAGGCGTTATCAAACCGCGATCGCCCTGGATGAGTCGGTCGCTACCTTGGCTCAGCTAGAAAAATGCCGGGCTCAGGGCTGGCGGGGGGTAGTTGTGGTCAAGCCTGCGATCGCGGGTTCGCCCCAGCGGCTGCAAGCCTTCTGCCAGACCTATCGGCCCCGGCTGGTGTTTTCCTCTGCCTTTGAAACCGGGGTGGGGCGACGGGCGGCCCTAGCCGTCGCATCGCGCTGTTCCTCGGCATGCTCTGCGGCGCTGGGCTTTGGCACCCAGGGCTGGTTTACCGACGATTGGGACACCCTTACCCCCGCTGAGCTATGGGACAGACTCCAATAAAACCGACACTGAAGGAGGTGTTGCGCGATCGCTGGGGCGACGACTGGCTGATTGGTCCTAGTAGCAAGGGCTTCTGGCATCGGTTAGAACACCTAACGCCCGTTTTTGCGGCCTATCACGAGTCCTTTTCTGGCGCTGGCGTTTTGATTGCCGAGGCTGACCCGCTGCAATTCTTAGCCGCCTGCCTTGCCGCCTGGTCAGAAAGCTGCGTTGTCGTTTTGGCAAATCCTCGCTGGGGTCAGCAGGAGCGGCAGCAGGTCACAGAGTTGGTAGCTCCTGACTGGAATGCACCGCTTGCGCCGGGGCTAAGAGCCTATCCCTGCCAGACGTTCGGCACAGCACCAGGGCAAATTCTAATTCCGACAGGTGGCTCATCGGGGCAAATTAAGTTTGCGGTACACACCTGGAAGACCCTGTTGACCTCAGTAGAAGGCTTTTGCGCTCATTTTGAGGTTGATCAGGTCAATGCTTACTGCGTGCTGCCGCTGTTTCATGTCAGCGGGCTCATGCAGGTGCTGCGGGTACTGGCGTCGGGGGGATCCCTGGTGCTGCAACCCTACAGGGATCTTAAGGCGGGGGTACGGTTGCCCCTGCCAGGCGGCGGGTTTCTCTCGCTGGTGCCGACGCAGCTTCAGGATTTGCTGGGCCTGGGAGATGAATTTATTCTCTGGTTGCGGAGTTTTCGGGCGGTGCTGCTGGGGGGTGCGCCTGCGGGGCGATCGCTGCTCGACGGTGCCCAGACGGCCCAAATTCCGGTTGCCCTCACCTACGGCATGACCGAGACCGCTGCCCAGGTCGCCACCCTGCTGCCAGAGGAATTTTTGGCTGGGCACCGCAGCAGCGGCAGATCGCTGCCCCATGCCAGCATCACAATTCTTAGCGACCAGGGACAGCCTCAGTCACCGGAGCAGCCGGGGCAGGTGGTGATTCGAGCCAGTTCTCTAGCTCAGGGGTATTTGGGCGGCGGCAGCGAAATGGTGGTGGGCAGTGCCCACCCTACGGGGGTGAAGCCATTTGCTACCGATGACATTGGCTATTTCGACAATTTGGGATATCTGCACATCGTCGGGCGCAGCAGCACCAAGATCATCACGGGTGGCGAGAATATCTTTCCTGAAGACGTTGAGGCGGCGCTGCTGACCGTTGATGGCGTGAGGGATGTTTGCGTAGTGGGGCTGCCCTGCGATCGCTGGGGTCAGCAGCTTTGCGCCCTGGTGGTGATGGCCTCTCCGGCGCGACTGCAAGATCTGCCAGAGTTGCTGAATCCGCTGGTGGCGGCCTACAAACGGCCCAAGCGATGGATTCTCGTTGGCACTCTGCCCAGAACGCCCCAGGGTAAGCTGAGCCGTCCCCAGGCTCTAGTGCTGGCCCAGCAGATTCTGGGGACAGAGCCTTGAAACTGCAACTACTTGACGGATTTGACCCAGCCCTGGCGCTGAGCGGTCTCCAGCACGACGGCGGCAGCGGTGAAGATGAGCAGACTTTCGGCGATCGCCACCGTAAAGGGCCAGCCCCGCAGGCTGATCGCCGCCGCCACATTCACCAGGGCCAGCCCCCGCACCAGGCTAAAGGCCAGCACCACCCCCGCCTTGAGCTGAGAATTCTCGTCCTGGCGCACGGCGTAGCGATAGGTGATGCCAAACAGGCCGCCAGAGAGGCCCGCGATCGCCGCGCTGACCCAAAACGTGCTGCCGCTCAGGCCTGAAGCGACTGACGCTAAAGCGGCTCCCCACCCCAGGGATGGCACGCGATGGGCCAACAGCAGTGAAGCCGCTACTACCCCAGCGGCAGTTCCGGCGAGAATTGCCCCCTTTAGCGATTCAACGCGGTCTTCATCAGTAAACGGACGTTCAATGGCCACGATAGTCTCTAGCTCGATATCGATAGGGCTTCCATTCGCTCTAGCCAGCCGCGCATTTTGCCGGGGTTGAGCAGCCCGTGGGGGTCTACCTCCGCTTTGAATGCCACCTGCACCGCGTCCACCTTTTTCATGCCGCCGTCTTCGAGCAGGTGGGTGTGGGGGTTGGCGATCAGTGCGCCATTGGCTTCGTGGTAACGAATGATTTCGCCCAGCCGCTCGGGGGTCGAGTAGCGCACAATTTGCAGCGCCGCCGGAATCGTGTTGCCGCCCATGCGCAGGTACTCCAGGTGCATGATTACCTCGTCGCCAAAGTGCTCGTAGAAGTGCTGCACCCGCTCCAGCTTGGGGTCGTAGGGGAACAGGGTTTGCAGGTAGGTGAGCGATGGATCTACGCTGCGGGCATGGAGAGTAGTGTGGTTCCAGGTAAACTCGGCCAGGGGCGCACCTTTGCTGGCCTCCTGGGCTGATTTGTTGTAAGTGATGGTGCCGCCAAACTCCTTCACCAGCTCACCAAACAATTCTAAAGAAGGCTCAGCCACCATCAGCAGGGCGGCGGCCTGGCCCTCGGGCAGGTAGGGTTTCAGCGACGCAAAATAGCTGGGGATCGGCCAGGCATGAATGCTGATCAGCTTTTTGATCAGCCCGTCGGCGTCGCCCAGGGCCTGCCCAAAGCGGGCGGCGGTCATAAAGTCAGCAAAGGTCACAATCAGCTCCGCCCAGGGGTAGGCGGGGCCGAGGGGAATTTCTAGCTCGGTGATAATGCCGTTGGTGCCGTAGGCGTGGTTGACTTTCTGAACCTCATCGCCCCGCAGCTCAATCACGCGGGGATTGTCTTCAAAGGTAACGACCCGCACGGCATTGAGGTTGCCGCGATCGCGCAGCTGCCCGTAGGTAATCGAGCCAATGCCACCGCTGCCGCCGCCGATGAACCCACCAATGGTCGCCGTGCGATAGGTCGATGGGTACATCCGCAGTTCCCAACCAGTTTCGCGGGTGACTTTGTCAATCGCCGCCAGCTTGGCCCCCGGTTCCACCCAGGCCACCCCCGGCGCGACTCGCTTCACGGCGTTCATCTTGCTCAAATCGAGCACCACGCCGCCCTCTAGCGGAATACACTGGCCGTAGTTGCCGGTGCCCGCCCCCCGCACAGTGACGGGCACGCGGGCCTCCACACACACCTTCGCCACCGCCAGCACCTCTTCCTCGCTGGTGGGGCGCACGACTACATCGGCAACCAGGTGCCCCAGCTGCCCTTGCAGAATGGGGCTGAAGTAGTAGTAATCCTTGGAAAGCTTTTCGCGCTGGTTGGGGTCGCGGATGGTTTCGATAGGGCCAAAGGCTTGGGCCAGGGCATCCCAGTCAGTGGTGGAAGAGGCCAGGGTCATCGGTCGCCGGGGAGAGATTACCCCTGCTAGTGTAAAACGCTCTACGGCAAAGCGCTCTAGTGGCGATCGCGCTCATCCCCCATTAACTTATCCCGAACCGCCAGCGCCGTCGCCGGGGCCAGCAAAACCCCGTTGCGGTAGTGGCCGGTGGCCAGCCAAATATTGCGGTAGCCCGTCAGGGGCTGAATCACCGGAGCCGCCTGACCTTGGGGCCGAGGCCGCAGGCCAAACCAACGATCGGTAACCTTGCCTGCGGCCAGGGCCGGACAGTAGGCGATCGCGCCCGCCCGCACCTCCTCCAACCGCTCGGCCTCAGGCCGCATCGCCAGCGCCTCTTCCACAGAGGTTTCGGGCGGAAACTCAACTGTGGCCCCCACCCAGTAGTCGCCGTTGCCCAAAGGCACCAGATGAATGTCGTGGCCGTTGACCACGGGCTGAAAGTCGGGCTTGCCCAGCGGGGAATTCAGGTGAATTCGCAGGGCCTGACCCAGCACGGGACCAACGGCGGTCGGTTGAGCGAGGGTTTGAGTCAGCGGCAGGGTGCCCAGGCCCGCCGAGATCACGATCGCATCGGCGGCAATGGTTTGAGAAGCCGTGTGAACGGCGGTACAAACAGCGCCTTCCTCACCGGATTCATTAGTCTCAAACCCGACCACGGGCTGGTCGAAGTGAAACTCAACCCCGTTTGCTACGGCTCCAGCCACCAGCGCTCGGGTTAAATCCTTAGGGTTAATCTGAAAATCTTCAGGCGAGAAGATACCGGCGGCGACTCCATCGGTGCTGAGGTGGGGGCTGCGATCGCGCACCTGCTCCGGCTCCCACAGCTCTAGCCGGTATCCCTGGCCGTGGCGAATCTGCTGGAGCGATCGCCACCGGGGCAGTTCCTCCGCCTCAAAGCACAGGCTGAGAATGCCCTGGGTATTGCGCTGAATCGGTTGACCCGTCAGCGCTTCTAGCTCGGGAATTAACGTCTGATAGCGGTGCAGGCTCTGCTCTCGCAGTCGCCAGTTGCGGCCTTTCACCTTGTGGCTAATCACCGCCATCGCCACGCCAAGGGCGGCAGCCGTCGAACCCTGGCCCGAAGCCGCGCGATCGAGAACCGTCAGCTGAACCTCTGGGCAGAGGCTCAGCTCGTAGGCGATCGCGGCCCCCACCACGCCGCAGCCAATGATAGCGATTCGTTTCAAAGGTGGATGCTAGGAAAAGGTGTGCAGATCGCGCCCGGAACACGCATTCGAGAGCGTTGCGTCTCAAACATGACTCGACACGCTCGGGTTGAACCCTTTAGACCGTCGGCACCAGATTCAAGAACGAGTCGAAGTCATCTAGAGCGTTGCGATACTCCTGGCCAGCCGTTACCTGTTGCCCATTGGCAGCCGCTTCATCCAGCCGCTCCAGGTGAACGTATAGCTCTTTGGCTAGCGACTGGGCCTGGGGCTGATCCTTTTGTAGCAGCGTGGCTGCCAGACGATTCATCCGCGCCCGCAGTTCGCCCATCGGGCCGTGGATAAAGCTCTGCACGTTGACCCAGTCCTGGTTTTGAATGTAGCCCTCTAGCTCGGGGAAGCGATCGCGCAGGGAGACTACACCAGGGGTATATAGTTCTACCTGCTGCAAAATCTCGGGGGTGTAGGTGGTGGGTATTTTCGCTGACGGGCCACCACAGGCCACCAGGCAGGTCGCCACGATCGCCAGCAAAATTCCCAAAAGAGGTCTAAAGCGTCCCATAGTTAACCTTCTGCGCTCTCAACATTCGTCTGTATTCTACGCCTCTGCGGGGACGTATGAAGTGTCGGATACCGCCATCGGTGCATCTATGGCATGGTTCATGGTAGCTACACCGTGACCTTTGCATCCACATACAAGCTAAGACTCATAAAATTCAGTTTGGGAAAGCCTCTTTAAAATTACGCTATGCCCAGTAATGCTTTCATTGATAAGCCTCACGACGGTGCCTGATTCGGATTACCGTAACGGACTGTATATCATCGTCAATTTCGTAAATCACTCGATAGTCACCTACACGAATACGGTGAAGGTCGTCTTCACCGACCAGCTTTTTCATACCTGTAGGTCTTGGTTCGACCTTGAGCGCATTTATGGCCTTTTGTAGTCGAGTCTTGATCTCCAGGGGGAGCTTGCGAAACTCTTTGGCGGCAGATGCCTTGAACTGAATCTCATACTGCGCCATTGGTTGCGTTTTCCTGATCGAGTTCAGCTTCCAAGTCGCTCCAACTTACAGTGTCTTCTTCTGACCGGGAGCGAGCAACCAAAATATCGTAAAAGTCTTCCCACAGATCGCCCCATTCTTGCAGATCAAGGAGAACCGCTGTTTTTTCGCCGTCTTCATTGACTAAAAATTGAATTCCACGCATAACTTTTCTCTTTTGGTTATGATAGATGGTTTTTCAAATCCCAGGGCCTTGAAGAACCCTGGTTTTTTGTCGTTATAGGTTTGCTATCGCATCGGGGACTGGGTATTTTTCAATTTCGCTGAGGGGCAGCAACAGGGTATCTTCGATGTATTGCCGGGTAGCTTTAGCAACATAACAATCACTGTTGAGGCAATCGACCAGGACTTGGTTGGCATCGTAGTACTGGCGCAGCTTCCCTTTTTGAGTTTTAGTAAGTTGCCAGTTGTAGCCAATATTGCGGTACTCAATCATGATTTTTCTAAGCTTATCAGATGAGATAAAAGATTCATTCCTTAGTTTTTCGATTTCAAGATTTAGCTTGAAGTTACTTTCGTTCATTGATAAACTCACTGATTCATTGTTAAGATTATAAATTCGCTTAAGAATGCTATAAAGATCATGATCAAGCACACTAATATTTGGATTGGAGTTGAGAGCGCTAACCAGAGTATAGTCAAGAGCGAGGGCGTAGTCGAGAGTTCGAACACGGGAAAGATCAATATTAAGAGTGCGGTCGATAGAGCGAGCGAGTGTAAGATCAAATTTTTGATCGAAATTAAGGCCAAAATAAAAGGCTCGAATAGCAGTAGCTTTATAAGAAGCCTGTACAGCGGAGGTTTTTTGCTGTACCCAAGCTAAAACAGCTTGCAGTTTAGGTTCTTCTATAGAACTATCCACAATAAGCTGGTCAATTTGTCGCTTCAGCAGCAGCAGCAGTGTGTTGGCTTCAGGCAGCATACCCGCCGTGAGCAAAAAGATCTCGCGGTAGCGTTTTTGGGTAATGTGGGTTGTCAGATTTTGCAGTGCCTGGTTTAGCGACGCCGTAGGACTGATAATGTATTGGGCAGTAAAATATTCCTGAAACGTCAAATGGGAAAAGGAGTAAATGCCCTTAGCCCGTTCAACTAGTATCCCATGCTGAGCTTGGATGGATTTTAGCACCGCTTCGCTATCTAATTGCAGAACTTCATCATCGTCGCTAGCTCCAGGCAGGTTGCGAATGTAGCAAATGATGTGCTGCTCAGCGGTAGCTTGTCTGAAAAAATAATCGCCCCGCTCAAAGGTTTCAAAGGCAAGCTGGCTCAGCAAGTCTTCCTTGCGCTTGAGGGAGAGTTTTTTGTAGACCTGATCGCGCTCAATATTGCGCTTGCCGTCCCACTTCTTCAGCAGTACATCCAGTCCTTCTTTATAGAGTTCGGCGCGGTTCGCTGGAAAGTCTGCCGCTTCACCAAATATCAGACACAACAGCGTCAGCAGCAACGGGTTAGTTGCCAGTTCTTGAATAGGTTCGTTATCTTTCAACCGCTGGATAAAGATTGTAGCTTTTTGGGGATCGTGCTTGGCCGAGAACCACTTGGTTGCGAAATCTGCGATCTGCTTTTGGTCAAAGTCGGCCACCTCTACCTCAGTAAACTGCTCGAAAGTGTATTCTTGTGCAGCAATTCGGCAGGTGATTACGCACTGGCAGTCTCTAAACTGGTTGACAAATGTCTTAATGTCTTGTAGTACTCGGTCATGGTCAGTCGATTGAACTTCATCCAAGCCATCTAACAGCACCAACGCTTTTCCAGAGGTCAGGATAGTAGCAAGGGCATCAGCTTCTTTCACACCGCAGGATTGCCACTGGGTTTGCATATAAATCTGTAGCGTGGGCTTAACCGGAGCTTCAGCGTAGTCCTTTAGCGTTACAAATATAGGTACCCAATGGGGCTGAAATTTTCCCCGGTTACAAAGAATGGCCAGCCGTTTCATAAAAGTGGTTTTGCCTGCCCCTGGTTTACCCAAAATCATCAGTTGGCCATGTTCTTCAACCGCTTGCAAACCAGGAATTTTTGGATGGCGCACCCGACCTAGCAAAAAGCGATTAAAGTTATCTGGTTCAAAATTGTCAGTTTTAAAGTCCTTAAGAAATCGATCTGGATCTAGCCGCTGGTTGCCGGTGAGTTTTTCGAGAATATTGACATTGGTATAGATGTTGTCCAGGCCAATGGGCTGCTCCATATCTAGTACGCGCATGGTGCCGCAGCGGGCCTGGATGTCATCATGCACTTGGGCACGAACGGTTTTCACTAGGGCATCAATGTCTGTTTCGGGTTCTTTGACTTTGTCAGGAAGAGAGGCAGATTTTTGCCCAGCGATGTCTTCCCAATCTAAGTCTAAAGTTTTGCAAAAGGTGACAAAAAGCTTGTTGCTGACAGCTTTGCCAGAGCAAAACTTGATTGCTGGCTGGCGACTACAGCTACATTCCTTCATCAGGTCGTCTCGGCTCCAACCCCGTTCGGTCAGCGCCCGATTGATCTGCTGAATGCCGTTTGGAGTTGCAGTGAGCGATCGCCTTGCCATGCCGTTTTATCTCGCTTGACCACGATTTACCCAAGGGTAACGCAACTCATCCTCAACTCATCCTCAACTCAGCGTGACCGAATACCGTGCAGGGACTGAACTTTAGCGGTTTTTTGAAGACTATGGATTCATTAAACAAAAGCACGGAGTTCACCATGAAACCCGCTAAAACCCCGCCCACCTTCAACCTAATTTTCGCCACCGTTCTATCGCTTACCCTCGGCTCTGGCGGCGCGGCCCTACACCTGGCTAGCCAGCCCACCCTCAACGAGGCTCAAACCAAAGTGCTCAATAGCGCGATCGTCCTCTGGACCACCGGCACCACCACCCTCCTCGGCCTCCTCAGTACCAACAAACCCAATGATTAAACCTTATCCATCCACTGTTCCTCGGGGTCGTGGGTCTGGCAATCGGTGGGGGGCCGGATCTGGGGCTGCGGGGCTGACCCACGCTACGGCTTCACCCATCCACTCATCACCCATCCACCCGTCTACCCCCGCCAGATCGCATCCGCTACCCGGCACACATCATGCATCTCGGCCCCATCGTGGACGCGCAGAATATCCGCTCCGCCTGCGATCGCCGCGCAGCAGGTCGCAGCCGTACCCCACACCCGCTTTTGAGGGTCGGGCTGGTCGAGAATGTGACCGATAAAGCTCTTGCGGGAGGGGCCAACCAGCAGCGGGCGCTCCAGACCGCGAAAGCGGCTGAGCTGGCGCAGCAGCTCTAGGTTTTGGGCATAGGTTTTGGCAAAGCCCAGGCCGGGGTCAACGGCAATTTTGCTGGGTTTGACACCGACCGCGATCGCATCTTCGATCTGGTGGTGCAAAAAGTCGTAGATCTCGCCAATCAAATCGTGATAGTCGGTGTAGTTTTGCATGGTGGCGGGGGTGCCGCGCAGGTGCATGATCACGATGGGCACGCCCAGGTCGGCCACCGTCGAGAGCATGCCCTTGTCGTAGGTGCCAGCCGAGATGTCGTTCACAATGTCGGCCCCGGCTCGCACGGCCGCCCGCGCCACCGACGACCGGGTCGTATCCACCGAGATAATGGCCTGGGCCAAAATGTCGTCCTCGTCGGCCCGAATGGCGTTGATCACCGGAATCACCCGGCTGAGTTCTTCTTCGCGGGAGATCGACCCCGCCCCTGGCCGGGTTGACTGACCGCCAATATCGAGAATGTCGGTGCCGTGGTGCACCAGGTGGCGAGCCTGGGCCACCGCCCGCTCTAGCGTGTCAAACTGGCCGCCGTCGCTAAAGCTGTCGGGCGTCACATTCAGCACCCCCATCAGGTAGGTGCGGCTGCCCCAGTTCAAGGTGCGATCGCGAATTTTCCACGCAGGCGGCGCTGTCAGCACAGACATAGGGGTTGCCTCAGCTATAGTCTCTGCCTAGCTTAGACGAATTGCTTCAACCTCGCGCTAAAGCTGGTCAGACTTACAAAACCTTTTCCAAAAACTGCTGAGCGCGATCGCTCTTGGGGCTGCTAAAGAAGATGTCGGGCGGCGCGTCTTCCACTAGGTAGCCGCCGTCGAGAAACAGCACGCGATCGGCCACCTCGCGGGCAAAGCCCATTTCGTGGGTGACAATGCACATGGTAATGCCCGTTTCAACCAGCGCCTTCATCACCTCCAGCACCTCCTTCACCATTTCAGGGTCGAGGGCGCTAGTCGGTTCGTCAAACAGCATCACGGCGGGCTGCATGGCCAGAGCGCGGGCGATCGCCACCCGCTGCTTTTGACCGCCCGACAGCCGCGAGGGGTACTGGTTAGCCTTCTCAGAGAGGCCAATCTTTTCCAGCAAATCGAAGGCAATTTTGCTGGCGTCGGCCTTAGAGAGCCCCTTCACCTTCATGGGCGCGTAGGTCAGGTTGCCCATCACCGTTTTGTGCGGAAACAGGTTGAAGTGCTGAAACACCATGCCCACGTTCTGGCGCACTTTGAGAATGTCGCACTTGGGCGAGGTAATGTCGATATCGTCTACAAAGATGTGCCCGGCGGTGGGCACCTCCAGCAGGTTAATGCAGCGCAGCAGGGTCGATTTGCCCGACCCCGAGGGGCCGATAATGGCCACCACTTCGCCGGTATTGACCTGAGTCGAGATGTCCTTTAGCACCTCTAGCGGCCCAAACGATTTGACTAAATGCTCGATTCTAATCACTGCGGCGCATCCTCCGCTCAAGAACCTGGGCCGCCTGGGTCAGCCCCATCACCATGACGTAGTAAACCACCCCCACCACGATCAGCGGCTCAAAGTAGAGAAAGGTTTGCCCCGCCACTACCTGAGCCCGTCGCATCAGGTCTAGCACTCCGATGGTAGACACCAGCGCCGAGTCTTTGAGTAGCGCAATGGTTTCATTCACCAAAGCGGGCAGAATGTTTTTAAACGCCTGAGGCAGAATAATGTCGAGCATCATGGGTCGGTAGGCCACCCCCAGCGACATCGAGGCCTCCCGCTGCCCCTTATCCACCGCCATAATGCCCGCCCGAATCGTCTCCGAGCTGTAGGCCGCCGAGTTGAGCGAGAAGGTAAACACCCCCGCCTCGATCGGCGAAATTTTGTAGCCGATCAGCTGAGGGGTGGCAAAGTACACCAGCGCCAGCTGCAAAATCAGCGGCGTACCCCGAAAAATCGAGGTGTAGAACTCCGCAAACCACCGCAGCGGCTTGATGTTAGAGATCTTCAGCAGCGACAGCAGCGTGCCCAGGGTAAACCCCAGCAGCGCCGACAGAATCGTAAATCGGAGGGTAACTCCAATGCCCTCCAAGATGAAGCGCATGGAGGGGAGAATCTGGCCAAAGTCTAGGTTCATAGGGCTAGGTTCATCGATGCTGACTACTCGGCCGCATCGCCAAACCACTTGACGATCAGCTCTTCCATGAGGCCGCTCGACTCCATCTCGGCTAGCACCTGGTTAAAGTCGTCAACCAGCTCAGAGTCTTTTGGGAATGCGATCGCCGAACCCGCTGGCCCCTCCTCAGCAATCTCGACCGCCTCTAAGTCGGGGTTATTGGCTAAAAAGCCTTCCGCCACCGTGTCTTCAATAATGGCCGCATCGATGCGGCCCGACTTCAGCTCCTGCACAATCTCGTTAATGCGGTTGAGGGGTGCCAGTTCAATACTGGGGGTCGCTTCGGCCAACTCCTGGCCCAGTTTCTCTTGAATGGAGCCCAACTGCACGCCCACAGTTTTGTCGGCCAGGTCGTCGGGCGAGGTGATATTGCTCCCCGATGGAAACACGATCGTCTGCTTGGCGTCGTAGTAAATCTCAGAAAAATCGACGTTTTGCTTGCGCTCTTCGGTGGGGGTCATGCCCGCCATCACAAAATCGGCCCGACCCGCCTGTAGGGCTGGAATCAGGCCGTTAAAGTCAATGTTGGTAATCTCTAGCTCGTAGCCCAGCTCTTCGGCAATGTGGCGGGCAATATCGACATCAAACCCGACGATTTCTTCAGTGCCGCCAGCGGTTTCGACAAACTCGTAGGGGGGGTAGTCGGCGGAGGTCGCCATGGTCAAAACACCGCCCCCCGCCTCATCGCCCCCGGCGGCTGCGTCGTCTCCGGTGGGCTGGCCGCCTCCGCAAGCGGCGGTCAAGCCTACGGTAGCCAGAGCCACAGCGGTAGTGGATGCTAAAAACCAGCGTCGTTTCATGGGCTTTCCTCACAACGTATCGGGGAGGTGGGGCGATCGCGGCCCTACCGGAAGCCATAACCTTAGAGCAAGGTCGTTCCCTCTGGCTAGTACCTCAGTAGAGATGTACTGGCCCATCCTAAGGCTTAACCTATAGCCACTGCCGCTGGGTTAGCAGCACAACAGGAGCGGTAGGTGCAGAGTGGCGATCGCAGGCGGCCAGTGCCCCAGCCTCAGCTGAAATACCAGACTCTGGCCTGACCAGGCTGGCCAGCGCTACATATACAGCTTGCAGAGAAAAAAAGGCCCTGGAAGTAGCCAGGGCTACCGTTCGACTAAATTTCGGCTCTAGGGGCGACATCCTCAGGCAGAAAGCGATCGCCCAGCTGATTGGTCGACCACTGGTATTCGATATCGATTTTGACCTGTTTGCAGGTTTCTTCGAGCTGGCGCTGCTGCGACAGGGCCTTGCGCAGGGCAATGATCAGTTCCTGCACCTGCATGCGAATCTGGGGATTTTGGTAGGCCACCGACATCGTCTGCTGCTCAAGCAGGCGCAGCAGCAGCTCGTAGTGAATGTGGGAGGGTAGCGGGAGCGGTTTGCCTAAATTTGCCATTGCGGTGCCCCAGGGTGCGATCTATTGATTAAACAGGAAGTGCTTGAAGACTTCAGTATCTATACGGTGTTTTTTTGATAAAGCTGGTCAATGGCTAACCCCGGATCGGGCTGCCGAATCAGCGATTCGCCGATCAGCACCGCCGTTGCCCCTGCCGCCGTCACCGCCTGCAAATCGGCCGGGACGTGAATGCCTGACTCACTGACCACAACAGCGCCGCTGGCGGTTAGCTCATTTCGCCGAGCCGCAATCAGTTCGGCGGTGGTCTCTAAACGGGTCGTAAAGGTTTCGAGATCGCGATTGTTGATGCCGATCAGCGCCAGCCCCGGCACTGCCAGCACTCGGTCTAGCTCTTCAAGGGTGTGCACCTCCACCAGCACGGCCATACCCAGCGCCTTAGCAATCTGCACAAAATAGGTCAGATCCTGGTCGGTCAAGATGGCGGCAATCAGCAGCACTGCGTCGGCCCCCTTAGCGCGGGCCAGGTACATCTGGTAGGGGTAGATAATGAACTCTTTGCACAGCAGGGGCAAATCTACCGCCTGGCGAATTTGGGCCAGGTACTCAAAGTCGCCCTGAAAAAAGGCTTTGTCGGTCAGTACCGAGAGGCAGCTGGCTCCGTGGGCGGCATAGGTTTGGGCGATCGCCACCGGGTCAAAGTCGGCTCGCATCACCCCCTGGCTGGGCGAGGCTTTTTTAACCTCGGCAATCAGGGCTGGGGCGGTACGCCCGTCGCGCAGGGCGGCCACAAAATCGCGCGGCGGCGGCGCATCGAGCACCTGCCGCTGCAGGTCGGCCAGGGGCAGACGTTCTCGCAGGGCGGCCACCTCAGTTTCTTTGTGCCAGACAATCTTTTCGAGAATGTGCCTGGGCTCGGCGTCGTCGACTTTGATTTGGTACTGCAAGTTTTTGACCGCAACGGCGGGGTTGGGAGGGCGGCGACGAATCTTCATTGTTTTTGGATTTGGACTTGTAGTGAGCCTGTCGAACTATTGGCGATTTTGGATTGGGGCCGAGGGTAGGGTGGGCAGTGCCCACCATCAACCCTGGGTAAAGAGCAAAGTATCAGGACCGGGCATAACGCGATCGCAGCAGCGGGATTGGCCGGATCAGGACAGGGCGAGAAGGTGGCAATGCTCACCCCACAGGAATTACGCCGGGACGACCACCGCTCGCTTAAAGGCCTCGTCAAGCACCTCCGAGAGGGTGGGGTGGGTGTGCACGCAGAACGACAGGTCGGTAACGGTTTGGCCGTTGGCGATCGCATTGGCCGCCTCCTGAATCAAATCCGCCGCGTGCATACCGATGATGTGGGCTCCCAGAATTTCGCCCGTGTCTTTGCGGTAAATTACCTTAGCCAACCCGTCCGACTCGCCCTCGGCCAGGGCCTTAGAGTTGCCCTTAAAATAGGTGCGCACGGTGTCGATCATAAAGCCCTCGGCCTCGGCCATGAGTTTGGCGGCGGGCTCGGTCAGCCCCACAAAGCTGACTTCGGGGTGGGTGAAGGCCGCCGCCGGAATGCTCATGTAGTTGACGGTGCGAGGCTCACCGCAGATGGTCTCGACGGTGAGAATGCCCTGGGCTGAGGCCGCGTGGGCCAGCATCATTTTGCCGGTGGCGTCGCCGATCGCCCACAGGTGGGGCACCGGCTCGCCATTGCGCAGCACCTGCAAGTGGTCGTCCACCGGAATGAACCCGCGCCGATCGGCCTCCACGCCGACCCGCTCCAGGCCCAGATCTTTCGTCGCCGGAATGCGGCCCGTGGCCACCAGACAGGCGTCAACCTCCAGGGTTTCGACCACCTCGCGGGTCTCGCGATCGGCCAGCTCGATCACCACGGGCGATCCCGGCGTCACCTTCTGGGCAATCACCCCGGCACGGGTTTCGATATCGCGGGGGGCAATCAGCACCCGCTGGGCGATCTTGGCAATATCGGGGTCGAAGGTGGGCATCAGCTGATCCAGCGCTTCGATGATGGTGACTTCACAGCCCAGCGCGGTGTACACGTCTGAAAACTCCAGACCGATGTAGCCGCTGCCGATGATGGCGATCCAGTCGGGTAGCCAGTCGAGCTTGAGCGCCTCGTCACTGGTAAACACCGTTTTGCCGTCGGTTTCAATGCCGGGGGGCACAAAGGGGATCGAACCCGGCGACAGAATAATGTCTCGGGCGGTCACGACTTGCTCGCCATCGGGGGTGGCGATCGCCACTTTCTGCTCCCCCGCCAGCCTGGCCCAGCCCTTGATGATGTCTACGCCCAACCGGGTGAGGCTGTTAGTCATATCGCCCTGGATCTTGCCGACCAGATTTTTGGCGTGGTCGGCGATCGCCTCGCGATCGTAGGTAACGTTGCCGACCGAAATGCCCAGGGACTTGAGGTGGTGCTCATTGCGCAGTTCCCTCACCCGGCCTGAGGCCGCCAGCAGCGCCTTAGAGGGAATGCAGCCCCGATTCACGCAGGTGCCCCCCATCACATCGGCCTCAACAATGGCCGTCTTTAGCCCCCGCTTGACGGCGTGCAGGGCGGCTCCGTGGCCCCCCACCCCAGCACCAATAATCAGCAGGTCATAATCAAATGCGTCGCTCACAGCAGGCTCCTGAACAGGTAATCCAAAAGGGTGAATCAATTTGAGGTGGCGAAGGGCCGACAAACCCAGCTCACACGTACCTACCTTAACCAGTCGGCTAAAGAATTTGGGTCTGATATTTAGACGCCATCCAAGCACCAAGGCAGCTAGAGTTTCCTCTCATTCTTGACCACCGAGAGCAATCAGACAACTCCCAGGCCCGAAACCATACCTCAAAAGCAAGCCCCAAACGCCCCAAAATCAACCCTTTTTCGTCCAATTAGCTCCTCCACGCCTACATCCTCACCTAGCGGCAAGTGCAAAATTCAAAATTTTAATTTTGCACTCATCCCCTTCGAGTCCGCTCAGGGACCATCATCCACTCACCCACCCACCTACCCCTCACCCCACCGCTGCCGTCGCGCCTCATACAGCAGCAGGGCCGCCGCAACTCCCACATTCAGCGATTCCACCTCCCCCACCATAGGAATGCTCACCTGCACCGCAGCCCGGCGCTGCAGCTCTGCCGATAGCCCTGCTCCCTCGTTACCCAGCACAATCACGGTCGGCTGAGTAAAATCCACTGACCAGTAATCCGCTGTGGCGTAGGAACTGGTGGCCACCAGCTGCACGCCGCTCCGATCCCAAGCCGTCAGCAGAGCATCGAGATCATCGACCACCGCCAGAGGCAGCCGAAACCACTGACCCGCCGAGGCCCGCAGCACCTTGGGGTGGTCAGGGGCTACGCTGTCGGCGCTGAGCCACAGGCCCTCGGCTCCGGCAGCTACCGCCGTGCGAATAATCGTGCCCAGGTTGCCCGGGTCTTGCAGGGTTTCGACCACCAGCCCAATGCCCTCAATTTGGGGGTTGGGAGGGCGAAGATTGTGGGGGGCGATCGCCACCACCCCGTCGGGATGCTCGGTAGTCGCCATTGCCTCCAGCACCGCGTCAGACACCAGCTCGACCCGCTCGACCGACCGTTCTAGCGCCAGAGCTAAATCGGCCTGGGCCTCTGCCCAGGCAGGGGTATAGCAGGCGATCGCCAGGGGATAGCGGGTAGCGAGGGCTTCCTGAATGAGGTGGGTGCCTTCGAGCAAAAACTGGGCCTGCGATCGCCGCACTTTGGCCTGGTGCAGCTTACGAATAGATTTAACCAGGGGGTTTTGCAGGCTCGTAAGCATCGGCAGTACCCCCTGGTTATTTTCTCTGCTGCTTGTCTCTTAAAGATGCGGAACCCGGGACTTGAACCCGGATGTTATTGCTAACACTAGGACCTGAACCTAGCGCGTCTACCAATTCCGCCAGTTCCGCTGGCCGGGCGTTATGAGCGCCGCGATTTGTAATCATGCACTGAGTTTGCGCCGGAGTCAAGCATTTGAAAAAAGATTTCGTGATTTTAAGCGAATCGGCTATCCTGATGTGGCCAAGTTTGGCAAAAAAATCTGGATTGCTATGGCGAAATTGATGGTTTCGGGTAGAATCTAGACGAAAATTTGGGAAAAAGTGGAGTTATCAGTTGTGGAGGACACCGCCATCGTTACATCCATTGGTTTGCCCAACCCCTTGACCGCTGCCGAGGCGGATGGTGCTGTGCTTGAGATCACTGGCGGTACTTCCCTAACGGGCCAGGTTGCCATTAGCGGAGCCAAAAATTCTGCCCTCGTTGTGATGGCGGGCACCCTGCTCTGCTCTCAGCCCTGCCGCATTCGCAATATCCCCAACCTGATGGACATTGCTCGCATGGGCGAGGTGCTCACAGCCCTAGGCGTCAAGCTCAAGCGCGAGGGCGATGCCCTCACCGTCGATGCCAGCACCATTGCCCATACCAAAGCCCCCTACGACGTCGTCAGTCGGCTACGGGCCAGCTTTTTTGTCATTGGTCCACTGCTCGCCCGCATGGGGGTAGCGCGCATTCCCCTGCCCGGCGGCTGTGCGATTGGGGCGCGCCCGGTTGAGCTACACGTGCGCGGCTTGCAGGCCATGGGGGCCGACGTGCACATTGAGCACGGCACCGTTCACGCCTACGTACCGGGCAGCGGTGGTCGCCTCAAGGGAGCCAAAATTTACCTCGACTACCCCAGCGTTGGGGCCACCGAAACCCTGATGATGGCCGCGACGCTGGCGGATGGCGAAACCATTATTGAAAATGCGGCCCAGGAGCCTGAGGTGACCGACCTGGCCAACTTCTGTCGGGCAATGGGGGCGCGTATTCGTGGGGCGGGCACCAACACCATCACGATCGCGGGTGTGCCCAGTCTGCACAGCACCGACTACGGCATTATTCCAGACCGCATCGAGGCGGGCACATTTCTGGTAGCAGGGGCCATCACCCGCTCTGAAATCAGCCTGTCGCCCATTATTCCTGAGCATTTGACCGCTGTGATTGCCAAGCTCCACGAAATTGGCGGCCAGGTGGTCATAGACGGGCCAAATCGAGTGCGCTACGTGCCCTCTCACGCGATCGCGTCAACCGATATTCAAACCGGGCCGTTTCCCGGCTTTCCCACCGATATGCAGGCCCAGTTTATGGCCCTGATGGCGGTTTGCGAAGGCAGCAGCCTGATCACCGAAACCGTATTTGAAAATCGCCTGCGCCACGTGGCCGAACTCAACCGCATGGGGGCCGATATTCGCCTGAACGGCAACTGCGCCATCATTAAGGGGGTGCATCAGCTCTCTGGCGCGCCGGTGCTGGCCACCGACCTGCGGGCCTCGGCGGCGCTGGTGCTGGCGGGTTTGGCCGCCAAAGGCACAACTACCATTCAAGGGCTGCACCACCTCGATCGCGGCTACGACGATCTAGAGGGCAAGCTGCGCCTGCTGGGGGCCAACCTGCGCCGCTACACCGATGGAGCGACGGTGCCGGTCTAGGTGAGATCGCCTTCGGCTGGCCTCGGTCTACGGCCTAGCCGAAAGGGGATGTTACAGAGGCGATCGCCCGTCCAGACTGCCAAAATCAGCGTTCCATACGAATTGACCCTGCTGTTGCAACGGCGGGGTCAATTCGTATTGGTTAAGAAAAACATCAAAATTATCGAGCAGAATTCGCCGCTGGGAAGTCTGAGCATAAGCCACAGGATGGTTGATAGTTTCTCTTGCAGGAAGGTTTGCCATGACGTCTACAGACGAGTTTTCGGTTAAAGAAATTACGGTGAGTCGGCAGTCTCCGGGGGAAGAACGCCAGGCGGCTCTGCACCAGATCTATGCTCAGGTATTAGAGCGGCAGCCCTACGGGTTTGAGCGCAAACAGCTGGCTAAAATTGAGGCAGAATTTTTAAAGAATAAAATCGGCGTCAAGCGATTCTTGCGCGAGCTGGGTCATTCTGAGGTATATCTCAACGAGTTTTACTACAACTCCTCAAATCCTAAATTTATTGAGCTGTGCTTTAAGCACTTTATTGGCCGTGCCCCTGGTGATTCTACAGAAATGCACATTTACTGCGATATTCTGATGCGCCAGGGAGTCAAGGCTATGATTACTGCCCTACTCGATTCTGAAGACTACCTGCGCCATTTTGGCTGCTTTACTGTGCCCCACGCCTGGACTTGGGCCAACTATCCCTCACCCAAAACATTTTGGGAAACCGATGTGCTGCTCCATGAGCTACACGGGCGGCGGGGCTGGATTGTACCGACCATGACCTGGCACAACCTGCGCCTTGACTGCGATGGCGGTAGCTGCAGCCTGCCCGAACCCAATGCTCCCCAAAGGGCTGCGGCGACAACCTCAGGAAGCGATGCTTTGCACCAGGTGCTCAGCACAATGGGCCCCCAAGATTTAGAAAAGTTTGCCTCTACTCTCTCGGTCACCGAGCGCGACAAGCTGCGCCACCTGCTGATGCAGCCTGTCCGCTAGTACTTGAGCAATCTAATGATCTCAGGCTCTAACGGCTCAGGGTTCAAGGCTTGAGGTATTTAGTCCCAGCAAGCCTTGAACCGCATACCTTAAACCCTGAACCCCGCTAACCTGTCACCCCCGGCGGGGCCGACGACCAGGGTTTAAGGAACCAGGCGGGCAAACTTTTTCTTGCCTACCTGAACCACCTTGCCCACTAGCTCGTCGGCGCTGGCAAATTCCCGGTTGGGGTCGGTCAGCTTTTCGCCGTCGAGCTTGACGGCCCCCCCTTGAATTTGGCGACGGGCTTCGCTGCTGCTGGCGCACAGGTTGGTAGCCCCCACCAGGTAAAACAGCTTGGCCGGAAAGTTAACCCCGGCCAGCGAAAACTCGGGCACGCCTGCGGCTGGCTCGCCGGTACCCTGCACCAGGCTGATGGCGGCCTGCTGGGCCTGCTGCGCCGCTGCCTCGCCGTGGAACTGCCGAGTGACCTCTAGGGCCAGCAGCTTCTGGCGATCGCGCGGATTTTCGGGCAGTGTGCCCAGGGCCAAGGGCGTCAGCAGTTCAAAATAGTCGCCAATCAGGGCGTCGGGCACCTTTTCGAGCTTGGAGTACATGCTGAGCGGGTCTTCCTGTAGCCCTACGTAGTTGCCCAGCGACTTTGACATTTTTTGGCTGCCGTCGGTGCCCAGCAGCAGGGGCAGCAGGAGGCCAAACTGAGGTCTGAGGCCAAAGTGCCGCTGCAGGTCGCGCCCAACGGCAATGTTGAATTTTTGGTCGGTGCCGCCCAGCTCGACGTCAGACTCCACCGCCACCGAGTCGTAGCCCTGCATCAGAGGGTAGAGAAACTCGTGCAGAAAAACGGGATCGCCTTTGCCGTAGCGCTCAGAAAAGCCCTCTTTGGCCAACATTTGCCCCACGGTCATGGTGCTGAGCAGCGCCAAAATTTTGCCCAGATCGAGGCCAGACAGCCACTCCGAGTTGTAGCGCACCTCCAGCCGCCCCGGTGTATCAAAATCGAGAATGGGGCGCACCTGCTCCAGATAGGTTTTGGCATTGGCCTTGACGTCGGCCTCGGTAAGCTGGCGGCGCACCTCTGACTTGCCGGTGGGGTCGCCAATGCGGGCGGTAAAGTCGCCAATGATCAGTACAGCGGTATGGCCAGCGTCTTGAAAGGCGCGCAGCTTGCGTACCGGAATGCTGTGGCCCAGGTGAATTTCAGCCCCGGTAGGGTCGATCCCCAGCTTGACCCGCAGCGGGCGATCGCACTGAAGCAGCCGCTGCACCAGATTTTGCTCAGGGTCGCTGGAGTCGGGCTGGTCGGGAAAGACCTCGCTAATGCCCCGGTAAATGGTCTCAAACTGAGCTGGGGGAGCGCTGGAGTTGGCCTGGGGCATGGTGAATTAAAAACGGAGTTATGTAGGCAGATAGTGGGGAACCCAACCGGGACAGCAGCGGCACAGCCTGGGCGATCGCGGCCAAAAATTATAAATTTTGGCAAAACTGGCCCTTAGCTTCTCCTTATAACCGTCTGCGAGGCTAGGATAAGCGTGCTTGCGATCGCGCTTGAGCCGGTCTCTCAGCATCACTGCCGCGCAACGGTCTGAATCATCCCCTGAAGCTGGTTTTCGATCGGTTCGATTAACCTGTAACTAGCTGGGGTCGGTTCACTTATCTAGAGGGTCATTATAATGGCCTAACCGTCACCTACTGACGCGCAGCCCCATCAAAAGCAGCCCTGTTAAAAGCAGTCCTTAGCGTCTATCGTTATCTACCGCCAACATCTTTAGCAGCCTTTAATAGCCAACGTGTCATCCAACACCCTTCGCCACAAAAGTCGATCTCAGCCTCAGCCCCTGCGCCGAGCGCCCAACGTACTCAAGTATGTGCAAGACGTGGGCCAGGTAGCCGCAGCGGCGCTGCTGGGGACTACCATGATCGCCAGTTCTGTCATGGCTGGCGGGCTAGTGGGGTTAGCCATTAGCTTTCGCAACCTGCCCGACGTGCGGGTGCTGCGCAACTACGTGCCTAGCGAAACTAGCTACATCTACGACATCAATGGCACCCTGCTCTACAGCCTCCACGACGAGGCCAACCGCGAGGTTGTCGACCTCGATGACATGTCGCCCCACCTGAAGCGGGCCGTGTTGGCGATCGAAGACAGCTATTTTTACTCTCACAACGGCATCAACCCCAGCAGCGTAGGCCGAGCTATGGTGGCCAACCTAACGGCTGGATCTACCGTAGAGGGCGGTTCTACCGTCACCATGCAGCTGGTGAAGAACCTATTTTTGACCCCCGAGCGGGCCATTAGTCGCAAAGTGGCAGAGGCAGTGCTAGCCCTGCGCCTAGAGCAAATCTTCAGCAAAGACGAAATTCTGGAGATGTACCTCAACCAGGTGTACTGGGGGCACAACAACTACGGCGCTGAAACGGCATCGCAGAGCTACTTCAACAAATCGGCTAGAGACCTAACCCTGCCCGAAGCGGCGATGATAGCGGGGCTAATTCAGGCTCCAGAAAGCTATAGCCCCTTCCACGACTACCAGGCCACCAAGCAGCGCCAGGCAATTGTGCTCAACCGCATGCGCCAGCTGGGCTGGATTACACCCGAGGAAGAGGTGGCGGCCCGCGATACGCCCCTGCTTCTGGGTGAGGTGAAATCGTTTCGCAGCAGCATCTCCCCCTACGTGACCGAGGCAACGGTGCAGGAGCTGAAGCAGCGCTTTGGCAACGAGGCGGTGGTCAAGGGCGGCATGCGGGTGCAGACTACCGTCGATTTGGGCATGCAGCAAATGGCCGAGGCCACCGTGCAGCGGCACAACGCCCGCATTCGCCACATCGCTGACCAGATGGCATTGGTAGCCATTGACCCCCGCACTCACTTTGTTAAGGCCATGGTCGGCGGGGTTGACTATCAGCAGAGCCAGTTTAACCGAGCTACTCAGGCCTACCGGCAGCCGGGGTCGGCCTTTAAGCCGTTTGTTTACTACACAGCCTTTGCCACCGGCCGCTACACGCCAGACAGCTCCATTGCCGATACTCCTGTGAGCTATCCTGACGGCTATCGCTACTACAGCCCCAAAAACTACGACGGCAGTTTTATGGGCAATATCCCCATTCGTACCGCCCTGGAGATGTCGCGTAACGTGCCAGCCGTGAAGCTGGGTCAGGCGGTCGGAGTGAACCAAATTATCGAGCTGTGCCGCACTCTGGGCATCAATAGCCCAATGCAGCCAGTCACCTCGCTACCCTTAGGAGCGGTAGACCTGACCCCAATGGAAATGGCCGGAGCCTACGCCACCTTTGCCAGCAATGGCTGGTACTCTGAGCCGACCTTTATCTTGCAGGTAAGCGACAGCAGCGGTAACGTGCTGCTCGACAACACCCCTCAGCCCCAGCTGGTGCTCGACCCCTGGGCCGCCGCTGCCCTCACTGATGTATTGCAGGGGGTCATTGCCCGCGGCACGGGTACAGCGGCCCAAATTGGGCGACCCGCCGCCGGTAAAACCGGCACTACTGACTCCCAGCGCGACGTGTGGTTTGTGGGCTATGTGCCCCAACTCTCGGCGGCGGTGTGGATTGGTAACGACAACTACTCACCGATGCGATCGGGCACAACTGGGGGTACCTACGCCGCCCCGGTATGGAAAGACTTTATGCAGCAGGCTTTAGTCAATGTGCCGGTTGAAAACTTTAGGCGACCTTCAGAGTTTGTGCAGCCCTAGTACTGCCGTGCGGAGTGCAAAATTCAAAGTTCAAAATGAAAGATTGCCGTGCCTAAATGCCGTGCCTAAATGTTTTAAGCTGCCTGAACGGCAGGCTTATGACTAACTTGCTGTACCACAGCCTGTTATCAAGTCTCGGTTCAGTCCTGATCTCTGCTGCCACGCCTGGCCTAAAAACAGCTCTGGGTTAGGGCTCGGCTTCGTCGATCTGGGCCAGGACGCGATCGCGAAACTCCGGGTCGCTGTTGGCCAGCCCCAGCAGTTCCCAGTAGGCCGACAGGGTGAGCCCGTTGGCCTGAATTAAATCTAGAGCCGCCGCCTGAATCTCCTGCTGCATCTGGCGCGACTCGGTATCGGTTTCGGCCCGCTGCAGGCTCAGCTCGCGCGACTCGATCAGCTTCACCACGGCCATATAGGCCCTGACAAAGCGGCTGACGGTTTCGGAAGGAATGTCGCTGGCATCGGGGGCGGCGGGGGCGGCCAGAGGCGCAGCATCGGCGGGCGCGGGTGAGGCTGCGATCGCAGGCAGACCCCACCCCAGCAGCAGAATTGCAATCAGGCTCAGACTCACTAGGCTATTTATGCATCGCACCAGCAGGCAGCTGCCCCTTTTGACCTTGCGCCCAGGTCCATCGATAGCGGTCATTCTATACCAGTCATCCATCACAGCAATGCCGGAAACGCGTTCTAGAAGCCTACCCGAAACCAGATCGCCTATAGTGGTAGTGGACCTAAGCATAAATACATAATGACAAAGGGAACAGACCGCCATGGCAAGCGATGAGATGTCTCCGGTGCCCGGCCAGGGAAGCCTTTCTGACCGGGAGCTACAGATCGTAGAGCTAGTGGCATCGGGGCTAACCAATCAGGAAATTTCTGAGAAGCTTGAGATTAGCAAGCGCACCGTGGACAACCACATCAGCAATATTTTGACGAAAACGGCAACCGGCAACCGGGTGGCGCTGTTTCGCTGGGCACTGCAGTCGGGTAAGGTCTGTATCGACGAAGTCAACTGCTGCGTGCTGCCCGAGGTCAAACCCGAAAGCCAGGAGGCCTGAGCCGCTGGCTCCGAGTCCAACACGGGCTATGATGGGGATTCTGTATTGCCCTTCTGTATTGCCCCTGAGAGCGCCTGTTCAGCTATGGAGCCCATTCAATCCCTGCCCGGAACTGAAGATATTTTGCCGAAGGCGCA
The DNA here is from genome assembly GCF_050565655.1 of Nodosilinea sp. AN01ver1. Classification (NCBI taxonomy): domain Bacteria; kingdom Bacillati; phylum Cyanobacteriota; class Cyanophyceae; order Nodosilineales; family Nodosilineaceae; genus Nodosilinea; species Nodosilinea sp. AN01ver1. The sequence continues at coordinate 334,083 of NZ_JBNXVS010000001.1, read as the reverse complement.
GTTTGTTGGCCAAGACCTCAAGGTAGCCGATATTCAAACCTGGCAGCGGGTGGAGGCGACGGCGCGCGATATTTTGGGTCGGGCCGTTTACCGCGAAATTCGCACCCCTACCTTTGAGGCCACGGCCCTGTTTGAGCGAGGCATCGGCGAAGCCACCGACGTGGTGGGCAAGGAGATGTACAGCTTTACAGATAAGGGCGATCGCAGCTGTACCCTACGCCCGGAAGGCACCGCCGGAGTAGTGCGAGCTTACGTGCAGCACAGCCTCTATGCCCAGGGGGGCGTGCAGCGACTCTGGTACAGCGGCCCCATGTTTCGCTACGAACGGCCCCAAAAAGGTCGCCAGCGGCAGTTTCACCAGGTTGGCGTCGAGGTGTTGGGCAGCGCCGACCCCCGCGCCGATGTCGAGGTGATTGCCCTGGCCACCGATATTTTGCAGGCCCTGGGCCTCAAGAATTTGACCTTTTACCTGAACTCGGTGGGCGATAAAAGCGATCGCGCCCGCTACCGCGAGGCCCTGGTTAACTACCTCAGCCCCTACACTGCCGATTTGGATGCCGATTCGCGCGATCGGCTCACCCGCAACCCCCTCCGCATTCTCGACAGCAAAGACGAAAAGACCCAGGCCATCACCGCCGATGCACCCAGCATTTTGGACTATCTCGGGCCTGACTCTAAACGCCACTTTGACCAGGTGCTGGCTCAGCTCACCGGCCTTGGCATCGCCTTTGAGCTCAACCCGCGCCTGGTGCGAGGGCTCGACTACTACACCCACACCGCCTTTGAGATTCAGTCTCAAGATTTGGGAGCCCAGGCAACCGTGTGCGGCGGCGGTCGCTACGACGGTTTGGTAGAAGAACTGGGCGGCCCGGCCACCCCTGCTGTCGGCTGGGCGATCGGCCTGGAGCGCCTCACCCTGCTGCTCGAAACCCTCCAGCAGGCCACCACCACCGCCCCTGACCTCTACCTGGTGTCGCGGGGCGAGCAGGCCGAGGCCAGCGCCCTGCAGCTAGCCCAAAAATTGCGGCATCGGGGTTTGGCCGTAGAGCTTGACCTCAGCGGCTCGGCCTTTGGCAAGCAGTTTAAGCGGGCCGATCGCAGCGGTGCAGCCGCCTGTCTGATCGTGGGCGACGACGAAGCCGCCCAGGGCACCGTGCAGATCAAGTGGCTGGGCTCCGGCGACCAAACCAGCCTCTCTCAGGCCGCGCTGCTCAGCGATATCGATGGGTTTTTACAGCAGATTCAGAGCGCTCGCGCTTAGCCCAGCGCCATCGAGCCGGTAGACATCGAGCAGACCAAAAACTCAGGTTCAGCCCTCGGCTCAATTCTGCTGGGCAGCTGACGGCGCGAATACGGTTCGTCTATCCCATCTCCGACCAGTGAGGTTGGGAGATGGGTATGCGATCGCAATCGGCATCACGCCTGAGACTCGGGATCCCACTCAGGGGGAGGAGCACATGCCTCCAAGATTTCGTTACAATCTTTTACACTGACAGAATATCCCTTGTTCAATAAATAATTTACCGCTGGTCGTATGCCTGACACCATCACAAAACTGGCTTACCAAGCCTTTCAACAGGGTAAGAGTTACTTTGGGCTGGCCCACAAAACCGTCACTACGCAGGTCATGCAGGCGGTCAACCCGCCCAAACACATTCAAACCAGGCCCCTGGATGTCAAAGACCTCCAACTGCTTCAGCAGCGTATGAATGCCCTGCTGGAGCGTGACTGGCAAGATGCCGAGGCCGGGGTTTACCCCAAAGAGCTGTTGTTCGACAACCCCTGGGACGATTTCTTCCGGTTCTACCCACTGGTATGCCTAGATCTGCCCAACATTTGGGAGCGGCTCAACAAGCGCGATTACCACACCTTTACCGACGACGTTGACACGCAAGGGTATCCCAAGTACTACCTGCAAAACTTCCACCACCAGACCAACGGCTACCTGAGCGACATGTCGGCAAACCTGTATGACCTGCAGGTGGAAATTCTCTTCAATGGCACCGCCGACCCCATGCGGCGACGCATTCTGGCCCCCCTCAAGCAGGGCCTAGCGGCGGCTGGTATCACCGAGGGGGCTAAGGTGCTGGATGTGGCCTGCGGCACCGGGCGCACGCTCAGCATGATTCGTGAGGCCCTGCCCAAGGCCTCGCTGTACGGGGTTGACCTATCGCCGACCTACCTGCGCAAGGCGAATGAAAACCTGACCGCCAAGCCCGGCGTGCTGCCGCAGCTCATTCAGGCTAACGGCGAGAGCCTGCCCTTTATCGACAACTATTTTGACGGCGTGGTGAGCGTTTTCTTGTTCCACGAGCTACCGGCTGTGGCTCGACAGAACGTGATTAACGAGATGTATCGGGTTGTGAAGCCCGGTGGCACCGTGGTGCTGTGCGACTCCATTCAGCGGCTCGATTCGCCTGAATTTGAGGCGGCGATGGAGAACTTCCCGGCGATGTTCCACGAGCCCTACTACCGCCACTACACCACCGACGACCTCAACCTGCGCCTGAGCGATGCGGGCTTTGAGGAGATTGGCAATCAGGTCCACTTCATGAGCAAATACTGGGTGGGCCGCAAACCAGCCGTCTAAGCGGCTAATGGCCTGTCCTCGTTCCAAGGCTCTGCGTTGGAATGCCTGCTGGAGGCTCCGCCTCCTCAACTGGGCGATAGAACCATACAACCAGGGTGCTCTAGCTACACGGCACCCAGAGTTAACCGCCCCTAGTCGTTGACTAGAGGCGGTTGTTTTGCACAAGCTCAGGGAATCTGCCATAGATAAAGCACCGAATCTTCCTCTGATGGTTCAAGGCGCAGGGTGAGGTTTGGTGGCCAGTCGCCCATATCGAACATGTGCGAGACAATGCGGCTACCCGATCGCAGCTGGGTTTGCAGGCGCGATCGCAGCCGCAGATTCAGGTGGGGTAGCAGGTAGATTAGCACCACCGTAGCGTTGTGCAGGTCGGTCTCAAACAGGTTGTCCTGGATGAATTCCAGACGATCGTCAACCTCGGCCAAGCGAGCGCTGACGCGGGCATGCTCTAAGAGAACTGGGTCAACGTCAATGCCTATCCCCCGCACGCCGTAGTCGAGGACTGCCTGAATCAGCAGCCGACCGTCGCCGCAGCCCAGGTCGTACACTACATCGTCAGCGGCTAGATCGGCCAGCTTGAGCATGGCGGCGGCGGCATCGGCGGGGGTGGGCACAAAGCCGATATCGGGGCGGGGCGGGGCTGACATTAGGCGGGGTTGAGCGCGGCCCAGTGAGCCTGGATATCTTGAATGGTAAACAGAGCCTTGAAGGGGAGGCTGTGGCTCTGGTAAAGCTCGGCCCCGCCCTGCTGGCGATCGACTAGGGCCAGAATTTGATTGACCTGGTACCCAGCGGACTGGAGGCGATCGACCGCCTTGAGGGCCGACTGGCCGGTGGTGACCACGTCTTCGAGCACCGTTACGGCACTGCCGGGCGGCAGCGTGAGGCCTTCGATGTAGGCTCGGGTACCGTGCCCTTTGGCCTCTTTGCGAATAATTAGCGGAAACAGATAGCGTTTACCGTAGAGGCCCACCAGGCTGACGGCGGTGACCAGCGGGTCGGCACCCAGCGTTAGCCCCGCCACGGCGGTCGTCTCGGCAGGCACTAAATCGAGCAGCAGGCGACCCACCAGCAGCGCCCCCTGGGGGTGGAGGGTAACCAGCTTACCGTTGATGTAGTAGGTGCTGCGCTGGCCCGAGGTGAGCACAAAGTCGCCTTCCTGGTAGGCTCCCCGGCAAAATAAATCGAGCAGGGGCGATCGCAGAGCGGCGGTTTCTAGACCCAGTAGATCAGAAGCTGAGATATTCAGCAGTAGCTCGTCCATGGAGGGGGAATTCCTTAAAAATGCTCCAGTTTTCTGCGATCGCGTTATAAAGGACATGCACGGGCGATCGGTTCGGCATGGTTTTGTGTAAACTAGGGGATTTTTACCCTAGGGCCAGCTTCAAAGCATGGGCCAAGAGGCCAGAATCGTAACCCCCAAAATCGCGACCTATTCCGGCACTACGTTATTGAGTTGAGGAGGCTTGGCCATGGGCATTCAATTAAATCATATTTCTGGTCTAACACTGGCGCTGCTGGCGGCGGCGGTGGTTGCGCCCGCTGCGATCGCTCAAGATCCAGCACCCGTCACCATTCCTGATGCCTTAGAAGACCTGGGCACCACCTACTCCGGCGACTACTTCAGAAACCGGGGCATTATTCGTCAGGGCAAGCGCATCATCGGCCTCGACTTCCCTGAGCGCGCTCTGGAGTGGGATGCCAACGCCACCTCCGCCGCCGTAAGAGATATCTTGCTGCTGCAGACGACCAGCGACCCCACCATTCGGGTGCCCGATCTGGCCAACCCCTACAGCAGCAGCCTGCTGACAAGCCCCAGCAGCAGCGTGCCCTACGTTGGCTCAGAGTTCATCTTTGAACAGTTCTAACCATCTACCGCCCGGGCGGGTTCGGCTCTAACCCTTTGGCCTGCTTACCCCATATAGGGCAAGCAGCGATCAAAAATCCAGGGTGCAGGAGTTGAACCTGCCTGGGGCGAATTATGAGTTCGCTGCCTAATCCGCTCGGCCAACCCTGGGATGCTACCTCAACGGTAAAGCACTTCCTATTGTACGCGCAGGTCTAAACCTTAATCTTAAATTTTGTTTGAGGCTTAAACTTTATAATTGGGGTAACGTTGAAGCCTGGGCGGTCAAAAGCTATTTTCAGACCCAGGCTGCCTCAGGTTATTTTATTGCTCAGGCCATTTCCGGTTATCCATTTTTGCCCCTGCCATGAACCCTGCCGTCGCGTTTACGTTAATTTTGCTCTCGCTGATGATTGGTTCAGGGGTAGTCAGCGCGTCGTGGGGGTTTACCCTGGGGCGACAGGCGCTGACCGGTGTGCGTCAGCCCGAAACTCGACCCACAAGCGGTTCTCCCGTGGCTCGTGAGGCGGGCGCAGCAGGCCATGGCGACGTGGTTTTAGTCAACGAAGCTGAAGTTTTGCAGCAGGTAAAAACTCGCACTAGCGGCGGCCAGTAGCTTTTAGGCACTGGATCATGGGCGTTCTCCCCTATGTATTATTAGCCGTCGTTATTCCCGAACAGCTGTCAGCAACCGCGATCGCATCCCGGTTGCTGGCGGTACTGCTGCTCATTGGCATCAACGCCTTTTTTGTAGCGGCTGAGTTTTCAATGGTGTCGGTGCGGCGATCGCGCATCAGCCAGCTGGTCTCCGAGGGCGATGTGCAGGCCAAAACGGTGCAGCAGCTCCAGCGCAGCCTCGATCGCCTGCTGTCTACCACCCAGCTGGGCATTACCCTATCCAGCCTGGCGCTGGGGTGGGTGGGCGAGGGCACAATGGCCGTCACCCTGGCCTTTTGGATTAGCCAAACGCCCCTCAGCCCCGCCCGCAGCGAAGCTCTGGCTCACGCCCTGGCGATTCCGGTCGCCTTTTTTCTCGTTGCATACTTGCAGATTGTGCTGGGGGAACTGTGTCCTAAATCGGTGGCGATGCTGTACCCCGAGCAGGTGGCCCGCTTTTTAGGCCCCCCCAGCCTGACCATTGCCCGTCTGTTTAACCCCTTTATCTGGATTTTGAATCAGTCGACCCGGCTGCTGCTGCGGCTGGTCAACATTCGCTACAGCGATCAGGTCAGCTACAGCCGCCTCACCCCCGAAGAACTGCAGCTGATCATTCGCACCACGACCGAAACTCCGGGTCTGGAGGCCGAAGAGCGCGAGCTGCTCAACAACGTGTTTGAGTTTCGCGACGTCACCGCCGGAGAGATCATGGTGCCCCGCACCCAGATCAACGCCATTCCCCTGATGGCCACCTTTGGAGAACTGATCGAGGTGGTGGCCACCACCGAGCACTCCCGCTACCCGGTGATGGGAGACTCCCTCGACGACATCCAGGGCATGGTCGAGCTGAAGCAGTTTTTGCAGCCCCTGGCCCGCCAGCAGATCAATGCCGATACTCCGCTTCGGGCCTGGGTGAAACCAGCTCGGTTTGTGCCCGAGCACACCCCTTTGCACGAGCTGCTGGCCACCATGCAGCGCACCGGCCAGGAACTCGTCATTGTCGTCGATGAGTTTGGCGGCACCGCCGGACTGCTCACCCTCCACGATTTAACGACCGAAATTATTGGCGATATTCACGAGCCCGATGACCAGGAACGGCTGGTGCAGCTGCTGGCCGATCAGTCATACCGAATCAAGGCTCATACCGATATCGAAGAGGTCAACGAACTGCTTAACCTGGCTCTGCCCTATGCCGATGACTACCAAACCCTGGGGGGTTTTTTGATCTACCAGATGCAGAAAATTCCGCGATCGGGCGATCGCCTGGTGTTTGCCGATCACGAGTGGGTGGTGCTCTCGACCGATGGCCCCCGGCTCAAAGACATTCTGGTGCGATCGCTAGATTCCCTGCCGCCGGAGCATGAGCCAGACGGACGCAGTACCGCCCCATCCCCCACCGACTCCGATCAAACCTTCACGCCCTAAAGCGCTCAGACGCTATCCCTTAGCCATCGGAGGCAGACGATCGCGATCGCTGAGAGATTCAGCTACCTGGCCACCTGTGCAACTGCCATAGGTGGCTCGACGGCACCCCTAAGCATCGGTAGCATAAAAAAGCAGGCAAATATTCGGAAAACGAGTACAGATCTGTGCCAGATTGCGAATCTGGTCGTAAATCTATGCTTCTCTGCCGAGGAATGTCGCTATTCTTTACAGAGTGAAGCATTGTGATACTATCTGAGTAATTTTACCTGGCCGTCCCAGTTCTTCATTGCTCTGACGTTCGCAACGGATTGCTGCCTAACTGTCGGCGTATCTTTGTCTCCCTAGGAAGGACAGGCGTGCAAAACCCCATGTTGTCATCTGCCTTAGACATGCACCTAACTCGCAACCTACCAGATCCTATTCGTGTCGGCGTTATTGGCGTGGGCAACATGGGCCAGCACCATACCCGCGTTCTCAGCCGGTTCAAAGACGTAGAGCTGGTCGGAGTATCAGATGTCAACGTAGAGCGGGGGCTAGACACCGCTGGCAAATACAGAATTCGGTTTTTTGAGGACTACCAAGAGCTGCTCAACCACGTCGACGCCGTGTGCGTAGCGGTGCCTACCCGACTCCACCACACCGTAGGCATGGCCTGCTTGCAGGCCGGCGTGCACATTTTGATTGAAAAGCCCATTGCCGCCAGCATTGCCGAGGCAGAGTCGCTGGTCAATGCAGCGGCGGCCGCCAACTGCATACTGCAGGTGGGTCATATTGAGCGGTTCAACCCCGCCTTCCAGGAGCTCCACAAGGTGCTTAAGACCGAAGAACTGCTGGCCCTCGAAGCTCGCCGCATGAGCCCCTATTCCCAGCGGGCTAACGACGTATCGGTGGTGCTCGACCTGATGATCCACGACATTGATCTCCTGCTGGAGCTAGCGGGGTCAACGGTTGCCACCCTCACCGCCAGCGGCAGCCGCGCCTCTAACTCTGGATACCTAGACTACGTCACCGCTACCCTGGGTTTTAGCAATGGCATTGTGGCTACCCTCACTTCCAGCAAAGTCACCCACCGCAAAATTCGCAGCATTACGGCCCACTGCAAAAACTCCCTCACCGACGCCGATTTTCTCAACAACGAGATTTTGATTCATCGGCAGACCACCGCCGACTGCTCCTCTGACTACGGCCAGGTGCTCTACCGCCAGGACGGCCTGATCGAAAAAGTCTACACCAGCAACATCGAGCCGCTCCACGCTGAGCTAGAGCACTTTATCAACTGCGTGCGCGGCGGCGAAAAGCCCTCTGTCGGCGGCGAGCAGGCGCTCAAAGCCCTCAGACTGGCCAGCCTGATTGAGCAAATGGCCCTAGACGGCAAGCCCTGGCACCACTTTGACCTGACCGCTGTGGGCGGCGAGCTACCTGTAGCCGTGCAGGTTTAGGGCACCACCTTAACAGGGGTGCCTATTTTGAGGTGGCTGTAGAGCGTGTGAATGTCTGCTTCCAGCATGCGTACGCAGCCGTGGGAAACGGCCTCGCCAATCAGGGTTTCCTGGTTGGTGCCGTGGATGCCAATGTGATACTGGCCCTGCAGCGCAAAGCCAATCCAGCGAGAGCCGAGGGGATTGCTGGGGCCAGGGCCGATCGCTTCCTTAGTAATGGGATGCTGCCACACCGGATCGGTACGCATGTCGCGGACGGCAAATTCCCCTGTGGGAGTTTCCCAGTCATCCTGACCAATGGCCACAGGAAACTCGTCGCGCACGACATCGTTTTGGTAGAGGGTGAGCCGTCGTCGACTCAGGCTGATTACCACGCGGGTGTTGGCGGTAATTAAGGTTTCGGGGGCCTGGGTAATGAGCGGCACCAGACGGGTCAGACGGGTGCGCTCAAAGGGAGCCTCAAACCGCCAGCGCGAGTTTACCTGGTCTTGCCAGGTGGCGGCAGCCAGCAGCCCGGCAGCGCCGTAGCACAGCACCATCAGACAGCGTTTTAGGGGAGCTGGCGCATCCATAGGCCGTTCTAATCGATCCCACCCAACTCCAGCATACTGCTATCCCCGGGTTCTAGCCCCTCTGCTGAGCAGCGCTCCAGGGCAAGTGCTGCAGGGGGTTGATATGATTGAGTCACAGACATAGTGTCGGGGTTGAAAACGGTGGCGGTAAAACCAGAGTGGTTACGGGTAAAAGCCCCTCAGTGGGAGCGGGTAGGCGAAGTCAAATCGATTCTGCAAGATCTGGGCCTCAACACCGTTTGTGAAGAGGCTTCGTGCCCTAACATTGGCGAGTGCTTTAAGGCAGGTACAGCCACGTTTTTAATCATGGGGCCAGCCTGTACTCGCGCCTGCCCCTACTGCGACATTGATTTTGAGAAGAAGCCCCAGGCGCTCGACCCTACCGAACCCCTGCGCCTGGCCGAGTCGGTACGGCGTATGCGCCTCAACCACGTGGTGATTACCTCGGTTAACCGCGACGACCTGACCGATGGTGGGGCTAGCCAGTTTGTGGCCTGCATTGAGGCGGTTAAAAAAACGACCCCCGACACCACCATTGAGGTGCTAATTCCTGACCTGTGCGGCAACTGGTCAGCGCTGGAGACCATTCTGGCGTCGCATCCCCACGTGCTCAACCACAACACTGAGACCGTGCCTCGCCTTTACCGCCGGGTACGGCCCCAGGGCGACTATGGCCGCTCCCTCGAACTCCTGCGGCGCAGCCGGGAGCTGGCTCCCTGGGTTTATACCAAGACAGGACTGATGATGGGACTGGGTGAAACCGATGCCGAAGTGCAGCAGGTGATGGATGACCTGCGGGCCGTAGACTGTGACATTTTGACCCTGGGTCAGTACCTCTCGCCGGGGCCAAAGCATTTGCCCGTGGCGGAGTTTGTTACCCCAGCTCAGTTTGACGCTTGGCGAGTAGCCGGGGAGGCCAAGGGATTTTTACAAGTCGTGTCGTCGCCGCTGACCCGCAGTTCGTACCACGCTGAGGCGGTGCGCCAGCTCATGACGCTGCATCCCCGCTAGAGTCTGATAGCGGTTAAAAGCATCCTGGCAATACGGCTGGGGCAATAGTCGGTGGGCTGTGGAACCGCCCCCTTTGAGCTGCGTCAAAGGGGAGGGCAGGGGCGTCTACAGCACCACCATCTTTAGGAGATAGTTATGCAGCCGTGGAAACACATGCTACGCCCTCGACCCAAGAGCGCTGTACTGCTGGCAGCACTTTTGGCGGGGCTGCTGCCGGGATTAGGGATGATATCCGCAGCGGTTCGCGCCGCGAGCCCCGCAGGGCTCGCCCCGGCATCTAGGGCAACACCTGGTGTAACGGTAGCCCAGGTCGAGGTCGCGATCGCCCAGGAACTGCTGCGACTGGTCAATGCTGAACGCCAGCGCGTCAATGCACCGCCCCTGGTGCTCAACGAAAAACTCACCGCTGCCGCCCAGCGCCACTCCCAGGATATGGCGACCAGCCGCCGCATGAGCCACACCGGCTCAGACGGTTCGACGATGCGATCGCGCATTGACGCCACCCAATACCGCTGGTCAACCATTGGCGAAAACGTCGCTATGGGCCAGCCCACCGCCGCCGCCGTCATAAGCGCCTGGATGAGCAGCCCCGGCCACCGCCAGAATATTCTCAACCCGGCCTTTACCGAGCTGGGAGTTGGCCAGGCCACCGGAGGCGGGCGGCTCTACTGGACCCAGGTATTTGCCAGACCCCTCTAGCCTGTTTTTGGGGAGCCTATTTTTGGAGAGTCTGGTTTTAGGGGCAAACGTTGCAACGCTGGTGGACTAAGGCTATGACCAGAATTGAGGACATGCCCTCCGTCGGCCCGGCAAAGCTTTAATCTCAAACCCTAGCGGGATCGCTATAGAAAGTGAGGGGCAAACGGTCGTTTGCCCCTCACTGTTGTTAAGGCATGCCCAAAACGGTGTAACAGACTACAATATTGCGCTTGGTAAACAAAGGTAAGGATACGCATCAACTGCTTTGATCGCCAAAGTTAGAGTCGCACTATGTATATGGGTAGTAAGTAAATGTCCCCATTGCCATCCCGTACAGGAGGGCTACAGCTATGACCACAACAACCACACGATCGCGGCTTGGTCGACACTACACCATCGATGTGATTCGCGACGAGGCCAAGCAGCTGGTAGACTGCGGCACCCTAGATCGCTGCCAGCCGATTTGTGCCCTCTGCGGCTACATTGCCGCCCGAGAGTGGCCCTTTATTGAGGCTGAGCTAGAGGAAAATGACTACGATCTGCGCGATCGCATTGGCGACTTGATCCCCCACGAAACCTGGAGCAACGACTAGCTACGGCGGCGAGGACCGTAGAGCGTAGTCGGGCGTTTTCCGGGGGCATCGCCGCGCGAATCGCTGGGGCTGTGCCTCAGCCAGTGCTGCCCCACCTGGTTGAGGGCAGCCATAATGGGCTGCACCTCCCGCCCCTTCGCCGTAAGCGAATACTCAACCCGCGGGGGCACCTCTGGAAAAACGGTGCGCTTTACCAGGCCGTAGCTTTCTAGCTCCCGCAGGCGAGCGGTCAGCGTCTTGGTACTAATACCAGGCAGCGCCGACAAAAACTCGTTTGTGCGGCGACTGCCCTGAAATAGCTCTTGCAAAATGAGGATGGCCCATTTGCTGCCAATGTACGACAACACCAGATGAACCGGACAATCGAGCTTCGTACCGTTGAATGGGTGAGGCATTGGCATCACTCCGGTATGGGCATGTTATTTTCCATTGTGAAGGATTATTTTGGGGATGTGGTTGATGTGTCAGCAGATGCTGAAGATTTAAGCTTTTTTTCAGTTGAGCCCAAATGCCCACAGCTCTACGGCCACGAGTTGCCCTAGGCCATGTCTAGCGGGTGGGGCTAGTTGTAGGCAGTAGACAGATAGGCAGCTGGCGTTTAGGTTACTAAAAACCCTACCCGCGACGGTTTAAAGGAAAGGATTTTGCCTGGCTCCTTAACATCAGGGCGATCGCGCCCCTGCTGCCGCCCTGCAACCCCGTAGCGCATCCCGATGCTGCTTTTGCAGAACCGGGCAGAGGCCGTAAAAACAGATTGCTAGGGTAAGGGGATAAGGCGTGCTAGCCTAGATTTTCTGCTTAATTTTGGTTTCCAACCCCGTATCAGGTGTGGCCATGTCGACCCCAAAGCCCTCTCGCAACCCCAACCGTCCCTCTGGGGCCAAGCCTCGCCAGCAGTCTGAAGGCTATCGGGGGGGGAAGCCCCGTCAGGGAGAAGGCAAACCCCGCTACGGCGACGACCGGCCCCGCCCTAGCGACAGCAAGCCTCGGCACCAGGGCGACAAGCCCCGCTACCAGGGTGATAAGCCCCGCTACGGCGACGATAAACCTCGCTACGCCGGTGCCAAGCCCCGCTACGGCGACGACAATAAGCCTCGCTTTAAAGACGATAAACCCCGCCAGCAGGGCGACAAACCCCGCTACGACAGCAGTTCGCGCCGAGACGAAAAACCCCGGTACAAAGACGATAAGCCTCGCTATCAGGGCGATAAACCTCGCTACGACGACGGTAAGCCCCGCTACCAGGGCGACAAACCTCGCTACCAGGGCGGCGATTCCTTCCGGCGCTCTACGTCTGCTCCGCCCCGCCAGGTAGCCAGTAGCCAAGGGCTCAGTGAAGGCGACGACAGGCAAGACGATACCGATCTTATCTACGGTCGTCACGCCGTGGAGGCTGCTTTGCAGGCGCAGCGCCCCCTCAACCGGGTATGGGTTAACGATCGCATTCGCTACGATCCCCGATTTTTGACGCTGATTGATGAAGCCAAGGCAAGCGGCGCTGTCATTGACGAAGTCGACACCAAGCGGCTTAACCAAATTACCGGCGGAGCCAACCACCAGGGGATCGCGGCCCAGGCGGCGGCTCACACCTACCACGACCTCGACGAAATGATCGAAGCCGCCCTGGGATCGGCTAAGGTGCCGGTCATTATTGCAGCCGATGGCATTACCGATCCCCACAATTTGGGGGCCATTATTCGCACCGCTGAAGCCCTGGGAGCCCAGGGTATGGTGATCCCCCAGCGGCGGGCCGTGGGGGTAACGGCCACGGTGGCCAAAGTTGCCGCTGGAGCTCTAGAGCACCTGCCTGTGGCGCGAGTGGTCAATCTCAAGCGCGCCCTCGACACCCTTAAAGAAAAGGGCTTCTGGATTTACGGGCTATCTTCAGAGGCTAGTCAGCCGGTGCACCGCACCACCTTCGATCGCCCAACGGTGATCGTAGTGGGGGCTGAGGGTAGCGGCCTGAGCCTCACCGTGCAGCAGAGCTGCGACACACTGGTATCGATTCCACTGCGCGGCACGGTTCCTAGCCTAAATGCATCGGTGGCTACAGGCATGGCGCTCTATGAGATCTATCGTCATCAATGGGTGGCGCAGCTGCAAATTTCCTCTTTGCAAAATCAAAAACAAGGCAGTATAACGAAACATGGGATAGCGTTGCCCCAGGACGGCTTGGAACCGTGATTACCCCATAAAAAATCTTTAGAACTCGGCAGATAGGCAGGATCTATGAAGCATCTTTTAGGTCGTTTTTTAGCGAGCATTTTAGGCCAAAACAAAGCCTGGTGGGTCGAGATCAAAACCAGCCAACCCGCCTGCACCTACTACTTTGGCCCCTTTGACAGTGAGCCTGAGGCCCACGCCGCCAAGGGCGGCTACGTCGAAGATCTGGAGCAGGAAGGGGCACAGAACATTCAAACGGTGGTGCAGCTGTGCAGCCATCCCGAACAGCTCACCATCACCGACGAATGGGATACCCCCGTGGGCGGATTTTCGACCCCGGCCTTCAGCGGTCAACCCTAGCCCCTTTGCTGTCGCTATTTTTGTCGTCGCCGTCAGCTAGGTTTGGCGCTCAAGCCTAGCTCTTGCCGTGCCAACCACTGATCAATATCGTGCAGCATCTGCTCCGGGATTTCCCAGGGCAGTAGGTGAGCGGTATCTGGGTAGCAGTGGCTCTCGGCGATGGGCAGACGAGCCGCCGTTTCTAGGCTGGCCCGGGCGGTAATGTGGCAGTCTTCGGCCCCGCAGAGCACCAGACAGGGAATTGCGATCGCCCCCAGGTCGCTCAGCCGGTCGTATCGCCGTCCCAGGGCGCGGTTGAGGGCGCGATTAGCCTGGGGTGAGGTGCCCAGGTAGGCCGCAAAGCCTTCTTTAGCCAGGCGGCGGTAGGCACCGGGCGTGTGCTGCCGCAGCAGGTATCGGTAGAGCGATCGCTTGCCCAACCCATCTATTACCCAGGGGTGAGCGGGGATCACAACATTAAGTAACGAGGCCAGCCCGGTATTCACGAGTTCTGGCCAGGCAACCGGTGGATGAGCCCCCACGGGCCGGGCCGCCGTCGCAATTAAAATTAGGCCAGCGACGCGATCGGGGTGGCGCAGGGCCAGCTCGATCGCCAGAATGCCGCCCAACGACCAGCCCAGCACCAGGCAGCGCTCGATCCGCTGGGCATCGAGCAGTTCAACCAGGTCGGTGAGGCTATCTTCTAGCTCAAAGGGCAACGATGTCCGGCTGTGACCGTAGCCGCGCAGATCGGGGGCCAGGGTTTGGTAGCAATCGCTCAAACTTTCGGTAAACACCGACATCGTTTTGGCCGATCCAGGGTGGCCATGCAAACACAAAATGGGAAAGCCAGTCCCCCGAATTTCGCAGTAAAGTCGCATCGTGTGGCAGATCTCGAACCCTGTGTAGCCGATTAAATATAGCGCTGACTTAGCTTATGCTCCCGGCTTTATTCTAAGGATTTGGCAATGGGGCTGTCGTCACCCGCTGAACCAGCGGCAGATTTCCCCTTGAGCGCATCGACAAAAACCGTTGGCTAACCGTTTCTGACGGTTCCAAACTCGCTGCATTAGCCGCAGCCAACGGTAGGGGATCAGGCAGGGAATCAGATCAACCAGCCCTAATGGTCCATCAGGCATAGAAACCGGAATTTTTGCCGGGTGCATAACGCTTAGTCCAGTCTCCGCCAAAGCGTTAGCCATACTCAAAAGGCCATTCACAAAGCAGTGCCCCATACAGTGCCCCACACGAAAGGCTATGCCTGAGCAGTCATGATTCCATTCTTGCCAAAGGACAACGAGTGTGTTCCGCCAGGGTTAAACCCAATGCTCAACGCTGATCCCAACCTCGGGCTGGCTCAGTTCAAGGGGATGGCAGGACTGGATTCAGCGGCAGCCGGGTCAGCGGCAGCCTCATTCACCTCCAGGCAGGCAACGGCAGGCTCAGCTTTGTTTAACCCTTCCCCCAGCACCAGGGCAGCATCAGCCGAGCCAGCGCGAACCAGCGTAGACAGCTGATCGAGGTGCCGCTCACTTCCCTGGGGCTCAGACTCTGCTTGGGCCTCGGGGTTGAGGGATAGCCCGTTTGCCTGGAGCCCGCTCGCACGAAGACAGTAGGCTGCGGGGAGGTCCTTGGTAGTGGCGGGGGGTTGAGGACTGAGGCTGAGAGATTCAGGCTGCGACTGGCCCTGGTGAGATGAGAATGCCGGGCTGGGTATTTGGGGCTCCAGAATTCGGGCTTCTGAAGTCCCGGTTTCTGAGGTTTGGGTCGCTGACGGCTGCGCCTCAGCCGCCTCAGGTAACGCCGCTTCAGGAACGGTCAAGGCGGCGGCTGAGCGCAAAGGGCTGAGGCGCGGCGTGCCCTGATTGAGGGGCAGGCTTTCCGGGGGGGCGGTGGTCGCAGACCAGCTTTGAGGGGCCGTTGCGGTGGTGGGGCGGGCGGCGCGTCCCAGACTGTGGTGGGTGAGTGAAGCAGGGGCCGCCGCCGATTGGGGCGTTAGCGTCAAGGCAAGCGTGGCACTCGACTGATGGGTGGTCGATGAATTGGCATCAGCGCTTTCTGGGGCAGAGCTAACCTCCGTACCTGCGGTGGCCAGAGGGGCAGTTTCAGGGATAGCCGCTTCGGCCAGGGCGGGGGCCGGGGCCGAAGCGGCAGGTAGCTCTGCCGGAGAGGACGGCTGAGCCGCCACCACCACTGTCGCATCGTCGGCTGGCGAGCTGGGCGTAGCCCCGTGTAGTCTGGCTGTTAACCCTGCCGATAACTGGGTGGAGGCGGTGGTAATCACCGGGGCGGGTTGCTGCGATCGCGCGCTGTAGCCCTGGTGCCGCGCAAGCGCAATAGAGTAGCTGTCGGTCGGTCGGGCCGAAGCGACCGGGCCGAGGGCAATGGCCGTGCTCGCGGTCGATGACAGCCCCAGCTCTGGAGCCGCCACGTTGGGCCGTGCCCCATTCGGCTGGGGTAGGGTGGGCAAAGCGGTGGCTTCCGCAGCACTGGGAGGGGCAGGCAGCGCTGCGGAACGCGCTTCTAGAATCGTTTCTGAGGGTGGCTCTACCGCCGCCTGGGGCACTGGACGCGGGGGAGTGGCGGTGAGGGCGGCAGGCAGTGGCGCTGTGGCTATAGGTGTGTTGGATGACAGCATTGCCCTGTTTTGGGTGCGCAGGCGCTGCAGTCGGGCGCGCAGCTGCTCGGCCTGGGGTACTGTTTGCCCAGCGCCGCCCGATCGACTGGCCAAGGGTGAGGCCTGAGTCGAGCGCGGGCTAAAGCGAGCCCGGTTGAGCCCATCCAGCCGCGCTCGCAGTTCGGGGCGGGCCACCGGGCTAGAGGAAGTGGCCCTCAACCCTGGCTGAGCTTTGACCTCAGCGGTGTCATCACCGTCGGGTGGGGTGGTGCCCAAATCTGGAGGGCTGGATTGTTCGGCGCTACAGGCCGCTAAAGCCAGTAGCCCGCTGCACGATGCTAGAGCCCAGACACGCATAACTCAAAATTCCTAGGATTGGTCTGATTGTCTTGGTTCTCTCTACGGCAGTCGCGCTGTTGATCAGCACAATCCTCGGGTAGAAGTGTAAAGATTCTGTTG
The DNA here is from genome assembly GCF_050565655.1 of Nodosilinea sp. AN01ver1. Lineage (NCBI taxonomy): Bacteria > Bacillati > Cyanobacteriota > Cyanophyceae > Nodosilineales > Nodosilineaceae > Nodosilinea > Nodosilinea sp. AN01ver1. The sequence goes on along the minus strand of NZ_JBNXVS010000001.1, from coordinate 317,673 downwards.
CATTCCGCTATGGTGACAGTACCTAAGTTTCGCAAGACGTTTTGCAGGATGTTGGCCAACGCCGACCCAATAGCCTATGCGCGGTGAACTAGCGGCTCTGATGGCGGCCTGTCTGTGGGCGATCGCCACGGTTATGTTTGGGCGGTTGGGCAAGGCGCTGTCTCCCCTGGTACTCAACCTGGCCAAGGGGGCGATCGCCCTGGTGCTGCTGGCCCTTACCCTGCTGCTGCTGGGGCAGAGCACCGCTGGCCTAGACCGACAGGCGATCGGCTGGTTGGTGCTCAGCGGCGTGATTGGCATTGGCCTGGGCGACACGGCCTACTTTGCCGCCATCAACCGGCTTGGCCCCCGGCGAGCCCTGCTGCTCGAAACCCTGGCCCCACCCATCGCCGCGCTGATGGCGCTGGTGTTTTTGCAGGAGGCGCTGAGCACCCGGTCGTGGTTGGGAATTGCCCTCACCCTGGCGGGGGTAGTCTGGGTGATTGCCGAGCGGTTGCCCGAGGGCGCTACCCCTGGTCGGGTCGACTACCGAGGCGTGGTCTATGGGGTGCTGGCGGCCCTGGGCCAAGCGACGGGCGCGGTGATGTCGCGGGCGGTGCTGGCCGACACGGCTGTCGATCCCCTCTGGAGTTCGCTGCTGCGGCTGGCGGGGGGCGGCGTGATTATTCTGGGCATTTTGCGCTACCAGGGGCCAGTAAGCGGAGCGCTGCGACCGCTGCGATCGACCCGATTACTGGCAGGGGTGGCCCTGGCCGCCATCCTGGGCACCTACCTGGCCATTTACCTTCAGCAAATGGCCCTCAAGTATGCGGCGACCGGGGTGGCCCAGGCGCTGACCTCCACCAGCCCGCTGTTTGTGCTGCCGCTGGCCGCGGCCCTGGGCGATCGCGTCAGCCTGCGAGCGGTGGCCGGGGCGGCGGTGGCCCTGGCGGGCATTGCCATTCTGGTCAACGGCTAGCCTCTTATTATTGACCAGGCCCATTGTCTGGTCCGGTTTGGGGAGGGCCAACCAGCTGGTTCAGGTTTTGGGCATCGACGGCGTAGGCGGCCCCAAACCCCATTACAAAGCGCCCGCTCTGGGGACTGAGGCAAAAAATTTGGAAATCGTCCAGCGATCGCAGCATGGCAATAATCTCCCCAAAGCGCTGCTCAAAGCGATCGGCCACCGTCTCCCAGTCGGCGGTGCCCCGCGGCAGCAGCTGAGCCTGACAGTCGTAGGTAATGCGCTGGCGAGCAAACACCTGCCCCGCCTCGGCCTCATCCTCAATTAGCAGAACGCTGGCCAGGCCGGTGTTGTGCAGGTTTTGAGTGTGGGCCGATAGACCGCTGGTAAAGATATAGAGCCGATAGTCGTCGTCGATCACGTAGGGAGCATAGCTGGCCTGGGGTGCGCCCTCGCCGTTGACCGTGCTCAGCATCAGGCTGCGCACTCGGGTGGGTAGCCCCTGGTAAGCGGCTAAAACTGAATCAAAACTAGGCATGGCGATGGTTGATACGCTGCAAATACAACCGAGAATACTGTAGCGGCCGAGGCGGGTTGCGCTACAGTAATTGAAGTCTGGTTCTCTGGTATTATGTCGCGTTTATCCCGTCAGGTTCAGCCGGCTGAGGCCTATCTGGCCAAACTAACCGAGGCTGATTGGGCAACCCTGGCCAAGCGCGATGTGGTGGTCAAAGGTGGCCAGGGTCAGTACGGCCTCATGGTTGCAACCACCGTTTCCCATGCCGCCGCCTGGGCCGTGCTGACCGACTACAGCAGCTTTGAAACCTTCTTGCCGACGGTGGTCAAGAGTCGAGTAGTTGAAACCGAGGGCGATCGCACCATTGTCGAACAGATCGATCGGCGGCGCATCATGCTCCACACGATGGAATCTAAAGTACTGACTGAGAACCTGGAGCTAGACGGCCAGCAGATTAGCTTTCGACTGCTGGAAGGCAATCTCGAATATATGTACGGCCACTGGCGCATTGATGCCGCCCCGCCGTCCTTAGGGAATGGCCTGCCCTGCCTGCTGTCGCAGCAGGTGCGGGCCGAAGCCGATGTCGGCCCCTTTAAAGCCATGTTCTACAAGCTGTTTGAAGCCAGTTTGGTTGACACAATGAAAGCCCTGCGAGCAGAAATGGAGCGGCGAGCCGCTTCGTCTAATCTTTAGGGAACATGAACTTTTAGGCATTTTTACGGGGTTTAGCCGAAAAACCCCAGACAGAATCGCGTTTTACCAGATACTAAGGAGAAGTACAGCGGTCAATAGCTCAACCTATGGGCTTTTCCGGACGCTGTAAAGACTCGTAGAATAACGGTTAAGGGGCGTCCCCTCAGGTCGGATTTTGATCCCTGCTCGGTTTACGGTGTTCTCTCCCCCTTTATCAACCAAACATTCCGGCTGGGAATGTAAGGAAATCATAAAGGACTCATCAATTCCATCCCTTCGCCTGGGTAATCTCAAGGAAGGTGCTGATGGCATAGGTTGTTCGGTCGGTCGTTTGCTTTTGGTGTTTGGGACATGCACACTCCGTTTTCCGCCAGTTTTAGCGACTATGCCCCGGTCGTCGACCATCTACTGTTCTACAAAATCATCAACGACTCCGACGGCATTCGGCTGCGCATTTGGGAAAGCGCCACCGACCTCGATCAAAGCCCATCGCCCTATCTCTACATTCTCAATCTGCGGGTAGCCTCGATCGCCGAGGCCAAAAAACGCCTCAAGGCTCACCTCGCTCTCAACGGCGGCACCCTGGCCACCGGCCAAGCCCTACCCTTCAAGGGCAAAGTCAAGCTTATGCCCCACGCCACCTGGGACGGCACCCAGGGAGACGACGACTAGGCTTACTGCACCAGCTTCAGCCTCATTGGCCACGTTACAGCCTGGTCTCGAAAGGCCGTTCCCTGAGCGAAGTCGAAGGGAACCGTTCAGCGAATTGAAGTACCCGCTCCCTAAGCAAAACCGAAGGAAACCACTCCCTCAGCAGAAGTGCAGTACCCGTTCCCTGAGCGAAGTCGTTGGTGTTCGCGAAGCGAGTACTGGGTACTCAGCCGCTCCAAAGGGGCTGGGGGAACCGGCTACCACAGATCTACGCCTGCATTATTCTTGTTGTAGTTTAAAGGAACGCTTGCTCAACGCCGGGTAGTAGCTGGCCACGATCGCGATCGCCATCCACCACAGGGTGCTAATCTGGGGCCGATACATGACCGTGTCGGCAATGCCCTGGCCCAAAATGCCGACAATTGATGCGATCGCCCCCATCAGCCAATAGCCCTGGGCATCCTGGGTTTCCCGCAGCCGCTGGAGCTGCACCCAGCTCTGGTGAAACAGCAGCAGCAGCAGCCACAAAAACGCCAGGATGCCAAATAGGCCGCCCTCAACCAGCACCTCTAGAAACACCGAGTAGGCGCTCAAAGCCGTGTAGCGAGGCCGCTGAAACAGCGGGTACACGCTGTTAAACGCATCGTTGCCGGGGCCAATGCCCAGCACGGGGCGGGCGCGAATCATATCGATTACCCCGGCCCACACATTCATGCGGAAGTTGTTGCTGCTGTCGGCTCGCCCCACAAAGATGCTCAGCACCCGCGCCCGTAGCGCATCGACTGAAATTACCCCCAGCACCACCACAGCCGCCGCCCCGCCCAGCAGTACCGGCAGCGCCCAGCGCTTCCAGAAGGGCGAAAACCAGATGCTCCAGTACTGCACGACCAGTATCATCAGCACGAAACCGGCAATCAAAAAGCCGATCCAGCCGCCCCGGCTGAGGGTCAAAATCAGGCACAGAGTGTTGATCAGAGCGGCCAGCAGCGCCAGACCTTTGGGCACCCAGCGCGGCCAGGCGAACACCGCAACCGTGCTCATCATGATGCCTGGAATCAGATAGCCCGCCAGCAGGTTGGGGTTGCCCAAGAAACTGTAAACCCGCGTCACATCGGCCACCGCCGAGTTGGCATCGACCCAGGTGGCCAGGGCCGTGGCCCCAAAGAAGTACTGGCGCAGCCCGTATACCGCCACCGGCAGCGTCGTCAAAATGTAGGCCAGAATCAGCAGCCCCCTGGCCCTGGGCTGTCGCGCCACCCGCGCAATCAATAAAAACAGCAGAATATTGAGCGAGAGTTTGATCAACCCCGTCAGCGCTGCGCCCCGTACCGGCGACAGAGCCGTGGCCAGCACCATAATTCCCCAGTAGACCGCGACCGCGACGTGCACGGGCGACAGGCCCGGCCCCGCCTCGTCGGTCAGGGTTAGCAGAGCCCACAGGGCTGCCGCCGCCAGCAGCAGCACCCCAATCAGGGTGGTCGAAACGTAAGGGGCCAGGGCAAACAGCACCACCACAATGGCCAGCCCAATCCAGTCGCCCCAGGGCAGCAGCCAGCTGCCCTGCCGCCACCGCCGCAGCGGCGCTAGCACCTGATGCAGAAGGCTGGCCTCGCGCCATTGCTCAAGGGTAAAGGTTGACAGGGTGATCTGTTGCCAGACAGAGGTCAGCATAGGTACTGGTGTGATGAAATCTTTCCCATCATGCCAAGCTTTGGCTGAGTTGGAGTAGTCAATTGATTTCTTTCAGCCGCAAAAAATTGGGCCTAGCATTCTAGCCAAGGGTTGAGGATGCCTCTCAGGCGCTCGAACGCAATCGCCAAACCCTTAAGAAACCGTTAGGAATCGCGAGTTGTTCAGGGGGTACGCAATGTTTCGTAATGGCCCGGTAGCTTTAATTAAGGGTTAATCATGCCCTCAGACGCCCTGTTTAGAATGTGAGCAACAGAAGAAAGTCCCCTTGCTCCCTCAATTTCCAGGAGAAACCCATGGCCAGCCTTTTAGAGCAGCTCAGGCAAATGACCGTTGTTGTCGCCGACACTGGCGACATTCAAGCCATTGAGAAATTTACCCCCCGCGACGCCACCACCAACCCTTCACTGATTACGGCGGCGGCGCAAATGCCCCAGTATCAAACCATCATGGACGATACTCTGCTCAAGGCCAAAGCCGATGCGGGGTCGGGCGCTTCCGATAAAGACATTGCCAATCTGGCTTTTAAGCACCTGGCTGTGGCCTTTGGCCGCAAGATTCTCGATATTATTCCGGGTCGAGTGTCTACCGAAGTGGATGCTCGCCAAAGCTATGACACCGAGGCCACGGTAGCCACCGCGCGGGAGATCATTCAGCAGTACGATGACCTGGGCATTACCCCAGAGCGGGTGCTGATCAAGATTGCCTCTACCTGGGAGGGCATCAAAGCCGCTGAAATTTTGGAAAAAGAGGGCATTCACTGCAACCTGACGCTGCTGTTTGGGCTGCACCAGGCGATCGCCTGTGCCGATGCTGGGGTTACCCTGATCTCTCCCTTTGTGGGCCGCATTCTCGACTGGTACAAAAAAGACACGGGCCGCGACGATTACGCCCCCCACGAAGACCCCGGCGTGCTGTCGGTCACCGAGATCTACAACTACTACAAAAAGTTTGGTTACAAGACCGAGGTGATGGGGGCCAGCTTCCGCAACCTGGGCGAAATTACCGAACTGGCGGGCTGCGATTTGCTGACGATTTCGCCCCAGCTGCTGGCTCAGCTGGACAGCAACCAGGCCGACCTGCCCCGCAAGCTCGACCCCGACAAGGCCGCGAAGCTGGATATTGAAAAGCTGACCATTGACGAGGCCACCTTCCGGTCGATGCACGAGAGCGATCGCATGGCCAAAGAAAAGCTTGACGAAGGCATCAAGGGCTTTAGCAAGGCGCTGGAAACCCTGGAAGACCTGCTGGCCACCCGCCTGAGCCAGCTCTCCCAGGGCGAGCAGATGGTCGGCCACGCCCGCGACGATCTGTTTAAGGCCTACGATCTCGATGGCGACGGCTTCATTACCCGCGAAGAGTGGCTCGGCACCGATGCCGTGTTTGACGCCCTCGACCTCGACCACGACGGCAAGCTCTCTCCAGCCGAAATTGGGGCTGGGCTGGGGGCAGCCTTTCAGTTAGTCTAGGCACTTGGGTCAAGTTCGACTTCTAGAAACGTCTAGAACCGTCAATCTGGCGGGGGTGAACAGCTGTTTACCCCCGCCAGCGCTTTCTTAGGCAGTGGCTAGCGAGGGTTGCAGACCGATACCGGCGGGCGATCGCCGCACCGACTGGCCTGTAATCAGCTCCACCACATCCATGCCGTTGCTAATCACGCCCGGCACGCTGGGGTAGCCGGCGCTGGCTCCGACCAAAAACAGGTTGGGTAGCTCTGTCTGGTAGCCCAGGCGGTTTAGCCCCACCTGGCGAGGCACCAGCTTAGCGCCGTAGATATTGCCCTGGGGCTGGCCCAGGTAGTGCTCGCTGGTGGTGGGTGTGCCGTAGACCTTCATGCGGGCGTAGCGATCGACATCGGGAATCAGGTCGCGCACGCTGGCCATCACCGTCTGGTAGACCTCGCGCTTTTTCGCCTTATAGGCCTTGGGGTCGGTGTCGTGCAGCTGCTTAAAGGGCTCGTAGGGGCACACCGTCGCAATTTCGAGCACGTGGTGCCCAGCGGGGGCCATACCCGGCGCGCTCGATTTGAGCGTGGGGCAAGACAGAAAAATCCACGGATGCTCCAGGTTGCCCTGCAGCTGCCGCCGATACTCCTGATTGAGATCGCCCGTGGGGTAGTACCAGATATTCCCGTTGCCAATGCCGTAGTTGGCGGGGTCAAAGCGCTCATCCAGGCCCAGGTAGATGTTGAAGGCGCTGGCCGAATACTCATAGCCGGTCAGGCGCTGGCGTTCGGCCGAACTGAGCTCGGCCCCGTGCATCAGCTCTACCGTCAGCTTGGGGTCGAGATCGCTGATGTAGTGGTGGGTCGCGGCGTAGTCAGTGCCTCCCGCCGTCACCCACTGCACCTGGCCGTCGCGCACCTCAATGTGCTCGACTGGGGCCATATAGTGCACAGTGCCGCCCCCCTCCACGATCGCATCGACAATGGTGTCGACAAACCCCTTAAAGTGGTGCTTCGGGTAGTAGGCCCCCTCGGCGTAGTCCCAGACCAGGGCGGTGTGGGTGATCAGGGCAATCTCTTCGGGCGGTAGAGCGTAGTCACCGCTTTGCCCGGCCAGCAGGGCCTGGAGCTGGAGCGGCATACCCACCTGGTTGTAGAGGTCTTGCAGGGTCCAGGAGCGCTTGCTAAACAGGTTCAAATATTTGGGCAATTTGAGCCAGTCGTGCCATCGCTGGTCGTACCAGCGGATCTCCTGGTTGAGATCGTGCATTTCGCGGTGGAGGCGCTTAATTTCGTCGCAGTAGCGGTTGATTGGGCCTGCGGCCTCCGGAAACTGGTTGAGCAGGCGGTGCCGAAACGTTTCCCAGCCCAACGGAATGGCAAAGTCTACGACGGGGGTAATCACTCGATCGATGCAGTCGGGATCGAGGGGGTTGAAGGTGACCTCGCGATCGATGTAGTGCAGGAATTGATCGATCGCCTGCCCCGGCCCGCACTGAGAGATATAGTGCACATCGGCGCAGAAGCGGTAGTCACCGTAGTCGAAGGTGTGGCAGCAGCCCCCCGGCAGGTAGTGCTTTTCGAGCACAGCAACCCGATAACCCTGACGAGTCAGACAGGCGGCGGTCGAAAGACCTCCTAACCCTGCTCCTAAAACAACGTAGTCAAACTGTTCCATAGCGCAGTTTTCCCCGCAGATACAGCAAGCAGCAAGGACGTCAGAACCCGATGTCTAAACGGTTCAATGGTTCTGGTAAATCTACTTAAATGATCGCTCCTGCGTTAACTAACCTTGGAGAAACGATAAAAAACGATCGCATTAGACAGAAAATTAAATCTTCTGACCACAGAAAAGAGCTGGCCTGGCGGCGTTCAAGCCAGTGCGATCGCCTGCCATACACCCTTCAATTTGGTCAGCCCCGATTCGTCATCAGGCACCCCGCAGGGGCGCAGCATGCTGCGCCCCTACAACCGGGAGATACTCGTTCAAACCTTTGTATTAATCCCAATGGCTACGGTAGCAAAACGGCACGCTTGAGCCAGTAGGCACCCCAAATTCGTATCACAAACTACAGCTTTAGGGCGGCTCTCCCCGGTAATGATCAGCCTATGGCGCTCTCGCTGTAGCGTCGATACCGCAAGCCCTGTAGTTTGGGAGACCCCTGGTGCTATTTGACGCCTACGACCCCGGCGATTTTTTTGATGAACTATTTGTTGCTCCCGGCCAACCTCGCCCCGAAGCCGATTTGCTGATCCAGCGGGTCAACGCCCTGGCTCTGAGCGATCTACAGCAGCGGCAGCAAACTGCACAAAATGCCCTATTTAAGCTGGGGGTCACGTTTAACGTCTACAGCGACAATCAGGGCACCGAGCGAATCTTGCCCTTCGATGTCATTCCCCGCGTGGTGCCCGGCCACGAGTGGGAGTGGCTCGAAAAAGGCCTCAAGCAGCGCATCTATGCGCTCAACTGCTTCATCCACGATGTCTACAACGACCAAAAAATTCTCAACGATGGCGTCATTCCCCGCCACGTGGTGGAGTCGGCACCGGGCTTTCTGAAGCCCTGCATGGGGCTAAATCCGCCCAACAATATCTGGTGCCACATCACCGGCACCGACCTGGTGCGCGACAAAGACGGTCGCTGGTACGTGCTCGAAGACAACATGCGCTGCCCTTCCGGCGTCTCCTACGTACTGGAGAACCGGCGAGTGATGAAGAACACCTTCCCGCACCTGTTTGCGGCCATGGATATCGCGGCGGTAGACGACTACGCCAGCCAGCTGCTCGAAACCCTGCTCAACCTGGTGCCCGAAACCCTGATCAATCCTCGGGTGGCGGTGCTGACGCCCGGTATGTACAACTCGGCCTACTTCGAGCACTCGTTTTTGGCCCAGCAGATGGGGGCTGAACTAGTAGAAGGGCGCGATCTGGTGGTGTCAGATGGCTACCTCAAAATGCGCACCACCAAAGGTCTGGAGCGAGTCGATGTCGTGTATCGCCGCATCGATGACGACTTCATTGACCCGCTGGCCTTTCGGCCCGACTCGCTGCTGGGGGTGCCGGGGCTGATGGAGGTGTACCGGGCTGGACGGGTAGCGCTCGCCAATGCCCTCGGGACTGGCGTGGCTGACGACAAGCTGGTCTACGCCTACGTGCCGCAGATGATTCGCTACTACCTCGACGAAAACCAGATTATTCCCAACGTGCCCACCTACCTGTGCGAAGACGAGACCCAGCAGGCCCACGTGCTGACCAACCTTGACCAGCTCGTGGTGAAGGCCACCAACGCCTCGGGCGGCTACGGCATGCTGGTCGGCCCCCACGCCAGCGAAGATGAGAGGGCTGAATTTGGCGATCGCATTCGCGCCAACCCCAGGGGCTACATCGCCCAGCCCACCCTCTGTCTATCGCGAGTACCCACCCTGATCGACGATACCTTTGAGGGCTGCCACGTCGATCTCAGGCCCTACATCCTCTACGGCCAGGATATCTACGTCAACCCCGGTGGCCTCACCCGCGTCGCCCTCAAGCGCGGCTCGCTGGTGGTCAACTCATCCCAGGGCGGCGGCAGCAAAGACACCTGGGTGGTGAAATCGGTCAACCCAAATGCCCAGCTGCCGATTCAAAGCCAGACTCAAAGCCAATAGAACATTAGGCGCAAGCGCGCAGAGCAACAGTAGGTCCAAGAACTGATTAGGATATGAATAGCTCACCCCTGAGTTAACTAGTTGTAGGGCTTCAATGGTACAACTCACCTCTAAAACATTGACTCTGGAAGAGTTTCTGAAGCTGCCAGAAACTAAACCTGCCAATGAGTTTGTGGATGGACAAATCCTTCAAAAACCTATGCCTCAGGGAAAGCACAGTGCTATTCAGGGTGAATTTGTACCATTTGTTAACACTGCTTTAAAAGCAAAACGCATCGCTCGTGCTTTCCCAGAACTACGGTGCACCTTCGGGAGTCGTTCTGTAGTCCCCGATGTGGTGGTAATGATGTGGAGCCGCATCCCTCGTGACGAAAATGGTGAAGTCGCTAATACTTTTGTGGTTGCTCCAGACTGGACAGTTGAAATCCTCTCCCCAGACCAAAGCCAAACCAGGGTCACAAAAAATATTCTCCACTGCCTTAGGTACGGCACGCAAATGGGCTGGCTGATCGATCCTGATGAACAAACGGTCTTTGTCTATCGCCCCAAACAAGAAACCGAAGTTTTTGATCAACCCCAGGATGTCTTACCCGTCCCCCCATTCGCTAATGATTTAGCCCTCACAATTCAGGATTTGTTCAATTGGCTCCTGGAGTGAGCTGCAAGAACCCCTTCCTCTCTACCCACCTACTCTCCCACCCATCCACCCTCCCACTCTTTACCATCATGCTCAGTCGCGTTGCCGATTCGATCTACTGGCTCAACCGCTACGTTGAGCGGGCCGAGAACGTCGCCCGTTTTGTCGATGTCAACCTGAACCTGCTGCTCGATGCGCCCTCCGGTATGGAGCAGCAGTGGGAGCCGCTGGTTAGAACGACAGGCGATCAGGCGATGTTTCAGGCGCGCTATGACGAAGCGACAGCCGAAAACATTCTGCGGTTTTTGACCTTCGATCGCGAGTACCCGAACTCGATCATTTCCTGCCTGCGCTCGGCGCGGGAAAATGCGCGATCGGTGCGGGAAATTATCTCCTCAGAAATGTGGGAGCAGGTGAATTCGTTTTACCTGATGGTGAATGAGGCGGCAGACGTGGGGCTGCTGTCGGAGCTGCACAACTTTTTTCCAGACGTGAAGATGGCCAGCCACCTGTTTGCCGGGGTAATGGATGCCACCATGTCTCACAACGAGGGCTGGCACTTTGGCCAGCTAGGGCGGCTGCTGGAGCGAGCCGACAAAACCGCCCGCATTCTTGACGTGAAGTACTATATTTTGCTGCCCTCGGTCACCGACGTGGGCTCGCCCCTGGACGATTTGCAGTGGATTGCCCTGCTGAAGTCGGCCAGCGCCTACGAAATGTATCGCAAGTGCCAGTACCGCATTACCCCCAAAGGGGTGACCGAGTTTTTGATTTTGAACCGGGAGTTTCCGCGATCGATTCAGTTTTGTCTGCTGGAGGCGGAGCGATCGCTGCACTGCATTTCAGGCACCCCAGCGGGCACCTGGCGGACGGCCAGCGATCGCGCCCTCGGTCGGCTGCGCTCCGAACTCGACTACCTCACTATTGAAGAAATCACTCAGCAGGGGCTGCACGAGTTTCTCGACAACCTGCAAACTCGCCTCAATACCGTCAGCGAGAAGATTTTTGCGGACTTTTTTGCCCTGGAGCGAGCCTAGCCAGGCTACCGCACCAGCACGATCGCCAGGCTCAGCAGCAATAGCCCAATCAACCCAACTAGCCCCCGGTGATTGCGCAGCCAAAAACTCATCTGCTGCCCCGGCGACAGCGACGGCAGCGCCAAATCTCCATCCGCCTTCACCGATCGGTAGAGGGTGCAGGTTTCGGCGTGGGGGCGCTGGGGAAAGTTGCAGGTGTCGTCGGCGTCGTAGAGGCAGGTGGCGCACAGCGGCTCGTCGCCCTCGGTGCGGTGCAGCGGTATGCCCGGATGTCCGTGGGCCTTGAGCAGCAGGCCACAGCGGGGGCACTGGAGCGCAGCGGGTTCGAGAGTGGCCTGACAGCGGGGGCACGACAGCATAGCAGCGGCGGCATACATCAACAACTATGGCCGTATGCTAGCGCAGCCCGCCGCCGGTCAAACGGCGAAACAAACGGTACCCGGCCCGCACCCCGTTTAGCAGCGCATAGGGTATCGGCAGGCCCAGGGGCAGAAAAAAGGGGCGGTAGATCCACCAGTAGGCGCGTTTCACATCCTGCCAGGCCCGACAGGGCTGAGAATTTAAGAAGTCAGACACATCCACCACCAGGCCGCGCCCTTCGTACTGCATCACGTTGCGACCGTGCACGTCGTGGGGAAACATGCCCCGGCTGCGCACATAGTCGAGGGCAGCATCAATATCGCGAATCACCTGGGGCGGAATGGCCATGCCTCGGTGCAGACAGTCGTACAGCGTTACCCCGTGCAGGCGCTTGAGCACTAAAAACGACGCTTCGCTGAGGTAGCACCGCGAAAACGCCGGATGGTCGGCCAGTCGTCGGTAGACCTCAACCTCGGCTTCGATGCCGGGGCGACCGGGGGCATAGACCTTCACCACCTGCTCGGGATAGTCGGGGTGCAGAAACACAGCGGCGTAGTTGCCCGCCCCCAGGCAGCGCCAGGGCACCGGCACCCGATGAACCACCACAGGATTGTGAGGGTCAACGCTCTCGAGGTGCAGCTCTGGCAGCAATTCCTTGCGAACGCATTGCGCCAGCGCCTGAATGTGGTCAAGCATAAGGATAGGTGAAGTCGCTACGTCTTCTATGATTTGAGCAGAAAACGGCAAAGTGTGGCGGCAGATAACCCAGAACGAAATGCGATCGCCTCTCTAACCTCGCCTAGCAAATAGATTGATCAATGGCGTGCTTAGAAAACTCAAATTGGTCTTTGACCCCAATGCTAAAGTGCAGCGTTTACCCAGAGTTCATCACCAGGCCATACCATAGAGTTCTATGGCATATCGTCGGCAATATCGTAATGACCAGCAGCAATCTGCTCTTGCAGATAAGTGGCAAGGGCTTCGGGAAGCGAAACGGTTAAGTTGGTCATAGAGTTTTCCCTATGCAGGGTGAGAAATCACCTACGACAATCATAGCCATCCCCAAAGTACAATTTCTAACAATGCTTTAATGCGATAGATTGGGTAAAGCGCTGGCGAAACTAAACATATATAAGTTTGGGGTTGGGTTACACTTCGTTTCGCTCAACCTACTCATCAAATGTTATCAGGCTACCCTATATAACAGTGCTATTCAGCTCAAGATTAGCCATCGTCGAAACAGATCGAGAAAGTAGCTTGGACATCTGAAGAATGTTTTCTGGAATACAGCAAAGCAAAATTGAAGTTAGGCCCATGCCTTTGAGAGATTTACTGTCTCAAATGGCTCAAGGGTATCTCCAAATGCCCAGATTTCAACGTGAGTTTGTCTGGCCTGTCTCAAAAACGCGGGCTCTTCTTGATAGCATGTTCAAAGAGTTTCCAATAGGAACCCTGTTTTTCTGGCAAGCTCCCAGTGATCATTCGGATATCTTCAGAGAGCTTAGGGATCTAAAGATTCCACCGCCCCAAGTAAATCAATCAATTTCTTTTATTCTAGATGGCCAACAAAGATTGACATCTCTTTTTGCAGCTGGTAACGCATTAAAAATAGGATCCAGAGACTATGGTAATATATGTATTGATTTGGAATGTGCTCTCGAATACGAGTCAAGCCATGATGAAGGTTTTGAGAAGGAAATTTTCGTAAGTCGTCGGGTGCCAGACAATGTGCGATATGTTTCGTTTTATGACGTCATGGCATCAAACCTACAAGTATACGATGGCTTGTCTAGCAGCGCTAAATCGATATTTCAAGTTGCTAATAGTCGATTTACTAATTATCCCTTCTCAGTTGTTTGGGTTCGCGATCAACCGCTTGCAGAAGTGGTTGAAATTTTCCAGCGAATTAATCAGGGAGGAAAGCGACTAAGTAGCTATGATCTAGTATGCGCAAATTTGTGGACTGAAAACTTCAACTTCAGGAACAAAGTTTCCCTCGTAAACTCTCAACTAGTTGAGAATGGCTTTGAGGAAGTTGATGAGCAAATTATCCCACAGTCAATATCTCTTATTCTACGTGGTTCCGCCACACAATCTGTCCAACTAAGATTAAGGACTGAGGAGGTAGAAGAAATATGGGAGCGACTAGTGCAATCAATTTCTCGTTCTGTAGACTTTGTTCGCACAAATATGGGAGTTAAACGTGCTTCATTTCTTCCATACAGAGGCATTTTGCCAGTGCTTACTTACTATTTCTATAATCTTGATGGTACTGCTTTATCAGCAGATCATAGGAAGACTTTATGGAAATGGTTCTGGAGTGTTGCGCTATCTGAGCGTTACAGTGCTAATAGTCAAGCACGCATCGCCGAAGATGTCTCCAAACTAAGAGAGCTTTTGGATGGTAAGTCTGTCTCATTTGACTATGCATCAAAAGCTTCTTCTGATGTGTTGTCGAGAGTGAGTGTAAAATCAACAACGTCTGCATTAAGGAATACGGTTCTTTGCATGCTTGCTTTGCGTGTTCCACGCAACTTCAAAGATGGGAGCCAAGTTAATATTTCCGATAACTTTTTTGATACATTGGCAAGAGCAGAAAGACATCGGATCTTCAGCCCTACTGTCATTAGAAAGCAGGGCTTAGATCCAAATCTTGTTCATTCAATATGCAATTTTGCGTTTATACCAAGTGAACTTAATCGCGAGATTAGTGGGAGGAAACCATCCGAGTACTTCTCTCAATATCAGGCAGAAAACTCCGAATTTAAGCGCGATCTAAAATCTCATGTTATATCGCCTGATGAGAGTAGCTCTATATGGAGCGACGATTTTAGTTCGTTTATCCGAGAGCGCTCTGAACTTATAGCCGATTCATTAAAACAGTTGCTTGATGAAGACCCGTTTGATGATGAGCAGGATAGTTTTGAAGGTTATGAGCATGACATTGTCAAGTCTATCGAAATTCAGATTCGAGATTTAATTGATGAACGTCTTACGGCCTTCTTTGGAGAAAACTATTGGCATTCATCCGCTCCTCAGAATATCGCTAATAAAGTTAACAATAAAATAGGTCAACATATCATGGAGCATCCCTATTTGAATCCCGCGGATTATGCACTTGGACGCAAAAAGCTAGATTTTTGCGATGTATCTGACTATAAAGCGATAATGACTCGAAACTGGTCCCAGTTTGAGGAAATTTTCGGCAAACAAGATACGTTGATTAGTCATTTTGATAATTTTCGAACTTACCGGAATTTGGTAGCGCACAGCAATCATTCCGAGATCAATGATGTTCAGAAATTGTCTGCAAAGGCCGCTATTTCTTGGTTTCAGCAATCAATCGACAGTTTTTACATGCGAAATCAGCAGCAGGAGATTGACTCAGAGCCGTAGTCAATAGAGCTAATTCCTTAGAGTATTGGACTAAGCACCCAAGACTCTGAGGAATTCTAGAGCGGACGATAGACGCGGTAGTTGATGTTGGGGAAGATGTTGTCGACCACTTCGATTTTTTCTAGCCAGCCGGAGTCGATTTTGCCGCGCAGAATGTCATCCCAGAGTTTTTGGAAGCGCATCAGGTGCGACCTGGTTCGCCGCACCGCATAGGGCACCATCGTCCCCGTCCGCATAATGAAAGCCCAGTCCGACGACTGCGCCAGCAGCAGTTCTCGCGCCGCCTGGTTGAGGGCGCGCCACTCTAGCTCATCGGCGGGTTCGCGGCGGGCCAGGTCGATCATGCGCTCGGCGGCCTTGTGCAGGTGTGGGTAGATCCAGGAGTTAGTTTCGTTCAGCCAGTACTCGTGGAAGCCCTTGTAGCCCCAGCTCGACTGAGAGGGGCGGCAGACCTGCTGGGTGGGGTGCCCCTGGAGGTAGTCGCTCAGGTGGGTCATTTCGTAGGTGTTTTGGTCAAACCAGCTCTTGCGGAACAGGTAGTCGAGGAACCAGGGGCCTTCGTACCACCAGTGGCCAAACAGCTCGGCGTCGTAGGGCGAGACGATAATCGGCGGGCGCTGCATCAGGCCGTGGAGGTGGCCAATCTGCTGCTCGCGGTTGTACATAAAGTTGGCGGCGTGCTCGGCGGCTTTTTCGCGCGCCCAGTAGGGGTCGTAGAGCTGCTTATCAGAGAGGCCCAGGCCCTTGCCGGTAATTTTGTGATACTTGATGCCCACATTTTTGCGCTGGCCGTTAGGCATGATGTAGGGCTTGATGTATTCGTATTCGGCATCCCAGCCCAGGTCGCGGTAAAACTCGCGGTACTCGGGGGCACCGGGGTAGCCCACCTGCGACGACCACACCTGCTGCGACGACTCGTGATCGCGGCCAAAGGCGGCCACACCGCTTTCGGTAAAGATGGGGGCGTAGCTGCCAAAGCGGGGGCGAGGGCGGGCGTAGAGAATGCCGTGGCCATCGGTTAAAAAGTAGCGCAGGCCTGCATCGGCCACCATGCGCTCTAGCCCTTCGTAGTAGGCGCACTCGGGCAGCCAGATGCCCTTGGGGGCGCGGCCAAAGGTATCGGCATAGTGCTCGGCAGCGACCTGAATTTGCGCCCACACGGCTTCGGGGTACATTTTCATCAGCGGCAGGTAGCCGTGGGTGGCCCCGCAGGTGATGATGTCGAGGTTGTTGCTGTCTTGGTACTGCTTAAAGGCGGTGACCAGGTCGCCGCTGTAGCTCTCCCACACGTTGCGCACGTGGTTGAACTCTTTGGCGTAGGTTTCGGCTAAATATTGCAGGTGGCCGTTGTGGACGTGGCGCTCGACCTCTAGCTCGGTGAGTTCTTCGAGCATGGCCAGGTGGGCGTCGAAGCGCTCTTGCAGCAGCGGGTCGCGCAGCATGGAGACCAGGGGCGGGGTCATGCTCATAGTGAGCTTGAAGTCGACGCCGTCGCGCTTGAGCCCCTCAAACATGGTGAGCAGCGGCACGTAGGTCTCGATGATCGCCTCGTAGAGCCACTCTTCCTCTAAAACGTAGTCACTCTCGGGGTGACGCACGTAGGGCAAATGGGCGTGGAGTACAAGCGCGAGATATCCGGTAGCCATAGGGTGCCGTTAAAGGAAGTGAACTGAGAGCCGAGCTGTCGGGAGGGTAACCGCCGTTGACCAAATTCTAAGGCAAAAGGTAATCGCTAACGGCACTGTGGGCTGCATCCACCAGCCGGGGATACTCAAGGCGACTGCTAAAGATTCGCTTTATTTGCGGTTTGCCAGATCGGCACTGGTATGCCATGAAATAATCACCCCAGAAAGTTCGTAGAGAACTCTCTGGGGAAGGTTTATTGTGCGCCGGGGCTACCGGGCTGTCCCCACCGCTTTGGGCTCAGGCTCAGCCTTTACTTTGGCCGTGGCAGATGCGCTGGCTTCGGTGTCAGCCTCAGCGGGTTCATCGGCGGCGATCGCATCCGCTTCAGCCTCGATGGATTCTACTGCTTCGGTTTCAGCGGGTTCAGTGGATGCGATCGCATCCACTTCCGCCTCATCTACTTCTACCTCGTCCGCAGCAGCGGGAGTAGGGGTCGAAGCGGGAGCCTGGGGCGTAGCTACGACCACCGGAGTCGTCTTGGCGGGCTTAGTCGCGGCCTTTGTCACGGTGGGGATATCGCCGGTTAGCATCAGCTGGCGAACGATGCCGCCGTCCAGGTGAGCGAGTCCTTTGGCTTGGGAGATTGCAACAATCTTTTGGCCCAGAGCTTCGCCAGTCTGGGTGGCTGCTTTTAATGTGCTGTAGGGCTGCTGAGCGAGCCGCTGCACGGCCAGGGTAAGCTCTTTGTTGCCGCGCCGGGTGGAGGGTTCAATGCCGCCAGCCACCAGCACAGCTTTGGCCCCGCGCCGGAGGGCCTGCTGAATCTGGCGTTTGCCTAACGTGGTTGCCTGAGTCGATGCCATAGCGTTGTCCTCTATTACTGCGTTTGACGGGCCGGGGATGGCCCAGGGCCACGCTACAGCAGGGCTGGAGGTTTGCCGTGCTGCGTGGAATACATCGGAGAAGGGTAGATGGGTAGGCGGATGGGTGGGTGGGTGAGGCGATAGAGTGTTAGGCCAGGGGGATTTTGGTCGAAATCAGGACTTTGGAGTTCAAAATTCAAAGTTCAAAGTTCAAAGTTCAAAAGGTAAGTAGCAGACGAGATCTATGGGAAAAGTCTTTGGTTGGGTGCTTTGTACAGCTTTGGCTCTGGTGGGTTGCCAGCGAGAGGCGGCGGTGCCGTGGCAGAAGACGACGCTTTCTGTAGAGGCGTTAGAGAATCTGACTTACCCACCTTTTTTAGTCGATGCTCAAACAGCGGCTCGTTACCGGCAGGAGGGGCTGGCGTTTCGGCAGCAGGGCGATTTTGAGCGGGCGATCGCAACTTTAAAGATTGCCACCGCCCTCAACCCGCGCAATCCTGAAGGCCAGGTGCTGCTAGGCTGGACCCAGCACCTGGCGGGGTACCCTGCCCCCGCTATCGACGCGCTGCAAACGGCCCTCACCTACGACCCCGAGTATGGGCCTGCCCTCAATGCTCTGGGCATTGTCTACCTGGTAGACGGTCAGCTAGAGGCGGCGGTGGATACTCACACGCTGGCGGTATCGCTTGAAGCGGATAATGAAATTGCCCACTACAACCTCAGCCTGGCCTATCAGCGGCTGGGGCAAACCGAGCAGGCGATCGCCCAGGCCATCATTGCCACTGAGCTAGAGCCCAATAACCCCCATCCCTGGGTAGCGCTGGCTCTGGCCCACTGGTCGGCTAAAGACAGTGCTGAGGCGATCGCCAACTACCGCCAGGCCCTGGCCCTCGATGGCCGCTACACCAGCCGGGAGTATCTCAACCATCTAGAGCAGGCAGGGTTTAGCCCGGAGCAGATTGAGGCGACAGAGGAGATTCGCCAGGCAGCAGGGCTTTAGGACGTTTTGAATCTTGAACTTTGAACTTTGAATTTTGAACATTTCGACCTTGCCTTACCACCAAACCGCCCTTTCTCAGCGGCCTTGACATTCGCTTAATGCAGCTGTGGTAGTGCTACTAAAGGTGGCCTCTATCCTTAGATAGGCATGTCGCTGGTGCCGCCATGAGATCCTGCTGTAAACAACCCCGGTATTTGAGCTATGCCTACTGCAACTCTGCCTGAGCTATCGGCCCAAAACGTGCTCTACGCCCGTGCCCGACTGGGAGAAGGGCCGCTGTGGGATAGCGACCAGCAGGTGCTCTACTGGGTTGATATTCTCAACCACCGGGTTCATGTGTTTGAGCCCAGCAGCGGCGACGACTGCCACTGGGATGTAGATGGTGTGGGCAGCTCCATAGCTTTAATGAAGGGCAACCAGCTGCTGGTGGCGATGGGCAACCGTATCGCCAGCCTCGATCTCACCTCGGGCACCGTCGAAACTCTGCACACGGCTGAGTTTGAGGCCCCCGACACCCGCTTTAACGAAGGTAAATGCGACCCCCAGGGCCGCTTTTGGATTGGCTCAATGAGCCCAGACCATCCTGGCCGTGCCGCCCTCTACCGCTACGACCCCGATGGCTCAATACACACCATGGAAACTGGCCTGACTATTTCTAACGGGCTGGGCTGGAGCCCTGACGGCGGCACCTTTTATTTAACCGATTCGCCCCAGCGCAAAATTTTTGCCTACCGCTTTGAGAGCGAAACCGGGGAGATTAGCGATCGCAGCGTTATTGTCGACTTCGGCGACGAGCCCATAGAACCCGACGGCCTGACAATCGACAGCGACGGCAATCTCTGGACAGCGCTATGGGATGGCTGGTGCGTGGCCTGCTTTAGCCCTACAGGCGAGGCCCTGGGCCGGGTGAGACTGCCGGTGCAGCGGCCTACCAGTCTCACCTTTGGCGGCCCTAACCTGTCAACGCTCTATGTCACCACGGCCTCGGTGGGGCTGAGCCAAAAGGAGATTCAGCAGGGGTTTTACTCGGGCGATGTGTTTGCGATCGCAGCCCCTACACCAGGACTACCAACCCATCGATTTGGCAATTAAATTGAGCTTGCTAGCTGCTTGACAATGGGTATAGAGGCTAAATCTAGCGTCTGATACAGGCACTGTTTGGGAATGCAGGCTTAGATTAAGCGTCAGCAGTATCTGAGTTAAAGCCCAATGACCTCTCCCGCAGACCGCAACCTAGCCTCACAGCCCTCCTTGTTCGATCGCATCTTCCGCGATTCTGAAGGCAACATTGTTCTTGGGCAAGCGCCTAACCTACCGGCCATAGTGGCCGTGACAGCAACCCTCCTACAGGCAGTTCTCCCCACCAGCCGCCTACAGACCGTCGTAACGCTGATTGCCTTCGGCACCTGGTATACCTGGGCCTGGCAAGAGCTGTTTGCGGGGGTCAACTACTTCCGGCGATCGCTGGGTCTGCTGACCCTGGTCGGACTGATTGCCCTCACCCTCACTCTGATCACCCGCTATTAACGACAAGGTAGGTTAGGGACTCACCTCAAAAATAAGGTACCAGCTTGAATAGTTACTTCGTGTTGGATTCCCGCTTGTGCGGGAATGACGTTGGAACGTTATTAACTTGCGAGTCCCTTACTGCTGCTCGACTGGCTCCTGCTGCTGCTGCCGCACCAGATCGACCCCCCGCGAGGTGCCCAGCCGGGTGGCCCCTTCCTGCACCAGCGCCACCGCCTGGGCGGCGGTACCAATGCCGCCCGAGGCCTTGATGCCTACCCGGCCCTGGGTAATCTCCCACAGCTGGCGCACCACCTCAACGGTGGCCCCGCCCTGCCAGCCGGTGCTGGTTTTGAGAAAAGATGCCCCGGCATCCATACAGACTTCGGCAGCCAGGGCAATTTCAGCCGGGGTGAGCACGGCGGTTTCGAGAATGGCCTTGACCAGCAGCCCAGTTTCTTCGCAGATGGTGGCAATTTCTCTATGAATAGCATCGGTCTTGCCTTCTTTGAGCCAGCCCAGGTTGATCACCACATCTAGCTCATCAGCGCCGCGCTCGGCGGCCTCCTGGGCTTCGTAGAGCTTGGTGGCCGAGGTGGTCGCCCCGGTGGGAAAGCCAATCACTGTACAGACTTTGACCCTGCTGTTGTGCAGCAAATCGACCGCCTGCGCCACATGACAGGGCGCAATGCAGACAGCGGCGAACCCGTAGCGATCGGCCTCAGCGCACCACTGAGCCACCTGTTCTGACGTCGCAACGGGGTTGAGCAGCGAATGATCAATAAAGGGCGCGAGATCGATACCATCCTCTGTCGCTGGTCGTCGGGCCATGGTTTACTGCCTCTAGGTGCCAAGGTTATGTTGCCAGAAATTCAGGCCGTCTTCGGCGTTACTGAGCTTAGATAGGCAAGTTTACGGTGCCTTGCATTGTAAAACCACTGCCGATCGCATCCACCAGAGCCGCAGCTCACCGCAGAAAAGCCGCAGCTTACAAGGACATTTTACGGTTTAGCCTGCCGGAAGTTACTGAGTTTGCCCTGCCGTCACCCGACCAAGATGAAGAAATGTATTGCAAGGATCCGTAGGTCTACGCAGGTTTTGGTCAGGCCATACAGCCGATAGCTTTAGATAACTTCAAAGAAACTGGTTACTGGCCTCATGCTGGTGGGTAAATACAACCTGTTGAGCCTTAATTTAGAGCGGCTGAGGCTGAGAAAAAGCCATGCTTATTCATAAACATATTCTTGCCTTACCGCGATCCCGAAATAAACAAGTTAGGGATTGCTAAAGTGCGATCGCTCTAACGTGACTTTGGCATTCTTTGCACCGACATTAACACGCTCAAGATTGTTTAATTGGTTTACAATCCTTCATCTCAACAAGTGTGCTTTAGACAATTGTTTAAGAAATAACGCGCTCCCCGTTTTTATACATAACCGCCAAAACCGTTATCAAACTATAAAGATCGCCGTTCTTGGTCGGAAAAAGCAGCAAGATCTGCTATTGGCGAAACTTTAGGTATTACTTCGATGTTGACCCATGGGTCTCAACAGCTAAAACAAGGATGTTGATTCGAAGTCCCCTTTAAGGATTAGCCCAATGAGCCTTGAGCCAAACGAATTCATGTCTAAGATGGTGTCGCGTACTGGCTTCAGTGCCGACGATCAGAAAACACTTCAAGATGCCGCTGCCTGGGGTTTAGAAATTGCGCCTGAAATGGCCGACTATTTCTATGACTACATGGGTCGCGATGCTGAAATGAGCGTCATTCTAAATGAGTCCGAAGGTCGCATTCACCGACTGCGCGAAACCTTTGTCGCCTGGTTTCACGAAATGTTTACCGGCATGGACAACTGGGGCAGCGACTATGCCGACAGGCGCTGGCGCATTGGCCTGATTCACGTTCGCATTGGCATTGGCCCTCAGCATGTCGTACCGGCTATGGCCGTGGTTGTCCATGAAGCGGGCAAGCGCGCCAAGGCTGATGGCAAAAACGAGCAGCTCTGCGATGCCCTGAGCAAAATTTGCATGGTCGATCTGGCCTTTATTGAGCAGGCCTATATCGAAGTCTCGTCAGCGGCGGTACTCAAAGAAACAGGCTGGTCTGAAGGTCTCTTTAGACGACTGGTGGCAACTGGCGCAGCGGCCATGTAGCAGGCGCTGATTTACGTTTTAGCTGATTGAATCTCCTCCCTTTTTTCTCAAATTCCTTCTTAATCCAAGAGACTTACCATGGCTATTAGCACCGAAAAACTCACCCACATTCTACAGAGCTTTGTTACCTCTACTACCGATATTCAAGGGGCGGCGGTAGTCACCCCCGACGGTCTGCCCCTGGCCGCTAGCCTGCCCGGCGGCATGGATGAAGAGCGGGTTTCAGCGATGTCAGCCGCTATGCTTTCCCTGGGCGATCGCATTGGTAGCGAACTGGCTCGCGGCGGCATTGACCGTATTTTTGTAGAAGGCGATAAAGGCTACGGCATTCTCACCAGCTGCGGCGAAGATGCGGTGTTTCTGGTTCTGGCCGACAAAGCGGCTAAGCAGGGCCTGCTGATGCTTGAAATTAAGCGCACCCTGGGCGATCTGAAAGCCGTTTTAATGTAGCCCTTTGCCCCTGGCGGAGTGGGTTGCCCCCCCCGGTTTAGCAGTTTGCTCCGCCCTCACCTATTCCTTCATTGCCGCCTCCAGCCATGGAAATCATGCGTTTAGTGGTCACTGGCCCCGTGGGAGCCGGTAAATCGACCTTCATTCGATCGGTTAGCGAGATTGAGGTGGTGGATACCGATCGCCGCGCCACCGACGAGGCTCTTTTGATCAAAAAGCGCACCACCGTAGCCTTTGACTTTGGCCGTCTGCAGTTTGGCCCCGACATGGCCCTGCACCTCTACGGCACCCCCGGCCAGTCGCGCTTCGACTTCATGTGGGACATCTTGATTCAAAAGGCCCACGCCTACATTTTGCTGGTGGCGGCCCATCGGCCCCACGAGTTTCGCGAGGCCCGCCGCATCATGATGTTCATGAAGCAGCGATCGCCCGTGCCGATGATTATCGGCCTCACCCACACCGACTGCCCTGGTGCCTGGGATGCCGCCAACATTGCCCTGGCCCTGGGCTATCCCAACCCCAATCGCCGTCCGCCCCTGGTGACGGTCAACGCCAACGAAACGGCCTCGGTAGCCCAGGCGGTGATTGCCCTGGTGCAGCACACCTGGTCGGGCAGTCTAGCCACCACCTAGCCGCCCGCTGCCCGCCCGTCCGCTCAAAACCTCTCGCCCATGCGGGACTCATGCAGGCGGTGCTGAAGCTACCGAGACAGTGCACCTGGCACCCTCAAGCCTATCCATCCCCTCCCACCGTCCGTCCCTTCTCTCTGCTTTTCAAAAAGGAACAGCACCATGACTGTTACCGGATACCTGGCCGATTTCTCCCTACCCGAACTGTTTCAGCTGCTGGAACAGGGCAACAAAACGGGGTTGCTCACGATCTGCACCCTGGCTGACACCACAACCATCGAGCGCCACAACCACCACATCTGGTTTGGCCAGGGGCAAATTGTCGCCGCTGGCAATGCCCTCGACCAGCGCGGGCTGATGCGACTAATTGCCCAGCGCGGCTGGATGGGCGACAATGCCGTTTCCCGTCTGGCCCAGACCTGCCAGATCAACACTCCCCTGGGGCTATGCCTCAAAAATCAGGGGGTGCTGAGTGCCGAGCAGCTCAAACTGCTGTTTTATACCCAGGTCATGCGCCAGGTGTGCGCCCTGTTTGCCCTCCCCGACGGCTGGTTTCAGTTTGACCCCAAAGCGCCTACCCCACGGGCTGAAATGACCGGGCTAATTGCCACGGCCACCGATGTCACCCTGGCCGGGCTGCGGGCGCTCAAAGACTGGAACGCCCTGGCGGAGAAACTGCCGGATCCTTCTTCGGCCTTGATCAGCACTGTGGAAGGCAAGCCCAGCCTGCGCCTCAACCCCAACGAGTGGCAGGTGTGGGAATTTACCAACGGCACCATGGCCCTGGCCGACGTGGCCAAACAGCTCAACCTGCCCGTCGCCAAGGCCCAGCAAATTGCCTTTCGCCTGATTGTTACGGGCCTGGCCGAAGAAATGCCGCTCATGGCCGCACCGCCGACTTCGTCGGTTGATCTAGTCGACCCCGAAAGTCTCGAACCAGTCGCTGCTGGCGCAGTTGGCCATGGAGCCGCCCCGGTAAGCAACTCGTTTTTGCAAAATCTGGTCGGTTTTCTCAAAGGCAAGGTGTAGCTATGACTCAAAGCACACTGCGGCTACTGCAAGGCTTTTTAACCCTGCTCAAGCTGGCCGACCTGGTCACCAGCCTGCCCGGCCTCGCGATCGCTCTGTGGATCTGGCTCAACCTCGCCTTTCCCCACGACACCGCCCTGGCCCTCTGGCTCATCGCCCTGCTGCCCCTCGTCGCCCAAACCAGCACCGAAACCCCACCCCACCCTTTCTCCTAATCCCCACCTAACCCCACCCCACCCTTTCTCCTAACCCCCACCTAACGCACCACCCAATGAACCCCACCACCATCCAAACCTTCACCTGGGACGACTCCCTCAGCACAGGCGTACCGATGATCGACGCCCACCACAAGGAGCTGATTGCCGCTGTGAATGACCTGGGGCAGGCGATCGCCCACCACAAAGGCGCTACCGCGATCAAAAAGCTGTTTGCCTTTCTCAAGTTCTACGCCGAGTGGCACTTCGAGCACGAAGAAGCCTGCGCCGCCAAGCACCAGTGCCCGATCGCTGAGGTCAACCAGCAGGCCCACGCCCAGTTCATCGAAACCTTTGGCCACCTGCACGATCGCTACAAAGCCAGCGACGCCAGCGAGGCCGTAGCCGAAGAAATTTACCAAAAACTGGTGGACTGGTTAACCAGCCACATTCTTAAAATTGACACCAACATTGGCCGCTGCATTCGCAGTTCAGCCTCCGCGTAGGGTCAGACGGCATTTGCCCAACCAAGCTGGGGGCTAATCCAAAATTCGATTTACAAAACCCGATTCATCATCAGGAACTCCGCAGGGGCGTAGCATGCTACGCCCCTAAGCTAGCTAGACGCATCTCCAGCACCAGCACCGTTAGTCAGACGCTGGCTTTCGTTGAACTGAGTTTGATCAAACATGTGCACCGTGCGAATCGGGTAGGGAATGGAGATATCTGCTTCGTCACAGGCGGCCTTGAGAGCGATCGCCACCTGCGACTTAATCCGCCGCACCTCGGCAATCTGCGGCGTAGTCCAGTAGCGCACCTTAAAGTCAATCGAGCTGTCGCCAAAGCCCACCACATCGACCTCCGGTTCAGGCGATTTGAGCACCCCCTCGATGCGGTGCACCACATCGAGAAAGGTCTGCTTGGCTAGGGGCAGGGGCGTGGTGTAGTCAACGCCAATCTCCAGATCGGTGCGGCGGCTGCGATAGGCGGTCAGCACCCGCACCGGGTTGGTAAACACGATCGAATTGGGAATTTCGACCAGTTCCCCGGTGTAGGTGCGCAGTTGGGTCGAGCGAATTTTGATCGCCTCCACCGTGCCCTCGTAGTCGCTCATAATCACCTGATCGCCCAGGCGAAAAGGTTCTTCTACCAGCAGCAAAATACCGGCCAAAAAGTTCTTAAAAATATCCTGAAAGGCAAAGCCGATCGCTACCGAACCCAGGCCCAGCAGCCCAATAATGTCGCCCAGCCGCAGATCAGGGAAGGCCACCACCGCCGCAATTACGATTCCCAACACCCAGGTGCCAATGCGGGCAATTTGCACCGCCAGCAGCTGCAGCGATCGACTGGGCACCAGCCGCTGGATCATTTTGCCGACTACTCGCTGGGCCACCTTAGCGGCATACCAGGTTAGCAGTACCAGCACCAGCCCCAGAAACAGGCCGGGCAAAAGCTGGATAAACTGCCCAACCAAATCAAGCAGGCTGGTTTGAATGCGATCAAGCAGGGGATCCATAGGTTTGTATCAATTCATTTCATTGCGACGGGCCTCTCGCAGGGTAACACCGAGACGGCGAATCGTCATCTATCGCCGAGGCCCTGCCTACCAACACCGTTTATTCTGGCCAATGGGTCAACTCTTTGCTGGCCCAAAGTCGTGGGTGTCATCGCCCGATTTCTCTAAAGCGTACAGCCCAGAAACCGCTCGTACCCCTGTTTGAACTGCTCCCTGCCGCCCTGATCTACAATGCTGCCGTGGGCTACAATCACCCGCTCAAAATTCCAGCGCAAAACTTGCTCGACGGCAGCTTTGACCGTTTCTTTGTCTGTCGTCGCAACGCGCTCCAACAGCGACGGGCTCAGGCTTTTGTAGCCGCCGCCAATTTTCGTGACCAGCTGCGTTAGCCACGCCGAGTTTTCGTCAAAGCAAAAGGCCGTATCCGTCAAGATCAGCGTGCGGCTAGCAACATGAAAAAAGACCCATTCGTCT
This sequence comes from Nodosilinea sp. AN01ver1, assembly GCF_050565655.1. Taxonomy (NCBI): domain Bacteria; kingdom Bacillati; phylum Cyanobacteriota; class Cyanophyceae; order Nodosilineales; family Nodosilineaceae; genus Nodosilinea; species Nodosilinea sp. AN01ver1. Next base: position 291,218 of record NZ_JBNXVS010000001.1, on the reverse strand, counting down.
AGAGGATCAGGGCCGCTGGGGGCAAGGGTTTTGAACCCGTCGAAAAACAGGTACTCCAGGCCGGGCCAGGGATTGTCTGGGCTGGGTGCGTTGGCGAAGCCTTGCCTGTGGCCAATCGCCCGATCGATTGGCAGCTCTGGCTTTTTCACCCGCAACGCCGCTGTCGCCCAAAACGTCGCCGCTGGGTACGCTGCCTTAAAATCAGCCGCAAATAGATAGTGATACAGGTTGGGCGCGATGATATGCGCGACGGTTCCCAACTCACCTAGCTCACTCGCTAGCGCCTCACTCAGCTGAAGCGGCGAAATAATAACAAGTTCATCACCGGCCTGCCGAATCACCGTCATGTGAGTGCCAATGCTCAAGCCAAAATATCGCAGCGGCTGCTCGGCTACCCAAAGATCTCGATCAACTGCTCTGAGCATCATTCCACCTTTAAAAAGAATGCTTGCCGTACCTAGGTAGCGGGTTTGATAGTTCTTTTGGCCAATCTGGGTTCACGAAAATACGTTAGCCCAACCGTTGCCAAGGCTAGTAATGATACCGACAGGAAATGATTGTCAAATAACAATCGTTTACGGCGTAGACCAGACGGTGGGTGTCATCAATGCGACGCGACCAAAAGCCAGATAGATTCTCCTTGAGAGGTTCTGGTTTACCAATGCCTTCGAAAGGGAGAGCTTTAGTAGCTTGAATGAGCGAATTGATCCTTTTCAGCGTCTTTTTATCCTGGGTCTGCCAGTAGAGATAATCTTTCCAGGCGGCATCGGTCCATGCCAGCTGACGATCACTCATCGAGCAGATCGCGCTCTGTGGTTTGGCCCTGACGATACTGGGCGATCGATTGCTCTAAATGAGCCGCATTGGCGGGAGATTTGAGTAAATAAACCGTTTCCATCAGACTGTTGAAGTAGTCCAGCGACATCACAACAGCATCCTCTGCGTCTCGCCGCGTAATCACTGTGTAGTCGGCGTCATTCACCACCTGGTCAAGGATGGCTTTTAGCTTGTTTCTAGCTTCGCTGAAGGTAACAACTCGCATCGGAACCTGTCCATTTATTTGTACAAGTATAGCGCGAACTCCTCATCCACCCCTTCTCTCCTTTCTCCCTACGGGAGACGCTAGCACGTTGGCGAAGCCTGTCCACAGGACAAACGACTCCGCTCAGGAACCGACCGACCTCATCTCCCTATCTACCCAACCCCTACGGCAGCCAGGGATATTGACGAAAATCAGGCGATCGCTTCTCCAAAAACGCCTGCTTGCCCTCAGCCCCCTCTTCGGTCATGTAGTAGAGCAGAGTGGCGTTGCCCGCCAGCTCTTGCAGCCCCGCCTGACCGTCGCAGTCTGCATTGAAGGCTGCTTTGAGGCAGCGAATGGCGATCGGGCTTTTTTGCAGAATTTCCTGCGCCCACTGTACGCCCTCGGCCTCCAGCTGCTCCACCGGCACCACGCAGTTGACCATGCCCATATCCAGGGCATCCTGGGCGCTGTACTGGCGGCAGAGGTACCAAATTTCGCGGGCTTTCTTTTGGCCCACCATGCGAGATAGGTAGCTAGCGCCAAACCCACCGTCAAAACTGCCTACTTTGGGGCCAGTCTGGCCAAAGATGGCGTTGTCGGCGGCGATCGTGAGGTCGCACACCACGTGCAGCACGTGGCCACCGCCGATCGCATAGCCCGCTACCAGCGCAATCACCACCTTGGGCATCGATCGAATCAGCCGCTGCAAGTCGAGCACGTTCAGCCGGGGCACGCCACCCTCATCCACATAGCCGCCGTGGCCGCGCACGCTCTGGTCGCCGCCTGAGCAAAAGGCATACTTGCCGTCGGTGTGGGGGCCAGCCCCGGTCAGCAGCACTACACCAATGCGGCTGTCTTCACGGGCGTTGGAAAAGGCTTCGTACAGCTCGACAATGGTTTTGGGGCGAAAGGCATTGCGCTTGTGGGGCCGATTGATGGTGATTTTGGCGATGCCATCGGCCTTCTGGTAAATGATATCGTCGTAGGGCTTTACGTCTTGCCAGGCAACCTGCATAGGGGGCGAGTCCAGATAACACTGGCTTATAGCGTCTCACACCAACTGCGGATTTTGGATTGACGATTCTAGATGGCTCTCCTACATTTGCTTCAAGTGGTGGAGGCTGAAGAGCTGATCGGCATCAGTCCACACCTGCACGGGCTGAAACCCGGCCTCCATCGCCAGCAGCTGAAACTCATCTACGGTGTACTTATAGGAGTGCTCGGTGCGCAGGGTCTCGCCTGCTGCAAAGGAAATCTTGGCATCGCCCAGGTGCACGGTTTGGTCACACAGGCTGGCGATCGCCATCTCGATCCGCCCCGCCGCTTCGTTGTAGTGCGCTCGATACTCAAACTGGGTCAGGTCAAAATCGGCTCCCAGCTCGCGGTTAATGCGCGTCAGCACATTGAGCGCAAAGGCAGCTGACACCCCCTGAACATCGTCATAAGCCGGTTCGAGAATAGCGGCAGATTTTTTCAGGTCTACCCCGACAATCAGGTCGCCCAGCACCGCTACGGTTTTGAGAAAAGCAATCACCTCCGCAGGTTCCAGATTGCCAATCGAAGAGCCGGGGAAAAAGCCAATGGTGGGGCGATCGCGCAGTTCAGGAATCGTCGCCAGAGGCAGAGGTTTGGTGTAGTCGGCGCAGACGGCGATCGCCTCCAGTTCTGCAAAATCGGCCATCAGCGCCGCACAGGCCTCCTGCAAATGCTGCCGCGAGATATCCACCCCCACGTAGGTCGTCACCTGGGGTGCAGCCTTCAGCAAAATGCGAATTTTTTGGCTGCTGCCGCTGCCCAACTCCACCAAAACGCGATGACCTAACGCCGTCGCGATCGCCCCGGCATTGTCCCGCAAAATCGCCATCTCGGTGCGAGTCAGGTAGTACTCTGGCAGCTGACAGATAGCATCGAATAGCTCAGATCCCCGCTTGTCGTAGAGAAACTGCGGCGAAAACTGCTTTTGGGGCAAGCCCAGCCCCCGCAGCACCGCGCTGCGAAAATCCTCCATCGGCGGATGAAAGTCGTACAGCTTAACGGCAGGCTGCTGGGTCTGGGGAGAGGGGATGGGGGGCATGGGAGTGAATAGGTGGAGAGGATGGGGGAGATAGGGAGGATGAGGAGGATGGAGAGGACAAGGGAAATGAGGAGGATGGAGAGGATGAGGGAAATGGAAAGCCTTTAAACCTTCAAGATTGTTAGCTTCCTCACCTTCCTCATCCTCCTTACCTTCCTCACCTACTCACCTCTTCGCTAGCCGAAGGCCGCTAAACTGCCACCGGGCGCTGGGCGGGAAAAAGTTGCGGTAGCTGGGGCGGATGTGGCCAGGCGGGGTGACGCAGGAACCGCCTCGCAGCACCATCTGGTTGCACATAAACTTGCCGTTGTACTCGCCTACGGCACCGGGGGCGGGGCGAAAGCCGGGGTAGGGCAGGTAGGCGCTCTGGGTCCATTCCCAAACGTCGCCGTAGAGTTGCTGAAGCGTGGGCGTGCCATCGGCGGGTTGAGGATGGAGATGGTCTGCTTCCAGCAAATTTCCCTGTCTGGGGAACTGGGCCGCAGCCACTTCCCATTCGGCTTCGGTGGGCAGGCGGCAGCCGCGCCAGGTAGCAAAGGCATCGGCCTCAAAGTAGCTGAGGTGACACACGGGCTCCATCAGGTTCACAGGCTGTAGGCCGCCCAGGGTAAAGTTCCACCACTGGCCGTCGCGCTGCTCCCAGTAGAGGGGGGCCTGCCAGCCTTCGCTCTGCACCGTGGCCCAGCCCTCGGCTAGCCAGTGGGCGGCGGTCTGGTAGCCCTGGTCAGCCATAAACTCCAGGTACTCGCCGTTGGTAATCAGGCGGTTGGCCAGGGCAAAGTCTTGCAGATAGACCTGGTGGGTGGGGCCTTCATTGTCGAAGGCAAAGCCCTCGACCTGGTGGCCAATGGTGTACAGCCCGCCAGCAAAATCGACAAACTCCAGGGGCGTGGGGCAGACGCATTCGACCACGGCCACATCTTGACGGTAGGCGGGGCGCAGGGGGTTGATCGCTAAGTTGTACTTGAGGTCGGTGAGCAGCAGTTCCTGGTGCTGCTGCTCGTGGTGCAGGCCCAGGGTAATGAGTTCTCGAACGGCGGGATGATGGCTGAACTGCTGCAAAAGCGTTGCCATCGCTTCATCGACGTAGGCCCGGTACTGATAGACCTCAGCCACCGTGGGACGCGACAGCAAACCACGATCGGGGCGGGGATGGCGATCGCCCACGGCTTCATAGTAGGAATTGAACAAATATCCAAAACCTGGATGAAACTCCAGGTAATCTGACAGGTAAGGGCGCAGCAAAAAGGTCTCAAAAAACCAGGTCGTGTGGGCCAAATGCCACTTAGGCGGGCTAACATCGGCCATGGCCTGCACCCCGTAGTCTTCAATCTCAAGGGGTTGACAGAGCGTTTCACTGAGGCTGCGCACAGCCCGGTACTGAGAAATCAGGTTGTGACTGGCTAAATTGGCCGCTGAGGACGGGGCAACGGGGGAAGAAAGCGTCATTTAGTGGAGCTTTTGGGGACATTGCTGAAAATTTTGACAGATAGAGGCGATCGCTAGATGATGATTGCCTTAAATTGCCTAAGACCTTGCTAAGAAAGTCTCGCCTTAGCTTGACTGCTCCGTTTTGCACTGACATCTATCCACAGAACGGCATTCTAGTTAGGATTGCGGGGGCAAAACCTCTCCACAGCCAGTACGGTTCTACCTACCCAGCGGCTAAAGGGAGCCTGTTACCTTAGTTACATCGGTTTCAGGAACGGCTGCAATCCCCAATGTAGAAGTAAATAGTGATGTAGACAACAAATAGTAGCCTTCTACACGCGACGGGGAATACTAACCACATCCAGCTCAATCTGATAAACCCAGGCCGCACTTACTGCCAGCCAAGCGAGGTATCCACTGTGAGCAATTCTTCCAACAAAGCCCAAGACCTTTTTAACGGATTTAAAAATTCTGAGCAGGTCAACTCTCTCATGCAGTACGTCCACAGCATGAGCCCCGAAACTGTCTCTCAGCTCTCTAGCCCAGCCTCTACCGAGGTGCAGCAGATGATGGAGCACAACATCATTGGGCTACTGGGCGGGCTGCCCTCTCAGCACTTCGACGTTGAAATTACCACCAACCGCGAAAGCCTGGGCCGCCTGCTGGCCTCTGCTATGATGAGCGGGTATTTTCTGCGTGGTGCCGAGCAGCGGATGGCGTTTGAGCACTCGCTGATGTCAGCAGAATCGTCCTTTGAAGCTGAGTGAGCGATCGTCAGAGATTAACCCCAAAAGACCAATCCGGTCCCTATTCCTCCCCTGGCCTCGGTCGCCGTGATACCGCACGCGACACTGAAGCGAACTATAGGGCGAGTTATACAACGAGGGTTCTAAACCAGCACCCCCTTTCCCCCAATCCGGCCCAGGCGCATCAGCCCTGGCCGGATTTTCCTGTTGAGGGGCTGCGGCAGGCCCTGCTGACCTGGTACGGCGAGCAGGGCCGCACCCTACCCTGGCGCAACATCGACAACCCCTACGCCATCTGGGTATCGGAGATTATGCTGCAGCAGACCCAGGTCAAAACCGTGCTGCCCTACTACCAACGCTGGCTGGAGCAGTTTCCAACGGTAGGAGCCTTGGCCGCCGCCGACCTGCAAACCGTACTCAAAGCCTGGGAAGGGCTGGGCTACTACAGCCGCGCCCGCAACCTGCACCGGGCAGCCCAGCAAATTGTGGCCGACCACAGCGGCGAAATCCCACAGGATTTTGACGCCATTACCGCGCTGCCCGGCATTGGCAAAACCACCGCCGGGGGCATTCTCAGCTCGGCCTTTAACCTGCCCCACGCCATTCTCGACGGCAACGTGAAGCGGGTGCTGGCCCGCCTGGTGGCCCTGCCCGTGCCCCCGGCCCGTGCCCTCAACGACCTCTGGCGGCTGTCTGAGCACCTGCTCGACCCCAATCGCCCCCGCGACTTCAACCAGGCCATTATGGATCTGGGGGCAACGCTGTGCACCCGGCGCACCCCCGCCTGCGATCGCTGCCCCTGGCAACTCCACTGCCAGGCCTATAATCGCAATATTCAATCGGAGCTGCCCATGTCAGAACCCAAAGGCCCCCTGCCCCACAAGCAAATCGGCGTCGCCGTGATCTGGAACGACCAGCAGCAAATCTTGATCGATCGCCGCAAGCAGTCGGGCCTTCTGGGCGGCCTGTGGGAGTTCCCCGGCGGCAAAATTGAGCCCGGCGAAACCATCGAAGCCTGCATCGCCCGCGAGATTTTAGAAGAACTAGGCATTGAGATTGCGGTAGGCGATCGCCTCTGCACCGTCACCCACGCCTACTCCCACTTCAAAGTCACCCTCAACGTCCACCACTGCACCCACCTCAGCGGCGACCCCCAGCCCATCGAATGCGACGAAGTGCGCTGGGTGGGGTTGGATGCGATCGAAGAATACCCCTTCCCCAAAGCCAACATCCACATCATCAACGCCCTACGAGCCTACGCGGCGGGAGAGCCCGTTGAGGAGATGAGAGGATGAGGAAGGTGAGAAAGGTGAGGAAATGGGGAGATAAGGGATCGACATGAGGCCAATCGCAGCCGCTAAAAGGCCAGTTCGCAGGACAGGGGTTTAAACCGATGATCGATCAGTCCTTTCCGTGGGGTGAAGGGCGGCGGAACGCCCTTCTCGAAGGGGGTCTGGGGCCAGCGACATGGCCCCAGCAGTAGATCTGGCTTCCAATCACCCACCTCCGCCACCGCCAGCCCCGCGATCGTAAACAAAAACCTGCATCTTTACAAACTTAGCCCCAGTGCTCAGGTATTGATAGAAAAGCACTATGGAGCACAGGCCGCTATGGGCAGGCACAGGCAAACATGGAAACACCTTCTTCCAGGAAGTCTGATAGGAGCAGGGCTAATCCTAGCCGCCCCCACCACCCACGCCGACGAAGCAACCCCATGGCACCACCTGCCCGCCAACACCGCCCTGGTCATGCTGTTCGACACCACCGCCAATACCTGGAACCAGCTCAACCAGTTTCAGCTCTTTAACCTGCTGGCCACCGAGCAGGGGCTAACCCCCGGCCTGCCGGGACTCCCCTACCTCCCCTACGGGTTCAATTTTGAGAGCGACATTGCCCCCTGGGTAGGCGAAACAGCTGTCGTTGCCCTGCTGCCCGCCGCCCCCGAGAGCACAGCTGCGATCGCCGATTACACCGTCATGGTCGCCCCGATCGTCAACACTCAGGCATTCGAAAGCTTTCGCACCACCTTTTTTAAGCTCCAAGAGACGGCCCCCAAAATCACCTCTGCCCAGGGCACCGACATCTACTACTGGCCCGCCCCCGCCCCCGAGGAATGGCCCGAGAGCGAGACTGATCCAGCCTGTGGTTCCGCCGAGGTAGAGACAGAACCCTGCGTCGATGAAGCCCCAGCCGCTCCAACCCCTCTAGACGACGGAGAAGCCTACTTCCAGAGTGAAGAGTCGCCCAAAGAGCGCACTGAGATCTGGCGCTTTGGCGGCGGCAGGGTAGGTTTGCCGCTCACCGTCAGCCCACTGCACGACGAGGCCGAACTGGACGTAGAGGTACCGATGCCTCTGCCCAGCTTTGGCCCCAGCGGCCTCGCCGTCGCCTTTTTGCCCGACGAGCTAGTCACCGCCGAGAGCCCCGCTGCGATCGAGCAATACCTGCGTCTGCGCCAGACAAGCGACACCGCATCGCTCGCCGCCAGCCGCGAGTTTCAGCGCACCCTGACCAATCGTCAGCAGAGCCGCGCCCTGTTTGCCCTCTACGGCAACGCCCTCGAGCTGCTGAACTACGACCTGGCCCCGGCAGACTTGCCCGAACTGGGTCTGCCGCTGCCCCCCGCCCCCGAGATCGATGCCGACACCCTACAAACCCTGCGATCGCTCAACTTTGGCGGCACCCTAGAGGCCCTGGTCTATCCTCTGGCGACGGGAATGCAGTTCCGGGGTCGCTACTACTACGATGCCGTGCCCTTCACCTTTGGCCTTACCCCCAGCGTGGCCAACGCCGATAGCCCCCTGACGCTGCTGCCCGCCTCCACCTTTTTGCTGATCAGCGGTCGCGATGTGGCTGGGTTTTGGCGCGGCCTCACCCGCATTTTGGAGAACGCCAGCGACTTTACTCAGGAGGGGCTGGCCACAGCCAGGTCATTCTTTACCTTGGTTACCGGGCTTGACCTCGACCAGGATGTGTTTGGCTGGATGGACGGGGAAGTGGCGATCGCGGCCTTTCCCACCGAGGGCGGCCCTTTGCAATACATAGGACTGGGGCTGCTGCTGCAAACCAGCGATCGCCCCACCGCCGAGACCACCCTGGCCGCTGTCGATGAACTCCTGCCCGGCCTGGGCCTCGCTACCACCACCCGCGCCGTCAACCAGCAGCCCGCCGTCAGCTGGGAGCTGCCCTCTGGCAGAAATGGCGATGACTACATACCCGAACTCAGCGTCGGCAGCCACGGCTGGGTCACCGACGACACTCTAGCTATCACCTCCGGGGCCGTGCCGATGGCCAGCCTGTTGGCCCCCTCGCCCCACGATCCCCTGGCCGATTTTTTTCTGTTCGATCAGGCTACGGCGGCGTTTCCTGCCCCCAACAACGGCTACTTTTATCTCAACGTGGGGGCGACCCTGGCCCTGGCCTACCAGGTGTTTGACCTCCACAGCGACCCCAGCTTTGACGTCACCAAGCCCTACCTCGGCAGCGTGCGCAGCCTCAGCGCCACCACCGCTCAAACCCCCAACTATATGGAGCTACAGGGCCAGCTCGGCCTGGCCCCTCGCCGCGATTAAGCAACTGCTGCCGATCGCAAGGGTTTAGGGAAGGTGAGGTGATGAGGAAGGTGAGGATTTAATCTCCTCATCTCCTCATCCCCCTCATCCCCCTCATCTCCTCATCTCCTCATCCCCCCGTCCCCTATCCATAAGAAACCCTATTACGCAACGGCTGGGGCGACTCGACGGTGCTGGTAACAACGTTCGCAACCACGGCGTTCTGGGGCTGGTAGCTGCGGATAAAGGTCTCAAACTGGGCCATCAGGGCCGGGTCGCGCCAGCCTCGCTCCACCTCCTGCCACATAATCCCCAGCGACTCTTCTAGGGAAAAGGCGGGCTTGTAGGGGCGATCGTGGGTGAGGGCATCAAAAATATCAATCAGCTGAAAGAGCTGCGCCAGCCGGGGAATCGCGGCCCCGACCAGCCCGTCAGGATAGCCGCTGCCGTTCCAGCGCTCGTGATGGTGGCGGATGATGGGCAAGACCCCCTGCATGGTGCGCAGCGGTCGACAGATGGTTTCGCCAATGGCGACATGCTGTTCCATCGTGGCGCGCTCAACCTCGGTCAGGGGGCCAGTTTTAAGCAGCACCGCATCGGGAATACCCACCTTGCCGATGTCGTGCAGATAGCCTGCCCAGGCCAGATCGCGAATGTGGGCCGGGGCCAGACCCAGATATTCGCCAAAGCTGCGGGCCAAAATGACCAGGCGATCGCAGTGGTCGCCGGTATTGGGGTCGCGGCTCTCAATGGTGCGGGCGATCGAAAACAACACCTGTTCGGCGTGGTCGAGGTCTTCGTTGAGGCGCTTTTGGTGAATTAGCGATTTCACCCTGGCCGATAGCTCTAGCTGGTCAAAGGGTTTGGTCAAAAAGTCATCGCCGCCCGCCTCAATGCCGCGCAGGCGGGCCTCGCGATCGCCCAGAGCCGTCACAAACACCACCGGAATCAGCCGGGTATTTTCATTTTCTTTGAGCCGGCGGCACACCTCGTAGCCATCCAGGCCGGGCATCATCACATCCAGCAAAATCAGGTCGGGCTGGTGCTGAAAGACACGGCTAAGGGCGCTTTGGCCACAGTCGGCCTGCTCTACCTGGTAGCCCTCCACCGCCAGCAGCGCGACGGCGGCCATACGGCTGGGGGCGTGGTCGTCGACTACAAGCACACGGGGTGGCAAAGACGTTTGGTAAAGCACAGCAACAACCTGAAGGTGGCGACAAAAATGGCAACAAGCGGGCACAAAAGGCGGATCTTTAGCCTATCGAGCAAGGGGGTTTTTTTGATGCGGGGGCAGCCACCGCTTGCGCCAGCGCGACGTTGGTACTAGGTCTGAAGCCGTCTGTTCTTGCTGGCGACGTTGACGAATGACGGCGGCGCTGTCACTGAGGGTTGGGTCTCGGTAGGGCACTGCCGCCCGGGTCAATAAATGCTCCTGCTCTTGCTGCGACAGCGGAGCCAGCCCCAGTGCACTTACCTGAGCCAGGGTACCCGGCCAGCGACGGCCCGCAGCATTCACTGGGCCAATTGACAGCCCGGCGAGCCGAAACGCCGTTCGCACCGCCGCCGCACAGGAATAGGTAACCAGTTTTCCCTCAGGGTGCAGGCAGGCCGCGACCTGCCCAAGAAACTCAACCGTCCACAGTTCAGGGCAGTGGGGCGGCGAAAAAGGGTCAAAGAAGATGACATCAGCCTGAAATTTTAGCGCTTTTACGGTCTGAATGCGCTGCCGCGCATCGCCCCACAGCAGGGTAGCCTCCAGCCAGGGGCGCTGGGCCTGTCCGGTACTGGCTAAATCTTGCAAACAGGCCTGTACTGGGGCAGGCCAGCCGCCAATTAGGTCGCTCTCAACCGCCCGACGCGGCACCCGGGGGTCTAGCTCCAGGGCTACCAGCCGCACCTGACAGGCCGGGTTAACCCGCAGAATAGTGTCTAGGGCGGCGGCTGTGTTGTAGCCCAGGCCGTAGCACACATCTAGCAGAGTCAGATTAGGTGCCTGGGCTAGCCTGGCCAGGTCAGTGGCTTCAACGTAGGTGGCGTAGGCTTCGGCGTAGGCCCCCTGGCGGCTGTGAAACCACTCGCCAAAATCTTCCGAAAACAGCGTCATCGACCCATCGGCGGTGGGTTCTAAAACCAGGGCTCCGGTTGGGGCTGACATAGACGGTTTGGCGTTAAGGATTAGTGACGCAATAACTAGATTTGCACTTCATTCCCTCAGGATGACTTCCCTCGGGATGCCTTCAGTATGCCTTGGGGTCGCGAGATACTAACTGGCCCCTCTGACCTCGTGTTCTACACTGGTAGAACGGTCCTGGGGTGACTGACAATCTATCATTAACTATTTTCAATGGTTACCGATCGCAATCAAAGCGATAAGGGATTTTAACCCCCAGACATCGGGTTTAAAGCGAGAATACAGATATTAAGAAACGTTTTGGTTGCTAAACTCGGGCTTTAACATTTCGCCTTCGGTTAGCAGCGTCTAATTTTGCAGGAGGTTCTCCATGGTTGTAGCGACACCGGCACAAAAGCGCCTTACCATTCAGGTCGAAGCGGTGGCAGAAGATACCACCACCATTCGCTCCCTCGACTGGGATCGCGATCGCTTCGACATTGAGTTTGGCCTGCAAAACGGCACTACCTACAACTCGTTCATCATTCGCGGCGAAAAGGTGGCCCTGGTTGATACCTCCCACGCCAAGTTTCGCGAGCTGTACCTGAAGACGCTGACCGGCGAAATCGACCCCAAAACCATTGACTACCTGGTGATCAGCCACACCGAGCCCGACCACAGCGGCCTGGTGCGCGACGTGCTGGAGCTGGCCCCGCAGGCGGTGGTGGTGGGGGCTAAGGTGGCGATCGCCTTTCTCGAAGACCTGGTGCATCGCCCCTTTGAGCGCCTGATCGTCAAAAACGGCGATACCCTGGAGCTGGGCAACGGCCACACCCTGGAGTTTGTCAGCGCCCCCAACCTGCACTGGCCCGACACCATCTTTACCTACGACCACAAGACCGGCGTGCTGTTCACCTGCGACGCCTTTGGCCTGCACTTTTGCAGCGATGCCACCTACGACGAAAATTTAGAGCTGATTTCCCCTGATTTTCGCTTTTACTACGAGTGCCTGATGGCCCCCAACGCGCGATCGGTGCTGGGCGCGATGAAGCGCATGGACGCTCTGCCCCCTGTGAACATGGTGGCCACTGGCCACGGCCCCCTGCTGCGCTACAACGTGGCGGAGCTAACCGGGCGCTACCAGCGCTGGAGCCAGGAGAAGGCCAAATCTGAAGATCTAGTGGCGGTGTTCTACGTGTCTGACTATGGGTTTAGCGATCGCCTCTCGCAATCGATCGCCCGCGGCATTACCAAAACTGGCGTTGCGGTCGAAATGATGGATATGCGCTCCGCCGACCCCCAGGAGGTGACCGAGCTGGTGAGCCGGGCCAAGGGTTTAGTCATCGGCATGCCTCCGGCCTCCGGCGTTGGGGCCAAAGAAACCCAGGCCACCCTGGGCACCATTCTGGCGGCAGTCCACAGCAAGCAGACCATCGGCCTGTTTGAGTCCTACGGCGGCGACGACGAACCTGTGGATCCGCTGGCCAACAAGTTTCAGGATCTGGAGCTAATTCAGTCCTTTGCCCCCATTCGCATCAAAGACACCCCCACCGAGGGTATCTACCAGTCCTGCGAAGAGGCGGGCACCGACCTGGGTCAGGGCCTGGCTAAGGCGGGTAAGCTGAAGAAGCTCAAGTCTCTCGATGCCGACCTGGAAAAAGCCCTGGGCCGCATCAGCAGTGGACTGTACATCATTACCGCCCAAAAGGGCGAGCTGTCTAGCGCCATGCTGGCCTCCTGGGTAGCCCAGGCCAGCTTCCAGCCCCTGGGCTTTACGGTGGCGGTGGCCAAAGACCGCGCCATTGAGTCGCTAATGCAGGTGGGCGACACCTTTGTGCTCAACATTCTCGAAGAGGGCAAGCACCTGGGCCTGATGAAGCACTTCCTGAAGCGGTTTGCCCCCGGTGCCGATCGCTTTGCCGGAGTGCGCACTCGCCCCGCCACCAACGGATCGCCCCTGCTGGCCGACGCCCTGGCCTATCTGGAATGCGAAGTCACCAGCCGCATGGAGGTGAGCGACCACTGGATCGTCTACTGCACGGTGCAGGACGGCAAGGTGTCTGACCCCGAGGGCCAAACCGCCATTCACCACCGCAAGGTCGGGAACTATTATTAATCGGGCTGTTAGGCAGGAATGCTGCCAATCCTGCAAGTGGCAATACCTTTGGTATGGAATTTGAGTGGCATCCCGATAAAGCAGCCAGTAATTTCCAGAAACACGGCGTTGCTTTTCAGGAAGCCGCTACGGTTTTTGGCGATGCCTTATCGCTTACCTTCCCTGCCCCTGATCACTCGGTAGGAGAAGACCGCTACGTTACCATTGGGATGTCGCGATCAGCTCGGTTATTAGTGGTTTCCCACACTGATCGGGGCAATCGCATTCGGCTCATCAGTGCTCGACAAGCAACACGTCAAGAGCAAAGGGTCTATGAAGAAGACGGTTGATGACATGGATGATGATCTGCGATCGGAGTACGACTTTTCCAAGATGGCAGGAGGGGTTAGAGGCAAGTATGTCGAGCGCTATCGCGCTGGCACGAACCTTGTACTTCTAGAGCCTGATATTGCCCAGGCGTTTCCAACCGATGCAGCTGTTAACGAAGCGCTGCGGCTGTTGATGCAGATTGCCCAACGCCAGCAGTCGAGCAACTGAGTGAGAGCAGCTTGAGGTCAAAACCAGCCGGGAACAACCCAATCGGTGCTTTGGGTTACCAGGTCTTCTAAGATGGGAGACTCTACGCTGTTTGAGGTCTGTTGTTGTCGTCCTTTGCTGCGATCGCTGTCACCCCCGCTGGGCTCAAGGCCCTCTTGCCTCTGGTCACTGGTCTACCCGCCGAGCTGTGGGTTCTCCCCGCCCTGGTTGCCGAGGCGGAGGCCTGGAATGTCGAGGTTCAGGTCTGCGATCGCCCCCTCAAAGCCGTCCTTGCCGACCTGTGGACCACCCACGACGGCCTCATCTTTGCCCTGGCCACCGGAGCGGTGGTGCGGTTGATTGCTCCCTTGCTAACCGATAAGACCAGCGACCCCGCTGTGGTCGTCGTCAGCGAAACGGGGGCACAGGCGATTAGCCTCTGCGGCGGTCACCAGGGCGGCGGCGACGACCTGACCCGCCAGGTGGCCCACCTGCTCAACGCCAATCCAGTCATTACCGGCTCTGCCCAAAACCACGGCCTGCCGGGGGTGGACATGCTGGGGGTGCCCTTTGGCTGGAGCCGGGGCAGCGGCGACTGGACAGGCGTGAGCGCTGCGGTGGCCCACAGCAAAGCCGTCGAGGTTTTGCAGGACTGCGGCACGTTTCTCTGGCAGGATCACCTGCCAACCACCCATCCCTTTGTGTTTGAATCGGTTCGCGCCCCCGCTGCGCGACTGTGGATTAGCCCGATTCAGCGGCGCTTTGACCCCGACAGCGGCTTCCCCAAGGCCCAGTGGCACCCGCGCGTGCTGTGGGTGGGCATCGGCTGCGAGCGGGGCACGCCCCAGGCGGTGATTGAGGCGGCGATCGCGCGGGTATGCCGGGCGGGGCATTTTGCCGAAGGGGCGATCGCGGGCCTTGCCAGCCTCGATCTCAAGGCCGACGAGGTAGGGTTAGTCGCCCTCTGTGCCGAACGCCAGTGGCCCCTGCGCTGCTTTACCGCTGAAGAACTGAAAGCAATTCCGGTGCCCAACCCGTCCACAGTTGTGGAACAGGCGGTGCAGACCCCCAGCGTGGCCGAGGCCGCCGCCATTCTTGCGGCGACAGAGGCCTCAGAGGGTCAGCTGCGGGTGGCCAAGCAGGTGGTGCGGGTAGAAGGGCAGCCCGGTGCCGTCACGGTAGCGATCGCCCAGGCCGAGCGCGAGTACATTCCCCACCCTGGCCACCTGGCGCTGGTGGGCACCGGCCCCGGTGACCTGAACCAGATCACTCCGGCGGCGAAGGCGGCCATTTCCCAGGCCAATGTGGTGATTGGCTACGGCCTCTACATCGACCAGATTCGCCCCCTCTGCCGCCCTGGCCAAATTGTCGAACCCTGGCCCATTACCCAGGAGCGGCAGCGGGCCGATCGCGCCATTGACCTGGCCCGCTGGGGGCTGAGCGTGGCGGTAGTCTCGTCGGGCGACTGCGGCATCTACGGCATGGCGGGGCTGGTGCTGGAACAGCTTCAGGGCACCGGCTGGGATGGCGAAACGCCCTCGGTCGAGGTGTTTCCCGGCATTTCGGCCCTACAGGCGGCGGCGGCGCGGGTGGGGGCACCGCTGATGCACGACTTTTGCGCCATCAGCCTCAGCGACCTGCTCACCCCCTGGGAGGTGATTGTGAAGCGGCTGGAGGCTGCCGCCGCCGCCGATTTTGTGGTGGCGCTCTACAATCCCAAATCGAAAACGCGCACTGAGCAAATCGCGATCGCCCACCAGATCTTTATGGCCCAGCGATCGCCCGATACCCCAGTAGCGGTAGTCAAGTCGGTCTATCGCCCTGACGAAGTCATTCACCGCACCACCCTGGCCGATCTGCTAGACGCTCCCATCGACATGCTGACCGTGGTGCTGATTGGCAACCAGAGCACCCAGCGCCACGGCCCCTGGCTAATTACCCCCCGAGGCTATAACGGCGGAGCAGCTGTCATAGAAAGTGGCCCAGAGAGCGGTGCAGAAAGCAGCACAGCAGGCGGCCCCAGCAGTCCCGGTTAGAACTGTACCCATCAGGGTAAGGGTGCTGGGGCCAATCCGCAAGTAGGATTGGGGAAGGTGCCGATGTAAGCGTAAATAGGTTTCTTTTCCCCTCACCGAGGAGGTTACGATGCCACCTGAGGATCTGACCGCTGCTGCCCCTGCCCCTGAGACCGCTGCCACGCTAATCAGCGGCCTCAGTGCCTACGGAAGGCTCTACGGGTTGCCCAACTCTTCGGAGCAGGTGCAGGGCATTTTGGGCACCCTGCTGCGGCTTTACCAGCCCGATCTGCCCGCTGCGCTGGTCGATACCGTCGCCCAGCAAGTGCTCGACGGCCTCACCCCTGACGACCTCAAAAATGCCATTGTCGATCGCGCCAGCAGCGCCCTGGCCAAAGCCGCCCACCGCTGGCAGCAACAGCTGAGCGACCAGGCCAAGGGCGTCTTAACCAGCTATGTACAGCGCTACAGGCCCACAGTTACACCAGACGACCTGAGCAGTATGGCAACGTCGGTGATACCGCTGGTGAGCGATGGCGCAATTACCCGCTCAGAGGCCTTGGGCCTGGTGAGTCTGGTGGTGCAAACCTTTGATTTAGAGAGTGCCCTGCGCGGGGTCATTCCGGCAGAGCTGGCCGCTAGGGTCAACGCCACCGCCCCTGCGCTGGCTCAAACCCTCGCCACTGTTCTGAACCAAAAGCCCATGGCCGAGGCCGTCAGCGAAACCGTGGCCGCTTACGTCGAAAAGTACGCTCCTGGTCTCGTTAACATTGGCTCTGATCTGATCGCTACGGCCCTCAGCGCCGTGCTCAAAAACCAGGTCGATTTCGACCTCGACCTCCAGCTCGCCGTTATCGATCAGACACTGCTGATCGAGCAGGTCAGCTTTCAGCTCAATGTTTTGCGGCAGTCGCCGCCGCCCTCCAAGCCCGCCTGGGCGATCGCAGAGCAGGTTAATACCGCCGTCGAGCAATACCGGCAAACCCAGAGCAGCGGGGTCGATATTACCGCTGGCCTAGTCAGCAACGATGGGCTCTCGATCTCAAGCCCGTTGACCTCCACCCGCCGCCTGAGCGATCGCCCCCCTCAGATTCCGCCGCGCTCAAATAGCTGAGCTTCGGCTCGCAGCGCCTCCAGGCCCTGCCACAGATCGCCCGTGTGCAGCCACCCCACGTAGCCCGAGTAGAGGCAGTCGTGCTCAGCCGAGGCCAAGAACACGTGCAGAATGCCCATCGGGCTGCGCCACAGCCGAATGCTGGTGCCATCGGCAAAGGTGTGCCAGGGCGTAGCGCGGGCAAAATCGCGGCGGTGGGCATCGGTCATGCCCGGTATCTGGCGCAGCTGCTCGACCAGAAAGTGGGGCAGCAGGGGGTCGCTGAGGCAGCTGCCGTCCCAAAACTGCTGAATTTGCTCTACGACGCGGGGATGGCAGCGCAGCGCGGCATGGCTAATACCGTCCAGGCAGACAAACTGGCCATGGGGCACCCGCGTGCTCTCAACCGGAATGGTGCCGTCGCTGCCGCCATCGACATCGCCCGCGATGACCAGGGTAGGAATGGCGGCGGCAATGCGGGCCGCTAACGGACGGCGATCGCGGCCCAGGTCAGCGGCAATGCCCACCCCCACCTGCAGCGGGTCGAGAATGCGGCCCAGATCGGCCCCGCCCACCGGAGAGCCGACCAGCACCAAAAACTCAATGCGTGGCCACCATTCTGGGTGTCGGTTCAGCACCTCTAGCCAAATCAGCCCGCCCATCGAGTGGCCCACAACGCGCACGGGCAACCTGGGCTGCCGCACCAGGGTCGCCGTGGCCAGGGCGTCTACCTCGTCTATCAAAGGCGTTATCCGCAGCCAGGTCATGGCGTAGTTGAGGCAGGGGGCCACAATGTGCGCCTCCTCTGCCGCCAGCGCCTCGGCCAGGGCCATCATCGACTGGTTGGTGTCGGCCCAGCCGTGCTGAGCAAAGAGAATGTAAGGTTCTGGCATTTTTCAGCAGCTCTAGGGGCTGTCATCAATTAGCTGCTCAACGTTCAAAAAATCAAGGGTTACAGCCCCTAGCTTGCCTTTTCGGTCAGGCGTGGCAAGGCTTGGTATCCCGAGCTTTTGGTCACAATTGATGACACGCCCTAGACCCCTTGTTTGCGCAGGGCCAGGGCCGCCCCCAGCAGCGAAGATCCAGTCAATAGTAGGCTAATGCCCACGTATAAGCCAATCAGCCAGAGGGCGCTGAAGGGCCAGCGGTTGAACGCCAAAATGCCCAAAATTAGCGTAATGATGCCGTTGATCGCCACAAACCACGACATGGTGCCCCCAGCCCGGTAGGTAAACGCCATGGCAATGGTAAATACGCCCTCAGCCATCAGCAGCAGCCCAAACGCCAGGGTAAGCAGCGCCGTGGCGTTGACCAGGTTGAGCAAGATGTACAGCCCTGCGATCGCGTAGAGAATGCCCACGCCCAGACCTAACCCCTGCCCCCTAAATGCCTTAGCCTGAAACGCCTGCCCAACCTGAAACACCCCGCTGACCAGCGCTATCCACCCAATCACCGAGGTAAAAACAGCCGAGGCGATCGCGGGCATCAAAATGGCCAAGATGCCTAAGCCAATCAGCCCTGCGCTGAGGGCAATTACCCAGCCCGTCGCCGCGTTAGTCGCTCTAATCTCGGTACTTGGGGGAGGTTCCATAGTCATAACAGCACCTCAATGAATGGGATCTGCTGATGGGATACACCAAGTCCAGCTCGGGATCCGGAGTTTTCCGACCGACAAACCTCCACGGCTGGCCCTGGAATCGATGCACCGCAGCCGCTAGTGTCGCCAATTCAGCAACCTTATACCCTACTTTTATAGTGCAACGCTATCCCCTGGAGGAGATAGCTGCCGTGCCCTAACCGCAGCGTTTTTACCCATGACCCATCCCTACAATTTGGTAACCGTCGACTGGCTGGCCCAGCACCTCAACGACCCCAGCGTGGTTGTGGTCGACTGTCGCTTTGCCCTGGCCGCCCCCCAGCAGGGTCAGCAGCAGTACGCCGCTGGCCACATTCCTGGGGCCTGCTACCTCGATCTCAACCAGGATCTGTCTAGCCCGGTGCAGGCCCACGGCGGTCGCCATCCCCTGCCCGACTTAGGGGCCTTTGGCCAAAAGCTGGCCGCGATCGGGGTGAGGTCTACCCCGCCGACTCTGGTGGTAGCCTACGACGACTCCCGCTTTGCCTTTGCCGCCCGCCTCTGGTGGCTGCTGCGCTACCTGGGCCACGACCAGGTAGCGGTTTTAGACGGCGGCTGGTCGGGCTGGGTGCAGGCAGGCCAGCCGACAACGACAGAGTTGCCGACACCGCAGCCAGGTCACTTTACCCCTGCGCCCCGGCCAGAGTGGATCGTCGATATCGAGGCCGTGCGCCAGCGCGAGGCAGAAACGGTGCTGATCGACTCGCGATCGCCCGAACGCTACCGGGGTGAAGTCGAGCCCATCGACCCCGTCGCGGGCAGCATTCCCGGCGCGGTGAACTACTTCTGGCAGGATGTTTCTGACCAGAACGGCCACATGAAAGCCCCATCTGAGCTGGCTCAGCACTGGGCCAGCTTAGACGGAGCCAATGAGGTGATCGTTTACTGCGGCTCTGGCGTCACCGCCTGCGTCAACCTGCTGGCCCAAGCCCTGGCCGAGCGACCGATGGCCAAGCTATACCCAGGCGGCTGGAGCGACTGGTGCTCTTACCAGTCGCCAGTCGCTAATCCTTGAGGGGAAAGGCTGGAGCAGGGTCTTCTTGACTGGAGGAAGCCTCTACCGGGGCGCTGTCCTGAGCCTCTAGTTCGGCAATGGTAGGCACTTTGCCCTGCTCCAAATGAGCCGCTTCGTCGGTAGCCAGGGCCGTACGCTTTGAGAAGCCCCAGGTAAAGACCAGGGCAATCACCAGCACCATCACCCACTCGGGGGGCACCAGGGTGGGGTCAATCACCCGCACCAGCAGGCGAATGCCGACGAACGCCACGGTAATAAATCCGGCGTCTTCTAGGTGCTCAAATTCTTCTAGCCAGCGAATGAACAGCCCTGCCATAAACCGCAGGGTAATAATGCCGATGGTGCCGCCCAGCAAAATCACCACCACATCCTTAGAGAGAGCCAGGGCTGTGGTAACGCTATCGAGGGAAAATGCCAAATCGGTAAACGCAATCACCGGAATCGCCTGCCACAAATTGGCAAAGCGCGGCTCGTGGCCGTGGGCCTCCCCATCGTCCTGGGTCTTGGCGGTGAAGTGCTTAAACACCAGCCACAGCAGATAGGCCGCCCCCATGACCTCAAACTGCCAGAACTGCAGCACCCAGCCAGCGGTCAAAATTAGCCCCATGCGCAGCACAAAGGCCACCACCAGACCCAAATTTAAGGCCCGCCGCTGCATGGTTTCGCTCTCTAGGCCCTGGGCGATTGCGGCCAGGGCGATCGCGTTATCTGCCGACAGCACCGCTTCGAGAGCAATCAGCACCGGCAGCAGCAGCAGGGTATCGACCCCAAAGTTGGTAGAAATATCTAGCAGGCGATCTAGCATTAGCTCAGGTCAGCTACCTAGGGCAGCAAAAGTAAAGGTCTAGGGTAAAGGCACAACGCTCGGCTGGCTCCCGATCGCAGAGGCCATTGCAATCCTACTGGCGCAAGCTCAGGGGCGCAAACCTCCAGAGGCACAACCCATGCCGGAAGGGCTCCCAGCCTGCACCCGGTTTGGTCAGCGGCGTAATGGTTTTAGTCTAACGTGCCCCTCTTCCCTAGAATAGTACGGGTACCATCCACCCGCAGGGGAGACATCTGGAGTGCTAAGTTCGCTGCTGAGTCAATTTCGACAACGGTATCCCCAGGGCAGCCTGCTCTCTGATCTGCTCACTATTCACGATGGGCTATACGTGGTGCGGGTCTGCGCTGGCGTAGATGGCCTCACCCTGGCCAGCGGTCTAGGGGCCAACACCACTCTGGAGGCAGCAGAAGATATCGCCACCACCCGCGCCCTGGAGCGCCTGATTGTCTCAGTTGCCCCGCCGACCAGCCTGGTGCCATCCCCCGGCCTTCAGCCCAGCAGCCTGCCGTCCAATGGTCTTCTGGCCAACGGTCTTCAGCCTGAGATTCTTCAGTCTGACAGTCTTGATACCAGCGCGCCTGCCCCGCCTGCCCGGCTCAAATCTGCGGTCAGCCCCACAGCTGATTCTCAAGTTGGCGTACCAGCCGCCGAGGGCCAAACTTTGCTCAGCGTAGTTCCCCCGAGCCAGCCAGTCGATATGCCTAAGGCCCCTGGCCTCGACCTGCCCCCTACGGCTCTGGCTAGCCCGCCTCGGGCCAAGTCAGCGGCTCAACCGACAGAGTCTTTACCCCCAGATTTTCTGCCTGAGGAGCCGTTAGCCGGTAGCGTTGACGATCGCGACGAATTTATGGATCTAGGCAGCGGGCCAGCCGTCGCTGTTGACCTGTCAGACATCATTGCCCAAACCGATGTCGAGCTTCAGCGGCTGGGCTGGGGCGTCAACCAGGGCCGCGAGTTTTTAGAAAAAACCTACGGCAAGCGATCGCGCCACGACCTCACCGACGACGAACTGCTGGAGTTTTTGCTCTACCTCGAAACCCAGCCCACCCCCGGTAGCCCTTAGACTCCCGTGGCCCGACCGCGCGGGCTGGGCCAAACAAAAGCCCCCCAGTCTAAATTGGGGGGTAAGGGAGATCTAAACGGTATCGGCGATCGGCTGCGTTTACATCACCGCCAGCGGGCGAGAACCCACTGAGGTGCGATCGATTACCTGGTCGATCAGGCCGTATTCCACCGCTTCGTGGGGGCTCATAAAGAAGTCGCGCTCGGTGTCTTCGGCAATTTTGTCGTAGGGCTGGCCGGTGTTGTGGGCGATCGCCTCATTCAGCTGCTTCTTCAGGTAAAGAATTTCTTTGGCCTGAATCTCGATATCGGTGGCCTGGCCCTGGGCCCCGCCGAGGGGCTGGTGAATCATGATGCGGGAGTTGGGCAGGCTCATGCGCTTGCCTTTCTCGCCAGCGGTGAGCAAAAACGCTCCCATGCTGGCCGCCAGCCCCAGGCAGATGGTGCACACCTGCGGCCGAATGTGCTTCATGGTGTCGTAGATGCCCAGACCCGCACTCACCGAGCCACCGGGGGAGTTGATGTACAGGTAAATGTCTTTTTCTGGATCCTCAGCTTCGAGGAATAGCATTTGGGCCACGATCAGGTTGGCCGAGTCGGCAGTGACTTCTTGACCCAAAAAGATAATGCGCTCCCGCAAAAGCCGGGAATAAATGTCAAACGCGCGCTCGCCACGCCCGGATTGCTCAATAACGGTTGGGATCATCGTGATAAGCCACTCATACTGCTTTAACTGATTCTAGCGACTTGTGGAGCCGCAGATTGGAGGGATAGCCGAATCGTAGTTTGCTATATCGTAGTTTGCTATTCTGGCAACCATACCCCTTCCCCAGGCGCAGCCATGGCCGTTAGCGTTGATCGAATTTTGCGGTGGAAGCAGACGGGCCAACCGGCCCAGCCGATCGCCGTACTTACCGCCTGGGATGTGATGTCGGCGCAGATCGTCGATGCGGCGGGGGCCGACATTGTGCTGGTGGGCGACTCGCTGGCGATGGTAGCCCTGGGCTACGACACGACTCTGCCGCTGACCCTGGAGGACATGCTGCTCTGTGCCAAGGCGGTGCGGCGGGGGGTCAAAAATGCCCTGCTGGTCGTAGATTTGCCCTTCCTGAGCTATCAGACCAGCCTAGAAGACGCCATTCGCGCTGCTGGCGGCATGCTCAAAGCCGGTGCCCAGGCGGTGAAGCTAGAAGGCGGCCACGAGGGCGTGGTCGAACGGGTGCGCCATCTGGTGCAGTGGGGCATTCCGGTGATGGGCCACGTGGGGCTAACGCCGCAGTCAGTGAACCAGTTTGGCGGCTTTCGCAAGCAGGGCAAAACCCAGACCGAGGCCGATCGCATTCTCACCGAAGCCAAAGCGCTAGAGCAGGCGGGGGCATTTTCCATTGTGCTAGAGCACATTCCCGCTGAGCTGGCCCGCGACATTACCAAGACTCTGAGCATTCCCACCATTGGCATTGGGGCCGGGAGTCACTGCGACGGGCAGGTGCTTGTCACCGCCGATGTGCTGGGGCTTTCAGCCTGGCAGCCGCCCTTTGCCAAGGTCTACGCCAACCTGCGGCAGCAGGCGATCGAGGCCGCCCAGCAATTCTGTGGAGAGGTGCGATCGGGGCAGTACCTCGCATGAATATCAAAAAACTTCTCTCCATGCCCCCTTGCCCTATGAGGTATGGAGACGTTCTCCGCACGCCACATCGGGCAGTACCCCGCATAAAATTCCGTTAAGCTAAGAACGCTGGCAATTGCCCCAAGCTCCAAGTCCAGGGGTGGCGTTCTACCGGCGGGAAAACGACAGTTCCCGAACTGGACCTGGTACGGCACAGAAACGATTTACTACGGTTGATACCCTCGCTATGACCACAACACTCCAATTTAAGTACGACGTCAAAGACATTTCCCTGGCCACCCAGGGCAAGCAGCGAATTGAGTGGGCCGGGCGCGAGATGCCTGTGCTGCGCCAGATTCAAGACCGCTTTGCCGCTGAAAAGCCCCTGGCAGGCATTCGAATTTCGGCCTGCTGCCACGTCACTACCGAGACGGCCCACCTGGCGATCGCCCTCAAGAACGGCGGTGCCGATGCGGTGCTGATTGCCAGCAACCCCCTCTCCACCCAGGATGACGTGGCCGCCAGCCTGGTCGCCGACTACGGCATTCCCGTGTTTGCCCTGCGCGGGGAAGACAGCGACACCTACCACCGCCACGTCGAAACCGCCCTCGACCACCGCCCCAACATCATCATCGACGACGGCAGCGACGTGGTCGCTACCCTGGTCAAAGAGCGCCAGGCCCAGCTGTCTGACATCATCGGCACCACCGAAGAGACCACCACCGGCATTGTGCGCCTGCGGGCCATGTTCAACGACGGGGTGCTCAGCTTCCCGGCTATGAACGTCAACGATGCCGACACCAAGCACTTCTTCGACAACCGCTACGGCACCGGCCAGTCGACTCTTGACGGCATTATTCGCGCTACCAACGTGCTGCTGGCCGGCAAAAACGTGGTGGTGGCTGGCTACGGCTGGTGCGGCAAAGGTACCGCCATGCGGGCGCGGGGCATGGGGGCCAACGTCATCGTCACCGAGATTGACCCCATCCGGGCGATCGAGGCCGTCATGGATGGCTTCCGCGTCATGCCGATGGCTAAGGCCGCTCCCCAGGGCGACCTGTTCATCACCGTGACTGGCAACAAGCACGTCATTCGCCGCGAGCACTTCGAGGCCATGAAAGACGGCGCAATGGTGTGTAACTCAGGCCACTTCGACATTGAAATCGACCTCAAGTCGCTGGGCGAAATGGCTAGCGAAGTGAAGCAGGTGCGCAACTTTACCCAGCAGTACATGCTGGGCAACGGTAAGTCGGTAATTGTGCTGGGCGAAGGCCGCCTGGTCAACCTGGCCGCCGCCGAAGGCCACCCCAGCGCCGTGATGGATATGAGCTTTGCCAACCAGGCCCTGGCCTGTGAATATCTGGTGAAAAACAAAGGCTCCCTGGAGCCCGGTCTGCACTCCATCCCCGAGGCGGTCGATAAGGAGATTGCCCGCCTGAAACTGGTGGCCATGGGCATCGAGGTGGACAGCCTCACCCCCGAGCAGGAGATCTACATCAACTCCTGGACCGTGGGCACCTAGGGCTAGACCGAAAAATCTAGCTGCTGTACTGATACAGAAGGGGATGGAGGTTATGCCTTTATCCCCTTCTTAGGCTTTATAGGTATGGTCTGGATGATTAGAGTTCTGCATACATTCATGACCAAGCTATTTTCCCGACTGTGGGTTGCTGTTGCCCTGGGCGCAGCGCTAGGAGTAATGGTTCTCAACCTCTTTAGAGTGAGCCCAGCGCTCTCGACCGTAGCTGGTGCCCCCCGCCTGGTGCCCGCCATCCTTAACGGCAATCCTGTCAGCGTGCTGTACGTCACCCGCAGCAGCGATACGGTGCTGGTGCGCTGCTACCCTGGCTTTGAGCCCTCTATGACCCTGCGCCCTATGAGCGGTAACTCGCCCCAGGGTGAGGGAGTTTTGACCTGCGTCAACAGCGAGCCCGCTCGGCCCTGAGCCAGCCCCCAATGCCATTAAATAACCCCCGAGGCCAAGGCTTCGGGGGCTGTTTAGTATAGGGAATTAGCTATAAATTGCGTGCGTCTGTCGTATCTGTACCTAGAATGTCTCAAGTCCAGCGCTATGTCATCCCTGGATAGCCATCTTTACGGCAGGTTGGCCAAGACTTAACGGTTTTCAAGAGTTTTGCAAACTGTGACCCCTGTCACTTACAGGCACTTACAGGGCAGGGCACCCCAACGTTGTAGGAATGGTTGTGCTGAGAGTGGTGTCCTCGCCGCTAGGCAAACAGGGCAACGTTTAAGCTAAAGCCAGGCAGCACAGCTTCACCAGAAAGCCGGGTAGGGAGCGATCGCACCTCCGATTCCTGCCCAGGCCGATAAATTTCTGCCTGCTGATCTGTTGGATTGAGCAGCCAGCCCAGACGAACACCACTGGCCATGTATTCCTGCATCTTCTCGCGCAGGGCCGTGAGACTATCGGTACTCGACCGCACTTCCATGACAAAATCTGGCGCAATGGGAGGAAACCTGCGCCGTTGTTCAGAGGTCAGCGCTTCCCATCGAGATAGCTCTACCCAGGCAGCATCGGGCGATGGCCCTTTGGGCCGGTCTTTGACCATCGCTTGCTGCCGATGGGCAATTGAAAAACCGTAGACGAGCTGAAAACCTTACCAAGCTGGGTTTGCTTATTCCAGAGGTACAGTTCGCCGCCAACCTCCATCTCTTGATTGCCGCTCTCACCGCCTACAGGGGGCATAACGATCAACACTCCCTGGGCATTTTGTTCGATCGCCAGCTCCGGGTTGTGAATGCAAAGCTGGTAAAACTGCTCATCGGTAAAATGAACAGCCTCAAGATTGATTTCGAGGGGTAAGTCCAGGGTGGTCACGGGTTGCTCCAGGGAGAGGGGCAATATCTAGCTGAGGGGAGTGCTTTCTATGGTAGCGATTCGTCTATCTTGTGAAAATCGCTAAAAACCGTTGCAGGCGAACAACTCTACAGAGTGAACTGTCTAAACTATTCACTAACTTGTGCTACCGAGCCCGATTCTGAGCGTGATTCGTCACCGATTTCAGCTCAATCTTCTCAGCGTTTCCCCAATTTATACCTGTCAATGGGGGCAGGTGACCTCTGCCTCACATCGCCCTGGCTGGCTCAGGGCGTTTGGTCTATGGGGGTGTCGCCAGCGGTGGAGCGAGTTACCCATAAACCTCGTTTTTCATTTCCCGTTTGATCATGAGCTATAGCTTTGACATCATCGGCATCGCCCCGGTGCTGCAATTTTTTAACCACCAGCAGCAGGTCGAGACTAAGCGCGATCGCGCCCAGGCCTACCTCGGCAGCTACTGCTGCACCCTCGACGCCTTCATTAGCGCCACCGAAGCCGTCCACCGCAGGCCCGACTGGGACTGGGATGCGATCGTCAATACCATCGTCAACTTCTGGCTGAGCCAAGAAAAGGACGTCCTCCACTGGAAGCAGCTGTTTGCTGCCGCTAAGGATGACCCAACCCTGGGCGACCAAAACCTGATTGTGGCCCGCGTGATCAACTACGACAGCCTGCGCCACGAGTTTGAATCCCTGTTTGACGGCTAAGACGCGAAGAACATGCCAGAATAAAGGCTGAATTTAACATCCAGCATTAGATAGGTTCCGTTGATCAGGCTTCTGGCAAAAACTCGCGATATCTTCCTGCGCTGGTGGGGCGACTTCACCCTCCAAACCCGACTAATGGCCGGGGCAACGCTGGTGGTGTCGCTGATTACCAGCGCCCTCACCTTTTGGGCCGTCAACACTATCCAGATGGATGCCCGCCTCAACGACACCCGCTTTGCCCGCGACCTGGGCCTGCTGCTGGCCGCCAATGTCGCCCCCCTGGTCAACGAGGCCGATCGCAGCGAACTGGCCCGATTTTCCTACAGCTTTTACCAGAGCACCTCTAGCGTCCGCTACATGCTCTACGCCGACGAAAACGGCGACATATTCTTCGGCATTCCCTTTTCAGAGGCCTCGGTGCAGAGTTCTCTTACCCTGAGGCGGCGCATGCAGCTGCCCGAGGGCTACGCCCAAAACACCGATCGCCCCCTGGTGCGCCAGCACCTCACCCCCGTGGGCGAAGTCACCGACGTGTTTGTGCCGCTCAACTACAACGGCACCCACCTGGGCGTACTCGCCCTGGGCATTAACCCCAACCCCACCGTGGTGGCCTCGTCGCACCTGACCCGCGATGTCACCATTGCGGTGTTTGTCTCGATCTGGGTGATGGTCATTTTGGGCGCAGTCTTCAACGCGCTCACCATTACCCAGCCGATCAAAGAGCTAGTAGTGGGGGTCAAAAACATTGCCGCCGGCAACTTTAACCAGCGCATTGACCTGCCCCTGGGCGGCGAACTGGGCGAGCTGATCTACAGCTTTAACGATATGGCCGAGCGCCTGGAGCGCTACGAAGAGCAAAATATTGAAGAACTCACCGCCGAAAAAGCCAAGCTCGAAACCCTGGTTTCGACCATTGCCGACGGCGCTATTTTGCTCGACAGCGACATGCATGCGGTGCTGGTCAATCCCACCGCCCGCCGCATCTTCGGCTGGGAACACCAGCACCTCGATGGCGAAAACATTCTGGAGCACTTCCCGGCCCCGGTGCGGGTGCAGCTCACTCGGCCCCTGTTTCAGGCAGTCAAGGGCGACTCAGAGGCGATGGAATTTCGGGTGCCAATTACCGAGCCCAGCCATCGCACCCTGCGCATTTTGCTCAACACGGTGCTCGATCAGGCCAAAGAAAACGTCAAAGGCCTGGCCATCACCGTACAGGATATTACCCGCGAGGTAGCGCTCAACGAGGCTAAGGCCCAGTTCATCAGCAATGTCTCCCACGAGCTGCGCACGCCGCTGTTTAACATCAAGTCGTTTATCGAAACCCTGCACGAGTACGGCGAAGACCTCAGCGACGGCGAGCGCAAAGAATTTCTCGAAACCGCCAACCACGAAACCGATCGCCTCACCCGCCTGGTCAATGACGTACTCGACCTGTCGCGCCTAGAGTCGAGCCGCCAGTACCAGCTCGAAGCGGTCGATATTATTCAGCCCATTGAGCAAACTCTGCGCACCCACCGCCTCAATGCCAAAGACAAGCGGATCGAGCTGCTGCAGGATGTCGAACCGAACCTGCCCCCGGTGATTGGCAACTACGACCTGCTGCTACAGGTGTTTAGCAACCTGGTGGGCAACGCGCTCAAGTTCACCGAACCTGGTGGCCAGGTAATGCTGCGGGCGCACCAGATTGTGCCGCCAGGGGAGGGCCTCGATGAAGGGGGCTACATTCGCATTGAGATCTGCGATACCGGCATTGGCATTGCCCCCGAAGATCAGCAGGCTATTTTCGATCGCTTCTTCCGGGTCGAAAACCGCGTCCATACCCTGGAGGGCACCGGCCTGGGTCTCTCCATCGTCAAAAACATCATCGAAAAGCACAGCAGCCAGGTGCATCTGGTCAGCGAGGTGGGCATCGGCACCACCTTCTGGTTTGATGTCGCCGCCTACCAACCTGAGGCGATCGAGGTCATGGCTACAGACACTACCCATGTCAAAGCAGAGAGCAAAGATCTGGCGATCGCCGCCGTCAGCCCCTCACCTTCAGAAACCTCGACACTGGTACCCAAAGCCGATCAAACTTGAGTCTCGCCAGAATGTGTATAGTGTGTATAGCTGGTGATGCATGAGGAGTAGCGACATCATCTCCAAGCTAAAGAAGGACGGATGGATTCTAAATAACGTTCGTGGCAGTCACCAACAGTTTAAGCATCCGGCCTATCCAGGTCGTGTTACTGTGCCCCATCCTAAAAAGGACTTACCTATCGGTACTGTCCGAAGCATATTTAAACAGGCCGGATGGAAGTGGCCTCCGTCTGACTAAGAGCTCTTGGTATATTGTTATCAAACATCGCAGAAAAGAATATGCGTTATGTCGTGGTAATTCACAAAGACGAGGATAGTGACTACGGAGTTACTGTACCTGATTTGCCGGGTTGTTTCTCCGCTGGAGATACCTTAGACCAGGCTCTTTCTAACAGTGTTGAAGCCATAGAATGCCATATAGAAGGATTGTTTTCTGATGGTGAAGAGTTGCCTACTTCACAGCCCTCTGAGACCCATATGAATAATCCCGATTACGACAATGCAATTTTTGCTGTAGTAGATGTTGATCTGTCAAATATATCAGGATCCACAAAGCGCATAAACATTTCAATGCCCGAGAACGTTTTAAGCAAAATTGACCGCTTCGTGGATAGTCAGGGCGGAAGTCGCTCTGCTTTTCTGGCAGAAGCATCTCTGGATTATATTGCAAACCGCTCAATTAACTCAGAGCGCTCCTCAATCTCTTTCTCTAAGAGTAGGAGAATCATTCGCCCTGAGGATAAGTCATCTCACCAAGATAATCAATAAAATTGAACCTAAAAAAAGCAGAAAATCGTCTAGCAATTAGTATTGTTGGTAAAAAAAGGCTTTGCAATGCACTATTTATGAAGACTAGAAAGTGCACTGACAGATCCTAAAAATAGAATTTGAGGTTTAGCTATAGCTGTTGCATTTTTTTGAATAATCTCTGCACCATGGCCAGATCTTTGATTCCAGGGCTCTGTTCAACGCCGCTGGACAGGTCAATGCCGTCGGGTTTAAGCATTGAGAGCGCCGTAGACACATTTTCGGGGGTTAGCCCGCCTGCCAGCATCCAGGGGCAGGTGGGTCGAAACGATACCAGGGCATTCCAATCGAGCGTCAGGCCTGTGCCGCCTAGCTGCTGGGGGTGGTAGGCATCGAGCAGCAGGGCATCGACATGGGGGGCATAGGTTTCAGCCCATACCAAATCTGCGGCAGTGCGCACGCGAATTGCTTTGATTAAAAAGATTCCCGGTAGCTCAGCTAGGAGCTGCTGACACTGCTCAGGGGTTTCTTGCCCGTGGAGCTGAAGGTGGCTGAGGTTGGTCTGTCGGGCAACGTCAGCCATCTCCGTCAGAGGCGCATCGGCAAACACGCCCACGGTTTTAATCGCCACTTTGGCGGCATCGAGGGCCTGGGTAATTTCGGCGATCGCCCCAGGAGACAAATAGCGGGGCGACTGGGGCACGCAGATAAAGCCCAGGTGGGTGGCACCGTGGCGGGCGATCGCGATCGCCTGCTCTGCCTGGGTAATGCCACAAATCTTGACCCGCATGTTAACTCTATTGAACATTTCGCTGAGGAGGTGTCGCCGGATTTTTATAATCCAGCTAGGCCTAAATGCCCATGCTAGGGCCACATTTAAGCTAAACGTTAAGCAATCGACGTTAAATTCTGTTGCTCAAGACCCAATTTTAGACCTCTAGCGGAGAAATAACATTGCTGTTTTCTAACCTGCTTGCCGCCTACACTGTGCCCACCACGCCCGAGTGGTCGCCTAAAGTAGCGCTGATCATGATTACCTGCAACCTGTTCGTGCTGGCCATCGGTAAGTATGCCATTCGCAAGCCTGGGGCAGGTCCGGCGCTGCCCGTGGGCCTGCCAATGGTGTTTGAAGGCTTTGGCCTGCCCGAGCTGCTGGCGATCGCCAGCTTTGGCCACATTCTTGGCGCAGGAATGATCTTGGGCCTGGGCAACGCCGGATTGTTGTAGTATCCCCCCTTGTACCGCCCAACGGGAAAATAGGCCAGTTGATAGAATAAAGCCATATCCCAGACCCGCGTGCCCACGTCTTCGATGGGGCACTGGGTCTGGTTTAGCATTTGAGACTGTTAATTAGGGGTTAGGCAATGCAATCTAGCTGGCGGATTGGGGCTATTTTGGGTATTCCCCTGTTTATCGATAGCTCCTGGTTTATTATTTTGCTGCTGGTCACCGTGTCCTACGGCCTAGAGCCGGGCTGGCACTCGGCCTGGGGTAACCTGGCCTGGGCGATGGGCTTTGCCCTGGCCCTGCTGCTGTTTGCCTCGGTGCTGCTGCACGAGCTGGGCCACAGTCTGGCCGCTAAGACCCAGGGCATCGCCGTCAACTCGATTACGCTATTTCTGTTCGGCGGCATTGCCTCCATCGACAAAGAGTCTAAAACCCCCGAAGATGCGCTCAAGGTGGCCGTGGCCGGGCCTTTGGTTAGCTTTGGGCTGTTTTTGCTGCTCACCGCCGTCTCCCTAATTCCGACCCTGCCCACCCCGGTATCGGTGATTACCGGCAGCGTCGCCCAGATCAACTTGGTGCTGACGCTGTTCAACATGATTCCCGGCCTGCCGCTAGACGGTGGCCAGGTGCTCAAGGCTCTGGTCTGGAAGGGAACCGGCAGCCGCATCAAGGGCATTCGCTGGGCGGCCCGCTCAGGTCAGATCTTGGGCTGGCTGGCGATTACCTTTGGTTTGGTCATGGCCCTGGCCTATCAAGCCTTCTCTGGATTTTGGATTGCCGCCATTGGCTGGTTCGCCCTGCGCAATGCCGCCGCCTACAACCAGGTCACCAACCTGCAAGAAGCCATGCTGGCCCTGACCACCGCCGATGCCATGACCCGCGACTTTAAGGTGGTCGATGCCAATATGTCACTGCGGCAGTTTGCCGACACCTACCTGCTTGAAGAAAACCGCGCCCCCGCCCATTTTGCCGCCTCCGACGGGCGCTACCGGGGTCTGGTCAGCATTGACGACATGCGTGCGATCGAGCGCAGCCAGTGGGAAACCCTGCCCCTGACCCATATCGCTAAACCGCTACTCGATATTCCTTCGGTGCGGGAGGGCACGCCGCTGACCGAGGCCATCGATCAGCTCGAAGCGCTCCAGATCCCTAGGCTCACGGTGCTTACCCCCGCCGATGCTGTCGCTGGCACCATCGATCGCGGTGATGTAGTGCGCGCGATCGCCAACCACCTGGGTCTGCGCGTTTCTCCCGCCATGATTCAGCGCATTAAAGATGAAGGCCAGTATCCCCCAGGCTTACAGCTGCCCTCGATCGCTAAAGCGGTGATCGAAGAGGCGCGGGCTTAACCGTATCGCTGGCTTTCCCCCGGTCGCTTCGACTCCGCTCAGCAACAGGAATGAAGTCACCACCGGAGCTACGGGGCTGCCGTTCCCTTCGACTCCGCTCAGGGAACGGCGGAGACTATCTCCTTCAACCCATACCAAATTCGGCTACTAACGCCTCATCCGAATCATCGGCAATGGTGGCCACAATGGTCAGCAGCCGAGAGATTTCAGCAGGCGAAATATCCTTGAGAATGCGACTTGAAATTACCAGCACCTGATCGCCAGAGATGCCAAAGCGGGCTTCCAGGGTTTCGTTGCAGTTTTTCTCTAGCAGCTGCTTCATCATCTGAGGCTCGTTTTTGGCCGGTAGCGATAGCACGGGCGACCACGCTGTCAGGGTGTCAGTTTCGGTTTCGCCGGTTAGCTGTACGTAGACATCGACGCTGCCGTATCTAAACCGCCACAGGTGCCCCTCGGTGGTTTGGCTAACCATCGCCCCATCGCCCTGGTCGAGGCTGGCAATTACCGCCTCAATGGTCTCTAGACAAGGCACTGCATCGATGTCTTTCTCGGTGAGCGAATTGGCGTAGGCCAGTTCCATATCGATCGCGTCGTTAGCCATGACAAACCTTTGTAGCTACTGCCAAACAAACCTAGCGCGGGCCAGTCTGCAGCACGCAGAGTGACCCAACAATGTCCAAATTCTAGGGCTAATTAGCCTAGAAGCAACCTCCTATCTGGAAGATTGCGGTGCCTCCCCAACTCTATCCCCTTCCGCCTGCTGTGGCCATCCCTGTCCCTTAAGCACCCTTAAGCAAAAGATGGACAGGCTCAGTCTGGGCCATTCAGCGCGACAGTCATCGCTATCCGGCGGCTTCAACTTGCTCCTGAAACTGGTCTTCGAGGGTGTCGAAGCTGTAGTCTCGCACCTCGGGCACCTCGGGCGGCACCTCAAACCCGGTTAGGGTGCAGGCCTGGCGGCGCTCGGCCCGCGACGAGTAGCGGCAGAGATGCTCAATAAAGTGAAACACCACCTTGGGGTCAGACCACTTCATTTCGGCCCGCTGCTTGAGAATGATCAGCGCCTCTTTGTCGCTCATGGAGCTACGCCATCCCTTGCGCTGACGGCACGACACCCAGGCGTTGAGCACCTGAAAAATGCGGGCCAGAGAATTTTGCGGAATCGCCCGCAGGTGGTACTGCTCTAGCACATCGGCAACTTCTTCAAGACCCGCATCTCGGGCGAGCTGAGCACTTTCTCTAAACAGCACCTCCATTTGAGCCACGGCGTCGCGGTGGTCGCGGTATTCTTGCTTGAGGCTCTGGTCGTCGAGGTAGATAGCCCCCAGGTTTTTAAAGTGGGCGGCGAGAAACAGAGTTTTTTTATCGCGATCGCCTAGGCCAGCAATGGTGCCGTAGGCCAGGCACAGATCGGCTAAAAAGAGCGATTCTTCGAACAGCCAGGGCTGTCTGCGCTTGAGCAGACTGCGCAGCAACTTGATGAAGCTATGAAAGCTGGGGTAGCTCATGGGTCAAGGGTTCCCTGAAAAGACCTGCGGCAAGCAGGATAAAATGCCGCTAGATAGAGCGTTGTAGGCTGTATAAAGCACTGGGGAGCGATAAACCCGTATTCGCAACCTGCCTACTGGCCAGGCCGCTCTTAGTGCTACTTTTGCCTGCGCTCAACCACTGTTGCCGAATCCGTGAAGCCAGGTTCATCAGTGTTTAAGGGAACACCCCAAGTCTACCCAAGTTTACGTCAGAATTTATAGTGTGACCGTAGGCTGAGCCGCATCTCTCGGCCTTCTCCATAGCGGTTAAGGCACCCAGCCCAAAGATGCCATCCAGTCGGCCAGGCCGTTGAGAATGAGTTGTACGCCGATCGCCATCACAAACAGCCCCAGCAGGCGGCTCATGGCCTGAATGCCACTGGCCCCCAGCACCTTGAGCAGCAGCGTAGACGATCGCAGCGACAAAAAAATGGCCAGCCCAATTAGCCCGATGGCGGCAGCGATCGCCAGCAGATTCAGCGCGGTAGCCACCGAAAAATCGCCCCCGGCCTGGGCGGCGAGGCCCAGCGTCACCGCGATCGCCCCTGGCCCACCCAGCAGTGGAATGGTCATGGGCATGAAAGCAATGTCTTTGTGCTCGTCAACCCGCTGGACGGCCTCCTGACTATCGACATTGGTGAGCTTGGGGTCAGAGTTCATCGCTCGCCAGGCGGCGTGGAAGACCACGATGCCCCCGGCGATGCGCACCACCGCCAGCGACACGCCAAAAAAGCGCAGCACGCTGCCCCCCACCAGCAGGGTGCTTACTAGCAGCACCACCACATTGCGGGCAATGCGCAGGGCATAGCGGTTGCGCAGGCCAGCGGGTACCCCTGTCGTCAGCACCAGAAAAATCGGCACGCTGCCAATTGGGTCTACGACCGGAAACAGGGCCGCAATACCGCCTACTACAAAGTCGAAAAAGATGCGCACCGCAGAGCTGCCCCCAACAGGTCTTGGTCACAGGATACCGCCTGGGACGATGCAGTTCAGTGATCTGGGCAGCAGTCCGCAGGGTGTGCCTCAGCTGAGTCGCTAGAGCAGCGGTCAGAGCAACACGACCCAAACGTAGGTTATCGCCAGGGTTAGCAGGGTCAGGGGCAGGCCAAAGCGCAGGTGCTGCCCAAAGGTGAGGGGGTAACCCTCAGCGGCAGCGCCTTCAACCATGATCAGGTTAGCCACCGAGCCAAACAGGGTGAGGTTGCCCGCCAGGGTAGAGCCCGCCGCTAGCAGCAGCCAGCCCTGGGTATCGCCGGGGGCAATCAGCGTTTGAATCAGCAAGACGGCTGGAACGTTAGAAATCAGGTTCGACAGCACAGCCGTTACCGCTAGCAGTCCGGCAGGGTGGGCCACCCAGGGGGCCACGCGGTCGAGCACCTGAAGCGACTGTACCGCCTCGGTCAGCACAAAGAGCCCCGAGAACAGCACCAGCAGCGACCAATCGACCGCCGCCAGCACCCGCTGGGGCTTAATGCGGCGCGTCACCAACAGGGCCGCCGCCGCTAAAAACGCCGACTCGGCCAGGGGCAGACCCACCACAAAGGCGGCCAGCAGCAGGGTAGAGACCACCAGAGTTTTCACCAGTAGGGGGCGGTGCAGGCGCAGGCGGGGCAGCTGTGGGGGCGGGCAGGGGACCAGCGATCGCAGCTCTGGGTACAGCCACCACAGTAGCCCCACCTGAAGCACCAGCCCCACCAGCGCCACCGGCAGTAGCGCCTGGGCAAAGGCCAGGTAGCCAATTCCCGAAAACGACCCCACCAAGATATTTTGAGGATTGCCGCTGAGGGTGGCGAGGGAGCCAAGATTAGTCGCCCCCGCGATCGCCAACAGGTAGGGCACCGGGTTGAGCTTTAGGGCACGGGTGAGCTGCAGGGTCAGCGGTGTGCTTACCAGAGCCAGGGTGTCGTTGAGAAACACCGCCGACAGTGCCCCTGTTGCCAGGGTGAGCAGCACCAGCAGACCCAGGGGGCTGCGGGTCAGGCGCAGCAGCTGCACCAGGGCCAGCTGAAAGAACCCGGCGTAGGAGAGGTAGGCATTGACCACCATCATGCTGAGCAAAAACACGATGGTGTCGGCATCGATGGCGGCCCAGGCGGCGTCTAGGGGCAGCCTACCCAGGGCCACCAGCACCGCCGCGCTGACCAGGGCAATGGTGGCTCGGTTCATGCGCAGCCCCGGCACGTAGCCCAGGGCCAAACTCAGGTAGCTGAACGCGAGCACCAGCCCCTGGGTCAGGGTCAGTGGGTCAACGGGGGTGGTCATGGTGCCAGACGATCGACCAGCTGGGGGCGGCTCGACAGGGGCGGGTTGAGTTCGATGGTAGCCACCACCTGGCCGTGGTCAGACTGCCAGGGCTCGATGCTGTCTTCGAGCAGGGTTTGGTCGAACAGGTGGTCGTTAAAGACCGAGACGTAGGTGACGCGGCCAATGCGATCGCGGTTTTGGGCCGAAAATTCTTCGCTCACCATAATGTGGTCGAGGCTGTCGTAGTGGCCGTTGTGGATGTGGGTGTAGTAGTGGTCGCCGTAGCCCAGCCGGGCCTGAATGTCTTTCACCTGGTACAGCAGCACGTCCCAGACGGGGGCTTTTTTGCGGTAGGGCCAGCATTCCCAGGGCGGCTGACCCGACACAATCTGTGTTGTTACAGCGGTGTGGTTGTCGTTGACATCGCCCATCACAATTACCGGATAGTTGCGATCGCGCAGCCCCTCCATCAGCAAAAACCGCAGGGCGGTGGCCTCAGCGGTGCGGCGAATCAGCGAGCGGGCGTGGCCTTTGGCAATTTCGACCGGGTCGCTGCGATCGACGCCATTGCTCATCATGGGCCGCTTCGACTTCAGGTGCACAACCACCACGGTGCACTGAATGCTCTCCGTCAGGGCCAAATCCACCGCC
The DNA here is from genome assembly GCF_050565655.1 of Nodosilinea sp. AN01ver1. Classification (NCBI taxonomy): domain Bacteria; kingdom Bacillati; phylum Cyanobacteriota; class Cyanophyceae; order Nodosilineales; family Nodosilineaceae; genus Nodosilinea; species Nodosilinea sp. AN01ver1. Next base: position 255,025 of record NZ_JBNXVS010000001.1, on the reverse strand, counting down.
AGCACCGGATGCGAAAACCGCCGAATCGGGATCTCCGCCCCCTCCAAATCCAAAATGCTCTCAGCCGGGAACTCGTCATACACCCGCTGCCCCAAAACCGGAAACCGCGTCGCCAGCGCTACCCCCGGCCCCCGACCAAAGCCCTCCGCCATCACAATCTCGTGCTGCTGGTGGTACTCGCTGCGGTGCAGAGCTTCTTTGAGCGCCCCCCGGTGAAACACCTCCTGAAAGCCGCAGATATCGACCGTCATGCGATCGAGCTGGGCCCCAATCCAGGCCAGCTTTTTGAGGTAATCGGCCTGGGAGTGGGCTTCGCCAGGGTAAAACTCGCGATCGGGCAGCATTAAGTTATTAAGGTTAAACGTGCCAATGCGAAACTGATTGCGTTCCATAGCCGCCGCCGAGAAGGGTTAGACGTGCCCTTAAGAATACCGTTGTTACTGCCAGGTGGATTTAGTACAAAGTCTTTCTATTACTCTTTGCCTGTCTCAATTTCATCGTCACGGCTCAAGTATCTGCGGCAATTGCGCGCAGCACTTCATGTCGAGTCATCTAGAGATTGCACGATGCTTGCTATATCTTGCTTTAGGGGAGTCAGTTCTTGTTCTACAACGACCCAGACGATATCGAAGTCAATCTCAAAATAGTTGTGAGTCAAGATATTCCGCATCCCGATGATGTTTGACCAGGGCACTTCTGGATGTTGCTCTCTGATTTCTGACGATAGGGCTCGGGCTGCTTCACCAATAACTTGAAGATTTTGCGTAAACCAGGTCTGAATCAACTCGTTTTGCTCGAAGGCTTCTCTACCCTGAGATGCATAGCGTTCAATACGCTCAATCGCCTCTAGCATATCGTGCATTTTTTCGCGATCGCCTCTCATAGAGGTACAGCTTCAGCGAGAACTCGTTCACGGATTTTGGTGCGCAGTCCTTTGTCAGTAACGATATCAACCGAGCAGTCGAGCAACTCTTGCAGCTCCATCAGCAGGCCACCGAGATCCAATAAGCTGCGCCCAGATTCCATTTCGACCAAGAAATCTACATCACTGGTTGAATCTGCTTCGCCTCGGGCAACCGAGCCAAAAATACGAACATTGTAAGCCCCATATTTCTTAGCCAAGTTTAAGATATTTGCCCGCTCTACCTTTAGACGTTCCTCAAGATTCATCCATCAACCTCTTATATCCCTAGCTCTTCCCTTTCTTCCCTTCATCGCTACAATTGCAATGCCTTCAGCAATTTTGCGAATGAATTTATCTTGATTGTGCCAAACGTAGACGGCTGATGGTTTGCAGATAAATAGGGGAGACAGTGATGATCGCACATCATCTTCCGTCTGTATCTATCTCACCATCAAAAGTAGGGGTATTCGGACTCGGTTCGTTGGGAATCGGTTCGATCGCCATGTCTTCGGGGGCGTTGGTTTCGGCAAACTGGGCCGCTTGTAGGGTGAGCTTGATGGCCGCCAGCACGTGGGAAGTGACCTGCAAAAACGATTGTTTGCGGGAGTTGACCCAAAACTGCGCCTCCAGGTTCACGGTGGTGGGGGTTAGCTCGCGCACCAGCACGATCGGTTCAGGCTCGCGCTCGACCCCCTCGATTTGCCGCATCTGCTGCTGAATGCGGTGGAACAGGTCGGGCAGGTCGGCCTTGTGGTCAATGCCGACGGTGACGCTGCTGAGGCGAATGGGCGAGGCGGTGTTGTTGGTGATGCTGCTCTGAAACACCTCCTGGTTGGGAATAAACACCAGGCGACCGTCGTAGGTTTGCACCGTGGTCGCCCGCAGCTGAATTTGGGTGACGGTGCCCTCGTAGCTGTTGATCACCACCTGATCGCCAATGCAAAAGGGCCGCGTGGCCAGCAAAATCACGCCCGAAATGTAGTTGCTCAGTACGTCGCGCAGGCTAAAGCCGATCGCTACGCTGGTCAGGCCCAGGGTGCCCAGCAGGGCGGCAAAGTTGAGCCCCATCACCCCCAGGGCCACGATCGCGCCCAGGGTCCAGACGCCACCGTAGCAGAGGCGGCTGATTAGCTCTTCGGTGGTGCGATCGCCCTCGGTTTTTTTAGCCCACACCAGCACGGCGTGGCGCACCGCCGCCGCCAGCAGCCAGGTCAGCACCAAAATCACCAGCGCCCCCAGCACAGCAGGCAGGTTATCAATCGTGTTGCGCAACAGGTCCTGGGCTGTGCGCCGAATTCGGTAGGTCACCGCTACCGCCAGGTTGGTGCGGGCCATCGCCTGGTTGAGCAAGTCGGCCCAGCGCTGGGCCAGGGTGTCAAGGTCGGTGTCAAAGTCGAGGGCATCCTGGGCGGTAACGGTCATAATCAGCCGCTGGTTAACCTGAAGAGTGGCCAGGTTGCGATCGCGGTCTAGATTGACCGTCACTGGCGCTAGGTCAACATCCTGGTTGAGCAGGGCGGCAATGCGGCGGTTAATTTGCTCGGCCCGATCAACTGCGCTAGCATCGGGCAGCCCCCCCAGCTGAAAGACTGGCTGCCCCCGCACAATCACGTCGGCAAAAAAAGCATCCTCAGAGGGAACGGTCGTCTGGGCAATTCCGGGACGGATCGCTCCGCAAATCGCCATGCTGCCACAGTGGGGAGAGAGCCCACCCATGAGCGCCAACACCACCCCCAGAACCAAAGCCAAAACCAGCCGCCCCAGCCTAGGGAATGCTCGTTTTAAGTAAATCTTCCCGCAGAACGCCCACTGCCGGGGCCGTCTCCCCCCTAACCACCGTCGATACCGAACCATACCCACCAGCCAGCTAGACCGTTTCTATTCAATCCCATATCTGGCCCTATGGAAAACCAATCCCCCGCAGCGCCCCCTGAAGCGCCCCATTCCATCAGCGACCCCAGCCCGGCCCGGCGACGGCTGTTGGTGACGGGTGCCAGCGGCTTTTTGGGCTGGCACCTGTGCCGCGCCGCCCAGGCCACCTGGCAGGTTGAGGGCACCTACCATCACCACAGGCCGCCCCTACCGGGGGTAACGCTGCACGCCGTTGACCTCACCGACCTCAGACAGGTGGAATTTTGGCTGAGCGAACTAGCGCCCGATGCGGTGATTCACACTGCCGCTCTGTCGCAACCCAACCGCTGTGAGCAAGCGCCCGACCTCTCCTACGCTATCAACGTAGAGGCAACTCGGGTACTGGCCCAGGTGTGCGGCGCTCGCTCTATTCCCTTTGCCTTTACCTCCACCGACCAGGTGTTCGACGGCCAGTCACCTCCCTACAGCGAAACCTCTCCCACCAGCCCCATCAGCCTATACGGTCGCCACAAGGCTGAGGCCGAGGTGCTGATTCAGGCGCTGCATCCCACCGCCGTCGTCTGCCGGATGCCGCTGCTCTACGGCCCCCCCAGCCCAACGGCAGAATGCTTTTTGCAGGGTTTTGTGCGCACCCTGGAGGCGGGGCAGCCGCTGCACCTGTTTACCGACGAGTTTCGCACCCCTGCCTACGTTGAAGATGCTGCCGTGGGCCTGCTGCTCGCGCTCGAAACCACCGGCCTGCTGCACCTGGGCGGCCCTGAGCGGATCAGCCGCTACGAGTTTGGCCTCCGCATGGCCGAGGTCTTTGGCCTGGAGAAAGACCTGATTTTGCCGAGCAAGCAGGCCGATGTTGTCATGCCCGCCGCTCGCCCCCCGGATGTGTCTTCTAATAGCGATCGCGCCTTTGCCCTGGGGTACTGTCCCCGCAGCGTGACGGCGGGGCTAGAGGCAACCAAAACATGGCGGCTCGATTAGCACCTGGGAAATAAGAAGAGGGTTGGGGCAGGGTGAAAGAGCCATCACCGACTAGAGACTGGTTTGTGCCAACGAAGAGCCAGTCATAAAAGCTAGGCATAAAAGTAAGAGTGTTCTCATAAAAGGCCACAGCAGACCATTTCTGTGGCATTCTAAATGACATTAAATACGACCAGAACGGCTCTTAAGCAGGCCGTTCTGCGGTCAGAGTCATCACACATCTTTAGGGCCAAAGCGATATAGGGGCTGGCAAGTAGTTGCCAACTCAAAGGCACCGCCTGCTAGCCTAGCTCGATCAGCTAGCCCACCTACAGCCCGGCTGCTTAAATCAACGGTTTGGTTCTGTACTTTTCTGAAATATTAGAAGGCCTAGAAGTAGAAGGCATAGAAGCCTCAATTCAAAAGCGATTGGTTATCCACGGCACCATTGACGGCTAGGGAAAAATTAGCACGCCCAATCCGCAAAACTGGCCTCTACTAAAAGGTAGAAGCTCAGAATAAAAAATGTAAAGTAAAGTAAACGCAGCGGTTTAGAGGGTTCAGACATGGCGTTTAGACGGCTTCGAGGGGCAAGGCGTGCCCCGATAGGGGTAGCGTTTTTGTTAGTAGGTGGCATTGCGATCGCAACCGTCGGCTGTGGCGGGTCGGTCGAGCCGACGGCCCAGGCCCAGCCTGAGCAGGAAGAGGACAGCGGACCCGCCGTGGTCGATGTGGCCGCAGCCCAGGCCACTGAAGATTCGAGCCGCGTCTACCCCGGCACGACTCGCCCGGTGCGGCAGGTGTCGCTGCGATCGCAGGCCGAAGGGCGACTGCTGAACTTAAGGGCTGATGTGGGCGATCGGGTGCAGCAGGGCCAGGTGGTCGGCAATCTTGACAATGTGCTGCTGCAAACCGCTGTCGGTGAAGCCCAAGCCGAGCTAGCCGCCCGCCAGTTTGAGGTCACCCAGGCCGAAGCCGAGCTAGCCGATATTCGCACCTCCATCGAAGAGTCGCGGGTCAGGTTTCAGCAGGCCAGCAACGATGCCCAACGGCTCCAGACCCTGGCCAGCCAGGGGGCCGTTTCTACCCAGGAGGCCGAACAGGCCCAGACCACCCTGGTGGCTGCCGAACAGGCCCTGCAATCGTCTCAAGAGCAGGTCCGTACCCGGCAGCAGGCCGTTGCGGCGGCCCAGCAGCGAGTCGAGGCCCAGCGCTCTATTCTGCGCGAAACCCAGCAGCGGCTTTCCTTTGCCAACCTCACCGCCTCCCTCTCTGGGGTGGTACTAGAGCGCGTCGCTGAGCCCGGCGACCTGGTGCTCCCTGGGGAGGCGGTCTTGACCCTGGGCGACCTATCGCAGGTGCTGGTGGTAATTGAGATAGCTGACAGCAACCTCAGCGAATTTAGCGAGGGGCAGTCAGTCGAGCTGGCGATCGATGCCTTTCCTGACGAAACCTTCACTGGCCAGGTGACCCGAATTTCGCCCGTAGCCGACAGCACCTCACGCCTGCTGCCCGTAGAGATTACCGTAGCCAACCCCGGTGGCCGCATTGGCAGCGGTCTGCTGGCTCGCGTCACCAGCGTTGGCAGTCAATCTAGTGCAGTCATCGTGCCAGAAAGCGCACTCGAAACCGCCGCAGCCAGCGACAGTCAAATTTTTGTGATCAGCGAAACCGACGGCAGCCCAGCGGTTGAAGCCAGAACGGTGCAGGTAGGCGATCGCGCCGATGGTCAAGTCACCATTCTCTCTGGCCTCACCCCCGGCGAGCAGTATGTCGTGCGCAGCAGCCAGCCCCTGGAGTCGGGGCAGACCGTAGAGCTTAGCCTGACTTCAGAAGGGTAAGGGGATGGAGGGATGAGAAAGACATGCTGCTTCCCCGCCTCATCTTCTTCACCTCCCCACTCCCTCATCTTCCTCACCTCCCTACCCCTCTCCCTCGCCTCCCTACCCCCTCGCTCCCCATGACCCCCTCCTCCTACCCCAACAACCGCTTCAGCATCAGCGGGCTGGCCATTCGACGGCACATCGGCACCCTGATGCTGACGCTGACCGTCTTTGTGATGGGTTTTTTCATCACCTCACAGCTGCCCGTAGACCTGCTGCCCTCGATCACCTATCCCCGCATTGGCCTGCGGGGGGATACGCCGGGGCTAGCCCCAGAAGTGGCGATAGACGAAGTGACGCGCCCCCTCGAAGAAGCCCTATCCGCCACTGAGGGTGTGGTGCAGGTATTCTCTCAAACCCGAGAAGGCCAGATCAGCATCGATCTGTACTTCGAACCGGGCGGCGACATCGACCAGGCCCTCAACGACGCCACCGCCACCCTCAACCGCGCCCGCAGCACCCTACCCCCCGACCTGGAAACGCCGCGCCTGTTCAAGTTTGACCCCTCGCAGCTGCCGGTGTACGAAATGGCGCTCACCTCAGCTCAGCTCAGCCCCCAGGAGCTGCGCATTTTTGCCGAGGAAGAGCTGGCCCGTGAGCTACAGCAGGTGTTAGGGGTAGCCACCACCGATGTTTCGGGCGGCGTCAACGAAGAAGTGCAGGTCAACCTTGACCTGCGCCGCCTGCAGGCCGCAGGCATCGGTGTAACCGACGTCATCGAAGCCCTGGAGGAGCGCAACCAAGACGTCTCGGGGGGTCGTCTGCGGGGCGGTAACGAAGAAAGTCTGACTCGCCTGGTGGGCCGGTTTGAGTCGGCAGACGAGCTGCGAAATATTGCCATTACCGTACCGGGCACCAGCCCCGCCCAGCAGGTGTACCTGCGCGATGTGGCCACGATCATCGACGGCACCGAAGAACAGCGCGTCTTTGTCAACCTCAACGGTCAGCCTGCGGTTAAGGTCAGCATTCAGAAACAGCCCGCGGCTAACACCATTGATGTCGTAGACGGGGTCAAAGCCAAGCTCGAGGAGATGCGCCGAGTGGGCCAAATGCCAGAGGGCATGGAGATGACCGCTACCCTCGACGAGTCGAGGTTTATTCGCAACTCTATCAATAACGTAGCGATGTCGGGTTTGACTGGGGCCGCGCTGGCGGGGCTGGTGGTGCTGATGTTTCTAGGCTCCCTGCGGCAGACCTTCATCATTGTGCTGGCTATTCCTCTGGCTACCCTGATGGCCCTGGTACTGATGGGATTATTTGGGCTGTCGCTCAACGTGTTTAGCCTGGGGGGCCTGGCCCTGGGAGTCGGCATCGTGGTGGATAACTCAATCGTGATGCTGGAGAATATGGCTAAGCGGGCCGAAGAGATGGAGCGATCGCGCCAGGGCGAACGCTACAGCAGCCGTGAGGCGATCTTCCAGGCCGAAGCCAGCAGCCAGGAGCTGGAGAGCGCGCTGCTGGCCTCAACTCTGACCAATCTGGTGGCCGTGCTGCCCTTTTTGCTGATCGGCGGCTTTATTTCGCTCATTTTTAACGAGCTGATCTTGACCGTGAGCTTTTCGGTGGCGGCGTCGCTGGTGGTGGGCCTCACCGTAGTGCCGGCCCTGGCCGCGCGGCTGATTATGGGTCGGCCAACGCGATCGCTGCAAAGCTGGGGGCCATTCCGCTGGTTCAACGCCCGCCTAGAGGGCATAACCGTGGGCTACGGCAACCTGTTGGGCCGCGTTATTCAGCGGCGCATTTTGGTGATCGCCCTGGCCCTGCTGGTGTTTGGCGGCGGCAGCCTCTGGATGGTCGGCCGCATTCCCCAGGAAATTCTACCCAACATCAGCACCGGCCAGGCCAGGGCCAGCGCTCGTTTCCCGGCCGGTACCACGGTTGAGGACAACCAGCGCGTGATGAATGCGATCGACGAGATTTTGCTGGCCCAGCCCGAGACTGACTACGCCTTTACCACCGCCGGGGGGTCGCTGTTTGGCTCGAACACCAGCGAAAACACCCTGCGCGGCAGCAGCACCATTACGCTCAAACCCGGCACCGACACCCTGGCCTTTGTCGAAAAAATGAACGGCGAGCTAGGTCAGCTGCCGGTGGTTGAGACCGACATCAGCATTCGACCCGAGTCGGTACGAGGGCTAATTTTAAGCAACTCCCCGGTGCGCTCAGACCTCGATGTTGGCCTCCAGGGCGAAGACCCTGAGGCCCTGCTACAGGCGGGTCGGCAGGTGGTTGAAGCACTCGGTCAAGCGACCCTGGCCCGCTTTCGCCCCGACGGCGAATCCCCGCAAGAAGAGGTGCGAATTTTACCTGACTGGACCAGGGCCACCGACCTTGGCCTTTCCGCCGCCGACATTGGGGCCACCATTCAAACGGCCCTGAATGGCTCAGTGCCCACCCAGCTACAGCGGGGCAACCGCCTGGTCGATGTCAACGTGCAGATCGAGCCGGGCAGTGTGCAGCGCTCGGCCCAACTGCTCGATATTCCGCTGTTTACCGATGGCGGGCAGCGGGTGCAGCTGGGCGATATTGCCACCGTTGGCCGGGGGCCAGCGCCGGGAGAGATCCAGCGCATCAACCGCCGTCAGGTGTTTTTGATTGCGGGCGATCTGGCCGACGGGGCCAGCCTGGGTGCGGCCCTGGCAGAGGCCGAAGCTATTGTCGCCGACCTTGATTTACCGGAGGGCATTACCCTGCTGCCCAGTTCCGCCGCCGAAACCAATCGCGAGCTACAGCGATCGCTAGCAATCCTCGGTGCCCTAGCGGCCTTTCTGGTGTTTGTGGTAATGGCGGTGCAGTACAACTCGCTGATCGACCCGCTGGTGATCATGCTGACGGTGCCGCTGGCCCTGGCTGGAGGCATTTTGGGCCTGTTTGTCACCCAGACGGCGATCGGGGCGACGGTCGTAGTCGGCGCGGTGCTGCTGGTGGGCATCGTGGTCAACAACGCCATCATCATGGTGGAGCTAGCGAACCAAATCTATACCTCCACCGGCTGCTCCCGCCAGGAAGCCATGCTGCGCGCTGCCCCCCGCCGCCTGCGCCCGATCTTGATGACCACCTGCACCACGGTGCTGGGTCTGTTTCCGCTGGCCCTGGGCATTGGCGAGGGGTCAGAATTCTTGCAGCCCCTGGGCGTGGTGGTGTTTTCGGGGCTATCGCTGGCGACGGTGCTAACGCTGTTTATCATTCCGTGCTTCTACACCCTGCTGCACGGCGGGTTTGGCTCCGGGGATAAGCGACCTGCGATCGCAGACCACGATCTCACCAAACCGATAGACGTGCCCGAAGTGATGCAGCCCTAGTCAATCCGCAGGTTATCGATCACAATTAGGCGTAAGCAGCCCAGGACTTGTTGCCTGAGCTGCTTACGTTTTGAACAGTATTGGCCAAAGCGCTTAATCAGCAAAACCCAGCCAAAGCCTCTAGTCGGTGTTGATCATGCCTTCTTCGGGGTTGACCAGCCGCCAGAGCTTCTGCTTAATCTGGGTATCAAACACCTCCCACTTGAGGCGGTTGTACTCAGAGTTTTCGTAGAAGCCCGACAAAAAGCCCACCGGAATTTCAAACCCGCCCGCCATCGATCGCCCGCCGCCAAAGAAGCGGCCCTCGCTGTCCTGGCCAAAGGCTTCTTTGATAAATTCGTCGGGGTCGAGGGTAATTTTGCTGGTGCGCAGCGAGCCAATCACCACCTCGCGCTCTTCGTCTTCGTCGTGGACAATGCCGTAGACCACGGCGGTATGCACGTTCTCTTCGGTGACCAAAAAGTCAGCCGCTTGGGGAATGGCGTCGCGATCGTCGTAGCGCAGGTAGCCCACCCCGGCGATCGACACATTGTTTTGCACCTTGCGGTTGCGCAGCGATCGCTCGATCACATCCATCACCCGCTTTGAGCGCGAGGCCTGCAGTACCGCGCTGAGCAGCTGGCCGTCGTAAAACTGGCTCAGATAGGCCGCCGCCATGAAGTCGCTGGCTCCGGCATGCATGAGCTGGTTGGTGTCGGCCCGCAGGCCGTGCATGAGGGCGGTGGCACACTTGGCGTGCTTGCTGTTGTTGCGATCGAGGTTGAGCAGCCCCTGCTGCAGGTACTGGGTCAAAATTGTCGCCGTCGCTCGAATGTGGGGCCGCAGGTCTACGTACTCGGCATCGAGCTTAGACTGGGGAGCATGGTGGTCAATCACCAACACCAGGGGCAGCCCGGCCTCCCGGATGTGCTCGTAGAGCTGGCTGGTGGTGCCCTGGTTGTCGACCAGCACCAGCCCCTGGTAGTCGGCCAGGTGAGAGCTGTCGGCGGCATTTAACCAGCGGCGAGCGGGCAGGCCCGTCAGGCGCACCAGGGCAATATTTTCCTGGTGACTCAGGGTGCCAGCGTAGACAATGTCGCATTCAATTTTGTAGTTGGCCGCAATGAGCTTATAGGCCCAAGCCGACGACAGCGCATCGGGGTCAGGAAAATCTTGCAGCAGCACTAAATGCCGATCTTCTCGATGGGCCTCTAACAAGCGGCGTACCGCCTTTACCGGATCGTCAGAATCGCTGTCTGAATCGGGCCTGGGCACTAAAGAAATAGCGCTGTTGCCGTTGGGCAGAGCCTCCTCTAAAACCTCGGAGTCGGAGTTAAACGTCATCATAGACATTATCCTGTGTGACAGCGCACCTGGTACTTAACTGATTTAATGTCCTCACCCTAGAGCCAAAGACACACCTAGACAGACCGCGTTAGCGCCGCGGTCAGGACTGTTCTCTAAACGAAGCGCCCTACCCAAGCATCACTCCCTAGAGAGTCAACAGCGCTGTAGCTCTATGCTTATTATTACAATTTGCCGCAGAACGGACAGTTCAATCACAACCAAAGCCCGATTTCAGCCTTAAGGCATAAGTTAAGCCCCTAGGAAATGCCAATGACATACTTTTTCCATTCCTGGTGTACGCCGCTATGGATTTGGCGGGTAACTTCAAAGTAGAGACTGCTGTGGGGCTTACGGGGCTGGCTAAACAGCGGCATATTGGCCTCTCGAGGAGTACGGTTGCCCTTTTTGACGTTGCAGCGCACGCAAGCTGTTACCATATTTTCCCAGGTATCACCGCCACCCCGCGATCGCGGCACCACGTGGTCGAGGGTCAAGCCATCGCCGCTGTAGCCGCAGTACTGACAGGTGTGATTGTCGCGCTGCAGCAGATTACGACGGGTGAGGGGAATGTCTTTGTAGGGCACCCGCACGTAGTGGCGCAGGCGAATGACCGTTGGCAGCGGAAAGTTAGCATAGACCAACTTGCCGTTATGCTCAACCCGTTCGGCCTTACCCTTGATGACAAGAACAACAGCCCGACGCCAGCTCGTAATATTGAGCGGTTCATAGGAGGCATTGAGCACCAGAACCTTACTCATTCTTTTGCGTAGTAAATGGCTAAAGAATATTAGACCGATGGTAGCACAGAAGCTAAATGAGGCGTTTGGCCCTGATACACTGCCCTGGGGCTAACTCAGGGGTTGGCCGGGCAGCATCTGGCGCTATGATGGGTCGCTAGCACCCCAAGGCCCAAAGCAATCCCCCAGAAAAAGCCCCAAAAAGCCTACGGTGAAGGAGGAGTGACGATGCTGAGTTGGGAACAAACCCCAAGCCTGGCCCCCAGCCTAGAACCCATGCGCTGCTGTCGGGCCTGGGTTGAGGTTAACCTGGCCGCGCTGCGGCACAACGTGCGCCAGCTGAGGGGCATACTGCCTGCCGCCACCCAGCTGATGGCGGTCGTCAAGGCCGATGCCTACGGCCACGGGGCCGTCACCGTCGCTCAGACGGCGCTTCAGGCCGGAGCCGCCTGGCTGGGGGTAGCCACCGTTCCCGAGGGCATTGAGCTGCGGGCGGCAGGCGTTCAAGCGCCAATTCTAGTCATGGGGGCGGTCAACAGCCCTGAAGAAATGCAGGCGATCGCCCACTGGCGGCTGCAGCCCACCCTGGTCAACCCCAAGCAGGCGCTGATCTTTTCTGACACACTCTCGGGACTGGCGGCGGCCCGGCCGGTAGGCGTGCACCTCAAAATCGATACTGGCATGACTCGGCTCGGGTTTCCCTGGGCTGATGCCGTCGATTTTGCCCGGTTCGTGCGGCAGCTGCCCCACCTCAAAATTGACAGCCTCTATTCTCATCTGGCCACCGCCGACAGCCCCGACCCAACCATCATGGAGCAGCAGCACCAGCGGTTTAGAGCCGCGCTGGGGCAGCTTCAGCAGCACCAGTTGCTCCCACCGCGGCTGCATTTTGCCAATACAGCGGCCACCCTGGCCGACCCTGCCCTGCACTACGACCTGGTGCGGGTGGGGCTGGGCCTCTACGGCCTTTACCCAGCCCCCCATCTCCAAAATCGGGTTGATTTACAGCCGGTGATGCAGGTTAAAGCTCGCATCACCCATCTCAAAGACGTACCGACAGGTACGGGCATCAGCTACGGCCACCAGTACGTCTGCGATCGCCCCATTCGCGTAGCCGTTGTGGGCATCGGCTACGCCGATGGAGTGCCCCGCGTCCTTTCTAACCGGCTTCAGGTCATGGTCAAAGGCCGCCTGGCCCAGCAAATTGGCGCAATCACCATGGATCAGCTCATGCTGGATGTCAGCCACATCCCCAACCTGCAAGAGGGCGATGTCGTTACCCTGCTTGGTCGCGACGGCAATCACGCCATTGGCCCCGACGATTGGGCCGCTATGGCCAGCACTATCAGCTGGGAAATTCTTTGCGGGTTTAAGCACCGCCTGCCGCGCATTGCCGTCGAGCAACCCCTGGCCGCGACCACTGTGCCAAGCTAAACGCTGTCCCTGTCCGGCTCAGCAGAATGACCTACAGCTGCTCCAGCGCTGCCAGCAGAGCATCAGGCAGGGCCACCGGGTGCAGCAGCGAAAATAGATGACCGTAGCGCAGTCGCCCCTGGGCATCGAGCAAAAACTGGGCTGGCAGCGGTGCGCCCAGAGCCTGCCCCGTCTTGTAAGCCCGAAAAACGTCTCCCGCCGGGTCACTGAGCAGAGGTAGGCTCAGACTGAGGTCATCTATTACAGCCTGGGTTTGGCGCTGGGGCTGGGGGCTAATCGCCAGCACTTCAGCCCCAGCATTGCGGAACTGAGCATAGGTTTCGTTGACAGCCACCAGGTGGGCATAGCGCTGAGGGCTGTAGGCGATCGCTGCGGCAATGCGGCAAAACACCAGCACCACAGGCTGTTTGCCCCGCCAATTGGCCAACCGTACGGTGCGCCCGTGGGTCACATCCCAGAGGGCAAAGTCAGGCGGAATCTGGCCCAGAGGCAGCTCCAGACGCGGCGGCAAAGGCAGCCAATAGCGCCATCCAGCCGAGGTTGTCGATGGCGGAGCAGTTAGCATACAAGTTCTCCCAAACTACGCCAAAACCTTCTAGGACTTGACCAAGCTGATACTGACAGGAGCCAGCCGCTCTAGGTGCAGGGTTCAAATTATAAGGCCCAGGGCTCGCCTTAAACCTGAAACCTTAAACCATATATCCACTGACCCGTCATCATGAGCTTGGCTGACTACTAAAAGCAAGGGGATCTAGAAGCCATACTGGCATAGCCTGCTCTAAAGCGATGGCCCTGCGCCAATGCGCTACCCGGTTGACCTACCCGGTTGACCAAGCACAGTAGCCTTTAGGCTAAGCGCGGTAACCCGCGATACCCATTGCAGCGCGGCTAAACCTCGGCAAAAAACTCTCGCGACTTGACAGGGTCGGGGGTCATGGTTTTGTCGCCGGGCTGCCAATCGACGGGGCAGACCTCGTCGGGGTTCGTCTGTACATGCTGAATAGCCTGCAAAACCCGCAGGGTTTCATCTACCTTGCGGCCAAAGGCCAGGTTGTTGATGGTTGAGTGCTGCAACACACCATCCCGGTCAATAATAAATAGCCCTCGCAGGGCCACCCCGCTGTCGGGATCAAGCACGTTGTAGGCCGCGCTGATGTCTTTCTTGATGTCGGACACCAGGGGGTAGTTGAGATCGCCTACACCGCCCATCTTGCGCTCGGTCTGAATCCAGGCCAGGTGAGCAAACTCACTGTCAACCGAGATACCCAAGATCTCGGCGTTGAGGGCCTCAAATTCGCTGTAGCGATCGCTAAAGGCAGCAATCTCAGTTGGGCACACGAAGGTAAAGTCGAGGGGGTAAAAAAACAGCACGACATATCTACCCCGGTACTCAGACAGCTTAACAATCTTAAAATCCTGACCGACTACGGCGGTGGCGCTGAAGTCAGGGGCCATTTGACCGACCCGCAAACAGCCGTCTCTCGTATCAGTCATGAACTTACCCCCTCAAGGAGCGGTAAAAATAAAATGGCTCAGGCGTGATTTGAACACGCGACCAAGGGCTTATGAGTCCCCTGGCATCGCTCCCAAGGGCTAAGTATAGCAGTGGTTGTGCAGCCTGTGTGCTCACTTACGCCTAATTTCAGGCCTATTATCTTTCGTTTGTCTCCGGCCAGTGGGGGCAGAATTGAGGTGTCGATCGATAATCCGCAATTCAGTTCTAAAGGGATTTTCAATGCCTGCTGCAACTCTGTCTCAAGTCTTCGGCGCAAACGCTTCTATCAGCTCTGGAACGCTAACAGTATCGCTGGCTGATTTCACCGACGTTGGTTTAACACCAACCAGCACCAGCCCCACCGAAATTCTCACGGCCATCTTATTAAAACTCAAAGCCAATACCCCAACAGATGCAGCCACAAACGATAAAGACTGGGGCATTACCATAGGCGATCCATTCATTTCTGTTGTTCGAGACAATGAGCAATTAGACACACAGTATCCAGTGAGCATCTATCGACCGTTTGCCAACCCAACCTTAGACCCCGATGACGTAATTGGGTAAGCAATGTTCTTGGCAAGGTTAGTAAATGACTGCTCAATATACCTATCGAGCTTACTGGAGAGAGCAAGGTGATTCTGAATGGAATACCGTCACATCCAACCAACCAATTAGTTGGCAACAACAAATAATTCCAGGTTCAGGCAATCCCCAGGCGGGCGGCGACTTTTCAAAGTACGGTGGTGTTACCATCTCAGGCTTTTCTATCAACAATAATAGAACTATCACTCTCAATGTTCTTAGTTACAGCTTTCGATGGACTTACTCTGACGCCCCAGCGGCTTATCCAAATGGACAGCCTTACTATGGAGGCTATAGTTTAATCGGAATTGATTGCATTGGAAACACTGTAATGATTCCAGAGTTGCGCAGCATAACTTACTACGAGAATGGCTCTATTTACAGCGATAATAACGCTATCAGTTCGTTGCGATTTATTGGATCAGAGGTTTGCGGGCCTGGGGAAGACTTTCCGGGTGTTGACAAATGCCAAACCACATTTAGTACAGGCTTAGTCGTTACTAGGGAACAGTGTATCGAAGTAACCCTAGAACCGCAGGATGAATGCCCTTGCTGCACAGCTTTATTAGCAAAAGCGTCTGCAATACTTGCTAGGTTATAGAAATGAGCGATTGCGATGAATTGATGGCTAAGCTTAACGCTATTGAGGCAAAACTCAATGGCCTAGACGGCAAGTACATTCCTAAAAGCGAAAAAGCTGCCATTGTCGAAGAAGGGGCACAAAAAGGAAAAGCGTTGGCTACAGCTGCCATTGTGCCATTGCTAGGAGCCTTTGCAACAAAAGGTTTTGTGATAGGTAAAGTCAATCCAGTTGAAGCCTTGGCTAATTTGGCGAATGGAAATGCTTTGTCTGCCAAAATGGAAGCATCTAACGCTCTAGGCCGAGCCATGAGTGCATCATTTAAGGCTGACGATGCCCTTACTCTGGCAAATAGAGTAAGGCGAGCCGTTGACGATTTAGCCGTTGACTTAGCTCAAAAATTCAATACCATCGTGAAGTTCATTCGCAAGGTCGAGAGCAGATTAGAACAAGTTTTTGATAAAGCATTAGAAGCCTTGCAAATTAGTAAATATGCTAGGGGTTTAGCAAAAGAAGCGCTCGACAAAATTTTTATGGTTTTGGGTCGCCTCTTTTTAATTCTAGATTTAATTGAGACAATATTTAGCCTCTTAAACGCCATTGATTTACGGCGACGGATGGCTAATCTAGAGCGACGAGTTGGACTGGTTGAAGCTGACATTACTCGGATGCTCACAATTTTGCAGCGGTTGGTTAACCAGATTGGCGGCATTGAGAGCTTAGCCAATCAGGCAAAATCCATCGCGCAGCAGGCCCAGGCGGCAGCTCAGCGAGCACAATCAGCAGCTAATGAAGCACGGCAGATCGGTCAATCAGCCCTCACCCAGGCGGCAACGGCGATCACCAAAGCAGTAGCCGCCGCTGCCGCCGCCACATTGGCCCAGGGCGTAGCTCAGCAGGCACTGGGCAAAGCTGGACAGGCATTAGCCCGAGCTGGTCAAGCTGGTCGAGCTGGGCCGAGAGGATTGCAAGGTCCAGCAGGCCCGAGAGGATTGCAGGGCATTGCTGGCCGCAACGGGCTGAACGGTCGCAATGGCCTAAACGGTCGCAATGGGGTAAATGGGCAGCGTGGGCGGCAAGGATTGCAGGGGATAAGAGGCCAGCAAGGGCTGAGAGGCCCAGCAGGCAAGAACGGGTTAGATGGTAAAAACGTCGCAGTAGGGGCTCAGCAAGTGGATAATGCTTTACTCAGGAGAATTCTGGCTAATACTGAGCAGATAAAAGGGACTCAGATTGGCCATTTTGCCACTAGTGTTAAAACAAGTACGGTGGTAGTTCAAACCAGGGCTTATCTCAACACTATGCAAGCGTTTGCGGCTAAAGCCTGGGAAGCAACCAGAATTCAAAAAGCCATTAATGCCCTAACTTTAATTACCAGCGTTCACAATGCCTATTATCTTTCGCGTGATGTAGGGGCAACGCTGGGTGAAATGATTAGCCTATTGCTCGATACTGTTGGTATTGATGATGAGCAGGGCAATCCTCTAGACATAAATACTATGATTGGCAGCAAAGTGAAAAGCGCTGTCAACGCTGCACTAGGTGAAAAGCTGGCTACAAACATTAGCAACGCTTTAACTAAAGCTAGTCGCATCTATCAGAGTGCTAGCAACGTTATTTGGTCACTGCGAAACCTGCAAGACTCAACCACTGACCTACTCGAAATCGCGGCCAACAACACCGGGAAGATTGGCAACGCGCTGAGGCTTAGCCGGGTAGTAGATGCTTTGAGCTACCCCATGTTTAGCGAAAACTACAAAGCGGGCGACGCGACCCGCCGCAAAATGCAACGGGTAATCGACGGCCTGGAGCAAGCCGACGATACGATCGGCACTCTTTACGCAGCTGTGGCTGGGGTGAGAGAGATACAGGAGGAAGTAACGGAGCTAGGGCAAGCTAAAGATCGGCTAGTTGAGGAAGTCGCCACGCTGGCCCCCCGAACAGATGTGCCTGAGAATGAGCCGGTGCTGACGGCCTCTACAGAGGCGGCTGAAGCTTCCCAGGCCCCCGATGCAGACCCTATCGACTTGGAACCCGCAAATGGCACTACCTGAAAATTTCAGCCCTTGTGAGCACCTTCAAGACACGGTTAAACGTTGGTACAACCGCGAAATTGCAGAGCATTTTTCTGACTTGGGGCCAACCGATGACCTCACAATCCCCCGCAGCTCTCTGCGGGTAGCCTGTCGCCATGAGGAACGAGATAGCCTTCCGATGACTTTGCTTAGAGTGCTGCTGTTTGAAATCACTGCCCGGCATTCGTCATCGTTACACCCGGCAATGTTCGGTATTCCTATCGACTCTTTTGAATCTCAGATTATTTATAAACCTCAAATCAAACTATTTTTTGCAGAGCCATCTGACGAGGTTGTCGATGGATTCCCTAGGGTTGAAGGTGAAGTTACTTTTAGAATAGCTAACGAAACCACAAACACTATGACAATGGCCAGGGCGCAACAATTAGCCCAAAGAATCCGCTCTGTTTTTGCTACTCCTCCTTATGTTTGGAAGAAAGGAACGGATAAAGTTGTCTATCAGGACAAAGAAAAAGGTTACGATCTGCGCGTTTTGTGTAGAACAGAAGCAGACGGAAGGGCCTTAATTGAAAACGTTCTAGACATTCAAAACGACTCCCCCGACTGGAGTAATCTAAACATTGTTGAGCCTGTCAATGCAGCAGAGCGATTCCCCTATAACCCTGGCACTAAAATCGTCATGGGTCAAACGGTTCGGAAGCGCCGCCAACGCCCTCGTGTAAACGTGCGCTTTCGGTATGCGACTCTTTCTGTTCACGGCCTACCTAACCCTATAAACTTGGTCGATCTAACTGGGGTGAGAAAAAATCCACTCGTGTAACCTAGGTAAATATTCGGAGAAATTGACCTGGAAAAGTGTACTTGTCCGAGCTTAAAAACTGCCTCAAATGCGGTTAAAACTGTGGAGTGCAACACACCATTACACAGAGGTAGCCACTTATGGCCCGTCGAGTTCCTAGTTACATTTTGGCCGATCGCGCTCAAAAAGCTGCTGCAAGAGAGCAGTACTATGCCAACCGCAATTCAAACCCAGACACCCAAAACACCACTGTTGTAGACCTCCCCAGAATCAACGTTGGCTATCGTTCTTTGCTGATGATGTCGGGCGCAACCCCAGCACCGGCACAAGTGCAACTTCGCACCTCTCAAACCGCCGTCAACTTCTTTGAGGGGCTATCCGAAACCGCCGTCCCCGGCGCTGGAGCTGTGCGATTAGGGCTAGAGTACGTTGCCCTAGATGAATTTCTGCCAGTGACCAATTTCCAGGCAACCAAAATTAAGGCGGTTTTGGGCGGCACCAAGACGGCCAGCTTTACCCCTTGGGGCACCCGAGTCGTTAAGTACACGAAAACGGCTGTAGGCGCAGCCCGCAACAGCTACACGGCACCCCTGAGCGAAAAAACCGGAGCCGTTACCCTGGAAGACCTTCGTACCAGTGCCCAGCTGATTAAAACTGCTGTAGCAGCTGCTCTAGGTGCCAACGGTCGCCTGTGGATCGAGCCAGAGCGCGAGAACTACGTGCTCTAACTGGCAACCACTGCTCAACCACCTGGGGGGCAGCCGCCGCCCTGGCCCCCAGGCCGCACCTTACCTCTCCTACAGCTATGGCCGAAATCCTCATCCCCAAGGGCAACATCAGCGACATGCTAGCCACGCCCTACGTTCACGATCCGAGCCTGCCAGAGCACATACAGAACGTGCTGATGGATGGCATGTGCCTGCGGGCCGTGGCGCTTTCTGAGTACCTGAAGGGCAACCTCACCTATGACGATTACCTGACCGCCCTCGACCAGACCGGCATCGATGCGATCGACTTTCACGAGGGCCTGGAGAACCACGAATGCTGCCTATAGGCAAAACGCTTGATATTGGAGTCGCCGGTAACTGGCAGCTAGAGTGGGCTGGCGTTAAGGTGCCAACTGTTGAGGACAAAGCAACCTACCGCTTTAACCGGCGCTGGCTTCAACCCTTTGACATTCCCGTGCTGATCGACTCGTCGGTGATTGCTATCAAATGCAGCATGGCAAAGGCCCCGCCAACCTGGAATAGTGCGGGCACTCTACTAAGGGTTGTCGATTTCCCTAAGGATGACTTGACGATTGAAGATGACTTTCCGGGCATTCCTATTGCTGTTTTAGACAAGCGTTACATACGGCTAAATTCGGATTTTGAAATCCTCATTTTCAATCAATCTAGTGAAACTCTAAAACTATCGTTTATTCCTAAGCCCTGGCTAACCAGTCTTGGAGTAGTAGTCTACTCCTATTCTGGGGCAGTGGGAGATGAAGTCTTAGACCAGCTCGACGCTACGAGAGTTAAGCTTGAAGCCATTGATGCAAAATTAGGTTAGCTATGCCAGAGGCTAGAACAGTTCAGATTATTACCACCTTTAGAACTGGGGTTCCGTCTCTGACTGACCTATACCAACCGGGCACCCTTGCGACTCCAGATTTTACCGGGGGCCGATGGGCAGGCAAAATCATTCAGCTTCAAATCTTCACCGATAATCGGGCGATAAATGGCATTGCCTTTTCGATGGAAGATGAAAGCGGTTCGGAATATGAATTATTGGAGAACGTGCGCATATCGAAACAGATTAGCCCGGTTAATGTTTTGCCGTTGTTAGGCTTTGAAAAGGGACTCTATATGAGTGCCGATAGTGTAATGAAGGCACGGGTTGTTTACCCTCAAAATGTGCAGGATAGCTTCATAACGATTGTCGGCTTTGCCGTTGAGACTAAGGACGATGCCGCCATCTCCGACCTGATTATTGATGGGGGGGTGTATGACGGAGCATAAGATAATCGTCCGTCGCACCCTGGGCAGTGGGCCTCCGCCTGACTTGCAATTTGGGGAGATGGCCTACAGCGAAGCAGACCAGGCATTCTATGTAGGCCGACCGGAGCCAGAGCCGCCGACAACTTTTTTGCCTGTGAACAGCGACCAATCAGCAGCGATTGACGCCCTCGCCGCTGACATTGCCAGCCTCGACAGCAGCCAAACGATCCAGGACATCGCCATTGCCGCCATTGAGGCAGACGAGAGCGCTCAAAACACGGCGATCGCCGCTCTGTCTGCTGCCAGCTCAGGCCATACAGACGCAATTGCTACCCTCCAAACCAGGCCGACAGCTTTTACCTACGATCAGCAGGCGGAGCCATCGTCGCCAGCGGCTGGAGCAACGTGGCGCGAGCGCAGTGCTGGGGGGCTAATCGTTGAAACTTGGCAGTGGGATGGCACCTACTGGGAGAAGCCCGCAACTGAATTTGTCACGCTTTTTAATTGGGCAACGCAAATATCTGCCACGACGGGCACGTACGGCAACCCTATGGGTTTTGCCTACAAGTTGTTAGGGCATAGGCTCAACTGTGCTTTAGCAAGCGCCCCACAATCAGGGAATGATTACTGGGAGTTTTTCGGCTTAAATGGTGGCCTGATTTTTGACAGCAGAAATTTGGCAGGGCTGACAACAACCGCCGTAAACACGTATGTATCAATGCTTGAGACGCCTTCGATCCATGCTGCTGGGGATTTGCCAGGCTCAGCTATGAGAGCACTAAGGCAAGGATCGGCAGGGGTAATCAGGAGAGGCGGGTTAATAGCTTTATACCGGCGAATACGGGCATGAAAATCTCTGTTAGGGGCTGCATCTTTGATGTGATCGAGGGGCAGCCCGATTTTGCCTCTCAGTTTCCAAATAGCCAGGCGACTCAAGACGCGCTGCAAGCGGCCTACGATGCTGGCGACTGGGAGCCCTACGAGCCGCCCCAGGCCGAGCCGGAGCTGCTGCCCCCCGACTGGCCCGCCTTCCGCCTGGCCCTGCTTCAGTCAGAATCGTTTAGAACGTGGTCAGAGACTCTACCGGCGACCTGGCGGGAAGATCTAAAGATGGCGGCGCTGGTGGCCAATGCAGAGGCGCTACAAGCGACCTATAACCACTGCAAAACTTTGAATCTACCAGGCCATGTGGCCGCGTCAGGGTGGCAGCAGATAGCGACTGAGCACCGAATACCCGTGAAGTTTTCTAATGCCTGAGCAGCCCACTACTCACCGGCTCACCCTCCACTTTGTAGAGGGGTTTGGCGATCCTGTCTGGGAAAAGCTCGACTACGAGCTTCAGGCCCCAGAGCAGGAAACCGGGGAGTGGATTCTAGGCCGCAGCCCTACGGCCCAGCTCACGCTTAATCTGCGCACGATTAGCGCTCGCCATGCGGTGATCAGCTACTCCTACGCCAACGATTGCTGGTCGATTAGCGACCTGGGCAGCGAAAACGGCACGTACCTGAATGGCAAGCGGGTTGCACCGCCCAAGCGGCCTCAACCCATAACGATAGGAGACCGCATTGACCTGGGGCCGCGGGCCAGGATACAGGTAGTAGAGAATGCTCAAGACACGGTGCCAGAGCATGAGCTGGGGCCGCCGACAGTGGCGAGCACTACGCCGATCGACCATCGGCCAGCTGCTGACCCACCAGCACCGGCACCAGCACCAGCACCGCGAACCTATGCCGACTCGCTCTATTACGCTGTCGAGTGGGTTTTCTCGGGCCGAACAACGGCGGGCAAGGTGTACCGGGTAGTGGTGGCCGCGAGCGTGGTGGCCTTGGCCGTGGTGGTGATGGAAGTGGTGAAATAATCAGCCAAATGGCTTACTGATGAGCCTGCACACGGCGGGAATTATTGAGGGGTAAATCTGCAGCCCGGTACATGGCCACACCTAACCCCAACCAACCGCCGCCGCCGCCGCCGTGCGTGGGTTCTAAGCTCAACCCGGCCTACATTATTCCTTTGCCTAAAAGGCCAGCGACCCCGGTACACATTCCCTTGTGGGAGATAGCCCGGCTTGATAAGTACACGGGCAACAGGGCCGCGTCTGAGCGCCTGGTGAGGGCCGTATCTGTCGCCAACCCGACCCGTGATGCTAAATGGTGTGCAGACAAGGCCATTCACGATTTAGAGCGCGATCGGCATTAAAAAACCCCCGGTTTCTCAGCCGGGGGTTACTGGTGTTGGCTAAGGAGCCGAGTCATCGTCTAAGCTGTTGCCTGCTTTGGGGCTTCTCTCCAGCGGAGATACCCCTTCTCTTGCAGGTGAGTTAACCGCGAGTAGTAAGGCCGTGGATCTTTGAGATTTAGACGAGCTAAAATCTCAGACCGCATAACCCGCTTACCAGGAATTAGAAGTTCCTTGATAACTCGATATGTCTCAGCTTGAACTGAGGTGCAAGGGCCAAAGTCAGGGGCGTCCCCCTTTAGAAATTGGATTTCGATGTTCATCGTTTCCACCTAGCTAGAGTGGCCACCAGCCGCTAGGCCGGTTGTCGTTATAGTAATCTTCCGTTTCCTGCTCTGTCGAGCAGTGAACGTCATCATCACGCTGTTCGACCTTATGATCGACCTCTTTGTCTCCAAAGTCGTCCCAGACAGAGCGAGGGTCAACGCCTTCCCTACAATGGTTATTGAGGTAGTCGCGCTCCTCATCGTCGATAGTGTCATCGGTTCCCCAAAAAGGCCAGGGCATTACCTTCTCTCCTCATAGTGGTAACCAACGGCCATAGGGCCATCGTTGCGAATGACCAGCCAGCGATCGCCGTACTGGTAGTAGTCATAGGGGCCGCTAAAGTGCAGCGGGAAACCTAGCAGAGTCGTCATCGCTTCATGGTCTTGCGGCCAGGCCAGCGACTCTACAGTTAGGGCCTGTTGGTCGTTTACCGTGCCGTCTATGCCGTAGGGATGCGCGCCAGGGGCAAACTCCCCCGGCAACGTTCCCCGCTCGGGGGCGGCGACGGGCTCCATGCAGGCGTTGAGCAGGGCCGAGAGAATGAGCAGGCCCACGAGCAGATTCAGGCTTGAGAGGCCGTTTACCTGGGCCATTAGATAGGGTTTGTACCGCACTAATCGCCCTCCTTCTTTTTGTTCCACGGAAGGGGAGTGTCTTTGTTGGACCAGCTTTCGCGGTCATGCCAGCCTTTGCCGTCGCAGCCGGAGCAAGGCCACTTTTTAAGGCCACCGCCTTTGAGGATTTCGGCTATCTTGCCGGTGCCGTGGCACATGTTGCAGCCATGTCTAGGCATCGCCTTCGCCCTCCCGACTGTGAGGCACAACGTCTTCGATCGAGATGTTGCCGTCGTAGTCCACATCGGCGTAGACGGTTGCAGAATCAGTGCTCACAACGGTTCGCAGCGTTTGAGCATCAACGCCTTGGTAGGTTGCCTGGGTAGCGCCGGTTTCTGCTTTGACGACCTTCTCAAACTCTTTTGCTTCGTCTGGGGTGTCCATGTCGTGTCGACGGCCTTTGAATTCATGCAGCATCGGCTTCGCCCTCCCACACGAGCTGGAATAGATAGCCGCGCATCATCTTGCGTAGGCTGCTGATATGGACCTCGGCCAGGGCGCGACTGCCACAGGCCCCCACGGGCACCCATTGATAGCCTCTGAACATGTAGATCTGCCAGGGCTCGCATGGGCGAACGGATTCGGCCCCCGTGGCGGGGGCTGTGCAATTGGGTAGCATCATAGTGTCGCTGTACTAAGTGAACAGTGGACAGGCGCGGGGGTGAGCTTTGGACGGCGACCCCCGTGTTTGCTATGTCGTTTTGTGAATCTCCTCAAAATCAGAGGCTAAATCTTCTGGCCCGCAT
The DNA here is from genome assembly GCF_050565655.1 of Nodosilinea sp. AN01ver1. NCBI lineage: Bacteria > Bacillati > Cyanobacteriota > Cyanophyceae > Nodosilineales > Nodosilineaceae > Nodosilinea > Nodosilinea sp. AN01ver1. The sequence goes on along the minus strand of NZ_JBNXVS010000001.1, from coordinate 231,277 downwards.
TGCATCAGTCGACACAACTCCACAACTTGACGGAGAGTCAAGCGCGGTTCGTGCGTACCAGCTTCCCAGAGCTGAATCGCCCTGGTAGACAGACCAATTGAATTTGCCACCTCAGCCTGAGTGAGATTGAGGGCCTTGCGTCTTTTCACAAACGGGTGACCTTTAGACATTTTGCGAAGTCCACTACGTCGAAGTGGACTTCGTGTAGAATACTGTAGCGAAGTCCACTTCGTATTTGCAATAGCCAGGTGAGGGGGCGCGGCCAAGCATTCCCCTCACTTGGTTGCCCAATTATCCCCACAACACGTGACAGACCTGTGATTCAGCCAATTTCAGACAAATCTTGAGCACAAAAAAACGGCGATGGCCCGATGGGGCGATCGCCGTTGTCGTTACTACCTAAAGGCTATGCCATGAAAACCACGCACGTAGAGTTCTCAGCTCTCTTCAACCTGGGCGACTACAGCAACGAGAAGATCGGCTTCAGAGTCCAGTTAGAGGAAGGCGACGACATAGCTCAAGTCGTTGAGCACCTGAGAGATAAAGCCGTTTCGCTCTCTGCCGGGGAAGGCCAAGCGAGGGAGTTTTATAACCGCCTCTACAGCAACCAGCGCGAGCTGAGAGAGCTGGAGAGGAAGATTGCTGAAGCTACCGACCAGTGGAACCAGGTTGCTCAGTTCCTCAGAACCCAGGGCATTAACCCCCAAGCTCCTAACCTTCCATCGCTGCCAGCGTTGACCCCAGGCCAGCCGGACGAGGCAGACGCTGAACTCGTTTTCTAAAAAAACGGCGATCGCCTTCTGAGGGGGCGATCGCCGTTTTCCGTCATCTACTTAGAGAACTTTATGGAACCCCTCCCAAAAAGCCCCCTTGGCCAGAGATTGTGTGAGCTGTTCAGCTACCGCTGGAACTGGCTCGAAGCTTCGTTAGAAGATAGCGCCACAACCACTAAATGGTCAACCAACTCAAAGTATCCCATCAAGCCTAGAAGCCTTTGGACACGCTATCAAGACGCCTCTCAGGTCATCGGTGTCCGGTTTGGGTCGAACACTAAATATGGCCTGATCGACATCGATGCCAACAGTCCCTACATCGACCAGCTCGACCTGGTGCGAGAAGCCCTGGAGACCATCGGCATTGTGAGGACGATCACTATCCGCAGCAGCTGGAGCGGTGGCGTTCACCTCTACTGCCCCCTGCCCAAAGCCTACCCCACCTTCAGCGTGGCATGTGCCCTCACCATGGCCCTTGAGGCCCAGGGCATCCACATTGCCGGTGGCCAGTGCGAGGTCTTCCCCAACATGAAGGCCTACACCAAGTTTTGGCTGGGGGAGTTCAGCAACTACAACGGCCACCGGCTACCCCTGCAACCCGCCGCCGGCAGCTGCATCCTCACCGACGACTGCCAGCCCATGAACGGAGCCTACGACCTGGCCCGTTTTTTTGCCCTATGGGATAACGCTCTACTGCACCAAGACCGAGACGCATTCGAGCAGGCCCTCGTGGTGGCCCGCCGCAACCGCCGCCGTCGGCAGCGTGCCACCGGCCCGGTCGAGAGCTGGCGCAACGACCTGGAGGGGGTGATAGCCGAAGGGTGGACAGGTGCAGGGCAAACCAACCAGCTCCTAAAAGAGTTTGCCTGCTATGGCCGCGTCTTCGAGGGGCTCAGCGGCGTTGAGCTGGCCGAGTACGTCGAGCGCATCGCCACCACCCGACCCGGCTACGAGCGCTGGTGCAGCCACCAGCATGAGATATGGCGCAGAGCCTGCGTGTGGGCCAGGGCTGCTGAGAACTACTACTGGCCGTTGGGCAGTGAGCCACTGCGAGAAAGGCGATCGCTGGTGGACGTCGCCCAGGAGCGCGCCAGCGATGCCCGTGCCCGCATCGCTGAGGCAATCCGCTCCGTTCGGTTTGCTGGCCTCAGCATTCGCGAGCTGGTCAGCAGCCTGTGTACCTATGCCCGGTGCAGTGCCACCACACTCTACAAAAACCGCGATCTCTGGCATCCAGAGCAGGTCACGGAGTGCGATCGCACATCAGAACCTGTAACAGCCCAGCCAGAGGGCGATCGCGCCTCTATGAGCGCTATCCTGGCGCAGGTCAGGGAAAGCCTCGAAAGTGCTGATTTAGCGCCTGTTACACGTCTTTGGGGGGAGAATGAAACGTGTAGCCTGATTTCCTCCGATTTAAAAAACTTATCTCCGGGGGGGAAAGAGGGGGGTGCAGGGGGGAGAGAGGGGTTATCAACAGGGGGCAGCTATGCGTGAACGCCCCATCCTTCGTAAAAATCGCGGCCCCCAGCAGGCGACGGCCACCCCCGCCAGCACCGGCGGCGAATACTTGGGCGATTTGATAGCTCAGGCCGATGTCCTCCGGCTGGAGCTGGGCTACCAGCGCTGGGCAGATCTAAAGCCCATGTGTGGTGGCGAAGACCCCAGGACACTAAATCGGCGGGGCCTGGTGCAGCTGATCGGCCAGCTTGGCCTTCAAAAGCGGCAGCGGCAGCTAACCATCTTTGATGTGCTGGAGGGCCAGGGCCATGACTAAGCTCAACAGCAATTGGGTTACCACCGGCGCGGCCTGCTCAGCCCTGGGCATCAGCGACAAGCAACTGTGGCGGCTGCGCGATGAACTGTTCACGCAGGGAACCCATTACCGAAACATCGCCCGGCCCCAGGCGGCGCGACCAACCTACCGCTGGCATCTAGCCAGGATAGAAAAGCTGTTAAACGTCCCTCAGGAAAACAGGGGGGCGTAGCAGATGACTTACGATCCTGAGTGGGAGTACACAGGCGATCATTGCCCTAAATGCGGCGGGGCAATTCGCACCCAATCCTGTGACACCTGTGGTGGAGAGGGCGAAACTGACCTCTATGAAGAAGATCCCATTAACTTCTCTCCCGGAGAAACAGAGTACTGCGAAGACTGCTCTGGAATGGGGTATCTGGAATGGTGCCCAAACTGCGGTGACATTTCTGAGGACACTTGCCCTACTTGCGATGGATCCGGCTGCGTTCGACATCCAGAGTGTAGTCGATTTGAGACTAGCTACATTACCTGCCCAGATTGCGATGGCGATCGCACTATTGTCAGGATTACGCCATTCCCGATGGCGGTTGAGGCCGATCGGCCCTCGCCATCAGCACCCGATAGGCGCGATCGTGAACCTCCTCACTGATCCATCGGTGGTAGGTGTCGCAATGCACCTTGACCGAGTGCCCCATCTGCTGCGCGGCCAGCTCCACCGGCAGGCCAAACTCTAGCGATCGCACCGCCCAGGCGTGGCGCAAATCGTAGGGGTTAAACGGCACCGCATAGCGCTCAAAGGCCCGCGTCACCCGGTGGCCCAGAGCACTGTTGTTCGCGCCCGTGCAGGGGGGCAACTGGGGACAGTTGAGCCCAAACTGCTCGACCCACTCCGGGTACAGTGGGTAGACCCGGTGAAAGTCGGTCTTGCTGCCGTCGAGCACCAGCAGCACCGGCATCTTTGAGAAGTCGAGATAGAACAGCTCATGATTCCTGAGGCCATAAGCAGCCATCAGCCCATAGGCACACTGCCAGGCCGGGTTCGGTATGGTGGCCCAGGTCTCCGCTATCAGCCCGTCAGGCGGCACCTCTCGCACCTCTGTCGTGGTAGTCGAGTAGTGGCCCTTGAGGGACCTAAAATCGGCCTCTAGGCCTGCGAACGTAGCCAGCCGCCCCAGACAGTCACACACCCGCTTTCGAGTCCGGCTGTCGGGCCTGGTGGCCTCTATGGTGGCCCGCAGCAGATCCACCGTCAGCACCGCCCCTTGGGGCAGCTTGCCGAAGGCCTTCATGTAGTCATCGCGCCAGGTTGTCTCTGTCTTGGCCGACCGCTGGCGACGGGTAAAGTAGTCACGCTCGAAGGCTGTAATCCAATCAGCAACGGTGCGGCTCTCGCCGGTGGCCCCGTAATCGGCCCAATCAAACTCTCTCGCCTCCAGCAGCAGCCCTACGCGCTTGGCTTCAACCTCTGCCAGCTTCAACCCGGCAGGGTTGGCATGGTGGCCCAGAAACAGCCGCTGCTGATATGGCCCTATCTTTGAGCTGCCCGGCCTGGGTGGCAACGTGGCTCGTAGACAAAGCCGCTTCCCGGCCAGCTCGATCGCCACGCCTACCTTGCCGGTGCGAAGGCGACTGTTCGCCTGCTTCAATCTGCCCTGAAAATCCATACGCCTAAAATCTGGCCTAAAAGCCACGGGGGGTTAGGGAGGGTTAGGGAGTATCAGGGAGGGTTAACAAAACGTAAACCGCCCAGAACTCCCTGACTGTAGGGGTTCTGAGCGGTTTGCAGACATTAAAAAGATGGCTCAGGCGTGATTTGAACACGCGACCAAGGGCTTATGAGTCCCCTGCTCTACCACTGAGCTACTGAGCCGTGGCACATGTTTTTGCCAACCAAAGCTGCGCTTTACTAGTCAGCCAACAGTTAATGAATCTATCACAAAACAGGCAACATACCAAGTCATTGACCGCAATTTTGCTGTGACCTCAGCTAGGGCAAAATTCTGCCGACACTGAAGGCAAGCCAATAAAACTATCGGCTCGCCTTCAGCTCATAGAATCATCATCTAGCGGCTTGGCAGATAGGCCATGGGGTTGACCGCTCCACTGTTGGCTGGGTGAATCTCAAAGTGAAGGTGAGGCCCGGTGCTATAACCAGTACTCCCCATTTCAGAAATTTGCTGACCCTGGCTGACCTGCTGACCTTCGCGCACCAGCAAGCGGCTGTTGTGGGCATAGCGGGTCATGCTGCCATCGGCATGGCGGATGTCCACCAGGTTGCCGTAGCCACCAGAGTTCCACCCCGATCGCACAACCACCCCTGAAGCCGCCGCAACAACCGGCGTACCAACCGGCCCGGCAATGTCAATACCCCGGTGCATGCGACCCCAGCGCCAGCCATAGCCTGAAGTGAATACACCCTGGGTAGGCCAAACAAACCCGTTAGATATACTGGGTGCCTCAGGCAAAAACTGGTCAGCCCCCGGCATCATTGGCATGTTAGGCGTAACAGTCTGCCCCACGGGCAGGTTGGGCGCAACCCGGTAGGCATCAGCCCCTAGGGGTGCCGCAGCCAGCAGCTGACTGGGAATAGCCTCACTCTCTGGCCGCACAGTATCTACCTGCGCAGGTTGCTCGGCAGCTGCGCTAGCGGGTTCAAGCACCGTACCAAGGGCAGCAACAGTCTGAGACTCATCCTTAGCAGCGTCAGTAACTGTCCACTGAGTTTCGGTAGTTTGAGCACCCTCTCTCACCGCCAGAGCTGTAGCACTAGCGGATTCAGCACCGCCAATCGCTGGCACAGCCGAAGCTGTAGGCTGGGGCGCGTGATACTCAAGCGATACCCTTGCCGGAGCAGTTGCACTGGTGCGGCTCCGCTCCAGCTCTTGGCGAGCCTCACGAATACGAGCATTTAGCTCATCGCGATCGACTAGGGCGCTGTTAGATTCACGAATGCGAGCCAGGTGATTGCGAATAGCCTGCTCACGAGTTACGGGGGCAGCCGCTAGCTCGTTTGCTGATGCGCTAGGTAGTTCAGTAGCCTCAGCCGCCTCAGCAGGGGCTGAGGCTACTGGAACGCTGATGCTATCGCCAACCAGCAGAGATTCAGGGCTGTCTACAGTACTGTTATGGCTGAGCAGCTCATCTAGGGTGACACCGTTGCTCGATGCAACTGACCAAAGCGTATCGCCTGGTTTTACCTGGTAGGAGCGCAGCGCACTAGCGTCAGTAACGACCTCTGCACTTGGCGATCGCAGAGGTAGTGCCGCCATAGCAACATCTTTCTTGCCGCTTGTGACCCGAGCAGCGACGGTGTCAGGCAGAGGGGCCGGTTGAGAATGAACTACCGATACCTCGTCGCCATCGTGAAGAGGCAGGCTGGTCTGAAACGAGTCAGCCTGGGCAGATTGAGCAGCGGGTACGGCACTGGCCTGAACTGTCTGCTGACTGTCGGCGGATGCACCTTGGGCATCAGCGACCACCCAAGCTTGACCTGGCTCAGATGCCACAGACTCAGGGGCAAGGGTCTCAGAGGCTACCAGCTCAGGAGCGCTAGAGGCAGTACCGACGGTCGCAGTCGTTTCGACAGGCTCGGCTGCATCATCGGCAACAGCATCCCCCAACGCGAGATCTTCAGAAAGCTCACCCTCCTCGTCTAGGGACAGAGCCTGATCCAGTTCCCAAACCTGATTGAGTTCATCTACCGAAGGAATGTTGTCATCGGGCAGCAAGCCGTTAACAGCCGCTAAATCACCGCCAACACCCCCAGCTACTCCAGTTCGAAGGGCCAAGCGAGAGGTGGCAGTGGCAGAAGTCAGATTATCCATGCCAACGGACGGCACCCGAATAACCTGTCCAACTCGCAATTTGTCATCGGCAGCAATACCGTTGGCCGCCTTAATGGCCTGAACATCGGCCTCGTGCTGTGCCGCAATTTTCCAGAGGCTCTCGCCAGGTTCAACTTTGTGATAAGCCGACGAATTAACCGCTTGGGCCGGCACCAGCTTGGGTGCTTTGCCTTGCTCGCCATGGGCGGCAGGTAGAACGGTTAAGTGAGAGCCGTCAGCAGCTAGGGCTAGCTCGGGTTCGGTGAGCAGAGGAGCAGAAGCTCCGAAAGACAGGGCTAGGCCCAGCATGGCTGCCGAGGTTTGCACTCGACGATAACCTCCTGAAGTCTCCGATTGAGTGTCACTCAAACTAGAGGGTAGACAGTCAACTTTAGACTCTTTGGGAACTACGCGTTTCAAGGAACGACCTCCTGTAAACCAGCGCTTAACAGCCCGTAGAACGCCTCACCAACCAGTAGACAGGGAATCATCCAAGGGGCGAAAACCCTGTCTTTCAAAGGCTGTAAGGCAAGCTGTTAGCAGAAGAACAACAACGGATCGACAGATTTACGCCTTGGCTTGGTAACAATAACCCGCTTTGGCAACCTAGGCAAGTTTACATGACTTAACACGAAAATCAATACCCAGACATTCTCTGCCATCTCCCTGAACACTGAGCCCGTGACCGGGAACTTCACGTGCACAACATAAACGTTTAACCCTAAAAAAAAGTATTTGGCAAGCGTATTGCTATGCCCCTGACCGAGAAAATACATCAGCACGAAATGGCATGATATTGAGCGCAAAGCGGCGTTGGCCAAAGATGAATTGCCGCTAAAAAGCACGAAAAGCCCTGGCTTATAGGCTCGATCGAGCTTTTAGCCAAAGGCTTTGTTCGGGTCTTATGGGCAAGGGCAAACCCCGAAACAGGGGTATGCAAGCTAGGCCATATAAATTTCTTATCTCGGCTGCCCCAAATTTGTATCCTCGGCAACCACTTATTTTTTGAGCCGTTTTTCTGCGCCTTATATCGTTAAATAGAGCCCAATTTTGAGAGATAAGCCCTAAAAGTCACTGCTATAACTGGGTTTTAGAGCGCGCCTTTGGCGATACTAAATCGCAGCCAATTCATTACTTTATGGCTATCGACCACTTTAATCTAGGAGCAAAACGTTCCTCAAAAAAACGCCTCGGGTATTGGCACGCTAGCGCTAGGGTAGGCAAGATGGCGATCGCGTTGACCGCGTTGGAGCCCGGCAGTAGGGTAGCTTCAGGTCAGATCAGAATCGGGGTGGGAAGTTCGCAGCTGACGCAGGGCCTCAAACAGCGCCACAGCAGCACTAACGGATAGGTTGAGGCTGCGAACAATGCTGCGATCCATAGGAATCACGGCGGTTTCATCGCAGCTGGCCAGGATTTGCTTGGGCAACCCCTCAGTTTCACTGCCAAAGAGCAGCCAATCGTCAGGACGATAGACCATATCTGTATAGCTACATCGCCCAGAGGTACTAAAGCCAATGGTTCGTCCCCCCTTTAGACGCTGCTGGGCATGAAAAGTTTCCCAGTCGGGGTGCAGCGTGAGGTCAACCTGGGGCCAGTAGTCTAGGCCAGCCCGCTTGAGGGCGCGATCGCTCAGGTCGAACCCGAGCGGACCAACCAGGTGTAGAGGCGTTGCCGTAGCGGCACAGGTGCGGGCTATGTTGCCCGTATTGGGAGGGATTTGAGGATTGACCAGAACAATGACAGGCATAGGAACCAGAGCTAAAACAGGGAGCCTAACCCGGTGGGCTGAGGCTCATCCATGGCAAGGGAGAAAATGTCTAGGGGATATAGATTTTATTAATACTTCCTTCGGTAATTTCACCCTAGGCGAAAATTGTTTCATAAACGGGAGATCGGGTTCTACCGAAAAAGCTTTCCTTATTGCCCCTATAAGTAATTATTTACCTTTAGCTAGCCCTTTTGGCTAGCTGAAAGGACCCTTAGGCAGCACAAGGCTCGCAGATTTCTTGAGCTAGGAGCGCTTCGGTGGTGGCAACCTCTGCGATCGCCCCCTGCACCACCTGAGCGACCGACTGCCCTGCCCCGTGCTGCCGCAGCCAGCGCTGGGCTTCGTTGCCCTCTCGCAAAATCTTCTTCACCGGGCTGAGGAAGCAGCTAATGCCGTTGGCTTTTGCGATCGGCCAGACCTCCTCATAGAGCTGCTGCACCCACTGCCGAGCCAGGATGGGACGGCCGTCTTGCCAATGGCGCAGCTCAGCATCCAGGCTGTGCCTGGCGACGGCGGCTTCGTTGGCGTCGGTTAGAGCCACCAGGTCGTCATTGCGGCTGTCTACAGGGAACTCACTCATGAGCAACGGATCCAACTCAGGGTTCTGAATCAGCTGAATCAGCCGCGCTTCGAGCAGGGCGGTAACGGCCAGCAGCGCTACTGGGTCGCTAATCAGATCGCAGATGCGCAACTCTAGCCGATTGAGGTTGTAGGGGCGGCGATCGCCGTTGGGCCGCACCGCCGACCACAGGTGGCGCACATTCTGCATGGTGCCTGCGGCTAGCTGCCTCTCCATCCACTGAATGTGGTGGGCGTGGCTGGTAAACAGCGGCACCAGGGCCGGAGTTTTGGGAAACACCTGCCAGCGGCTAGAGTGGGAGCCGGTAACCTGGCCGCCTAAAAACGGCGATGAGGCGGTCAGCGCCAGGTACAGAGGGGCTTCAACTCGCACCAGCCGACAGGCCCGCATCAGCACCTCTGGATCTGAGATGCCGATATTGATGTGGACGCTGGCGGTAACTACGGTAGTGCCGTAGGTCTGCTCGATATAGCTGTGATAGGGGTTGTTGGGGTCAGATCGGTAGAAGCGATCGGTTGACCCCAGGGCCAGGGTGCTGCCGGGCACTAGCGTGAAGTTACCCAAACCTTTCAGGTAGCGACGCAGCTCGTGGCGCGGGCGCACGAGTTCGCACAGCAGTTTTTCGTACTGGCAGAGGGGCGGGGTGGTGTACTCCACATTGCGGCTGTCGGGCTCGCGCACAAAGCCGTTGAGGTCAGCCACAATTCGATCGGAGAGACCGACAATTTCCCCAGCCGGGGTGCCGGTGTACATCTCAATTTCAAACCCTTTAGACAGCAGCACGGCATTCCTCGCTGGAGACAGCACTCTATATATAGTCAGACTCAATCGGCTCTCGATCATCCTATCGACAACCCGGTACCCCTTTACGGCTTTGGAGTACCCACTGGCGGCTAGGGTAGCGCTGCCGTCGCAAGGGCGATCGCCCGGTTGGCCGCAAAGGCGCGGGCAATCGTATCGCAGCGCTCGTTGCCCACATCGCCCGAGTGGCCGCGCACGTACACCCACTGAAGGGGGCGATCGAGGGTTTGGTTGACCTCGGTGGTCACCGCATCCAGCACTTCCCACAGATCGCGGTTGAGCACGGGCTTTTTGGCTGAGTTCACCCAGCCTCGCCGCTTCCAGCCCGCAATCCACTGGGTGATGCCCTTCAGCACGTACTCGCTATCGGTATGAATGGTGACGGGCGTCGTCTGGCCGCTATCGCGCAGCAGAGTGAGGCCTGCGATCGCGGCCTGCATTTCCATACGGTTGTTGGTGGTTTGGGCGGCCCCACCGCCCAGCTCGTGCACGCCGCCGTCGGTCAGGTACAGCACGGTGCCCCAGCCGCCGGGACCAGGGTTGCCGGAGCAGGCTCCGTCGGTATAAATTCGCTCAATAATGGCCATTTTGATCTGTACAATCCTTAAAAATTGCAGGTTAATCCCTGTAAGGTCCAGGGGCTGGGGGGGCATTCTAACGCTAAGAGTATTCCATCTAGATAATCGTCTCCTTTGAGATCGCAAGCTCGGCCCGCTGGGCCTGTTGCCGTAAACCTCTAGATCACTCTTGATCTGGAACCGTCTCAGACCAAACTGTCTGTCATAGACGCCATACCCAAGGTCATGGGCAGGGTGCACCTACCTTCGTCACGCTACCCTCACAATGAGTTAACCCCATGATGCTACGAGAACTGGAAGCCTTTGAGGCCTGCTGGTTAGATCTTAAGGATATTTACCCCACCAGTGGCCAAGACAATACCCTAATTGCCCACGCCATGGGTCAATTGGTAGATCTATTAGAAAAACCGGCCCAGGTAGAGCACGATCTCCCCGACCACCTAAAAACGTTGTTTCGGCGGCTGGCACTGGCTTATTTTCAAGGCTACTCGCGCGAAGCAGGGGAAGCTGAGGTGACCGTAGCCGACTGCTTACCTACTGCGCCGCCCTGCCCCGTTAGCGATCGCCAGCGTCGGCAGGAAATTTCGGCAGCGGTAGAGCGGGTAAAGGCGCTGGCCCAAAAGACCCAAAGTCGCATGTGCACAGCGCGAGGTCAGGCCACCCAATGTGCCCTCTCTGAACTAGAAACGCTGGTCATCGAGTTTCCAGAACACTGGCAGCCGACGGCGTAACCACAGCCTGTAGCGTCACCCTGCTTTTAGCCCCCTGAAATAAGCACCAGAGACAGGGTTCGGCAAGGTATCTTAGTGCTATGGCCTACGAACCTTTGCACCACAAGTATCGCCCCCAGACCTTTGGCGCTCTGGTGGGGCAAGATGCGATCGCAACCACCCTGGCCAATGCCCTGCGCCAGCGGCGCATCGCTCCGGCCTACCTCTTCTGTGGCCCTCGGGGCACGGGCAAAACCTCCAGCGCCCGCATTCTCGCCAAATCGCTCAACTGCATTGCTCAAGACCACCCCACTCCAGATCCCTGCGGCACCTGCGAAACCTGCCGCTCAATTACCAATGGCTCGGCCCTAGACTTTATTGAGATTGACGCCGCCAGCAACACAGGCGTTGACAACATTCGGGAGCTGATCGAGCGGGCTCAGTTTGCCCCGGTGCAGTGTCGCTACAAGGTCTATGTGATCGACGAGTGCCACATGTTGAGCACGGCGGCGTTTAATGCGCTGCTCAAAACCCTGGAGGAACCACCCAGCAACGTGGTGTTTATCCTGGCGACGACCGACCCGCAGCGGGTACTGCCGACGATTATTTCGCGCTGCCAGCGGTTTGACTATCGGCGCATTCCCCTAGAGCCGATGATTGGCCACCTGCGCAAAATTGCCGATTTAGAAGATATTGCCATCAATGACGAGGCCCTGCGCCTGGTGGCCCAGGTGTCTCAGGGCGGACTGCGCGATGCTCAGAGTTTGCTCGATCAGCTCAGCCTGCTAGAGCCACCGGTTGGGGCCGATGCCGTCTGGGATCTGGTGGGGGCAGTGCCTGAGCGCGATCTGCTGGCCCTGGTGCAGGCCATTTTCAGCGACGACGGCACTACCGTACTCGACAGCGCCCGCAAACTGATGGATCGCGGCCGCGAACCGCTGATTGTGCTACAAAACCTGGCCGGATTCTACCGAGATTTGCTGATTGCCAAAACGGCGGGCGATCGCCAGGATCTAGTGGCGATTACGCCCCCCACCTGGGCCGATATGCAAACGCTAGTGCAGGACTTGGATCCGACAGTTCTTTTATTGAGTCAACAACACTTGCGCAGCGCTGAGGTACAGGTCAAAAACACAACTCAGCCGCGACTGTGGCTAGAGGTGACGCTGCTGGGACTGCTGCCCTCTACCCTGGCGGGGCAGACAACGGTTACAACGGCGATCGCCGCTCCGCCCACAGCAGGCGCGATCGCCAAACCAGCTCCACCCGCTAATCCAGCATCCCTAACCGCACCGCCCGCATCCGCCCCCTCAAACCTGTCCTCACCGACAGTAGAATCTGCCAATGGCATCGCACCGGAGACCCCGAAGGCACCCAGTTCTCAAACAGCCAACGGGGCAACGCCTGAGCAGCACACCCCTGAGCCAGTCGCCGCCAGCTCCCCGCCGCACAACGGTCAGGGAACCCCACCCCCCGACTCTGGCACTACCTCAGCGCCCAACCTGGCCCAGCTCTGGGTTCAGGTTATTGCGGTGCTAGAGCCCCTGGGTACCCGCGCCCTCATGCAGCAGCAGGGCAGCCTGCTCTTTTATGATGGCGTGGTCGCTCGGGTAGGCATTAGCTCAAGACCGCTGTTCAAGATGGCCCAGGGCCGCGTGGAAAACGTTGAAGCAGCTTTCCAAAAAGTGCTGGGCCAAAAGGTGCAGGTCTCCCTGGAGGTGCTGCCCGACCCAAAGCCTGAGGCTCCAGCCCCCGCGATCGCCCTGGCCCCCAGCCAGGGTATAGACCAGCGACCAGCCCCCGCTGAGCCACCGCCTACCCCACCTGTTTTTGAACCACCCGCTCCCGTCGCCCAACCCGAGGTAAACCGGCCCGAGCTGAAGCAGCCCGAGGCGAAGGAGCCAGATGCCCAATCGCTGCCAGAGATTGCCAGCGACTTCGATCGAGCCGTCAAAAACTTTGCCCACTTCTTCAATGGCCAGGTGGTCGATTTAGACGACGGCCCTGGCCTCAGTCAAACACCCCTCAAACCCTCTGAGGCAGCCGCTAAGCAGCCCTCCCACCCCGATAAGGACGTACCGTTTTAGGCTTAACCAAAGGTGCCGCCGTTCCAGCCCCACATTGCGCCGGGGGCATCGGCGAACTCAATATAAGTACGGTTTTTAGGCACGCCTAAAGCCGTTTCGAGCTGAGCGCAAAACTCTTGGCTCATGGCCTTGGTTTTAGCGCTGCCCATGGTGCCCACGCTTTTGATCTCAACGTAGCAGACGGGGTCAGTGGTGCCACCAAAGGTCATCGGCACATTGGCCTCAAAAGCCGTCATTACGTAGGACTCGGGCTTGCCCAGGTGGCTGGCCAAACTAGCGGAAAGATCTTTCAAGAGACCTTCAACCTCGGCCTGAGCGGGCGAGGCGATCGATGTCTGAATTTTAATTAGAGGCATGGTGCTGGAAATAGATAGAGGAATATAGATATGGCGAAAAGCCTCGCAAAGCAGCCTGGGTGCATTGGTGGCAGAGGGCAGCACAGGATGGATGGGCAGGCCCACAGATTCATCCACCCATGCATCCCCTTTCTCCCTATGGGAGACGCTAGTGCGAACGACTTCGCTCAGGGATCGCTACCCCTTTAGCCGCCGTAGTTCCAGCCGGTGCTCTCCAGCAGCAGGGGTTCGCCCTCGCGATGTACGGCAGCCCCAACGACCTCGCCCACAAAGACGGTGTGGTCGCCGTGCTCTACAGTTCCAACCACCCGACACTCGACGTAGCCCAGGGTGTCTTTGATGACGGGGCAGCCGGTTTCGGGAGCGGGGTAAAATTCGATGTCTTCAAACTTGTTGCCAACCCGGCGCAGCGGCTTGAAGAAGTTTTGGGCCAGCTCTTTTTGCCCTGCCTCTAAAAAGCTGATGGCAAACACGCCGCTCGCTTTGACCATTTCGTGGGAGGTAGAGTCGTTTTTGACGCAGTTCACCACCAGCGGCGGCTGAAAAGACGCCTGCATGACCCAGCTAGCGGTAAAGCCATTTAGCTCTTCCCCATTCTTAACGCCACAGATGTAGAGGCCGTGGGGAATTTTGCGCAAAAGCGTCTTCTTAGCCTGTTCATCTAGCACAACATGACCTGTGGAATGCATCTCTAGAGCGAGTTTAATACAGCGATCGCGTTCCTCTCTACCCAATTGGGCATAAAAAAGGCGCACCGCAGTGCGCCTGAGTTGTGAGTAATACTCAAATCCCCTACTTGTTGGGCTGAGGGGTCATGCGTAGATAGGGCTTGATTTCGGTAACACCCTTGGGAAAGCGCTGCTTCGCTTCTTCGGTAGGAATGGTGGGGGAGACCACAACGTCATCGCCATCCTTCCAGTCAACGGGGGTCGCTACGCTGTAGTTGTCGGTGAGCTGCAGTGAGTCAATTACCCGCAAAATTTCGGCAAAGTTGCGTCCGGTGCTGGGCGGATAGGTAATGGTCAACCGCAGCTTCTTGCTGGGGTCAATCACAAATACGCTGCGCACCGTCACCTTGGCGTTCGCGTTGGGGTGAATCATGCCGTAGAGGTCAGAGACCTTTTTGTCGTCGTCGGCAATGATGGGGTAGTTGACTGAAACGCCCTGGGTTTCGTTGATATCGCCAATCCAGCCCTGGTGCGAGTCAGCGCTGTCTACGCTGAGGGCGATAACTTTAACGCCGCGCTTTTCAAACTCGGGCTTGAGCTTGGCTACGCTGCCCAGCTCGGTGGTGCAAACAGGGGTGTAGTCGGCGGGGTGAGAAAACAGCACCACCCAGCTATCGCCAGCCCAGCTGTAAAAATCGATTTCACCCTCGCTGGTTTGCTGGGTGAAGTTAGGTACCTGATCGCCAAGTTGAAGCGCCATCTCAAATCTCCGTTAGTCTGTGCAAAATACGTTGCCTAGCGTTTACTTACGTATTCTCCCATAAACCCCGGTATTCCGGTCGGAGTTTAGAGGATTATTTTAAGGATTGTAGCGCAAGCCTGTCGGTTAGGGCGATTGGGCGCTAGTACCAGAGTGGTCTGAGCCTGCGATGGCCCTTTGGGGTCGGTGCTTTGGCCATCGCGCCCTAGCCACCAGTCCATTCACCAATAAGGCACCCAGAAATCCAGGTGCCTTGCGGGGATTGTGATGTATCGGTAGCGATTGGCAGCCGTTCAACGCCAGTTGATCGGCTCTACACCTGGCGATCGAATACTTTAGGCGCGTAGGCACTGCACCCGTCGCAAGGGCCCATGGGGTTCATGGCACAGCGCAGATAGGGCGATCGCGCATTCAGATCGCAGGTAATATCGCCAATCATGTAGCCCATGCCATCGACGTAGTGCAAATCACTGTTGTTGTCGAGCAGTTTGGCCATGCTCTGCCCCAGGGCCGTTGGCACCGCAGCACTGCCGCACTTTTCGTGCCGATCGGCGCGAACGCTCATCCACGCTGACACAATCGCTGGAGTGAGGCCGACCACAAAAATTAAGACAATGACGAGCATGAAACTGACGTAGAAACTAGCAAGATCATCCTAACCCGACGATTTGGCTGGTCATCCGTCGGCAGCAGGGGATTGGTACATGCCGTTGCGTTACTTAGTCTTTCGCAATATTGACAGCCAGCCAGTATTGCCTCGATTACGCTGATTGGTATAACCCATATCGCCACAAGGCGGGGTTCACTCGGGTGAAGTACATCGTAGCGATCTCCACCACGGTTGCATAAGGGGATAACAGAGCAGAACTTAATCGACTAGGAACTGGGTAATCTAACACTCAGCAACGACGCACCTCACTCAATCGAGAATCGCTTTAAAGCCTATTTTTTGGGTCAGGCAAAGACGAAAATAGCATTTGGAAAGTTCCCAATCGCAGATATTGTTTTGACAATCTATGGTTAGGCGTTGAAAGAGAACGGTTTTTGCCTCAGTTCTTGACCAAAACAGGGCTGTTTACCCATCACCTGAACAAGGTCCTGAACTTTTCAGAACTTTCATGTATTGGCGGATTCTGTTCTATGACCGATTATCTAAACATCCTGTAGACTCGCGTGTGCTCCAAAGCTAAGACCGGGTAGGGCCACAGGACATTGTGGAGGTTCGCTCCTCAGTGATAGCGCCTTACCCGGCTTTTTATTTTTAAACAACCCATACCGTCAGCGGTACCCAGCCCTGAGCGGTTTCTCAAGACAGGCTGCTCAAGCAGCGGCTTCAGCGCCGTCTTTGAAGGAGTAGACATCGAGCCACTCCTCAACGATGTACGGCGCTACCACCAGTCGTGCGACAGTCCCATTGGCTAAAGGCACAACCAGCGTGAGGGGGCCGGGGCGCTGAATGTGGCTCAAGATTGGGTCGATATCGTACTGCGCTACGTTTTCTGGCAAGGTTTGAGTTTGAGAATCCAGTGAGGGCGCTGCTGCCCACTGAGTTGCCGTACCAGTCTGCACCGACAGATCGCCCTGGCGATCGACTAATCCCTGGCCCGGAAACCCCACCAGCCTCAGGTATACGCCCTCTAAACGTCCTTCTCCATAGCGTTTAAAGACCGTTGCCTGCCAGGCCACCTCGTTTTGGTCGCGCAAACTTTGGCGCGATCGATAGGTCGTTTGCCCTGGCTGTTCGTGGTAGGTGTGCACCGATGCCATCGCTGGTTCGGCCAGGGCCAGCAGCAACAGGCAGCCCAGCAGCAGGGCCAGAATTGTGAGCCGCAGGGCGCGCCAGGGATGGAACATGGGGCAGATGGAGATGGGGAGGATGAGGATGGTGAGGAAGAGGGCGAGATTCCGGTGTTCCAGATCTCTTCATCTCACCACTTTATTATCCCTGCCTCCCTATCCTGCGGGAAGCCATTCTGCATCCCTATCCCCTCATCTTCCCCATTCCCTCATCCCCTCATCTTCGCCAGCGCTACAGCTGGCTCATCTGGTTTAGCGTCTGCCGATACCCGGCGGCTTCGCCCTGTTGCAGGTAAAGCTGGGCGGCTTGCTCAAAATCGCGACGGGCACCAGCATCGTCACCGAGGCGAGCGCGCACTACCCCTCGGTTATAAAACAGCTTTGGGTCGGCACTGTTGGGAGCACTGACAATGGCCTGGGTGAGGTCTTGGTAAGCATCTTGGGCCTGGTTTACCTGCAGGTAAGCCGATCCCCGAGCAGAGTAGGCTTCCAGGTAATCGGGCTGTACCTCCAGGGCCTGACTGTAGTCATCGATCGCGCCAAATACATCTCCCGTAGACAGGCGGGCGTCGCCCCGGGCTTTAAAGGCAGCCGCATAGGTGGGATCTAGGAACAGAGCCTCGGTGTAATCTGCGATCGCAGCGGTCGCATCCCCCGCCTGCAGCAGCGCGTCGCCTTTCTGCTTATAGGCCATGGCCGAGTCAGGGTTGAGCTGCAGCACCCGAGCAAAATCTTGCTGGGCACCGCTGAGGTTATTTTGAGCGGCGCGAATGGTACCCCGGCTCATGTAGGCTTCGGTCAGGTCAGGGTTGAGCTCAATGGCGCGATCGAGGTCTTGCAGAGCGCGGTTGGGGCGTCCCTGACGATAGAACACATAGCTGCGGTTGAGATAGGCCCGAGCCATGCTGGAGTCGCGCTGTACTGCCTGGTTGAGGTCATCGAGGGCCGCATCGTAGAGCCCTAATTGGTAGTAGGCCACTCCCCGTCCCATGTAAGCCCTGGGCAGGTCGCCCTGTAGCTCAATCGCTCGGCTGAAGTCAGCCACGGCGTCGCTGTAGTTATTCACTCGCTCTAGGGCAAAGCCGCGCAGCACGTAGGCCGAAGGGTTATCAGGGTCGAGTTCAATAGCGGTAGAAAAATCTTCTAGCGCCAGGTCATAGCGCCCCTGCTGCGAATCGATCAGGCCTCGGTAGAGATAGGCATCTACCGCATCGGGGTTGGCTTCTAGAGCTGCATTAAAGTCGGCCTGGGCCTCGGCGGAGCTGCCCTGACGATAGTAAACACTACCCCGCGCAAACAGAACGTTGGCGTTGTTTGGATCCAAATCTAGGGCCTGGTTCAGGTCGATTAGCGCCCGGTCGTAGTTATTTTGGTCGGCATAGATCAGGCCCCGATATAGATAGGCACCAGCCAGGGTTGGATCTTTTTCGATGGCCATATCAAAGGCTGCGAGAGCGGCTTCGTAGTCGCCGCTGTTGTAGCGCTCAACCCCCTGGTTATAGGCTTCGATCGCCGTTAAGCCAGGCTCGGCCTCCTCAGGCTCGGCTTCGGCCTCGGCTTCAGTCTCGGGCTCAATCTCTACATCAGGTGCGACCATATCGGGCTCGGTGGTCGGAGTTTGGGCATAGCCCCCCAGGGGCATTACCCCTGCTGCCATCCCCAGGCTTAACAGCACAACTAAATATCGCAATTTCATGGCTTCCCCTCCACCGACGGTGTTTGCAGATTGAGTAGATTGGTGCCGCCCCTCCGCAGGGACCTCTGTCAGAGTACCCACGGACAGAGGTCCCACGGAGTACTCGCCTACGTCTCTGGCGATCATGCCCTGGCGCTAATGATAGGCCAGCTTATTTAGGATGAGAGACGGGTTTAAAGAGTTTTTTCTAGAATCGGTAGGGGTAGGGTACCCGTTATCACCCCGATCCATTCATGAGGCCTAATCTGTTCACCCGTGAGGGGAGCAGCGACAAGGAGATAGTATGGCGATCGCACGTTGGTCTATTGGCATTTTGCTGGGTATCTTGCTGTGGCTGGGGCTAGGGAGTTACGTTGAGGCCCAGGGCGAGGCCCGTATTGACTCGCGATTAAATCGCCTGGAGTCTGAACTCGGTCGGCTGAGGTCGCAGGTTAGACAAATAGAATCGCAGCTCTCCATCCCCAACCGTCCGGCCCCTAGCCTGCCCACTATTACCCCACCTGTGGCGGAGCCTTCCCTCGATGAGCAGTTCGACAACCTGGCCACCCTCGCGATCGAACTTAAGCAGCAGGTCAGGCAGCTCGAAACTCGCGTCACTCAGCTCGAAAGAGCAACATCCTAGTGTGGCAAGATAGCATCGGTGTTTGAGGGGTAACCCGCTGTGATTTGGATTGACTGGGCCATTGTGGCCGTCTACATGGTCTTTAGCCTGGCGCTGGGCCTGTACCTTTCCCGCCGGGCAGCGGGTGGGCTGGTGGATTTTTTTGTGTCGGGGCGATCGCTGCCCTGGTGGCTGGCGGGCACCAGTATGGCGGCTACCACCTTCTCGATTGATACGCCGCTGTATATCGCTGGCGTGGTTGGGACCCGGGGCATTGCCGGCAACTGGGAATGGTGGAGCTTTGGCATTGCCCACGTGGTGATGATCTACGTTTTCGCCCGGCTGTGGCGGCGCTCTGAAATCATTACCGATGCCGAGCTAACGGAGCTGCGCTACGGTGGAGCGACAGCAGCCTGGCTGCGAGGCATCAAGGCCTTTTTGTTTGCGGTGCCAATCAACTGCATCGGCATCGGCTACGCCATGCTGGCCATGGTCAAAGTGATCGACGCTTTGCAAATTTGGCAGTCGGTCGGCATTGAGCCCGGCGAAAGTTTGAAGCTGCTGAGCGTGATCGGAGTCAGCGTGCTGGTGCTGGTCTACGCCGGGTTCTCAGGGCTGTGGGGGGTGGTAGCAACCGATTTTTTCCAGTTCTTTTTGGCGCTGCTGGGCGCTGTAATTGTGGCTGTAGCAGCCGTAGTTAACCTGGGCGGCATGGGCAGCCTGATCGACCAGGTGCAGGCGACAGGCGGCACCGATTTGCTCGCTTTTGTGCCCCTGGAGCGGGGGGCGGGGGGCTGGTACCAGTGGAGCGAGACCGCTGGTATTTCGATCAGCACCTTTTTGGCCTACGTGACGCTGCAGTGGTGGGCCTTTCGCCGTAGCGACGGGGGCGGCGAGTTTATTCAGCGACTGGCCGCCTCTAAGGATGAGGCCGAGGCCGAAAAAGCGGCCTGGTTTTTCAACATTCTGCACTACGTGATTCGCACCTGGCCCTGGGTAATAGTCGCCCTGGCAGCGGTGGTGATCTACCCCAACCTCGAAGACCGCGAGCTGGGCTACCCCATGCTGATGCTCGACTTTTTGCCGCCCGTGCTGCTGGGGCTGGTGGTGGCTTCGCTGATTGCCGCCTTTATGAGCACGGTTTCGACCCTGATTAACTGGGGCGCGTCGTACCTCACCAACGACCTGTACGGGCGCTTTGTGCGGCCCGCCGCCACCGAAACCGAACTGGTGCTGGCGGGTCGCATCGCCTCGGTGGTGGTGACGGGTCTGGGGGCGATCGCCGCCTTTTACTCCCAGGATGTCGCCACAGTATTTCGACTGGTGATCGCGATCGGCACCGGGCCAGGGCTGGTGCTTATTTTGCGCTGGTTCTGGTGGCGCATCAATGCCGCCGCCGAGCTAGCCTCCATGCTGGCCGGATTTTTGGTGGGTCTGGTCACCAGCGTTGTCCCCATTCTCACCATCGACGACTTTGGCCTGCGGCTGCTGGTCACCACCGCCATTACCACGGTGATTTGGGTCGCCACCATGCTGCTCACCGCCCCCGAGAGCGACGCCACGCTGGATACTTTCTACAGCAAAGTGCGCCCCGGTGGCCCCGGCTGGGCTCGCCAGCGCCAGCGCACCGGCCTCTGGCCCGCCCAGGCCCTGGGCCGCGACCTGTTGCGAGCAGGATTTGCCCTGCTGCTGCTGCTGGGGGCGATGCTCGGCGTGGGTGGCTTTTTGCTCTACCAACCCCTGACCGGCTGGTTTTGGCTGGTGGTAGCGGTAGCGGGCTGGGTTGGTCTGCGGCGCATGCGCAAGCCCGCGCTGCCCGTGCCGAGGCCAGGGATGGATGAGCCGCCGGGGTGAGGGGATGCGGGAAGATAAGCGGTAAGATGAGAACATAAGTTACATCCCTTCACACGCGATCGCCCTATGTCGTTTTTCCGGTCTTACATTGCACCTTTGCTGATTGTGCTGATTTTTGCGGTAGCGATGCTGGCGGTGAGCGCTCGCATCTTTTTGCCTAGCGATATGATGGCCCCCGCGCCGATTGAAGAGCCCATCTCAACGGTAAGTCCTGCACCGATCGCTCAGACCGATGGGATCATGCCAGAGCTATCAGAGCTGATTCACGGTCCCGAGAGCGATCGCGTTGCGGGCTAGCCTGAGTCCAGCAGACGAGGACATCGACCAACAACGCTGACGCTTGCCGTATAGACCACTTCATTTAGCTAAAAGGGAACCCCCTGGCAGACATGTTTGCCAGGGGGTTCTAAGCGTAGACTTTATGTACCTTTTGCCTGTAACTCAACAACTTGCCAATAGTGAAATAGTCGAGGCGAGTTGTTTTTAGAAACGATTCGGAGACAGCAGCACTTTGACTGATTAACTTGAGAGTTTTCCTCAAGAAAGTTCCGATAAAATAGAGATGTTTAAATGCCGTCGTAAAGAAACCATCGCGTGGGGTTTATAGCGTCTCTGGGCATTTCTTACAGAGCTCTCAATCAGTTACAGAGAGAAAATATCAACAACCGAGTAAAGTGCTGCTGGTATTTGACGAAATAGATTCAGACGTTAAATCGATAACGTACCTCCTATTTAACAGGACTGAACTATTTGAACTGTCAGGGGAAGAAATCAGATTTTGGTGTCAGATGATTCACTTCCTTAATTACTAAGATACTCCTCGAATTCAGGCATGGCTAGCGATGATACCAAAGTTTATGATTTGGTTAACAACTGCTCTCACAGCGTTGGAAAATCCAGGATTTTGGTCCTATCTAGAACCGCCAAACTGCCCTTGACCAGAGCGGTGCAAGCCATGTTGCGGGTTACGCTCAGACGCTACTATTGATAGGTGATAGGCGGCCATCTCGGTGGAGGTGGCCTCGTGGTAAGGCTACAGCCCAAGGTAAGGAGCGATCGCAGTGACGCAGATAGAACAGATCACGGGAACCGGCATTCCTCTCAGAGGAAACGACATCGATACCGATCGCATCATCCCGGCTCGATTTCTGAAGTGCGTGACCTTTGACGGGCTGGGCGAGCAGGTGTTTGCCGACGATCGCGCCGCCCTGGAGGGCAGCCACCCCTTTGACCAGCCCCAGTATCAGAGCGCAACCCTTTTGGTGGTGAACCGCAACTTTGGCTGCGGCTCCTCGCGCGAGCATGCCCCCCAGGCGATCGCCCGCTGGGGAATCAAGGCCGTGCTGGGCGAGAGCTTTGCCGAAATCTTCTTTGGCAACTGCGTCGCGATCGGCATTCCCTGCCTGACAGGCACCTCCGAGGTGGTGGGGCAGGTGCAGGCCGCCCTGGAGGCCGACCCCACCGCCCCTGTCACCCTTGATTTAGCCTCGCAAACCGTGCAGTTTGGCGCTAGAACCGAGCCCATAGCGATGCCTGAGGGGGTGCGTCAGGCCTTTTTGGCGGGCACCTGGGATGCCTGCGGCCAGCTGGTGGCCAACGCCGAGGCCATTCGCGCCACAGCGGCCCGGCTGCCCTACGTGGCCTGGTAGGGGGGCAGGGCATGCTCTGCCCCCCTACCCATAAATTTGCAACGGCCTGTGGATTTTGCCGGAGAAATAGGCACTCTCTAGGGAGATCCCTCACCCCCGGCGCGGGCTGCTGCTATGGTTTCATCCGCTGTGCGATCGCTTACTCCCTGGTTGCCGTCAGAATCGGCAGCGCTGCCGGGCGCGACAGCCTCTATCCTGAGCAATACGGTGTGTCGCATGGCACCTCTGGCTCTAGAGCGACCCGACCTGGAGCAAGCACCGGCGGTAGCAGCGGCGCTAAAGCAGCTGGTAGGGCAGAGCATGGCGCTGCGATCGCCCACCGGCGGCTGGCCCGCCGACCTGCCTCAAACGCCAGAAAACCTCGGCGCTTACCTCAGCGAAGAGACCTGGGAACTTCTAGACGCCCTGCGGGCAGCCCAGTTATCGTCCCCGCCATCGACAGCGCCCGGTATTGTTCCTATCACGGTTTTGGTGCCCCACCTGCTGTGGATGCTGGCCAGCGGAGGCTACGAAATTATGCGCCTGATCGAAGGAATTCAGGCCAGCGTTTTTGAACCGGATGGACCAGGAACGGCACACATTGTGCGCCTGGTGCCAGTGCTAATGCTCACGATTGAGGACTCTCGCTACGCCCTCGATTTAGTCACCCAGACCGACCCAGTGCCCTCTCTTCATCTGGCCGAGACGACCAGTCTTCGCCTGCTGGACAACGACTTGGATAACCGCTCCTGGCGCTGTAAAGATCTGCTGGAGCAGGTAGCTCAGAGTCTAAGCTACGCCCAGCCGGGGCTCAGCCCTCTACTGAGCGATCGCTGCTCTGTCGAAGCCCTGCGGCCTTTTCAGCCCTGGCAGACCGCTACCCTCAGCCTGCATCTCCACCTGGCTCGAATGGAGGCTCCATCGCCGCCTCGTCCCTCAGGTGGCTCCGAGGCTAGCCCCAACGCGCTCTACCTGCCGCCGCATGAAAAGCAACCTTCTAAAGTCGACGCAGGCTTTACCCTCGACGACTTCGCCAGCACCCTGATCGAAGACCCCGGCGATGCTACCGCCGGGGTGCTGGGCAACTGGCTGACCTTCACCAATGAGAGCTGGATCCAGACCTTTCTCGATACCTACGCTCAGCGGATAGTTGCCCAAAACCTTCCCCAGATAGCGCTCGGTGAGGGGGGAGAGCACGCCACCGCAGAGCAGCTGCGCCAGCGCGAAGCCTTCTGCAACCTCGTTACCTACAGCGCTACCGACCTGGTGCAGGGAGCCAGCGGCCTGCTTAAACACACCTTTGTACATGAGCCAGTGCTGGTAGCCGATCTGTGGCCCCGGCTGCGCTGGTACCTGGCCCAAAGCGCAGAACGCGTGATGCAGCTCATGGGCGGGGTCGCGGCTCAGGTGCTGCCCCCCGGCCTGAACTGGCAGCAGGGCAGCCTCTACCTGCGCCCGCTGATGCAGCTAACAGTCGCTCAGCGCAGCTGGATTCTTGATCTGAGCCGTGGGCGATTGCTGCCCACCAGCCCCCTGGCTCTACCCGCCGATGCTGCCGTAGACATCGCTGACGCCCCCTGGCGCAACCTGCTCACCATAGGCGATTTAACTGCCCTCATCGATCGCGACCTGGGCACCTACACCCCAGCCATTGCCGCTCTGCGCCAGGGCACCCCCATTCACCTGCACCGGCTCGATGCCGAAGCAGGCTGTCAGCCGGGCCAGCTTACCCTAGACTGGTGCTTTACTCTACAAACCACGCTGTAATACTGAATCCACCTGGGCTATACCCGGTTGGGCTAGGCAAACACCGTAGAGCCTCTGGCTCGGCTACGCCTATGCCCTACGCAAGCCGTTTGTTTAAGATCGAGGCTATGCGATTCGGATTTGCCCTGAAACTAGCTGTTCCCTGAGCGGAGTCGAAGGGAACGGCTATGGCTATTTTCGTTATTGGGGGTGCCGCGCCAGCGGCATAGACGATTGGTATAGGAGCCAGGCACTACAGTCTCTCAACAGGGGCAATCAAACCAATTTCTCCCCAGTATTACGGCGGCTGGAGCGGTTTCAAGGCCGTAAGTTTTATGGCATTTTTACGGGGTACCGCCCCGAGGTAAAGTTCAGATCGCCTAGAGTGAGATCGAACTTAGCGCATTCGAAAGGCGTTTGATATCGTGTCCCCAGAGTTGACTTCAGGGCCTATCTACCTCTACAGTATTTGCCCTCGACCGCAGCAGCCCCTAACGCTACCCCTGGGGCTGGCCGAGCCTACCCAGCTGATTGCTGTAGACAATGTTGCTGCCGTAGTCGAAACTGGCGTTGATCTAGCAACCCTGCAAACCGATGAGCCGCGCCTGTTAAATGCCGTGCTCAGCCACGATCGCGTCATCTGTGAGCTGTTTCAAACCACGCCGCTGCTGCCTCTGCGGTTTGGCACTCAGATTGCCTCCCTCGACCATCTCAAGGCTCACCTGGCCACCCAGGGCGCAGACTACGCCGCTAAGCTTGAGGCCCTGGCCCAAAAAGCTGAGTACCAGCTCAAGCTGATCGCCCAAACGGTTGAGCTACCGCCCGTGGCCGCAGGCCTAACCGGGCGCGACTACTTTTTGGCCAAAAAGCAGCGCCTCGAAGACCAAGCCAACAGCCAAGAACAGCAGCAGGCCGAACTCGTCCAGGTGCTCGACCACATCTACAGCGCCTACAGCGACTGCCTTGAGGCCGAAAGCCCAGCTGGGGAAGCCCGCGTCTACATCCTGGTCGATCGCGAGGACGATACGCTGTTACAGCAGGTCGAAGAGTGGCGATCGCAGGCCCCCCACTGGAACCTTGTGCTCAGTGAACCTCTTCCCCCTTACCACTTTGTCTAGCGATTTTGGATTTTAGATTCTCTCAGCTCCCAAATCCAAAATCGCCAATCCCCCAGCCAAAATTGCTACGGCCCCACCTGAAACTCCGGATACGCCTCCATAGCGTGCTCACCCAGGTCAAGGCCCTGAATTTCTTCGGCTTCAGAAACCCGAATGCCTATCGTGGCTCGTAGCACCAGCCAGCACACCAGGCTAAAGGTCACCGTAAACGCCCCGACCACGACCATGCCCAACAACTGCACCAGCACCTGCTGAATGCCGCCGCCCATCAGCAATCCCGCCAGGGGGCCAGACTCCTGGTCATACCAGGGAAAAACGCCGGGGGTAACGCTAAACAAGCCCAGAGCCAGAGTGCCCCACAGGCCGCACACCAGGTGTACCGAAACCGCCCCTACCGGATCGTCAATTTTGAGCCCGTCTAGCAGCGTGACCGAAAACACCACAATGACGCCCGCCACTAGGCCGATTAACGCGGCGCTACCCAAAGTGACGTAGGCGCAGGATGCGGTCACCGATACCAGCCCCGCCAGCACACCGTTGATAATCATCGACAGATCCGGCTTGCTGAGATAGATCCAGGAGGTAACGGTGGCCGCCAGACCCCCCAATGCAGCCGCAATATTAGTGGTCACCACAATGTGGCTAATGGCGAAAGGGTCAGCGGCCATCGTGGAGCCGGGGTTAAAGCCAAACCAGCCCAGCCATAAAATAAGACAGCCCAGAGCCGAAATACTCAGGTTGTGCCCCGGCATCGCCACCGGACGAGCCTGAAATCGACCCCGCCGCGGCCCCAGCAAAATGGCCCCAATCAGCGCCGCCCAACCGCCGACGGAGTGCACTACCGTCGACCCGGCAAAATCGTAGAACCCGAGGTTAGACAGCATGCCGCCGCCCCATACCCAGTGGCCGGTGATGGGGTAAGAGAGGCCTACTAGCAGCAGGCTAAAGATAAAGAAGGCCAAAAACTTAATCCGTTCGGCTACGGCCCCAGAGACAATCGTAGCTGCCGTACCCGCAAAGGCCAGCTGAAAGAAAAACTTGGCGTTTAGGGGCACTCCGGCCCAGCTGAGAGCGTTAAAGGTGCCTCGATAGGCTTCACCGACGGCAGGGCTGTTGTCGGCCCCCTGCAGCAAAAACCCCGAGAAGCCAAACAGGGGGTTGCCGTCGCCAAACATAAGACCGAAGCCTATTACCCAAAACGCCAAAGTTGATAGGCCAAACACAATCAGGTTTTTGGCCAGCAGGTTGACGGCGTTTTTGCTGCGGCAAAACCCGGTTTCGAGCATGCAGAAGCCAGCGTTCATAAAGAACACCAGAAACCCAGCGACCAGTACCCACACCGTGTCCAGGGCAACTTGCAGATCAGTTGTGCTCATGCCCTGGGCGAAAGCAGTCGGGCAAAGCAGCAGTAAACTACCCAACGTTAGCCAGGGCACGTAGCGCCATCGCCCTCCCGGCTTTCCCAGCGGATGCAGTTGTTGTTTTGAAGCCCTTTCCTGCAGCTGCAACATAACTCGACGTGTCTCCCAATCGGCTTTCTCTAATAAGCCCATAGGTTGCCACGAATTACTGTTACTGGCGCAAGTTTTTATACCACCACAAGATTAGTGACGGTGAGCGTGCGAGATACGTCAATGCCTCAAGAACGCAAGCATTGTCCATCTACCCACGAACTCGCCTACCCACCTACTCTTCCTCGGGGTCGTAGGTGGAGGCGATCGCCAGTTCCTTGAGCTGAGCCTCATCCACGCTAGAAGGAGCCTGGGTGAGCAGACAGCGGGCCTGCTGGGTTTTGGGAAAGGCGATCGCATCTCGAATCGACTCCTCGCCTGCCAGCAGCATGACGATGCGGTCGAGCCCGTAGGCGATGCCGCCGTGGGGCGGGGTGCCGTACTCAAAGGCTTCGAGCAAAAAGCCAAACTTATCGCGGGCCTGGTCTTCGCTGAGGCCAATGGTTTCAAACACCTGGCTCTGCACCTCGGGCTGATAGATGCGGAGGCTGCCGCCGCCGATTTCGTAACCGTTGAGCACGATGTCGTAGGCGATCGCGCGGGCGGTTTTCAGGTCATCGATATCGTCGGGGTTGGGCGCGGTGAAGGGGTGGTGCAGAGCCTCTAGCCGCTGCTCGTCGGCGTTCCACTCAAACATGGGGAAGTCGGTCACCCAGAGCAGGTTGTAGGTCCCCTCGGGGATCAGGTTCATCTCGCGGGCGATCGCCTGGCGCACCCGATCTAGCGTGGCATTCACAATCGGGGTTGGCCCGGCTCCAAACAGCAGCAGGGTGCCCTCGGTGGCGTTGGTGCGGCGCAGCAGCTCCGCCATTTGGTCGGCATCGAGGTTGTCCTTAATGGCACCGATGGTATCCACCGCGCCGTTGGCCCGCACCCGCACGTAGGCGAGGCCCTTGGCTCCCGCCTCCGCCGCGATCTTGAACACATCGCCACCCGGTTTAATGCGCACGTTAGAGACCTGGTCGTTGCCGTTGGGGATGGGCAGTACTTTGACAATGCCGCCGTCGGCGATCGCTCCAGAGAAGACCTTGAAGCCGCAGTCTTTGACCAGGTCAGACACATCGACCAGTTCCAGGCCGTAGCGGGTGTCGGGCTTGTCGCTGCCGTAGCGATTCATCGCCTCGGCGTAGGTGAGCCGGGGAAAGGGGCGAGGAATGTCAACGCCTTTGACTTCCTTAAAAATGTGGGCCACCAGCGCCTCGTTGAGATCCAGGATCTCGTCCTGGGTCATGAAGCTCATTTCCATGTCGAGCTGGGTGAACTCGGGCTGGCGATCGGCGCGCAGGTCTTCGTCGCGGAAACAGCGGGCGATCTGGTAGTAGCGATCGATCCCCGAGACCATTAGCAATTGCTTGAACAACTGCGGCGACTGGGGCAGGGCGTAAAACTCGCCGGGGTTGACCCGCGAGGGCACCAGATAATCGCGCGCGCCCTCCGGGGTCGAGCGAGTGAGAATGGGGGTTTCGACTTCGTAAAAGCCTTCTTGATCTTCTAAAAAGCGGCGGATAGCTTTGGTCACCTCGTGGCGAATGCGCATGTTCTGAGCCATCCGTTCCCGCCGCAGATCCAGATAGCGATACTTTAGCCGCAGGTCTTCGCGCACCATTTCAGAATCGGCGGTGGACACCTGAAACGGCAGGGGCTTGCGCACTGCATTGAGCAGCTCAATGGTGTCGGCGTAGATCTCGATTTCCCCAGTGGACAGCTTGGGGTTAACGGAGCCCTCCTGACGCTGGCTGACTCGGCCCTGGATTTTGACCACGTACTCGTTGCGCAGCTGTTCGGCCTGGGGATAGGAGGCCGGGGTGCGCTCAGGATCGCTGACGATTTGGACAACGCCGGTGCGATCGCGTAGATCAATAAAAATAACGCCCCCGTGGTCGCGGCGGCGATCGACCCAGCCGAACAGGGTAACAGTGCTGCCAATGTCGCTGGCCCGCAGGGTGCCGCAGTAGTGGGTGCGCATAGTGAGCTGCTTATATTTCAAACTTCAAAACCTTCCCATTATCTAGGATAGTGGGTGTGCTGGAAACGAAATTTTTTGTATGGTGCAAATTCGCTGCGGGCAGCATCTGATTGCCGGTATAGAGGCGATTGTCTTCGACAAAGACGGCACCCTGGCCGACTCGCGGGGGCTGTTACAGCGCACGGCGATCGCCCGCGCCGAGGCCATTTCCACCGCTGTAGGAGGAGGGGATGACCTCATGCCAGCCCTGCTAGCCTGCTTTGGTGTTTCGGCCCAGGGCATCGACCCCGATGGACTGATGGCAGCGGGCACGCGCGAGGCCAATCGGCAGGGAGCCATAGCGGTGCTAGTGCAGGCCGGTTATTCCCAAGCAAAAGTGACGACGCTGGTAGCCGACTGCTTTGCAGCGGTAAATGCCGCCCGCAACGGCAAAGCCGCCTACACGCCACCTTTTGAGGGCACAGCAGCCATGCTCAAGCGGCTTCACCACAGCCCGCTGAAAATTGGAGTGCTGTCGTCCGATAGCCCAGCCTATGTGGAAGAATTTTTGCGCTACTACGACCTGCTGCCCTGGGTGGATGAGTGGCAGGGTACAAGGCCAGAGGATCCGCCCAAGCCTGATCCGACATTGCTGGAGCAGGTGTGCGATCGCCTCCAGGTTGCAGTAGCGCGTACCTTAGTTGTCGGCGACAGCTGGGCCGATCTGGCCTTGGCAGAACAGGCCCAGGCGGCGGGCTTTGTCTCAGTGTCAGAACCCTGGGGGCGATCGCCCGTCCCCGGCGCTACCCTGGTACTAGGCAACTGGGATGACCTTAAGGTCAAGCCTGAGCCTTAAATTCCCGCTCAGGCGCGGCAGGGTGGGCAAACCCTTGACTAACGGAGACTTGCAGTATGGCGTCGTGGGTTCTCAAAGAGTGGCAGGTGGCGATCGCGGCGCTGCTGCAGGGCGACACTATTCTGCTGCTAAGAAAAGGCGGCATTCGCGAGGCCAAGGGTCAGTTTTCGCTGGCGGCTCGCGAGGTGCTGCTGCTGGCCACCCTAGAGCACCAAAAGCTGGCGCTGCTGAAGGATGAATTTCGGTCTCTGGCGAATTCAGAACAGCCTGATCAGCCAGACCAGGTGAGGTTTGAGGGCTGGGCGACCATTACCCACGCCTTTCTGCTCCAGGCCGAGACAGAGGTGGCTCCGCTGCTACCTTACCTGGTATGGAACGAGCAGTTTGTGGCCGAACGGCTGAGCTGGCAGCCCGATCGCCCCCTCTACGCCCTGCTGCTGCGGGCCTATCGGTTCGAGTCGCCGCTGCTGCTGCCCCGCCACAAAGGCTACAGCGGCTGCCGCTCGTGGGTAGATATTGGCCGAGAGATCGAGGTGGATGACCAGGCCCCAGCGCTGTCAGAGGCAGACTACCAAAACCAGGTAGAGGCTATTTTGGCGAATCTGCCTGCGGCAACCCCGATTCTGCCAGAGTAGGCGGAATCATGGCTTCTAGTGCGGCTTGCAGGTCGGCGGTGAGCTGGGCGACGGCCTGCTTGCGGTTTGCTTTGTAATCGGGGAAGCGATCGCTGACCGAAATTGGCTCTCCCACCGTTAGCACCGCTCGCTGCGGCCCCAGCTTGGGTCTGGGAAAGGGGTTCTGGCCTTGAATCAGGCACACTGTGTCGCGCAAAATCATCACCGTTTCGGCAAAGCGCTCGGCAGAGGGGCGCTGCTTGACGTACTGCCCGGTGACGGCGACAAAGCTTTCGACCAGGCGCATGTGCCACATGCGGAGGCTGGCTTCCTCGGCCTCGCGATCGGCCAGGCCCCGCTCGACATCAGAGGGGGGCGGGTTGCCGACCACATCTTGACGAAAAATGCGCTCCCACCCGGCCTGCTCAATGCGGCGGCAGCGATCGATGGGGCCACCCTTGGGCGGCAGCTTGAAGTAGGTTTCGGCCACCTGGAGAGCGGCATTCATCAGGGCGGCAAGGCGATCGGCAAAATGATTCGCTGCGGTCTCGTTGAGGGGTTTAGTCAGCGGCGCAGCTTTCGGGCTGGGGCTGGTCAGAGCAGCGCCGTAGACCCGGTTGTAGTAGTCCTCCATCAGGGTCAAGAGGTGTTCGCCCAGGGTGTAGAGCCGTTGGTAGCGGAACTCGATCGCTGCCGCTGAGGTGTCTCCTAAAGAATATGTCGGCGACGATGCCAGCCCGTTATCGTGCTCCAGCCGGTCGAGCCAGCGATCGAGTTCTTTCCACGGCGGGGTGATGTAGCGGTAGGCAATGCCCAAAGGCGCGATCGCCACCCGCTCGCTCCGGCCCTGGCTCTGCATATCTTCTACACACCAAAACCCCATCTGGGCCACCCCCGGTTCCAAGGGGCTAACGATCTCGGTGTGCCCATTGTTACCGCCCTCAGGAGCAGCAGCGAGGGGAAACTGACCGTTTGCCAACAGGTTGCGGGCCGACCTCAGCCCCTGGCGATCGACCTTGCCCCGCTGAATAGGCGTGCCCCCCAGACGACTGTAGATCCACCCGACCCAGCTACCAGCCCACAGTGGAATGCCGCGATCGTAGATGAAGTGGCTGTGAACCGGACGCTTTAGTTCAATCCCGAGTTCTTTGGCCCGCTGAGGTACCGCATACCACAGCAGATGGCCCAAACAATACGAATCGAGCGGGCTGGGATGACGGAAGGCCAGCAGAAATCGGGTTTCTTGAGCATTGAACGCCTGCAGCAGGTGCACCAGACCGTCAGCATTGACCACGTCTACCTGCTGAACCTGCTCACGCCAGCGCATCCAGTAAGGCAGCCCCAGACGCACCAGAGCCAGCACTCGCCGATCTAGCGCGGGGGGAATGAAGCCTAGGGGCGGCTGGGCGCGGGTGGAAGGGTTGACCACAGGTTCATGCCAGGGCGAGAACACCCCGATGATATAGCAGAGCAGGAGCAAACTTCTCAGCTTCTAGGAGGTGATTAAAGCCCCTCAGTAAATTTGCGGATGAATCATAAAGCTTTTATAAGCAACCCCAGCTCGAGGATTGTGCAACCCGTACAAACCCAGTTTAATGGCAGGAGCCAAACCCAACCGGGCCAGGCGCTTGAGAAAATCGTCGCGTCTAACTTACACAGTCCCTCAGGAGTTTCTACAACGCCCTGGGCTAAACGCCTAGAGCGCAGGTGCATTAGACCAGGTAACCCACCGTTACGACCATCACAGCGAAGGGGCTACGGCCCGGGCTGCTGTAGTAGTGGTTGCCTTGTCTAGAGACGTAGTTAGTGGTAGATGACGGTTCGCTATGGTTTCCTCACAGTTTTTTTCTGCCAACGCAGGGCGGCAATTCGCCCAGCAATCCGCACCGGCGTCGCCGGGTACAGCCCCCCAAAGTCTCGATAGCAGCCCAGCGGCTTCTCCCCCCTGGATTTTAGACACCCTCTTTCGCAACTTGAGCTACGACCTAGAGCAAGTAGCCGATGTCATCGACCCCATTCTGACGGCCCAAAACCACTGCTACCGCACCGACTGGTACGTGCAGGGCATTGTGGCCGAAGATCGAGCCTTCCTCAGCACCAACATCAACCCCAATCGCGCCATTCAGGTAACGCTGTGCAGCACCCGCTGGCTGCTGGGTCAGGGCAGTCGCTGCACGGTAGTCATGCCCCGGCCGGGCATTGCCGACTGCCATGCGGCCCTCAATTTTGACCCGCTGCGGGGCTTCTTTCTCACCGACCTGGGTAGCGGCGGCGGCACCTGGGTGAATGGCCGTCGGCTGTCTCCGGCCCAGCGCCACTACCTGCAAGATGGCGACCTGGTAAAGCTGGGCAGCCTGCGGTTTGAGTTTTTGCAGCAGTGCTGCGATCAATCCGTGTGGAATGACGACTAACTCCGCTGGTAGCGCATCCCCGGCAGCTGGGTCACCAAGCCCAGCAGCTCTAGCTGTACCAGGGTAGCCAGCACCTCGCCGGTCGGCTGGGCGATCGCCTGCACCAGCTGATCAAGGGTAGCGGGCTCGCTGGGGATGGCCGCCAGCACCTGAGCCATGGCTGGCGACAGCGGCGGAGCGGGGCTAGGGGACGGATCGCGCGACCCAGAGCCCCCCTTTGCCTCGGGCTCAGCGGGCCTAAGCTGTGGCAGTTGCCCCAGGGCCGCAATCAGCGTCGTATCGTTCAAAATCATTTGGGCACCCTGGTTGATCAGCTCCAGGCAGCCCTCGCTGTTGAGGTTATCCAGCGATCCCGGCACCGCAAACACGTCGCGGCCATAGTCATTCGCCAGCTGTGCCGTGATCAGCGCTCCGGATCGAGCTGGCGCTTCGGTGACAACTACCGCTCGGCTCAGCCCAGCAATAATGCGGTTGCGGCGCGGAAAGTGGGCTCGATCGGGGGGCGTACCGTTGGGGTGCTCGCTGAGCAGCAGCCCCTGGTGGGCAATGCGATCGTGCAGGTCACGGTTGGTTGAGGGATAAACCTGGTCAACCCCAGTGCCCAGTACCGCAATGGTTAGCCCGCCGCTGTCTAGGGTCTGCTGATGGGCGTAGCGATCGACCCCTTTGGCTAAACCCGAAACCACAATCACATCGTGGTGGGCCAGCTGCTGAGTCAGGCGACGAGTCCACCGCTGCCCATAGTCCGACGGGTTGCGGGTGCCTACCACCCCCACCGAGGGCATCAGCTGTAGAGCACTGGCCAGCTCCAGCCGACCTCGATAAAAGAGAATCGGTGGTGGATCGGCAATTTCGTAGAGCAGGGTTGGGTACTCAGCATCGGCAGGGGTCCAAAAGTTGGGGTGCTGCTGCTCATAGCTGGCCAACAGCTGCAGGGGCGACACGCGCTGCCGGTACTCCACCAGGCCAGACCCCAATCCCAGGCCAATGCCTTCGACCTCCAGCAGCTCGGCCCCACTAGCGTGCCAGGCGGTAGTCAGGGTGCCGAAATGGCTGCATAACCGCTTCAACAAAATTGGGCCCAGGCCCTTAGCCTGAGCCCAGGCCAGCCAATACGCTCGTTCTACCATGCCGGGCGGTGAAGAATTGCTACCGCTCATTGTGCCCGTCTGCGACCCGAGGGCCGCTATCGACGCGCTCGGGGTAGGCGCTGCGTGCGGCCACGCCTAAAGAAATTGCCCAGGGGCAGTCGCCTGGGGTTGAGCTGACGCAGCGGAGCCGGTAGCTCCA
Organism: Nodosilinea sp. AN01ver1; assembly: GCF_050565655.1. Taxonomy (NCBI): domain Bacteria; kingdom Bacillati; phylum Cyanobacteriota; class Cyanophyceae; order Nodosilineales; family Nodosilineaceae; genus Nodosilinea; species Nodosilinea sp. AN01ver1. The sequence continues at coordinate 197,546 of NZ_JBNXVS010000001.1, read as the reverse complement.
GAGTGGTGGTGGGTTCACCGCCGGGGGTAATCCACCAGGCGTGAATAGTACCCCCCGCGAACCCGGCGATCGCCCCCAGCAAAATACTGGGCACGACCTCGTAGCCCAACAGCAAAAACAAAAACAAAAAGACCAGCCAAATTCTTAACGCTGGTGGAATGATCTTATCGGCCACCGATTCGTCCTCTCTGGAACGCCAGTAAAGCGAGGTAGAGTGCCTATGCCCCCTACTATAGCGACTAAACTATAGCGACTAATTGCGGAGGCACAGCTTGGGTGGTATCGATCGCCCGCACCAGCGGCTGTTCGCTCTCGGTAAAAGGCTCCATGTGCTGGCGCTGAAGCACGGCTACGGTGGCGTCGGCAATGTCGCCCGCGCGATCGCGCACCCGCTGCTCCAGCACCGCCGCCGGAGCCGTGCAGTGCAGAATAGTTAAGGGCAGCCCAGCGGTTTGAATCTGTGCGATCGCGCTCTGGCGCAGGCTGGTGCGATCGTACTTAGCATCGAGAATCACCGAATACCCCGCTTGAGCCAGGGCTATACCCAGGGTGAGCAGGCGATCGTAGGTTTGCTCCGTCATTTCTGGCGTATATAAGCTGTCGTCCCCGCGCTGATCAAGGGGCACCCCCGCCAGGTGCTTACGCACAGCATCGCTGCGCAGGTGAATGGCGTTGATTTGCTGAGCCAGAACCTGGGCCGTGGTCGATTTGCCCGCACCAGATAGGCCAGCCATCATATAGACGGCACCGCTGCGGGGCTGACATACCGACCAGGCCAGGCGATAGTAGCCCGCCGCCGTCTTAGCCGCCTGACGCTTGGCCTCCTCATCTACCCCAGAGTCGCTTAGCAAAAATGACGTTACCTTGGCTCGCACGTAGGCCTGACGGCTGACGTAGAGGGGCAACAGCTGCACCCCCTCCCAGTCGCCTGTGCGCTCTACATAGTGATTTAGAAACACGGTAGCCAGACGGGCGCAGTCCTTAGAGAGCAAATCCATCACTACAAAGCCCACGTCGTACATAACATCGACGTAGCGAAAGGGCTCGTTGAACTCAATGCAGTCAAATAGGTAAAGCTGATCGCGCCAGCGGCAAATGTTGTTCAAGTGCAGGTCGCCGTGGCAGGCCCGGATCCAGTTCTGGGCCACCCGCCGCTCAAATAAGTCTCTCTTAGCGGCAAAGAAGGCATCGGTATAGGCTTTGGTTTCGTCAAACTGGGCCTGGGTTTGGGGGCCACCGATGTAGCCTTCGGTTTGGGTATAGTTCTCGTCGAAGGCCTGACGAATTTGCTCGACCGCCCCAAAGGTGCGAATGTAGTCGCTGGTCTCGGCCCCCAGGTGAAAGTTGGCTACCGCCACCGCCAGGTCTTTCATCAGGGCCTCGGTCAGCTCGCCGCGATCGTACAGAGCGCTGAGCAGCGTGTCTTGGGGAAACTGCCCCATCTTGACGGCGTACTCCACGGGCGTACTGCTGCCTAGCTGATAGACATTCCCGGCTTGGCCAATGGCCACTACCTCCAGATACAGCGGTCCGGCCCCGCGCTGGTTCAGTCGCAGTTCTTCCTGGCAAAAGTGGTACCGCTTCTCCAAAGTGGAATAGTCTAAGAACCCAAAGTTGACCGATTTTTTCACTTTGTAGGCGTAGTCACCGGTCAGCAGCACGTAGGATACGTGGGTTTGCAGCAGCCGAATCGGTTCAGCCACCGGGTGAGGATAAAACCCTGGCTGACACATTTGCTGAATGAGATCAGGAAGCGCGGAAACAGCCATAACCTACCTAAAAAGAGTCTCATCAATACTAAGCGGGGGCGGAGACATCTTCCCCACCCCCGCCAATTAACCGCCAGCACCGCTCAGCGGCACGAGCCCCAGGGTCAAAGCCGCCTACTCAGCGGCCAACTTTTCCGCCGCCGCTGCAGTGGGGCTATCGCCGTCACCAGTGGGTTCAGCCATACGGCCCTGAAGTACGGTAGCAACGGTTTGAGTTTGGTCGCCTGCCACCACTGCGCCCTCGGGCAGCACCAGGTCAGCCACGGTCAGCGAATCGCCCACGCCCAGACCCGACACATCGACATCAATAGTTTCGGGAATGTCGATTGCCTTACACTTGACAGTGACTTCGTTGACTTCGGTGTTGAGCACGCCGCCTTCGTTTTGAACGCCGGTAGGCTCACCGATAAAGTTGAGGGCAACGCCCACTTCGACCGCATCCTGTGCCTTAACTGCAAAGAAGCTGAGGTGGTATACCAGGTTTTTCCAGGGGTGCGACTGCACTTCCCGCAGCAGCGCCTTGCCATTCCACGACAGGTCGGGAATCTTTAGGTCAATCATGGTGTTGTTGACCGCAGCCTTGCGCAGCAGCATATCGGCCTCATGCTGATCGACGGTTAGCGACACCGATTCAGTACCATCGTGGCCGTACAGCACGACGGGCAGCAGACCCTGGCGGCGCAGCGCGTTGGGCTTGGCTTTAGGATCGCGCGATTTACATTCAATAGTCAGTTCCATGGAAAATCCCCCCGTTGATAACTCATTCAAAAAGACAAACTTGACGACACCTCAGCTTTAGGCCACCTGAGGCTCACCGTTCTCGTAGAGCAGCGCCCGCTTTGGCCCGTGGATGGGGTCTTCTACGATGATGGTCTGGTCGCGGCTGGCCCCCAGCGACACGATCGCGATCGGCACCTCCATCAGCTCGGCCAAAAACTTGAGGTAGTCTAGGGCCGCTTTGGGCAGGTCGCTGAGCGATCTACAGTGGTCGGTGGGCTGTTTCCAGCCGGGCATGGTTTTGTAGATCGGTTTACAGCGGCTAAAGGCATCGGCGCTAGCCGGCAGCTCTTCGCAGCGCTCCCCGTCGAGCTCGTAGGCCACGCACACCTCGATCTCATCAACATCGTCGAGCACGTCGAGCTTGGTGATGGCCAGGCAGTCGAGACCATTGATGCGGACGGCATAGCGACCAATCACGGCATCGAACCAGCCGCAGCGGCGGCGGCGGCCCGTGGTGGTGCCAAATTCAGCCCCGCGATCGCAGAGCAGCTCGCCCACCCCACAGGTCAGCTCGGTGGGGAAGGGGCCTTCGCCCACCCGAGTAGTGTAGGCCTTGGCCACCCCGATGACGCGATCGATCACCGTGGGGCCAATGCCCGTGCCGATGCAGGCCCCACCCGCCACCGGATTAGAGGAGGTGACGTAGGGATAGGTGCCGTGATCGAGGTCGAGCAGCGTACCCTGGGCACCCTCGAACAGCACGTTTTTGCGCTGGCGAATGGCCTGGTAGACATGCAGCGAGCTGTCGATGATGTGGGGCCGCAGCCGCTCAGCGTATTCAATGTATTCGTCGATAACGGCAGCTGGATCGAGCGGCTCTAGATCGTAGAGCTTTTCGAGAATGCCGTTCTTGTACTGGACTGTCCACTCTAGCTGCTTGCGCAGACGGGTGTAGTCCATTAAGTCGATGACGCGAATGCCAATTCGCTCAGACTTGTCAGCGTAGGTAGGGCCAATGCCGCGCTTGGTGGTGCCAATTTTGTGGTTGCCCCGACGCTCCTCTGCCGCCTGATCGATCAGGCGGTGGTAGGGCATGGTGACGTGGGCCGCGTTGGAAATGAAGAGGTTTTTAGACGAAATCCCCAGCTCGTCGAGCTTGTCGAGTTCACCGATCAGCGCCTTGGGGTCGATCACGGTGCCGCTGCCAATCACGCACTCGGTATCGGGGTAGAGAATGCCGGAGGGAATCAGGTGCAGCTTGAAGGTTTGATCTTTAACGACGACGGTGTGCCCTGCATTAACCCCGCCCTGGTAGCGCACAACCACGTCTGCCGAACGACTCAGCAAATCGGTAATTTTGCCCTTACCTTCGTCGCCCCACTGGGCACCAATTACTACAACGTTTGCCAAGGGAATTCAGCTTCTAAAGTTCACACAAATTCCCATTATCACTAAGCAAATGTAATTGTGTCAACCAATCTTTTGCAGGCCCGGGCAGAGCCAATTCTCTCCGCAGCCCAAACCACTAGCAAATTAAATGTATTTAACCTTATACCCAATTAGTAAAATGTGCGATAGAACAGATGGATACCGAATTTACATTTCTTTAGATTTCCTTCCGATTTTGCGATAGTCACCAGACCAGACCCCCATAGCAGCCCCTGAGAGCAAGCGGCCAGGCGGGCGATCGCAGGCCTAGACAACCCCAAAATTTACTAAGGCGGAGGTTACCGTGAGTCTATATGCTGAGCTACACCGCCACCTGGGCGGTTCGGTGGTACCGAGAGTGCTGTGGCGCTATTTCGAGCGCAATCGCCCCGACCTCTCGGGTCAGTTTGCCGACTACCCTGCGTTTGAGCAGTTTTATACCCGTCCCCGCAACACGCTGGCCGAGTATCTGGAGCTGCACACCCTGGTTGAGAGTGTGCAAACCCACGAAGCGCTGCCCTACTTCATCTACCGCCTGATTCGCGGGGCATATATTTTTGAAAACCTGGCCTACCTGGAGCTGCGCTATACCCCCTACCTGCGCACCCCAGAGCATTTGCCCCAAAATCAGCGCATTGAGGCCATGGCCGAAATTGTCGAGATTGTGGGCCGAGCCAGCCAGCAGCCCGAGTATCCGATTGTGACCAAGCAAATTCTCTGCATGCACTCGCGGCTGCCCTATGAGGTGAACCAGGCGATTGTAGAGCTAGCCGGTCAGTACCCCGAGTACGTCTGCGCGGTGGATGTGGCTGGGGGCGATGCCCACTACGGCGATCGCATCGACGAGTTTACCCAGCTCTACCAGCGCGCCCAGGATCTGGGCCTCAAAACTACCGGCCACCTCTATGAAACCGTCGATGGTGACCACCCTAAACTGCTGCCCTACCTGATGCGCATTGGTCACGGCATTCAAATTCCGCTGCGGCACCCCGAGCTACTGCCCGAGGTGGCGGCGCGAGGCCAGTGCCTGGAGGTATGCCCCACCACTTACCTGAAAACCGGCACCCTGGACGACATTCATCAGCTCAAGGTAGTCTTCGATCGCTGCTTTGAGGCCGGAGTCGATATCGCCATCTGCACCGACAACGCCGGGCTACACAACGTGCGACTGCCCTTTGAGTACGAAAACCTGCTCACCCACGACGTAATTGGCTTTGAGGAACTGCAAGCCTGTCAGGAAGCCGCCTTTCGACACGCCTTTGCCTGGCCCCACAGTTTACCCCCCACGGCTCTCCTGACGGATATGCTGCAGCTGCCCAGCAAGGCACATCCGGTCGATAGTGAAGGGATGCTGGCCCTGTCCTAAGGCATGTCATCAACCCAGATGCAGGATTTAGCCGATCTTGAGCGGCAGGGCTGGCAGGCTCTCTCGACTGAAGGAGACGCGGGCCAGCGGTTTTACAGCCAGGTGCTGCACGACAGTGCGATCGTGCTGCTGCCGGGCGGCATGGCGCTGCGGGGCAAAGCGAACATTTTGGCCGCTCTAGCGGCTCAGCCGTGGCAGTCGTTTCACCTGGAAGACCTGGAGGCGATCGCGCTGTCGCCAGCGGCTGGAATCGTGGTCTACCGGGTGAGCGCCCAGCGGGCAGGCAGCGCCCCCTACAGAGCCCTGATTAGCAGCACCTACGCCCTGAGCGACGGCGAGTTTAAGCTGATGCTCCATCAGCAGACACCGATTTAAGGGTGTTGGGCGATCGCGCCGCCAGGCCTGGCTATGGCTGAGGAACAGGCATAAAGCTAAATTCAGCCTCTCCCACAGGGGCGAGCCGCTGTGGGAGAGGCTGAATTCTCTGCCGAAATTAATGCCTCAGTCCGGTGATATTCTCCCAGCAATGCCAAAATGGTTGCAGACAGCTCTGTCTGCAACCATTTTGGGCTATTTAATCAGCGCTAAGGCTTAGTAGCCACCGCGAGAGAAGCTGTCGCCGCCGCCGCGACGACCGCCACCGCCAAAGTTACCACCGCCGCCACTGCGATTTTCGCGGGGCTTGGCTTTGTTCACCTTGAGGTCGCGCCCCATCCACTCGGCCCCATCTAGGGCCTCAATGGCGGCGTCTTCTTCAGCATCGGCACCCATTTCGACAAAAGCAAAGCCGCGCATACGCCCGGTTTCGCGATCGGTGGGTAGCTGAACTCGCTTAACGGACCCATACTCTGCAAATACAGAGGTCAGATCCTCAGCGGTAGCGTCATAGGACAGGTTGCCTACGTAGATTGACATGGTTGGTCTCCAAAAGTTAAAGGACGTGTAGAGCAAAATTTTGGAGAGAAGTCTGTCAATGGAAAAACGGAAAAACTCGTTAGTACTAAAAACAAATACTGCTAACCAATCTCTATATCTCTTGAGACACCGTAGCATGTTTGAAAAGAGGATGGTGGCCTGGGGTGTGAAGTAGCTAAAAAATTTAGCCCAAGATTCTCAAACCCAGCCCAGATCATCGCCTGCAAGCCATTTGTAGCTAGCGGCGATATGTAAAGATTTGTATTCATCATAGCCATGGTGCTGGGGCATCGCCGTGGGACAATGAACGTTTAATTGAGACTTAACGCTATGCCCGCCGCCTATATCGAAAATGAAACTGAGTTTGATGCACTGCTGAGTGCAGAAACATTGTTTGTGGTGGACTGCACGGCAGCCTGGTGCGGCCCCTGCAAGCTGGTGGCCCCCCTGATGGATAAGCTAGCCGATGAGTACGGCGATCGCGTCAAGGTCTTTAAACTCGACCTCGATGCCAATCAGGCTGTGGCCAAGCGCTACGGTATTCGCAGCATTCCCGCCGTCATGTTTTTTCAGCAGGGCGATGTGGCAGAAACGCTAGTGGGCGTTAAAAAATACGACGAGTACAGCGAAACCCTGGGCAAGTATCTGGGCTAAAGCGTCAGCACAGATAAAGCACTGCTTTAGGGACTGTCATCGATTAGCTGCTAAACGTTCAAAAATCAAGGGTTACAGCCCCTAGCCTGTTTTTGGGGTCGGGCGTGGCAGCGCTGGCGGGATGAGAAGTAGGGCCAGAATTGATGATGCATCCTAGGTTTTGCCAATAATGACTCGACTCTAGAAATTGCCTGCACTCTCGCTAAAGCCCTGCGGCCGCAGCTGTTAGGTCTGGCCGCAGGGCTTCCCCTGACTGGGGAAGGGGAAGTTTAAGGTAGCTGGATCCATACCAGAGCGATAAGTTTCTACGATCTAGGCAGAACGTCCACACCCCCGTAGACTGAGGACAACCGATTGATCCAACAGCAGAGCGGGCGATATGGAAATTCTTTTTGTGGCAGCGGAGGCAGCGCCCCTAGCCAAGGTCGGCGGCATGGGCGACGTGGTAGGTTCGCTCCCCAAGGTGCTGCGCAAAATGGGGCACGACGTGCGCATTTTCATGCCCTACTACGGCTTTTTGCCCGACAAAGTGGATGAGCCCATTCCGGAGGAGCCGGTGTGGCGGGGCACCGCTATGTTCAACGACTTTGCGGTATACGAAGCCACTCTGCCCGGCTCTGATGTGCCCGTGTACTTGTTTGGCCACCCCGCCTTTGACCCCCGCAAGGTCTACGGTGGCGACGACGAGGCCTGGCGGTTTACTTTTTTTGCCAACGGTGCCGCCGAATTTGCCTGGAACTACTGGAAGCCCCAGATCATTCACTGCCACGACTGGCACACGGGCATGATTCCGGTGTGGATGCACCAGTCGCCTGACATTGCCACGGTATTCACCATTCATAACCTGGCTTATCAGGGGCCGTGGCGCTGGGAGCTTGAGCGCATTACCTGGTGCCCGTGGTACATGCAGGGGCACAACACGATGGCGGCGGCGGTGCAGTTTGCCGATCGCGTCAACACGGTGTCGCCCACCTACGCCCAGCAGATTCAGACCCCTGACTACGGCGAAGAGCTAGAGGGACTGCTGTCGTTTATCAGCGGCAAGCTCAGCGGCATTCTCAACGGCATTGATGTCGAGTCTTACAACCCCGCCACCGATCGCTACATCGGCAAAACGTTTACCCCCGACAGCCTGGACAATCGCCGCGCTAACAAGGTGGCAATTCAGGAAGAACTGGGCCTGGAGGTGAACTCAAAAGCCTTTTTGGTAGGCCTGGTGGGTCGCCTGGTCGAGCAGAAGGGGTTGGATCTCATTCTGCAAATTTTGGATCGCTTTTTGTCGTACACCGACGCGCAGTTTATTTTGCTGGGTACCGGCGATCGCTACTACGAAACCCAGCTCTGGCAAATGGCCAGCCGCTACCGGGGGCGGATGGCCACCTACCTGCTCTACAGCGAGGGGCTGGGCCGTCGCATCTATGCTGGGGCCGACGCTTTCTTGATGCCGTCGCGGTTTGAGCCCTGCGGCATCAGCCAGATGATCGCCATGCGCTACGGCTGCATTCCGGTGGTGCGGCGCACGGGCGGCCTGGTGGATACGGTGCAGCACCACGATCCCGAGCACCACACTGGCACTGGCTACTGCTTTGACCGCTACGAGCCGCTCGATCTGTTTACTTGCCTCATTCGCGCCTGGGAGGGCTACCGCTTTAAAGATGCCTGGCGATCGCTGCAGCAGCGGGCCATGGGCCAAGACTTTAGCTGGGACAAATCGGCGGTAGACTACGTCAAACTCTATAGCGAAATGCTGGGACTCGATTTTAAGGATCAGCTGCCTAAGCCTGAGCTAGCGCCAGCGATGGAAGCTCCATCCCCGGCAGCGACGGCAGCGCCGATGGATGCCTCCCTTTCCCCATCCTCATTGCCCAAATAACTGGGGCTAGATAGCCTGAGGCAACTCCAGCTGAGGCCAAACAGCTTGAGGAGACAGCGGTATAGAAGGCAATGCTGTCTGTCACTTATGAGCGGTTTGTCGGGCGGAAAGTGTGGCAGATTAGTAGTTCCTGTTACACGAGGCACCGATGAGCGAGGGTAACGGTTCGGCGGCGGGCAATACGACTCCTTTTGGGAAGCCTTTGGACAAATCCTTGGACAAGACGGACGCTCCTAAGCGTCGCCACATTGTGCTGACCTCCCACCCCAGTCGGTCGGGGTTGAAGGGTGCGCCGATTCGGTGGGGCGATGGCGATCCCCTCCAGCGGGGGGCGATCGTAGCGACGGTAAGCGACCCCAGCCACCGCAACGCCATTGGCACCCACTCGGGTTCTTACGCGGTGTATCGCGCCCTGGCGGTGGCCAGCGGCGTGCTGCAGGCTGACCACCGGCCCGACTTTACCAATACCTCGCCTGCGATCGCGATCGGCCCCCACCCGAGCTGGGCTGACCCCGAGAAAATTGTTTCTCTGGATCCCTTTGGGGCACTGGTAGGCGATGTGTACAAGTCTTTGCTGGCCGAGGGCATCGACATTCGCCCATCGATCGCCGTCACCCGCGCCCACATTCAAATGCCGGAGCTGCTGGAGGCGGTGCGCCAGGGGCGGATCAAAGAAGACGGTGAAATCGTCAAACCCGGCGGCGACCTGGTGGTGACCAAAGCGGCGGTAGAACCGGTGTGGTATTTGCCGGGGGTGGCCCAGCGCCTGGGCGTCAGTGAAGAAGACCTGCGCTACGCCCTGTTTGAGCAGACCGGCGGCATGTTTCCAGAGCTGGTGACGCGGTTTGATCTGAAGGTGTTTTTGCCCCCGATTGGCGGCATCACGGTGTACATCGTGGGCGACCCAGACGCTATTACCGACCCGGCCCGGCCCCTGGCGGTGCGCGTCCACGATGAGTGCAACGGCTCCGATGTGTTTGGCTCCGACATTTGTACCTGCCGCCCCTATCTGGTACACGGCCTGGAGGAGTGCATCGCTACCGCTCAGCAGGGCGGAGCGGGGATCATCGTCTACTTCCGCAAGGAGGGGCGAGCGCTGGGGGAAGTGACTAAGTTTTTGGTGTACAACGCCCGCAAGCGCCAGGAAGGGGGCGATCGCGCCGATGCCTACTTTGCTCGGACTGAGTGCGTTGCCGGCGTGCAGGACGTGCGCTTTCAGGAGCTGATGCCTGACGTGCTGCACTGGCTGGGCATTACCCGCATCGATCGCTTTGTGTCGATGAGCGACATGAAGTACAACGCCATCGTGCGATCGGGAATTGAGATTGTGGAGCGGGTGGCGATTCCTGACGACCTGGTGCCGCCCGATGCGCGGGTGGAGATCGAGGCCAAGAAGGCGGCGGGCTACTACACCGATAAGGTCGCGCCGACGGAAGAAGACCTGGCCCAGATCAAGGGGCGGGGGTTGGAGTAGGAATGGTGGCTTTAGGCGAGGATGGGGTGGTGGGCGGTGCCCACCCTACGGCAGAGGTAGCGGTGGCGTACTTGCAGAGCCCACAGGCCATTCGCGATCGCTGCCGTGCGCTCTTTGCCCTGGCCAAGCAGGATCGGCTCCAGCATTTTCGCTATCATGCCGACGCGCTGCCCGCCGCTGCTGATTATGTGCTGGCGGTGATGCGGCAGCAGTACCCCGATGGCGACGTGCCCTTTCACTCGCGCTGGCGGCACTTTGAGGTGGAGGGGCGATCGCGCCTCGAACGCCTAGATCCAGCGCTATCAGCCCTGGATTCTCTAGAGCAGGCCCGACTCAAGGTGGACTTGGCCATTACCAGCGTGCTGCTAGACGCTGGGGCAGGCAGCCAGTGGCGGTATGTGGAACCGGGAACGGGGCTGGGGTTTGCTCGATCGGAGGGGCTTGCGATCGCCAGCTTTCACGCCTTCACCGCCGGTCTTTGCTCCAGCCAGCCTGAGCACCCCTGGCAAGCCGATGCCTCCGGTCTGACGGCCCTGACCGCCAATTCTCTAGCTCAGGCGTTTCAAGTCAACGACAACAACCTACTGCTGGGCGTTGAAGGACGAGTTGCCCTGCTGCAAAAACTCGGCCACGCCCTGCACCAGCAGCCAAAGTTCTTTGGGGCCGACCTGCCCCGCCCAGGTCATCTGGTCGATTACTGGCTCACGCAAGCCACAGATAACGCTCTGTCGGCCCCTACCATTTTGCAAACGATCCTCCAGGGCCTTGGCCCCATCTGGCCGGGGCGAGTAGAGCTGGCCAGGGTAAATTTGGGCGACGTGTGGCCCCATCCCCAACTGCCTGAGACTGGCCCCGGCAGCAATCTGGTGCCCTTCCACAAGCTTTCCCAGTGGCTCACCTACTCCCTGCTGGAACCCCTACAAGACCTAGGGCTGAAAATTACCGACCTCGATCAGCTCACCGGCCTGGCCGAATATCGCAACGGCGGCCTGTTTATCGACTGTGGGGTACTGAGCCTGAAAGACCCCGCTGCACAGGCGATCGCCCATCCCCCCAGTTCACCCCTGATCGTCGAGTGGCGCGCCCTCACCCTGTGCTTGCTGGACGACCTCGCGGCTCACCTTCGCCAAACCCTAGACATGAATGCCGAAACCCTGCCTTTAGTAAAAATTCTCCAGGGCGGCACCTGGACGGCGGGTCGCCAGATCGCCGCCGAGAAACGAACTGACGGGGGGCCACCGATTCAGCTGGCCAGCGATGGCACCGTGTTTTAGAAAGTGAGGAGATAAGGAAGGTGACGAAGATGAGGAGGTGAGGAAGGTGAGGAAGAACTATTGCAATATCTCCATTTCTCCCTCATCATCCCCATCCTCTCATCCTCGCTATTTCCCCATCCCCTCATCATCCCCATCCCCTTATCCTCTCCAATTCCCCATGCCCGACCTCCACCTGATCGACCACCCGCTGATTCAGCACAAGCTCACCCTGATGCGGCGAGCCGAGACCAGCACGGCCAAGTTTCGCACCCTGCTGAAGGAAATTAGCCTGCTGATGGCCTACGAGGTGACACGAGACCTACCGCTGAAGCTGGAGACCATTCAAACCCCCATGACCACGATGGAAGCACCGGTGCTGGCTCCAGAGAAAAAGCTGGTGGTGGTGTCGATCATGCGGGCCGGGCAGGGCATTCTAGACGGCATTTTAGAGCTGATGCCCTCGGCGCGGGTGGGGCACATTGGCCTGTACCGCGACCCGCAAACGCTGCGGGTGATTGAGTACTTCTTCAAGGTGCCGGAGGACCTGAGCGATCGCGACGTTTTAGTCGTAGACCCCATGATCGCTACGGGCAATACCGCTGTAGCGGCGCTGTACCCGCTGAAGCAGGCCCAGCCGCGATCGCTGCGCTTCCTCTGCCTGCTCGCCGCCCCCGAAGGCGTAGCCCACTTTCACCGCGAGCACCCCGATGTGCCCCTGTACGCCGCTGCGGTGGATGAAAAGCTGGACGAGCACGGCTACATTTTGCCGGGCCTAGGGGATGCGGGCGATCGCCTATTTGGCACCAAATAACGCAGTCAATAGCCACCAAGCCAAAGGTTGTGTAGCCCAGGGCAACGCGCAACCCGCATCACCCTAAGCCCAGATAGGAACCGGGCTGAAGCTTGGGTCACTCAACGCATACTTTAGGGCTATAAAAAGAATGTTTTGTAGTAGCTTTAAAGCACTCTTGGTCTTAACTTAATCCATAGGTATTATCTGGAGCCGCCGACACCGGCCATTATTTTTTTAATATTCAAACTCGGTTTGATAACAGATTGATTAAGATAGTCAGCAGTAAGCAACCCAGCGCCAGGGAGACTGGCCCGAGCAACAACAGCGCAGCAATATAAAGCTCTTCTTAACCACATTGAGAATTTTTTACAAAGCTTTTGTTACACGCGAAAGCCTCTCCCTTCAAGGGGTTCAAGCTTTTTGCACAGATAAACCTGTTCTTTGACGCACTAATTAACGCAACTTAACAGTTCTAAACCACCTATTCATAATATTTCCCTTAACAATTTTTTAAGTACCGTCAATGCTCTACGCAGCAACGCTTTAAGCATTGATAGACTTTTTTCTATCCGGAGCGCGATGCTGTTTTAAGGGTTATGTAGGGGTAACACAAAGCCATTCCTGACAGTGCGGGGCTGCTGAGTGTTGGTTTGGTAACAGTGTTTTATTCGCGGCCAGTTAAAATGGGTTCATCGCACCAAACGGCTGAACTAGTGTTTTAACGCAGCCACTTGGTGGGTAAACAATAGGTGTTGGGGTTTGTTGGTGTAAAAGTCTTGAGTCATTAAGACTGCAATGTCAAAGTAAATGGCCGAAGTTTGCCCTTGGCGGGGCGCTTGCGGCATCTGCTTCGAGCCTGCGAGCTGCCAGCGAATTCTTGTGTGACCATTACAGTATTAAGGGTTCTTATGGCTAAGCAATCTGTTCATCTGCCCGCAACCAGCACAGAGGCCGAAGTGCCCCTGTCGCTGGGAGTTGCAGCGGATGCCATTCTCGATGCCGAGGCACAGGTGAGCCAAATACAGCAGGCGTTGGTCAACAATCTGCACTGGGTGCAGGGTAAAGACGAACAGTTTGCCAACGCCCACGACTACTACACGGCCCTGGCCCACAGCGTGCGCAACCAGCTGCTGCAAAAACGCATTCGCACCGCTAAAACCTACGCCGACAAGCGCGCCAAGACGGTCTATTACCTGTCGGCCGAGTTTCTGATGGGGCGACAGTTGGGCAACGGGCTGATCAACCTGGGCCTCTACGACACCATGCGCCATGCCCTGGCCGACTGCGGCCTCGACCTGGACGAACTGCTTGAGCGTGAGGCCGAGCCGGGTCTGGGCAACGGCGGGCTGGGTCGCCTGGCCGCCTGCTTCATGGATTCGCTCACGACCCTCAATTTGCCAGCGGTAGGCTACGGCATTCGCTACGAGTTTGGCATCTTTACCCAGCTCATTCGCCAGGGCCACCAGGTAGAAGCCCCCGACAAGTGGCTCAGCTACGGCAACCCCTGGGAAGTGGCTCGCCCCGACTATCGGGTGGAGATCAAATTTGGTGGTCACACCGAGGTTTACAAAGACGGCGACGACGACTACCAGGTGCGCTGGATTCCAAGCCAGACGGTGATTGGCATTCCCCACGATGTGCCGGTACCAGGCTACGGGACCGAGAACGTCAACATTCTGCGGCTGTGGAAGGCCGAGGCCGGGGAAGCCTTTGACCTGGTCGCCTTTAACTCAGGCGATTATTTTGGGGCTGTGGCCAACAAGATGATCTCCGAGAACATCACCAAGGTGCTCTACCCCAACGACGAAACTCGCCAGGGCAAAGAGCTGCGCCTGCAGCAGCAGTACTTCTTTGTAGCCTGCTCGCTGCAAGACATCATTCGCCTGCACCTGCGCGACCACGGCGATTTGACCAAGCTTGCCGACTCAGCGGCAATTCAGCTCAACGATACTCACCCGGCGATTGGGGTGGCCGAACTGATGCGCCTGCTGCTCGATGAGCACCACATGGAGTGGGAAACCGCCTGGCAAATTACCCAGCGCGCCTTTGGCTACACCAACCACACACTGATGCCTGAGGCCCTGGAGCGCTGGTCGGTAGACCTATTTGGCAAGCTGCTGCCGCGCCACCTGGAGCTGATCTACGAAATTAACCAGCGCTTTTTAGACCAGGTGAAGCTGCGCTACCCCAAAGACCCCGCTCGTCTGGAGCGGCTGTCACTGATTGAAGAAGGCCCCGAGCGGCGGGTGCGGATGGCCAACCTAGCCTGCGTGGGCAGCCACGCCATCAACGGGGTAGCAGCGCTGCATACCGAGCTGCTGAAGCAGGAGGTGCTGCAAGACTTTTACGAGCTGTGGCCCGACAAGTTCAGTAACAAGACCAACGGCATTACCCCCCGCCGCTGGCTGTTGCAGTGCAACCCCCGCCTGGCTCAGCTGATTTCTGAAACGATTGGCGACAGCTGGATTACCCACCTAGAAGACCTCAAACAGCTCGAAGCCCACGTGGACAACGCTGAGTTTCGCCACGCCTGGCAGGCCATCAAGCAGGAAAACAAGTGGAGTCTGGCCCGCTACATCCACGACACTGTGGGCATAGAGGTCAACCCCGACTCGATGTTCGATGTGCAGATCAAGCGCATTCACGAGTACAAACGTCAGCTGATGAACGTGCTGCACGTGATCACGCTGTACAACCGTATGGTGCAAAATCCCGGCGATCACGTTGTGCCCCGCACGGTGATCTTTGGTGGTAAGGCGGCCCCAGGCTACGCTATGGCCAAACTGGTGGTGAAGCTGATCAACGCCGTGGCGGATGTGGTCAACAACGACCCCGTCGTGGCCGGGCGGCTGAAGGTGGTGTTTTTACCCAACTACAATGTGTCGCAGGCCCAGCGACTGTTTCCGGCCTCGGACTTGTCTGAGCAGATTTCCACCGCTGGCATGGAGGCCTCGGGTACCGGCAACATGAAGTTTGCCCTCAACGGGGCACTCACCGTGGGCACCCTCGACGGCGCGAATGTCGAAATCCGTGAGGAGGTTGGAGCCGACAACTTCTTTCTGTTTGGCCTCACCACGGAACAGGTGGCCGCCTGCAAGGCCGTGGGCCACAACCCCTGGTACTACTACGACACCAACCCCGAGCTCAAGCGGGTGCTGGATGTAATCGCCTCGGGGCTGTTTTCGCCCGGTGAGCCCGACCTGTTTCTGCCCATTCTCGACTCGCTGCTGGTCGACGACCCCTACATGGTGATGGCCGACTATGCCGCCTACGTGCAGTGTCAGGAGCACGTCAGCCGCACCTATGAGGATCGCGATCGCTGGGTACGGATGGCCATTCTCAACACCGCCCGAATTGGCAAGTTCTCTGCCGATCGCACCATCGCCGAATATGCCCGCGATATTTGGAAGGTGAAGGCGGTGCCGGTCGCCGGGGAGTAGATGGATAGGTGAGTGGATGGTGTAGGTGGGTAGAGAGCATCTACCCACCTACACCACCCACATCATCCCCCTACTTGGGTGGCGGTGTCTTCAAGGCGGCGATCAGCAGGCAGGCGATGCCGATATTGATGCAGACGTCGGCCAGGTTGAAGATGGGAAAGCGAATGAGCCGAAAGTCTAGGAAGTCGATGACTTCTCCAGCCAGCAGGCGATCGATGCCGTTGCCCAGAGCACCACTCAAGATGAGCCCGTAGCCCACCTGCTCCCAGCGGTTGGGCAATCGTGCTTTTAGGCCCAGGGCAATCAGCCCCAGGCTGACCGCCAGCGACAGCCACTTGAGCCATTCCCCGTTGTTGCTAAACAGGCTAAAGGCGGCACCGCTGTTGGTGACATAGGTAAAATAAAACACCCCCGGCCAAATTGGCAGGGAGTCGGGTGGGGTGGTGAGTTCAAAGGTTTGAGCCACCCACATTTTTGTCAGCTGATCGAGGGCCAGCCCAACCCCGGCGGCGATCCAAAACCAACGATTGCGCACTCTCATGGGCCTAGTAAAATAACAGCTGACGCAGCACCAGCGATAGTACTGCCACAGCACACACTACCACCAGGTGGCCCGGCAGCGGCAAAATTGAGTAGCCCAGCAGCAGCTCCCAGTAGGAGGCCGATACGGTCTGCAACCAGCCTAGCAGGGAGGCCAGGGTTAGGTAAATAATGCCCAGCCCGTGAATAATGCCCAGCCCGCTGAGACTGCTTAGGGCCAGGGTTTCGAGCTTGGGCGGGTTTTGAAAGGCCAGGTAGCCACACACCCAGCCCGCGGGCACAAAGCCAATCAGGTAGCCAAAACCGGGTTCACGCACGTAGCTGAGGCCGCCACCCTGGGTGAACACCGGAAATTCAAACACCTGAAACAGGGCCAGCCCCAGCACCAGGTAGGCAATTTGAGAGAGCGCCGCCGCATTTTTGCCGCCGACACAGCCGGTCAGCAGCACGGCCCCGACCTGAAAGCTGACCCCCAGCGATAAAATTCCTATTCCAGACTGGCCCCAGCTCCAGGGGGCGCTGAGGGTAAAGGCTTCCATCCAGGTGGCCACAATAGTGAGAACCAACCCGATCAGGGCCCACAGTAGTTCAAATGGTGCTAGCACCGACGATGTCTTCACCCGTTAGCGGCAGAGAATTTAGACACTCACATTAGCAGGGATTACCAGACTGGGCACGGGTTGGCCGAAAGATTTTTGCCCTGCTGAATATAGAAGTTTGGCGTGGTCAACGATCCCCAAATAGCCGCTGTAGATGGAGGATCTGCCGGAAATAGAGTCAGGCACGGTTGCGGCAGAAATAGTGAGCTCAGTAATGCTTGGTGGTATGGCAAAAAGCCCGTTTTGACTTCGTCCAGAGCACTTTCGCTAGCCCCTCCAAAGTTTTGCAGCAGAAGGGCTAGCGGGTCAGGCTTGCGGTCTAAAGAGGGCTATTTACTGATATGGAATGCTCTTGACCTCAGTGAAGGCGATCAGCAATCAATAGAGTCGAGCTTGGGAGAATGGCTGAATCAGCGGCGTTGTCGCTAACGGCTGGCTTTTGCCTACAAGCGAGGTTACTCACCCAAACTAGCGCGATCGCGCTTCATCCACAGCCAGAGGTAGATCAAGCCAACCATCAGGCCCAACAGCAGCAGCGTAATTGACCAAGAAATTTCGCCTGGCCACAGCCGCTCCAGCAGCCGCCCCAGCAGGTAGCCCCCGCACGGGACGGCGATAACTGACAGCACAACCTTGCCCAGAAACGTGCTCAACCTGCTGTTTTGCGCCTTAGCCGACAGATCAGACAGTTCAGGCTCGTCGGTCGTTGAATATTTCATGGCGGTATGAGGCTGCGTATGGGGCTAGTTCCAGGTGCGCTCGCCCGATTCGTCTACACGGGCCTGACGAATGACGTCAGAAATTTCTTCAGCGTCTTTGACGTGGTGCAGAGCTTTTTGACCTTCTTCAGGGTCGTCTACGACAAAGTAGGTGGGCACCACAATGTGGTCGCCGGTAATGTCAGGCGCATCGACGGCCACCTGCTGGGATTTCTCCTCCAGCGTTTTTTCGCCGTCAACCATATCCCCCGGATTGAGCACCAGGTTTTCGTTTTCTTCCAGAATTTTTTTCTGGGCCGCCTTTTGTTCAGGCGACACCTGCTCGGGGGTCAGCGGCTGATGGATTTCTTTGCGCTGATCGGAGTTTTGGTCAGATTTTTGAGTAGCCATACTTTTTTCCAGGTCTACAACTGGCTTTACCCTAGCGATTGATACCGGGTAGCAACATCGCTCTAAGGTGACAAAACTTTGTTGTCTAAGGCACGACCTTGCCCTTCTGGCAGACCATCAGCATTCTGCTTGAGGACGGGTTCGGGCACGCGCAGCATCAGCAGGGCAGATAGGCCCAGCAAAATACCCCCTAAGGCCAGCGCCGACAGGCGATTGCCGTGCAGCAGATGGCGCATGACCCAGCCAAAGCCCAGCGACATGACAATTTGGGGCAGGGTAACAAAGCCGTTGAACAAGCCCATGTACACACCGCTCTGGCGCTCGGGCAGTTCGTCCATCAGCAGGGAATAGGGAATCGACAGAATGCTGGCCCAGGCGATGCCTACGCCAACCATAGACAGCAAGATGGAGTAGCGATCGTGCACCAGCAGCAGCGATAGCAGCCCCACAGCCCCGGCCATCAGGCAGGTGGCGTGGGTGGTCACCCGGCCCCAGCGCCGACTTAGCATGGGGATCAAAAACGAGACGCCCAGGCACACCAGGTTGTAGAAAGCGGTGCAGAGACCGGCCCACTCTACGCCGTGGGCGTAGCTGAGCGAGTCGCGATTGGCGGCTCCCAAAATATTGCGGGCGATCGCATTGGGCAGGTACAAAAAAATGCAGTAGATACCCGCCCAGGTCAGGGCCTGCACTCCGGCCAGCTGACGCATCATCGGCGGTAGCGACATCATTGCCTGGGCGATCGCCTGTATCGGGTTCAGTGTTTCGACCTCAGGCTCTAGCGCCAGCTCTGCGGTTGACTGAGGCGGCGGCGGCTCATTGACCGTCCAAAAGGTGCCCAAGGTGCTGCCCAGGCAGAGCACCGCCCCCACCATATAGGCCCCGCCGATCACGGCGGGAACCCCAGTACTGGTCGCTTCAGCCGCAGGCTTGAGGTGCAGCAGCTGCCCCAGCAGCCAGGGCAGCCCCGCTGCACAGATAGCCCCCAAGCCAATGCAAAACCCCTGGATAGAATAGCCCCAGGTGAGGTAGCGGGGGGGCAGCAGGTCGCCCACAAAGGGACGGCTGGGGGCGATGCTAATGTTGAGCGCCAGCTGTAGCAGCCAGTACAGGGCCACCGCCTGAGTCAGGCTGGCGGCCCAGGGTAGCGCTACCAGGCCAACGGCACCGAGCAGCGCGCCCACCAAAAAGTAGGGCTGGCGTTTGCCCCAGGGGCTGACGGTGCGATCGCTCAGCTCGCCCACAATCGGCTGCACAATCAGACCCATCAGCGGAGCCCCCAGCCACAGCAGCGGTAGCTGACTGACATCGGCCCCGAGAGACTCAAAGATGGCGCTGGCATTGGCCAGCTGCAGGCCGTTGCCGATCTGCACGCCCCAAAAGCCCAGGTTCATCGTAATCAGCAGGCGCAGGCCCGGACGCTCAACGGTCATAACAGCAGTGAATAGCGACAGTAGCTGGCTAGATCCGTATTATCTTGGGCGGACAGCCCCTGATTCACATCCTTCCTGAGGTGCAGTTTGACCCGGTCTGGGTTTTCCGCTAATCGGTAGCTACAGCCCAATGCTGGCGACCGAACCGCCGTCAACGCGGTAGTTGGCCCCCACCACAAAGCTAGATTGCTGAGAGCACAAAAAGGCGATTACAGCCGCTACTTCCTGGGCTTTGCCTCGACGCTTTAGCGCCAGGTGAGGCCGCTTTTGATCTAGGAAAGATGCGATCGCGCCATCGACATCGGTGCCGGTCTTTTCGGCCCGCTGCTCCATCATGGCGTCGGTCATCGGGGTGGCGATAAAAGCAGGTGCGACCGAGTTAACTAGTACGCCATCTTCGGCGTAGGCCTTAGAGAGATTTTTGGCGAAGTTAAGCACACCGGCTTTGGCCGCACAGTAGGGCATTTCATCGGTGTAGGGCTGCACAGCATCCTCAGAGGTAATCAGCACAACTCGGCCCCAGCCAGTTTCGCGCATGAGCGGAATAAAGGTGCGACACAACCTGACCGCGGCCATTAAATCAACTTCGAGGGTTTCGAGCCAGTCGTCGTCACTAGTCTCTAAAAAGTCGCCAGTAGCCCCGGTAATACCGGCACAGTTGACCAAAATATCAACCTGACCATACTGGTCAACTACTTTGTTTTTAGCAGCTTCAATATCATCCAAACTGCGCAGATCGGCCTGCACACCGATAGCTTCACCCACTTTCTTTAGCTCGTTGACGGCGGCATCGAGCTTTTCGTCGGTTTTGTCGATTAGAGCAACTTTTACGCCCTCATCGGCCAGAAGCTTAGCGGTGGCGCGGCCAATGCCCGAATCAGCACCTGTGATTACGGCTACCTTGCCTTTAATGCCAAAATCCATTAAATATTCTCCTTCGGATAATTAAATTTCTAAATAAATCTTAATACCGCAATTATATAGAACCATCTGCCTAATTGAAGACTTTTGACAGAGGATCAAGCAGGCAAGTGCAATGGGTTTTACCCCAGTAAAATCCATTGCACAATCATCCCTCTCCCATCGCCAAAGAAGAGCAGAGTGAAACCTACACAACTAGAAACTGGAAAATCCAAAACTCAGCAGTTGTATACTGTATTGGGTCGAGATCTACTACAAATACAGCTTTTATGAGCGGAGAGAGCAGCACAATGCTAGCTTCGAAAAACGCAAAAAAATAGGGAGCAGTCTACTGCTCCCCTTGATCAGATTCTAAGTAAAGAGACCAAATTGATTTTGACGCCAATTAGTCAATAGCGTTCTTAGCTTTGTCTTTTACGTCTTCTTTAGCGTGCTCGGCTTTGGCCTCGCCTTGCTTAGCTTTACCTTTCATTTCTTGAGAGGTATCACCAGTGGCCTTACCAGCGGCTTCTTGAGCTTTACCTGCAATGTTTTTGCCGGTAGCTTCGGCTCTATCTTGAATACCCATAGGTAATTCTCCAATTTATCTAACGTATCCACATTCTAAGAAGATAGTTTGCCTCGCCCATCGGTCAATAGGAACACTTTTCCTGCAGCGTGTCTTCAGACTCTAGATTGTCAACTCGACTCGCAGGGGAACAAATCACAGGGGCAGCCTAGCGTAGGGTTGAAGCGGTTGCGATCGCAAGCATAGCCCTACCTCTAACCGCATAAACAGTTGTCCTGAAACGACAAGGCCACCAAAGCTAGACCTGCAGGCAAATCTGGCCTTGATGGCTATAGAAAAGGGCGGCTTAATCCGCCCAACTAGGCAACCGCTAGCTAGAGAACTTCGCCAGCGCCCTCGCCATCCTTAACCTCTCGCTTAAACAGAGTGAGCAACGAAGGAGTAACGAAGAAACCAAAATAGATGCCCAGCAGACCGGTTAGTCCGTGCAGAAATACATCTGGCCCAAAGATAGGAAACAGGCCAAAGAACGTATTTAGAACGGGAACGAAGCCCATAATAGCAAGCACGGTGTAATAAATGCCCAGCTGCCCGGCATACAAGCGCGAGCTATCTAGGGAAATGGCGGCGACGATACCCAGCAGCCCGGTAACAATGTGCACAATATTGTGAGCAGTGTTGACGGGAAATAGCCCCATCAAAGCACCATAGCCAGAAACCACTTCCAGGTTGCTAGCCGCAGAGTCAAAGGAGTCAGGATGGGAGATCAACGCTGGAATAAAGCCCATGATGCCAATGGCAACATAGACGATACCAACTATTAGTGCAAATTTCTGTGTAGTCTTCATGACAAATTTGGCCTAAGCGCGACAACTGCAATCAAGTTAATAACTCTCAACAGGAACAGCCTCTTTAATAAGGGGTAGCTATCTCTACACCTCTGGGCAGAACATAAGGCGGGTTTCAATTTTGAGACAGCCAGTTGCAGCACTGCTGAGCCTTAGATTCACCTCATTACAAGCCGTTTCAGCTTCACACCGCTACTCTCCTCTACCGGAAAGACAGGGAGCCTCTATGCCCTACTTTACTTGAGTAAAATTTGTGCTGTCTCTACAGATCGCTGCGGCCTAGAGCAAAACTCGCGCCCAAGCAGATTCCCTGATATTGTCCAGGGAATCGTGCTCAAGCGCCAGCCCTAGGAATGGCTTAAATTACGGTATCATCGGGGATAGTAGCCCCTCGCAAAACAGTGACAATACCGCTGCGAATATAGAACCCCTGCTCTTCGCGATCGGCTTCTTCAACGTGGTCTTTGTTGAGAATCTGCACGTTACAGCCGATACGAGCATTCTTGTCGATAATGGCGTGGTGAATGGTGCTGTTTGCACCAATGCCGAGGGGGGTCTTGGTGGTATCGCAGTTGCCTCGACGCTCAAAGTTGTCCTGGTAATAGTCGGCCCCCATAATCAAGCTGTCTTCGATAGTACAGCCCGATTCAATCCTAGAGCGAATGCCAATTACCGAGTTAGTAATATTGCATTCCTTAAGCACACAGCCCTCACTGATCATCGACTGAGAGATAGTGCATTGCAGGTACTTTGTGGGCGGTAGATAGCGAGCCCGAGTGTAGATGGGGGCCGACTCGTCATAAAAGCTAAATAACGGGTTGGGCTGCTTTACCAGAGCCAAATTGGCGTTAAAAAACGACTCGATCGTACCGATGTCTTCCCAGTAATCATTAAATAGGTAGGCCTGAACCCGATAGTCTTTGGCAGAGTTGGGGAGAATTTCTTTACCGAAGTCGGTTTGATCAGGATGCTGCTTGAGCAGGTCGATGAGCACCTCTCGTTTAAATAGATAGATGCCCATAGAAGCAATGTAGGGTTTTTCCTTCGCCTCCTCAGCCGAGAGACCCAGGGTGGTGGTGTCGACCTGCATTTTCTTCAGGGCATCGCCTTTAGGCTTTTCGCTGAAGTCAATGATGCGACCTGAGTCATCAATTTTCATTAGGCCAAAGCTGGAGGCCCGCTTATCGTCTACCGGCAGTACCGATAGGGTGATATCGGCATTGGTTTCGCGATGGCGCTGCACAAAATCGCGGTAGTCCATGCGGTACAGGTGGTCGCCCGAGAGGATTAAGTACTCGTCTACATTCATATCCTCAAAGCGCGGCAGATACTGGCGAACGGCGTCGGCAGTACCCTGAAACCAATCTAGGTTTTCGGGGGTCTGTTGGGCAGCCAGCACCTCTACAAAGCCCTGCTGAAAGCCTGAGAAACTGTAGGAACGAGAGATATGCGCGTTTAAAGAGGCGGAATTAAACTGCGTCAGCACGTAAATTTTTGAGATATCTGAGTTGATGCAGTTGCTGATGGGAATATCAATCAGCCGGTGTTTACCGCCTAGGGGTACTGCGGGCTTGGCGCGAGTTTTGGTCAGCGGGTAGAGGCGAGTGCCAGCGCCGCCGCCCAGTACAATTCCTAACACTCTATTCACGATATCTCCTTGTTTGTAGCTTATGACTAGCGCAGTTAAAATGCGCCTTTTTAAAGAGCAACCTTTTCCCCTAGGCTGCTCCTGTAATCAGCAGAGAGTCGTAACTAAACGACGCTATAGGGTAAGTTGTGGCGTAGTAGAGCCGTAGCCCAACGCACCGCTGGGGTTTGCTTTGTTGCGTTACTCGTTAGCTTGAACTGCGTTTCTCATAACGACGCGCCCTATGGCAATTAGAGTTTGTCTACTGATTTGTCTACTGAAATTCTGAAGGCTGTTGCCTTTACTCTCTAGGATTAAACCTTTCTTCCTTCTATTGACCTGTACCCAAGGGCGGAATCTCGCTTAGTGAATGTCTAATTTTTGTAAAGAAAGGGCATAATCTCAACGAACTCAATATAAGTGGTTCTTAATAAAGCCTATTTATCAAATAAAGCTTAGATACGCGCAGAAACTTTCGGATTTCGAAGTCTATCTACGTCTTCTGACCACTTCTTTTGCGTCTGTGGGTAGATGGGACAGGTTTAGCTACGGCATACATTAGGTGTCAAGAATTGTTCACTATTGCACTTCATTGCCGTAGCAATCGAGAAGGAAACACCCATGTCTTACACCAACGAGCCTGGCGCTTACAGGAATGAGCCCGGAACTTACAGAGATGACCCCGCGACCAATCCTAACTACCGGGTTACAGAGACCACGACGACTCTGCCCGTGGCCGAGTACCATGACCTAGTACGCTGGGGGCCAATCTTTGCAGGTTTAGTGATTGCGATCGCAACTCAGCTTGTGCTGACTGGCCTGGGAGCCGCTATCGGACTGACCAGCCTCGCTGACGCTGCTTCCCCTCAGGGCGAGGCTAGCCAGGTCGGTACCGCCGTCGGTATCTGGTCCATCATTAGCTTGCTGATTGCTCTATTTATTGGCGGCTGGGTTACAGCCCGCGCCTGCGGCCCCATGAACCGCAAAACCGCCATGCTCAACGGCGCTATTTTGTGGGCCACCACTCTGGCCGTCAGCGCCTGGCTGCTTTCTACGGGTGTAGCAGGAGCCTTTGGCCTGGCTGCGCAGGGGGCCGATGCGGTTCTCAGCCAGGTACCTAATGGTGCACTGCCCGTTCCCCAAGATCCTAATGTGCCTAATGTAGATCCCCAACAGGTTCAGAACGCTGCGGGCAATGCGGCCAAAGTAGGCTGGTCGTTTGCGTTGGGTTCTTTGCTGGGCTTGATAGCGGCTCTGGCTGGTTCTGCCACTGGCGCTCGCAGCCCTCGCACCGCTACCCGCTAGGCGGTGGCTTAGTTTGTCAACAAAATCAACACAGCAGACAGTAAAGGTAGGTCTTGGCCTACCTTTTTTTATTGGTCTTTTTTACCAGATAATTTATTATGCCTTTCTAGCTATTAAAGCAAATGGAATCTGTACCGGAAGTTTGAGGTAAGTATAATAGCTCATTGATTAAGCTAGCTATATTCAACAGATTTTATTAAACAATTACAGTGTGTACCCCATCAGATTTTCGTATTCTTGTCGTCGATGATATCGACGACAACCTATTTTTACTGCAAACCGTATTGGAAACAGAGGGTTATGCGGTGGATACAGCCGGCAACGGCGGCACAGCTTTAGCGAAAGTCGAAAACTCTCCCCCCGACCTGATTTTGATGGACGTCATGATGCCCGACATGAATGGCTATGAGGTAACCCGACAGATTCGGCAAAACCCAAACCTACCGTTTATGCCTATTTTGATGGTCACCGCCTACGACACCATCAATACAAACCAGGGGCTGGCGCTGGATTCTCAAAACTTTATTCGCAAGCCGATTGAGTTTGACCAGCTCTTAACTAAAGTGGCAACGCTGCTAGAAACCTGCCACCACCATCACCATGATTCGGATTCTCAGTAGTGGCTTAGATTGTCGGGTTCAACCCATTGCCCTACGGTACCAGGGCGGCGATCGCAGCTACTAGTTCGGCTGGCTCAAAGGGTTTGCTCAGGTGGCGCTGAAATCCGGCGGCGATCGCCTGCTGCTGGTTGAGTTCTCCAGCGTAAGCAGTCAGGGCTACGGCCTTGAAAGCGGGCTGCTGACCCTGCTCGGCGAGCTGCGATCGCACCTGCTGTAGCAGCATATAGCCATCTACGTCAGGCATGGCGATATCGCTGATTAAGACATCTAGCTCTAGCTGAGGCAACCGCTCCAATGCCTCAGCCGCTGAGGTAACGGCGGTAACTACCGCCCCCGCCTGCTCTAGCACCATCACCAGCAGGTCGCGGGCGTCGGCTTCGTCCTCGACCACCAGAATACGCACTCCGGTCAGCTGGGCAGGCAGAGCCGAACGGCGCAACGCATCGGCGGCACCCTGCGCGGCCGCTTTGAGGTCATAGGGCAGGGGTAGCCGCACTGTAAAGGTCGTTCCCAACCCTTCGCCAGGGCTGATGGCTGCTATTGTACCGCCGTGCAGCTCGACCAGCTGCCGCACGATCGCCAGCCCCAGACCCAGCCCGCCAAACTGGCGAGTCGTTTTGCTGTCGGCCTGGCGAAAGCGCTCAAATATATAGGGAATAAACTCTGGGGTAATGCCCTGCCCCGTATCGCTGATTGTGAGCTGCGCGTAGGGGCCTAGGTGCGTAGGGGGGTTGACGGGTTGGTGGGTCGGCCAGTTGGCGGGCAAATCATCGGGGCCCGTTCTCTCGCCGACGCTCCCCCGCTCCCAATCGCCTACCCTGCCATGCTCTACTGACTCCAGTCGCACCTCAACCTGCCCCCCCTCGGGCGTAAACTTCACCGCGTTGGACAGCAGGTTCCAGACCACCTGCTGTAGGCGACCGGCATCGCCCAGCACGGGCGGTACGTCAGCATCGAGCCGGGTGTGTAGCTGAATGGCCTTGGCCTCTGCCGCCAGCCGCACCGTTTCCATAGCGGCTTCGATGGTGGTCCTCAGCGGCACGGGGGCGATATCGAGGTTGAGCTTGCCCTGCAAAATACGCGAGACATCGAGCAAATCGGCAATCAGCTGGGTTTGCAGCTTGGCGTTGCGCTCAATGGTCTGAAGGCCCCGCAGCAGGGTGTCGGGGTCGGGCTGACGCTTTTGCAGCAGCTGCGACCAGCCCAAAATGGGGTTAAGGGGTGACCTGAGCTCGTGGGAGAGCACGGCTAAAAACTCGTCTTTGATGCGGTTGGCGGCCTCGGCCTCGCTGCGAGCGGTTTGCTCATCCTGGTAGAGGCGGGCGTTGTCAACGGCGATCGCCACCTGATGAGCGATATTCTCGGCTAAAGCCAGGTCGGTGGGGCTGTAGCGGCGGTTGGACTGGGCCGTTACAAACGAAATGACCCCTAAAACTTGCCCACGGGCAATCAGCGGTGCGGCAATGCAGGACCGCAGCCCCAGCCCCTCTAGCAGGCGCAGGTGCTCTGGGTCTTGGGCCACCGACTCCAGAGCCACCGCCGGAATCTCAGCCATCAGCTCAGTTTGGTCGAGGCGCAGCGTTTGGGCCAGCCCCACGGGGGTATCGACCGTTTGGGGATAGCGGCGATGCAGCTGCCAGGCCAGCTCTACTTTGTCTGGGTCGCAGTGGGCCACAGCTACCCGCTCCATACCGCGCTCGGGGTCGAGCAGATCGATCGTGCACCAGTCGGCAAAGAACGGCACGACGCGATCGGCCACCTGCTGAAGGGTGTCGGTGTGGTTGAGCAGCGAAGCCAGGGTGGTGCTGATATCGACCAGCAGCGCCGAGCGAAACTGTCCGGCTTCGGCATCGATTCGGGCTGTCTGTTCGCGAATGCGCTCAGCCCGCTCGGCCTCGATTAGCTTGCGATCGGTAATGTCAAAAAACGAGGCCACCACGGCAAAGGGAGTGGGGTCATTGGGGTGAAACAGCGGTCGGGTATTGATCGAAATCCAGGTCAGGGTGCCGTCAGGTTTATTGACCCCCATAACCACGTTGGACTGCGGCTGGCCGGTGCGCAGCGTGATCATGCTGGGGTGCTGATCGCTGGGAAACGGGGAGCCGTCTTCGTGCATGGTAGACCAGGCCAGGTCGAGGGAGGTGAGCCCTTCTAGCTGTTGGACGGTAAGGCCCAAGATGTCGGCAGCGCTGGCGTTACAGGTGTAGATCATGCCGTCGGCATTCTGCAAAATAATGCCTTCGGCGGTGGTTTCAATCACCGAGCGATAGCGCTCTTCGGAGGCCTGGAGGGTCAGTTCGGCCTGCTTGCGCTCGGTGATGTCGCTAATCGAGGCGATCGCGTGGGTGATATGCCCCCTGGGGTCGAGCAGCGGCGAGGCGTTGACACACAAAATCGCGCCGCTACCGTCGGCATGGGCAATGGCCATTTCCACCCCGTGGACGGGCTGCCCGGTGCGAATGACCTGCATAAAGGGCAGCTCATCGGTCGCCAGAGGTGCTCCCGTTAGGCTGGTCGCCTTCCAGTCTGGGGCACTGTAGCCGTGCTCAACCAGATCCTGGCGGGTGCGACCCAGTATCTTTTCGGCGGCGGAGTTAACCGTCACCATCTGGCCCTCGGCGTTAAAGAGCACAACCCCGTCGGGAATCGTCTCAAAAATGCTGGACAGCTGAGCCTCGCTGGCTCTCAGGGCGTCTTCCATCCGCTTGCGATCGCTGATGTCGTGCATCACCACCACCGCGCCCTGAGAGCTGCCGTCAAGGGCGGCGATCGGCTGACCGCTGGTCAACACAGTCCGAGCGACTCCCCCTTTGGGGGCAATCACCATTTCAACGTTGTCTACGGCTTCTCCCTGCAGGGCGCGAAACAGCGGAATCGCTTCTGTTGGCAAGGGCGTATGGCCATCGGGCTGATAGAGATCGTAGTAGTCAGCCCACTGCTCCGGTGGCAGTGGCCGCTCGGGCAGGCCGTGAAAATCGCGGGCCGCCTGGTTAAAGAGAGTCAAAATACCCGCCTGATTGCAGGCCACAATACCCGCCTGCACGTTTTCGAGCAGCACGCGTAGCATCTCCTGCTCTTTTTGCAGGGCAATTTCGGTCTGCTGCCGCTCGGCAATTTCGAGCTGTAGCTGCTGATTGGTGCGCGAAAGCTCGGCGGTGCGCATGGCCACCAGCTGCTCTAAATCTTGCTGCACCCGCTGCCTGGCGGCATCGGTGCGCTGGCGATCGAGCTCAGTGGCAATGCGCAGCGCAAAAATGGGCAACAGCGCCTCAATGAGCTGAACGTTGGTAAAAGGGTCGCCATCCATCACCCCAAGCAGCCCCATGGCCACGCCTTCGGCATCAAAAAAGGGAATGGCCGCATAGCTGTCGATACCCAGCGGCTGCAGCAGCGGCGCGTCAGGAAACTGCACCTTGACACCGCCGGGATAGCAGCACAGCTCGCGCTTGAGCAGCACCTGGTGACAGGGAGTATGCCGCAGCAGATACTCAAAATTGTCGGCAATTTTGCCCTGCACGCAGGCAGCAATGGTTTTCACGGCATCCTGGCGATCGCCATCGAGCAGCCCAATGTAGACGTAATCTATCCCCAGGGTGTGGGCCAGGTGCTGCACCAGAGCGGCGAAAAAGGCGGTGCCCGTTTGGGCGGCAACCCCTTCGGTCACGGCTACCAGGGCCGTATCAATTTCGGCCACCCGGTGGGCCGCCAGGCGCAGGTCTAGCTCATCGACGACCAGGGCCGCCAGGTCGGCCAGCACCGTCTGCTGGTCGGGACTCAGCCCATCGCGGGGTTGAGAGTCGAGGATGCAGAGGGTGCCAACGACAAAGCCATCGTGGGTACGCAGCGGGGCCCCAGCGTAAAAGCGCACTCCCGGATTGCCATGTACCAGCTGATTATCTGCAAAGCGCGGATCTTGATGCACATCAGACAGCACCATGACCTGCTCAGAGAGCAGCGCGTAGCTGCAAATAGAGGCCTGCCGCTGCACCACCTGCCGATCAAACCCGTGGGCTGACTTAAACCAGGCCCTGGAGTCGTCAATCAGTGAAATTAGCGCCACCGGCACGTTAAACAACCGGGCCGCCAGCGCCGTAATGCGATCGAACCCGGCCTCGGGAGGAGTATCTAGAATGTTGTATCGCCGCAGGGCTTCCAACCGTCCCGCTTCATTGTGAGGTAGGGGAGATGAGGGCATTAGCGGTTCAGAAGAAGCATTGGGCAGAACTGCGGTGGCGTTCGCTAAGAGAGTGCACAGCACTCGGCTTAACCCATGGGCGATCGCAACATTCGCAACATTATTTAACTTACGGGCTTCACTGGCTTACTCTCCCTTAGGTATAGCTTAGCGTGGCCAAAACAGGGGCGCGGGCTGATTAGAATAGCTGGGCAGGCCGATTAGCCATATCTAACAGACCTTAGCCCACCGGTTACGGCTAGCTCAAAATAAAATCGGCAGCCCGAGGCAGGCCACCGATTCAGCTAGTGAGTAGTGTTTTGAGGTAGCTTAAGCTGCGCTTTAGCTTAGCCCCGGAGGCCCAGGTCGTAGGCTACTTCGTGAACGCCAGGAATAGCCTTGACATCGTCAATGATTGCTTGGGCGGCGCGGCGATCGGCCACCTTGCCAGAGAGTCGCACCGAGCCATTGGAGACGCTGACCTTCAGCTCGTCAGGGGTCTTGCTCTCAACGCGATCGGTAATCTCCTGATCGCCCAGGGGCGTACCTTTAGCATCGGCATACTCAATGCCTTGATACTGATTGCCTTGGGGAGTTGTCTGAAGCGTCTCGTTTAGATCCTTTTGACCGCTGGTTAAAGCATCACCATTGACGGCACCAGCAACAGCCGGCTGAGTAAATCCAACTAGCATAACCGCCAGGCAAACTGCGGTTACTAAACTAGCTTGTCCAGCCTTGGGAAGGCGCACCAGCCGCAGGGCTACCCCTAGACCAACCATCACCATTCCAATTTCTAAAGCAATCAACATGGGCTTTACTCCAATAACAAAAGACTGGTGAGGGCGCAATGCGCAACCGTCGCTCAGCGAACTTCAACGAAGTTTTCTAATCAAGCTAAAGATCTCGACAATCTTCAAGGTCTAGATAAGACTAGATTGAAGGGCGATCGCACGTGTCTCACCACAGGTCAATCACAAGTTTAGGCAGCTCGGTCTTGATACACATCCCCCGACAGCCATAGCCCCAATATGCCAAAAGGCAGAGCTTGACCAGCCAATGCCTAACAAAAAATAGCGTCAACTGCCCGCCCCAAATATTATTGCGAGAATAGCGATCGCGGAAAATGCTTGGCCGCCACACATACATTTCTTAACTCAAAGTTCAATGCCTGCTGACCAGCACGTATGTTGGCAATAGCTACCGCGCGCAAACCAGGAAACCATGCCAGGTTGGTGCTCCTAGGCACTGCGATCGCCAGGTCGAACCCTAGCTACCACATGATTTTGATAAAACCCTCCTTAGGACGATGGAGAAGTTTGAAATAAGCGTCAACCTGATAACTATTGATGGTGATATGAGCACTTTAAGGCGTTTCAGTGGCGCTTCAGCAGCGCTTCAGCTATTCATCCCCAGGGATTCTAAATTGTTCAGCTTCACTGTCAATGCTTCACTGTCAATTAAGACTCACCTAAACCATAAACCGTGGAGGAAATTTTCTATGACTACCGGAACTAGAATTCAACAAGTTATTAGCAATCTTGAGTATGACTGGCTAACCGTCATGCAAAGCAAAGCAGAGGCACTGCAAGCCTACGATAAGTACATGCAGGATGCCCGCGACGCTGACTCACAGGAATGCGTTGACCTATTTACCCAGCTCAAGCAAACTGAGATGGATCAAATTCAAGAAATTCGCAAACATTTGATGAAGACCATGTCCCAAAGCTAAGGACATTTTCTACGTCACAACAAGTCTGCGAACACGCTGAGCTTTGGGCCTCTGGTAACCCTAGAGGCCCAAAGCTATTCCAGAACTTTACGCTTCGTCTCCCTACTCTTTCCCTCCTACCCCAAAGCGGAGTCAATCCCACCTCAAATCTTACTGGGGTAGGATTAACTCCGCTTTTCAGGTTAACGGATGGCCTCAAGAGAACTTTCTTTCGTCAATCTATTTCCAACGGTAGGTCGCCTCAAGCAACAGATTACTTACTATCAGGACATATTTTGAGTAATTCTCCTATGCAGACATTCGACGTTGTTATTATTGGGGCTGGCCACAATGGCTTAGTTTGTGCAGGATACTTACTAAAAGCAGGCTACAGCGTTTTGCTGTTAGAAAAGCGCGAAATTCCGGGTGGGGCAGCCACTACAGAAGAAGCCTTGCCTGAAGACGCTCCTGGTTTTTATTTCAACCTCTGCGCCATTGATCATGAGTTTATTCACCTAGGGCCTGTAGTTGATGAGCTAGAGCTAGAGCGTTACGGCCTGGAGTATCTCTATTGTGACCCCATCACCTACTGCCCACAGGCCGATGGCAAAGCATTTTTAGCCCACCGCTCAGTCGACAAAACCTGTGCTGAAATTGCCCGCTACAGTCAGCGAGATGCAGACCAGTACAAAGAATTCATGGCCTTTTGGGACACCCTGATTCAGGCTATTACCCCGGTATTTAATGCGCCACCAAAATCAGTTATCGACATTTTAGGCAATTACGGCCTGCACAACATGCAGGATTTATTGTCTTTGGTTGGGGGCGTTGACAAGGCGCTAGACCTCATCCGCACCATGTTGAACAGCCCCCAAGACACCCTCAACGAATGGTTTGAAACCGAGGTCGTCAAAGCGCCCCTGGCCCGACTGGCATCAGAACTGGGGGGGCCGCCCTCTCAAAAGACGTTAGCTGTGGGGTCGATGATGATGGCGCTGCGCCATAACCCCGGCGTAGCGCGTCCCCGAGGCGGCACAGGTGCCCTCGTCGAAGCCCTGGTGCGCATGGTTAAAGACAATGGCGGCGTCATTCTATGTGACCAGTCCGTCGAGCAGATTTTAGTCAATGCCAACGGACGCGTAGAGGGGGTGCGCGTAGCCGGTGGGCAAGAATATCGGGCCACCAAAGGGGTGATTTCCAATATTGATGCCCAGCGAGTCTTTCAAGACCTAATGTCGGCATCCGATGCTCAAACCCTGGCCCCAGGCCTGAGTGAACGGCTAGACCGCCGCATTGTCAACAATAACGAGGGCATTCTCAAAGTTGACTGTGCGCTCTCAGAGATGCCCCGCTTTGAGGCCTACAACCACCAGGATGACTACCTGATTGGCTCGGTGCTCATTGCTGACTCGGTCGATCAGGTAGAGACAGCCCACACCATGCCCAGTCAGGGCCTGATTCCTGACCACGATCCATCGCTTTACGTGGTTGTGCCTACGGTAATGGACCCATCCATGGCACCAGCGGGCCAGCACACCCTCTGGATTGAGTTTTTTGCGCCCTATGAGGTCAAGGGGGCCGAAGGCACAGGGCTGATGGGCACTGGCTGGACCGACGAGCTGAAGAACAAAGTGGCCGATCGCGTGATCGACAAGCTGGCCGACTACACGCCCAACCTGAAGCAGTCGATTATGGCGCGGCGGGTCGAAAGCCCGGCAGAGCTGACCCAGCGCATCGGCGTGCGCAAGGGCAATCACTATCATATCGATATGACTCTCGACCAGATGGTGTTCTTTCGCCCCCTGCCCGAGATAGCTAACTATCAAACCCCCATTGACGGGCTGTTTTTGACCGGAGCGGGCACCCATCCAGGCGGGTCGATCTCGGGCATACCGGGACGCAACTGTGCTCGGGTATTTTTGAGTGTGCAAGAACCCCTGAAATACAACCTCAAAGAAGCCGGTAACTGGCTCAAAGATCGCTTTAAGTCGGTGGCTAACTTAAGCCGCTAAAGCCATGCGCCATCGGCCAGAGTCTATGCTGGCCGATGGCGCATGTTGGACGAGGGCATTGATCGATCATTCACATTTTTAGAGGACGTTGCTATGACCGGCCAAGATTACCAAAATCAGTCCAACCAGGTACCGTATCCCAATTTGCCGCCGCTGATCGACAGCCGGGCCACGGAGTATCGGGGCACCGGCATTACCAGTTCGGTGGCCATTTTTGGGCATCCCATTCATCCGATTATTGTTATTTTCCCGATCGCATTTTTGAGCAGTGCGGCAGGGGCCGACCTGGGCTACTGGCTCACCCAAGATTTCTTTTGGGCCAGGGCCAGCGTTTGGCTTTTGGGCCTGGGGGTGCTGTCGGCTGTCGCCGCCGCCGTCACCGGCATGGCCGACTTTATCAATATTCCTCGGGCGCGTAAGCGTACCGCTGGCTGGGCTCATATGGCCCTCAATGTAGGAGCGCTGGTGCTCAGTATTGTCAACTTTATCTTGCGGTGGGGCGACCCGGCTCGGGCTATTTTGCCCGTGGGCCTGGTGATATCGGTAGTGGTATCTGTGCTGCTGCTGGCCAGCGGCTGGTTTGGGGGCGAGCTGATGTTTCGCCACAAGGTCGGCATTGTCGGGCCGGGTGAAACCATGGAGCGGTAGGGTCCTGCCCTGCAACGCTCGGTTCGGCCATTCCCTTCGGGCATTTCCTGTAGTCGTTCGGTAGGTGTAATCATGACCTGGGAAAATCACATTGACTTTGACCACTGCACCGTCGCTAGCGGGTCGGCAGCGACCCCG
Source organism: Nodosilinea sp. AN01ver1 (assembly GCF_050565655.1). Lineage (NCBI taxonomy): Bacteria > Bacillati > Cyanobacteriota > Cyanophyceae > Nodosilineales > Nodosilineaceae > Nodosilinea > Nodosilinea sp. AN01ver1. The sequence continues at coordinate 163,668 of NZ_JBNXVS010000001.1, read as the reverse complement.
ATGACACCGGGCCTGACCAACACCTACGACGACGAGCTGCGCGAAAAAGCCAGCGAGCATATGCCGCCGCCGCCGCCAGAGTACATGGGTCTGGAGGGCGAATACGACGACTTTGGCCTGGTGCGCCGTCTGGCTGAGGCCCTCGATCGCGAGTCCGATTTGACCGCCATCGATACCCTCACCCTAATTCAGCACGGCAGCACCATTCAGCTCACCGGGCAGGTGAGCGATCGCATCACCTTAGAGCGCATCGTCGATGTGGCCAGCCGGGTAGACGGCACCCGTGAGGTTGACAGCAACCACGTGGCGATCGCAGACCCCAGCGGCGAGCCAAGCAGCACGAGCTGACCAGGTGCCCCTGACCAGATTTATATCTCAGTTCAGCCTCACCCAATGCATTCAGCCACAGATGGTCGCTCAGTCCACCAGCTGTGGCTGTTTTAGATCAAAACAGGAACCCGCAGGGCAAACGGTCGCTTGCCTTTAACTAATCAGGGACTGGGCAAATGAGATAGTTTATATCGACTATAGGAACAACTCAAGAAACTTTCGACAAGGAAAATTCAAGTTTTTTATTCTTGGTTAAATCAGCATTAGATCGACTTTAAGGCTAGCTCTAAAGAAATAGACGGCCACTCAAATGGCGTTAGCTATTCAGCTCCAATGATAGATATGGCTTTGACATGAAGTGATTACGCTGTGATTGGATATTTCACCGGAGTCCTTCTCTATGCCTGCCACCTTAAACGATCAAAAGCGAACTGCGATCGCTGAGAAACTGGCCGATATCAAAGCCATTCAGAGCCTAATTATCGACAATGAGGAGCAATTTCTAAACCAGTGCAACGACAGCCACCTGCGCAAGCGGTTGGAAGACATGCTGGAAGACGATCAAAAGAACTTAGACATCGTCGAAACCGCCATTACTCAGTACGGCGTGCAGGCCGAGCCCAAGGCGACAGTGCAAGAGTTTGTCAGCCAGGCCAAAGATACCCTCTCTCGCTCTGAGCTGAGCCTGTACGAGAAAATGGCCCAGCACGAACTGCTTAAGCACGGCCAGGTGGTGTCGGGTCTGGTGGTTCACAAAGCCGCCCAGGTGGTGGGCCAAGACGTAGAGGCCGCTCTGGCCCCCCTTAACACCGTCAACTTTGAAAACCGCGCCCACCAGGAGCAGCTCAAGGGCATGCTTGAGTACCTCGGCACCCTGGAGCTGACAGGCCAGGAACCCCAGCAGGGGCTATGGGCTCGCGTGCAGGATGCGATCGCCGCCGCGACCGGGGTTGTGGGCAGCGCTACTACCCAGGCATCGGACAGCGATTCCGCCGATGTGCTGGATCTGATCTTCATGGATCACCAGAAGGCCAGAACCCTGATTAGAGAAATTCGCAACGCCGACGACTCTGAGCAAATCAAAGCCCTGTTCGGTCAGCTCTACAAAGATCTGCTGGTGCACTCCAAAGCAGAAGAGGAAGTCGTCTACCCCGCCGTTAAGCCCTTCTACGGCAGCGACGACACCCAGGAGCTCTACGCTGAGCAGGCCGAAATGGAAAACCTGCTCAACGAGATCAAGTCTATGTCCTCAACGGGCGATGCATTCATGGACAAGATCAAGCAGCTCAAGGGCATGGTCGGCGATCACACTCGCCAGGAAGAAAGCACCATGTTTGCCTCGATGCGCAAAAATCTCTCCCACGAAGATCGCGAGCGCATGGGTGCCCGCTTTAAGGAGAGCAAGCAGACGCTGCAAAGCCAAATGTAATCGCGCTTTGGCAGCGACGCTGTGGGCGATTGGGTAAGCGCCAAACTGAAGTGAGATTACTACAGTCGCCCCGATACCGAGCCACGCCGCTGACCCTGGATTAGTTCATCACACGTAAGTGTCCCTAGAACTGTGCTGGCTGAGCGAAGTCGTTCGCCCTGCGTCTCCCAAAGGGAGAAAGCCAAAACCCACCCTAGGTATCCCCTAGCCCCTCCGGGGCGGCAAAGCCTACGACTCCGCTCAGGGGACGGTTACCATCACACAGCCCCTAATCGCAGGTGACTGACGCGAGATCAGCTACTTCAGCGTTGCAACAGCTTGGCTTATATCAGCCTGAAACCTATCCGTTTTGGTTTCACCCAGTCAGTTTCAAACGTTTCAATTTAGTTCTTTAAGGAGCAATTCATGCAAATCCTCAAACGAGTTTTTAATCCTGCTGCTCTGCGGCAGTTGGCCATTGTTTTTCTGGCCGGTTTAGTAGTGCTGGTGACGACCGCCTGTGGCGCAGCCCAGTCGTCTACCCCCGCTAGAAACAGCGTCGGTAGTGCTGGCCCAGCCCAAAACGAGGCGATGTACCCGCACAAAGATACCGTCCGTGATACCAGCGCCGCCGATGCCAAGGCCGATCGCATGATTCGCCAGGCCGAGCAGCGCATTGAAAACAGTGACGAAAACGCTGTGAAAGAAGCCGCCAAAAACATTGGTAAGGCCACCCAGCGGGCCGCCGACAACGCCGCCGACAATACGAAGGGAGCCCTCAATCGCGCGGCCAATACGGTAGAGCGCAACACACCCAGCAGCTAAGCCACTTAGCCGTTAAACGAGAAGGGTAGCGCTCCAGGCAGAAGTAACCGCAGGTTGCTTTTGCCTGGAGTTTCATCTGGCTCCTTTCAACAGCGATCGCACCTGATCTCATCCATCCATTTTTATTAATAAGCCAAGCAGCAAGAACGTATGATCGTCAATCTTCAAACTGACGGTTGGGAAATTATTTACCACCGCGCCCACGCTCTTTTAGCCGCCCAAATTGCAGGCCACTGGAACTTCGACAAGCAGACCTACCGCCTTTACGAAACCATTGCCGCGATCGCCCACCACGACCACCTCGAAAAAGAGTGGGAAGAAGATCAGCTCACCGAAGCGGGTGCCCCCCTAGACTTCACCCTAGAAAAAGAATCGCCGGTCGAGAAGCTGCGCAATCACGCCGACGAAGCGCTGTACCAGGGCCGCTGGGTAGCCATGCTCATTTCGATGCACCTGTGCTTTTTAAACCAGGGCAAAGGAGAAGAAGATCCAGAAATGGCCGACTTTTTGAACGTTCAGCGGCAGCGACAAGCCGAATGGCAAGCCGAGCTAGAGATTAGTCAAGCAGAGGCCGAAAAAGCCTATACGTTTATGCGCTGGTGCGATCGCCTCTCGCTCATTCTCTCCCAGCGCCAAATTCCCGCCGCCGGACGCAAGCTAGAAATTACCAACGGCCCCAGCGGGGAACCGTATAGCATTTACCAGCTAGATTCTGGCGATTTAAGCGTCACACCCTGGCCATTTTCCTGCGAGAAGTTCACGGTTAAAGTCGATGCCTGCTACTTGTCACAGCTACAGTTCTCCTCCAACGACGAACTAACTGAGGCGCTAAAAGAGGCTCCCCGCAAGTCCTTAGCCTGGACACTGAAAAAGTCAGACTAAGCGCGAATGGTGGGCAAAGAAAAACGCGAAACTTACAGGCTGAATACTTTCGTCCAGATCCTTAGCTTTAAAACAGATTAGCGACCATCCAGCCCTTCGCCAAACTCACTATTCTGCCTCCAGGCGGATAGAATAGCTCTGCTTGGTAGCTACAGTTACATTATGTCCACCGAACGATTAGCAGGTCTAGTTCGTCGATTGATTTATGCGCCGATTTGCTAAAGATAAATCGATTGATGACCAAATGGGAAGAGTTTTCTAAGGTACCTTTATGTTTGCCGCCGTCAACAACCGAGACTTGGGAAAAGACTCCCCAAGCCGCAGTTTTTCAACGCCTGAAGCAATCGATTTCAGGGCAGTAGAGAGCGATTTTATTGATCTGCTCAAGCTCGAAAATCTTGACCAGCAGGTTAGCCAATCTCCCCAACGTGTTGAGGCACTAGAAGCTGCGATCGCCGCCGCGCTGTCAATGGCCTATGGCGATACCTCAGAACCCGGCGAGGCATCAGCCCATCGGTTTTTACAGCGCATTCTGTACCGGATCAATCGGCTCAACCTCTTTTGGTACGACGACCTACAGCACTACAAAAACGAGCGATCGCTCTACCTGCAGTGGCTGCGCGATCGCATTGAGTCTGCCTGGCAAGCCTGGGAACTAGGGCAGCTAGACGTTGAAAACCTGAAGCAGCAGGATGTGCAGCAGACGCTAAGCGACTGGTACGAAGCCGACCTCAACCCACCCATCACCGAAAACAGACGGTTCTTGCGCGAAGACCTCGATCGCGAGGGCTACCGACGGCTGCTGGCGATTACTTCCTTGGATGGCCTAGTAGAAGCCAGCCGCATGTCGCGCATTTTGGGCGGAGCCAGTAACGAAGTTCAGGCCATGCTGATTCGTGTGCTAATGGAGGAATACGGCAATGGTCGTCTCGCCCGTAAGCACTCCACCTTCTTCGCCAAAATGATGGCCGAAATGGACCTCGACACTACCCCTGAAGGGTATTTTGATCTGGCTCCCTGGCAGCTATTGGCCAGCATTAACCACAACTTTTTGCTGACCGAATGCAAGCAGCATTTTCTGCGCTACAACGGTGGTCTAACCTACTTTGAAATCGTCGGTCCGTCTATCTATACCGACTATCTGATGGCGGCCCAGCGCTTGAACCTGAGTGAAGAGTCTTCAGGCTACTGGGAACTGCACATTCGAGAAGATGAGCGCCACGGTCTGTGGATGCTACAGGACGTAGCCCTGCCGCTGGCAGCACAATACCCCAAGCAGGCCTGGGAAATTGTGCTGGGATACGCCCAGGAAAAATTGATTGGAGAACGGGCTGGCCAAGCCATTATTCAGCAGATTCAGCAAGCGCCTACTCCCCTACCCCGTGTTTACTCGGCCTAACTTACGAGCATTCTTTAACCTTTTTACTAAACCCCTGCTATGAACAAAAGCTTGTTGACCTCCGACCCTGCGGTTGAGGTTCAGTCCCCCCATCAGGTTTTCTTTTGCCCTGAAGAATCACAGTTTTATGCCCAGTGTTTAGAGAAAATGGTGCTGTCTCAAAGCACCTCAGCAGGCCCAATCGTTGAGTTTGGGTCTGGGGATGGTAGCCCGGTCATTCAGGCCCTGTTGAGAAGCTCCTTCAAAGGAGCAATTCAGGGCTACGAATTACACTCAGCCGCTTATCAACTGGCCAAGTTCAGAATTGAGCAGTACGGGCTGACGCCTTATTACCAGGTTCACAACCACTGCTTTTTTGAGGGCTCCGTAACAGAGGCGCGCTGCCTGATTGCCAACCCTCCCTATCTGCCCGCGCCTGACAATCAGCTCTACATGCCGTCTTTGCACGGCGGCGACGATGGCGCAACCATTACCAAGCAGCTGATTGCCCAGGGCTGCGAACAAGTCATGCTGATGATTTCAGCCTATTCAAACCCCGTCGATACGGTAAATCACGCGCTCAAACTGGGGTATGACGTGGTTGATTTTATGGTTACGCCGCTCAAGTTTGGCTACTACAGCTGCGAGCCTAAAGTAAGAGACTCGATCGCAAAGCTCAAGCGCAGGCGGCAGGCCTTCTTTTCAGAGAGAATATATTTTCTGGCCGGGGTTTTGTTTCGTCAAAAGAGCGCTTCGACGGCCTGTTTGTCAGAAGAGTTTTTAAAGGTAATGACGGCACTTTAGCCGCGATCTCGCTACACAATCTCCCTACCCTACAGGCCCCGGTTGGCGACAGCCGGGGCTCAGTCGCGCAGCACGTAGCCAACCCCGCGCATGGTTTGAATCAGGCGGCTTTCGCCCTCGGCTTCGAGCTTGAGGCGCAGGTAGCGCACGTAAACTTCAATGATGTTGGAGTCGCCCATAAAGTCGTAGCCCCACACCTGCTCCAGGATGCGATCGCGGGTCAGCACCTGGCGCGGGTTGGTCATTAGATAGTCGAGCAGGTCAAACTCCTTAGCGGTGAGCTCGATCGCTCGCTGGCCCCGCCGCACCTCGCGACTGCGGCGATCGAGGGTGAGATCGCCAAACACTAACAGCTCGGCATCCTGGGGCTCGATGCGGCGCAGGTGGGCGCGCACGCGAGCCAGCAGTTCTTCGATGCTGAAGGGTTTGACCACGTAGTCGTCGGCCCCGGCGTCGAGCCCCTCCACGCGATCGCTGACTTCGTCTTTGGCGGTGAGCAAAATGACCGGCGTGACGGTGCCGGTCTGGCGCAGGCGGCGGCAGACCTCGACCCCGGTTAGCCCCGGCATCATCCAGTCGAGAATAATCAGATCGGGGGCCTGGTCCCGGGCGGCCATCAGCCCTGAGAGGCCGTCGTGGGCCACGCTGACCTCGTAGCCTTCGTAGGACAGCTCTAGCTGCACAAACTTGGCCAGCTTTTCTTCGTCTTCTACTACTAAAATACGGGCGCTCATGGGTGTCTCCAGTTCAAATCGGTATGCGAAGGGTAAATGCGCTGCCGCAGTTGGGCTGCGACTGAACGCTAACCTGGCCCGCCATCGCTTCTACCAGCGATCGCACCAGGGTTAGCCCCAGCCCGGTGCCGCCGCTGGTGCGAGAACGGGCCTCATCCACGCGGTAAAACGGCTCAAAAATATCGCCCTGGCAGATGGCCGGAATGCCCGCCCCCTGGTCTTGCACCTGAATCGTAGCCCAGCCCTCCTGAGTTGTGAGCGAAACCTGCACCGGCTGCTGCGAGTCGCCGTAGCGCAGGGCATTGTCGATCAGCTCGACCAGGGCCGAGCAGAGCTTTTGGCGGTCAACAGTGGCGATCGCCGGGGCGCAGGCGTTGACCTTAACCCGAGGTTGAGAGCTGGGCTGGGCTGTGGTTGCGATCGCCACCGCCGTATGAATCACCTCCTGCAAGTCGGTAGGCTCTAGCTGGAGCGCTCCCTGACCATTTTCCAGGCGAGCCAGGTCGAGAATCTCGCACAGCAGGCGAATGGTGCGGTCGGCCTCGGCAGCGGCAATCTCTAGCCCCTCCCGCTGGGCGGCGGTCAGGTTTTGCCCCCGCCGCAGGGTGCTCTCTAAGTAGCCCTGCACCAGCGACAGCGGCGTGCGCAGCTCGTGGGAGATGTCGTTGACCAGTCGCTTTTGCTGCCCCCAGGCCTTGGCCAGACGAGCCAGCATCAGGTTGTAGCTGCGCACCAGTTCCTGCAGTTCGGTGGGGGCGGCCTCCAGGTTGAGAGGTCGATCGAGGGTGTCAGCGGTCACCTGGCTCGCCAGTCGGTTCAGCCGTCGAATCGGGCTGAGGGTGCGGCGAATGTAGAGGGCAAAGGCGATCGACAGCAGGCTGATCAGCGCCAGACTGGTCAGCAGCAGCATCCGCACCAGCTGCTGTAGCCCCTGGTATTCGGCGGTGATGTCGTCGGCAATGTATAGGGTGGCTGGCGGTAGCCCAGGCAAATTGAGGGGGCTAGCGCAGACGACAAGCTGCCAGCCCTGCACGGGCACGATCTTGACCCCCATGGGCACAGCCATACTGAGCAGGGCATCGCTCACGCCCGAGGTTTGCCACGAGCCCATGGTGAGCGCCTCTGACTGGGCCAGGCGCTGCCGGACATCGTCGCGCGAATCGCCCGCAGCCGTCTCCACCCAAATGGCTAGGTCGCCCGTAGCCCTGTACTCAACCACCCGGTTCAACGCCTCCTGGGGGGGCATCATGTCGCTGTAGTAGCGCACGTCCTCCTGCAGGCGATCGGCGATCAGGGTAGCACCCTGCCGATAGCTGTTGAGCATAATCTGCTGCATCCGCCAGCCCATCCAGGTAGCCAGGGAGCCAATACCAACCAGCGACGCCAGCACGACCCCAGCGGTAAGGCGGGTTTGCAGCGACCCCGGATCGATTTTGCGCCCCCGCAGCAGGTGACGAACGGAGGTAACTGGTGGAAGCCCAAAATGCGCCATAAACACGTGACTACAGGAAAAGCCAAAAGCGGCGGCTCAACGACTTGATCTGACTCTAACAGCCCATTCTGAGAACAGGCTGATATGGCTCCCCAGCGATACTTACGCAATTCTCAGGCCGATCTCAGGGGAGCGAGATTGAATGGAATCGTCAGCTCAGGGCAAGGGGGTGGGCTAGAGCGGCGAAACCCGTTCGCCAGTCGTCCTTGTCATTTCACCTAAAGGCCACCTGAAGCTATGTCCATTAGACTTAAATCGCGGCCGGTATCGGCCACCACGCTGCGTTTTTTGCTGCGGCTAGGCTTAGGAACGGTGCTTCCTCTAGCTTTGGTGGTCATCCAAATGATCGCAGCGCCCCTGACCATCGCCCTCATGCTCATGCTTCCCACGCCCGTCACCCAAACGACAATGATGGCCACCGACCTATCCCTGATTGGCTCTCTCCAGCAGCAGCTGGTGCAGGCGCTGGCCTGGATCGACGGGTTAGGGGCGATCGCGCCCCTGGCCTTCATCCTGCTCTACATCGTCATCACCGTCGCCTTTGTACCGGCCTCGGTGGTGACTCTGGGGGCGGGGGTAGTGTTTGGGGTAGTTAAGGGATCCATCTTGGTCTTTGTTGGGGCCATGCTGGGGGCGACGGCGGCGTTTCTGGTGGGTCGCTACGTGGCCCGCAGCTGGGTGGCCCGCAGAATTGCCAACAGCCCAAAGTTTCAGGCGATTGACGATGCGATCGCAAAAGATGGTCGCAAAATTATCTTTTTGCTGCGGCTGTCGCCGGTTTTTCCGTTTAACCTGCTCAACTACTCGCTGGGGCTGAGCCAAATTTCGCTCAAAGACTACTTGGTTGGCTCAGTCGGCATCCTGCCTGGCACCGTCATGTACGTCTACCTGGGCTCGCTGGTGGGCAACCTGGCCACATTAGGAACCGGCGACGGCGGCCCCCAGACCGCGACAGTGCAGTGGATCATTCGCATTGTGGGCTTGGTCGCCACAGTGGCCGTCACCCTCTACGTCACCCGCATCGCCCGTCGTGCCCTTAGCGAGGCCCTGCCCGAGGAAGTGGCCACCTCCGAGTAGGGGCGCAGCACGCTGCGCCCACGGTCCCTGAACGAATCAATTTACCTATCTCTAGGGCCGCTAATCGGCTCGTTCTCTTCAAGGCCCTGCTCTAACTTGTACGCAGTAATCAGGCGGCTCATCTTGTGGCGCATTTTAAGATGGGTTTCGACCCCTTCGTAGGCGTAGCGGTCAAAGCCACCCTGGTCGATCAGCTGCTTCAGGTAGCTGACGCGATCGCCCGGATTCGGGTGCGACGCAAACCAGCTAATCCCCCGGTTGCCGTACTCCTCTTCAAGGGTAATCATCAGGTTGTGCAGGCCGTCGGCGGCGTAGCGGTTGTTGGCCAGCAGCTTAGTGCCCAAAATGTCAGACTGGCGCTCCATATCGCGGGAGTAGCTCGACACAATTAGGCCAGCCGCAATATTGGCCACCTCAGGAATTGGAATAAACGAGGCCAGGCTGGAGGTGAGGTTGCCCCGCGTCACCATCTGAAAGCCGTGGGAGAGCACCGCATGGGAGATTTCGTGGGCCAGCAGCCCGGCCAGTTCAGCTTCGGAATGGCTCTTGGTAATCGCCCCGGCGTTGATAAAGATTTTGCCGCCGGGCAGGGCAAAGGCGTTGAGGCTGTCATCCATGATCACCTCAAAGCTGTAGTCAAACTCGTCGCGCCCCGCCAGCTCCGCCAGCTCCTGGCCCATATCGTTGACGTAGGCCCGAATTTCAGGATCCTCCACCATCGGCAGCTGGCGCTTCACCTGCTCGGCCACCTGATGGCCCAGGCCGCTTTCGCCCTGCATCATCAAAATGCCGGAGTTGATTGCGCTAAACGGCCCCAGCAGCCCGCCTGTGAGAATGTACCCCGCCGCCCCGGTGATGATGTTTGACACCAGGTTGCGAGTCAGGGTTTGGTTCATCTCGCCGCGAAAGCGATCGAGGTTTTGCCGGGCCAGGGCGCTCATGGCTTCGGCCTCGGGGTGCTCGGGGTTGAGAATAGCGAACTGGTTAGCGGAAATGGCGGCCTCAATCCACTGCTGGCGAGCCATTTGCACCTCGGCCTGGGCCTTGAGCAGATCGGGGTTAAAGGGATAGCGAGCGATCGCCCCCTCCAGCACCCCCAGCGCCTCGTCAGCGCGATCGTTCTGCACCAGGTAGCGGGCGTAGAGGGCCTGCCCCGGCAAAAACTCGGGGTAGTTCTTCACCAGCAGCTCCAGCGGCACCAGCACCCGGTTGGGGAACTCCGACTCAGCCCCGGCCTGGGCCTCGCGCCAGTAGACCTGCCCGGCGGGGGGCAGCTCGGCGGGGTCGGTGAGGGGAGCGATCGCCTCCTCGGTTCCCGCCTCGGCCAACCACTCAGGATCTTTGGCGACCCGGTAGAGCAGCTCGGCATCGGCGCGATCGCCCTCCAGGTACAGGCGATCGGCCTGGATCAACACTTCGCTGCGCTTAGCCTGCTCGGGCGACAGTCCCGACAGCAGCAGGGCACGACCCACGGGCGAATCAAAATCGGGCGCGGCGATATCGGCCCCGTCCCCAGCCGCTGCCTCCGGCTCAATCGTTGGAATCTCAGGTTCCTTAGGCGGCAGCTTGAGGGTGCCGTCGGGCGGCTGGGCCTCGCCCGTGGGCAGCGTATTTTCGGGCCGCGAGGCCGGGTCAACCCGCAGCGTGTCTTCGGCATTAGCTAACAACGCTGGCGCTGATATCGTTGCTGAGCGATCTGCCAGCGCCCCAGGCTCGGCGGCAAATCCTGGATTGCCCAACCCCTGACTCAGCAGCACCGCCCCCAAAAAGCTGGCCAGTAGCGTTGTCACAAACCGCTGCGTTCGCCCCATGGTGTCTCCCTAAGTTTTTTCTCTAGTGGCGTTAGTTACTTAACAAATGGGGGCCGTACAGCCTGTGTATGGTGGCCTGTGTACTGATGGCTGGGGGCTATACACAGGTCTATTCCTGCACGACGCTGTTTTGACAGCCAGGTTCCTGCCTTGCCCCTTCCATTTTGACCAAAGCTTTGCCAAGCCAGAATCTGTGCTCCTATAATTTTGTTAAATAAATGTAACGCCAGAAAACGCAACCACGGAGCCCCATGACTTTAGACACCATTCAACCCTGGCTCAACTTTGTTCACCCCATCACCATGTGGCTGCTGCTAGCCGCCACCCTCTACGCTCTATATCTGGGCATTCAGTCTCGCCGCACGCGCCTGGCCGATGCCGAAACCCGCAAAGAACTGATCAAAGGCAAGTTTGCCCTCAAGCACCACAAGGTGGGCTCTGCCCTGCTGGCGTTTATGGTGATTGGTACCGTAGGCGGCATGGGGGCCACCTACCTGGAGGCGGGCAAGCTGTTTGTGGGGCCTCACCTGCTGGTGGGTCTGGGCATGGCCACCCTGATTGCGATCTCTGCCGCCCTGGTGCCCTTCATGCAGAAGGGCAACGAAACGGCTCGGCTCACCCACATCAGCCTCAACATGGTGCTGGTGGGGCTGTTTAGCTGGCAGGCCTTTACCGGTATGAAAATTGTGCAGCGGCTGCTGTCTGACCTCCAGGCCTCAGCCGGATCCTAATCTCTAATCTGTAGGGTAAAAGCTTGGGGCTAGCCTCAAGTTATCAAGTCTTTAGCGATCGCGGCCTAGGGTTTCCCTCGGAGCCGCGATCGTCATTTATAAATACGATAAATACAGTCCCAGTGCTCTAGGTCTGGCCATCCTGGGCACCGCCGCCCGATCGCCGTCCCCAGCTCGACCAAAAGTGGTGGCCCCGGTAGCTCTCGGGCAGCGGCAGGTTGTGGCTGTGGTGAAAGTCTTCCTGCACCTTGCGGGTGAGTCGTTTGGAGACCTGGCGTACCACCTGGTTGAGCAAGCGATCGCCCGAGGACTTGAGCAGCGATCGCGGCACCGAGTTGAGCAGGCGCGGCATGTGAATTTTGACCGCCAGGCTTAAATCCCAGTCTACCTGAGTCAGCGCTGTCGCGGGCGGCACCGCCTCAGGGGTCTCCTGTAGCCGCATCACGGCATGAAAATCGACATCGTAGCCCGGCGGTACGTAGCCCGGCACCGGCATAGTGTCAATTCGGTAGACCTGGTGGTCGAGGGGCGACAAATACAGGCCAACCTTAGGCTCTACTTCATAGCCCAGCACCGAAAAGCGGCCTACTACCAGCGCATAGCCGTGGTCAGAGATAGGTTCCACCTGCATGGGTTGAGCACAGCGGGTAAACCAGCCCCGATGGCTGTTCAGATAGCGCCCCACTGTATCGATGTCGGCAGCCATATCCATTTTGCCGGCAAAGTACCCCTCTAAGACCAGCGCTCCACTAGCAGCGGGATTGGTTACTGGCTGACTGGCGATCGCCTCTAGCGGCAAGTTTTTACCCGTCTCATGCCCTACCGCAGCATCCTCGGTCGCTGTAATCAGCGGCAGAGCGGGGGTATTTTGAGCAGACGGTGTGGATTCCAGAGTCACTGTGCAACCACTTGCTTAAACAACATCAGATAGTTTGATTGCGCCAAAGCTTTCACCTATCGTAAGGCTTTGTATCTCAAGTGTGCCCCTTAGAACTGTTATACCCATCACGATTTCATCTCAGGAATCCGAGAACTGGCCCTAGGGCTGGTTCCTTTCTCAGCGGTCATTCCGTAGAATCAGGCCAGTTATCAACAGGGAGAGGGCGCAGTGAAAGCATTTGTAGCAGGGGCGACCGGGGCCACCGGCTCTAGAATTGTGAAGCAGCTGGTCAGTCGCGGTGTGCCGGTGGTTGCTTTCGTCCGCGATGCCGCTGCGGCCCGCTCTCAGCTCCCCATCGAAGTCACGCTGGCCGAGGGCGACGTCACCGACAAAGACAGCATTCGCAGAGCGATAACGCTAGAGGGGCGATCGTCCACTAGCGGCGGCTGCACCGTCTTGATCTCCGCTACTGGCGCTCGACCCGGCTTTGACCCCACCGCCCCCTACCAGGTCGACTTTGAGGGCAACAAAAACCTGATCGATGTCGCCAAAGAAACCGGCATCGAGCACTTCGTCATGGTGTCGTCGCTGTGCGTTTCGCGCTTTTTTCACCCCCTCAATCTATTCTTTTTAATTCTTTACTGGAAGCAGCAGGCCGAGGCCTACCTACAGGCCAGCGGCCTCACCTACACCATCGTTCGCCCCGGCGGCCTCAAAGACGATGACACCGACAGCCGAGCGCTAATTATGGCCCCCGCCGATACGCTGTTTGAGGGCAGCGTGTCGCGCCAGAAGGTCGCTCAGGTGTGTGTTGAGGCGCTGTACCTGCCCCAGTCGCGCGACAAAATTGTTGAAATTGTGGCCCAGGAAAATGCCAACCCCCAGCCCTACGAGGCGCTGTTTGCTGGTGTAGCGTAGCGGTACAAGGCAACAGGTCGTTTTTGAAGGGCCAGCGCAGACAGATTGTGCTCGACCAAATTTGCACGATCGATAAAACCCAACTGGTGAAGTATTTAGGGCAAATTGCCCCGGAGGAGCAGCAGCTAGTATTGGCAACGCTGGCAGAAATGTTGGCCGAGTGAAGGGGGCGATCGCCTAACAGCCGCAAATCATCGACTCACTGAGAAATTGCAAAAAAATCAGCAAATTTACCTTTCGCCCGATGCTTTGAGTAATTAGGACTAGGCATACTAAAAGCAGCAAAACTTAACCCCTAAAAGCCGACTATGCAAGGAGCCAACCATATCGACTCAACAAAGAATTTTGTAGTTAGGAGTTCCACTCATTGCTTATGCCCGAAAAGAACAGTAGAATCTAACTGAAACATGTAATTGTTTCTTTCATTAATATAAGCAATTAACAAGAATAGGAATTTCAAATATGCCTTTAGATCAACTCGAAGCGTTTTTAAAGAAAATGCAGTCTGAACCTGCACTCAAGAGCGAGGTGCTTCAAGCATCAACTGCAGATGATGTTGCGCGAATAGCACTAAAGCTTGGTTTTGAATTTTCGGGTGACGAATTACTGAGAATGTCAGGAAAGAAATTTGGTGGAGTTACCGTTATAAAAACCGATCTGCCTGGAGAGTATAATTAAATACTTTTTGAATACCTGGTTGTACAAGCACAGGAAGAATTAACACCATACTTTCTTCGAATAAAGAGTATCTTTCCCCGAATTAAATGCCCTCTTGAGCAGCTTTCATACGGAATCTGCCTTGGCTAACCCCCGGTTGGGCTGAGCAAACGCTGTTTGCCCCTACGCAATTTCCTGTTTGGAATCGGGGCTACACGATCCGAGTTGGGTATCATAACTCTTCATAGGCCTAACAACCAAGTTCAGCGGCAATCCATAGCCTTGTGCTTCAATCGATCGCTTTCAAGTCGCCGCTGCAACGACTTGTTATGTCGCTGTGCCTGTCTCCAACTCTGATTCTCATAGCGGTAGTTAGGATACCCTTCTATTTTGCTGCTCAATTCTCAGCACTCTTGTAATCACTAAGCCACCCTTTTACTAAGGTGAATAGTACCTGGAAAATATCCATCTTGTGCTCGAATTAATCGCCACACTAAGCTCCCATCTTCAACACTCAATTCGGCCTTGCCAACTTGCCTGGCATCTGTATCGAAAATTTCAAGTGTTGTAACCTCTCCCTCAATTTCACCAACGACGCTATAGTCAATAATGTTGTAACCGCTGCTAAGATTGCTAACATTCAGCACTCCACTCAACTCACTATTCTGTACGCTTGAAATGTCTAAATTCATAAGATAAGTTGCGCCAATTTCACCTTCACTAGTCCAACTTCCAACAAAGCTCTCATCTATTGATGGAGTTTGAGAAGATTGAGCAGAAGGTATGTCTGATTGTGGAGATACCGAAGTTAAACTTTCAGGGCTAGATAAGCCAACTGCCAAAATAAGCAGAAAAACCCCAAGAACGAATGCCACAAAGCGTAGAAACTTATTAGAAACTGTTGATGCCACCTCAGCGCCAAATAGCTTAAAGTTGCCTCCAACGATTGCAATCAGAATTAGAATTCCGCCTATGACAAGAAATCCAATTTGTGTAGAGTCCGGCATAGTTACCTCAAGATGAGAATGCACCTTACTTAGCAAATGTTAGTCATTTTGTAGAAAACACAATTTAAAGATTTCTCAAAAAAATGTTTTGTCCTGACCAACTGGAAAGATTTAGTCAAAGTCCAGACGCGAGGTATAACTATTTATTAAATGTAAGATCTGCTGGATAAGACCCTTACTCTCCAGGATTATCTAACGGATCCACGGGATGACACCTGGATCTTAAGGAATTAAACATCATTTTTTCTGGATAAGCCCGTAATCGGGCGTTATCCATCCAAAAGATTTGAGGGTTAAGTATAGAACTGGGGGGTATTATTTAGCACTTTTGCTGAATAACACCCCGGAGAGAGGTTATCCAGCCTCTACCTATGTCACCGCCGCGCCTGCTTGACCAAGCGAGAGAGGGGAGCGGGGTGTCAGGAGTCCGTTAGATATTGGTTAGGCAATACGGTTGAACTTATAGCCCACTTCTGGCAGATTAAGACTGCGGGGAATGATTCTGGGCGGGGAAGAGAGGAGTTGGCCCTCCTCAAATCCCCTGATCATCCCACCTTAGTCGGAGTAAGCTGAGATGACTGGAATCATTGTAGTTCCGTCTCTTGCTTCACCACATCTCTGGCCTCACGGCCCAGAGAAAAAGAGGGATCTGGATAGTTCCCCGTTTTCTTTAGCGAAAACGGAGACCCGTATGTTTTTAGAACCCACCTCGGGGGATGATTCCCCCGTACCGTTTACTTTACCCACCTACCGCCAGGAGACCCTGCGGCACATTCTGCTGGGCGACTACGGCGCTGTGACCGACGCCATTGGCCAACTGGTGGCGCTGGGCTACAGCGACAGAGTAGCCTGGTCAGACCCCATTCCTTCTGGGCGCAGCGGCGAATACATTGCCGTAATGACCCGCAGGCGAGGAATGCGATCGTAGATTTGGTCGCATCCAATTTGTAGGGGCGTAGCAGGCTGCGCCCCTACGGAGTTCCTGATGATGAATCGGGGTTTACTAAATTGGATTTCGTGACAGACGAATTCCAGAGTTCTGCCACAACCCTGCAAGTCTGTGACTTCTCAGCCCATCCGCTGCTCCACATCGGCAATCTCTAAACGAGTTTTGACCACCGTGTCGGGGTTGAGGCTAATCGAGTCGATGCCCTGCTCCACCAAAAAGCGGGCAAACTCGGGGTAGTCGCTTGGCCCCTGGCCGCAAATGCCGATTTTGCGGTTGTTCTCCTTAGCGGTTTGAATTGCCATCTGCACCATGCGCTTGACGCCGGGGCTGCGCTCATCAAACAGATGTGCCACCAGAGCCGAGTCGCGATCGAGCCCCAGGGTGAGCTGAGTCAGGTCGTTCGAGCCAATCGAGAACCCGTCAAACACCTGGCTAAACTCGTCAGCCAAAATCACGTTGTTGGGCAGTTCGCACATCACGTAGACTTGCAGGCCGTTTTCGCCGCGCACCAGGCCGTGTTTGGCCATTTCGTCGAGCACCCAGCGGCCTTCATCGGGGGTGCGGCAGAAGGGCACCATCAGAATCACATTTGTCAGGCCCATGTCATCGCGCACGCGCTTGAGGGCATGACACTCCAGCGCAAAGCCGTCGCGGTAGCGCTCGTCGTAGTAGCGAGAGGCCCCGCGCCAGCCCAGCATGGGGTTTTCTTCCTCAGGTTCGAAGGTGCTGCCGCCCAGCAGGTGAGCGTACTCATTGCTCTTGAAGTCAGACAGTCGCACCACCACGGGTTTGGGGTAAAAGGCCGCAGCCAGGGTGCCGACTCCCTGGGCCAGCTTGTCGATGAAGTAGTCGGGCTTGTGCTCGTAGAGGGCGGTGAGTTTTTGAATCTGGCGCTTTTCGTTGCCGTCTGGCAGCTGGTTAAAGTTGAGCAGGGCCAGGGGGTGCACCTGAATGTGGTTGGCAATGATGAACTCCAGCCGGGCTAGGCCAACGCCGTCGTTGGGCAGGGCGGCCAGGGTAAAGGCCTGCTCGGGGTTGCCCACGTTCATCATAATTTTGGTGCGGGTTTCGGGCAGGCTGTCGATCTGCGTGGTTTCGACCCGGTAGGGCAGCTCGCTTCGGTAAATCAGCCCCTCTTCGCCGCCAGCACAGGTGACGGTGACGGGTTCTCCGGTGGTGAGTACCTGGGTGGCGTTGTCGCAACCGACGATCGCCGGAATGCCCAGCTCTCGCGCAATAATGGCGGCGTGGCAGGTGCGCCCGCCCTGGTCGGTGACGATCGCGCCAGCCTGCTTCATAATCGGCTCCCAGTCGGGGTCGGTGCGGGCGGTAACCAGCACCTCACCGGGGCGAAACTGCCCGATCTCAGAAATATCTAAAATCACGCAGGCTTCGCCCTGACCAATCAGATCGCCCACGGCCCGGCCTTTGGCCACGGGTTCAGCCCCGTCGGGCACCTCTAAAATATAGGATCGCAGCTCGGTCTGCGATTTCTGCGACTGCACCGTTTCGGGCCGGGCCTGGACGATAAACAGCTCACCCGTGAGGCCATCCTTGGCCCACTCAATATCCATCGGGCTGTAGGTGCCGCGCAGCTGGGTGTAGTGGTCTTCGATGGTGCAGGCCCAGTGGGCCAGCTGCAAAATGTCATCGTCTGCGATCGCAAAGCGGGCCTGGTCACTCAGGGGCACGGGCTCGTTTTTGGTCAGTTCGGTGCCGGTGGTGTCGTAGACCATCCGCAGCGACTTAGTGCCCAGGCGCTTGCTGAGAATTGGGGCGTGGCCGCTCTTGAGGGTGGGCTTAAACACCACGTACTCGTCGGGGTTGACGCTGCCCTGCACCACGTTTTCGCCCAGGCCGTAGGCGGCGGTAATCAGCACGGCATTCTGAAAGCCGGTCTCAGTATCGATCGAGAACATCACCCCGGAGGTGGCCAGGTCAGAGCGCACCATGCGCTGAATGCAAACCGACAGCGCCACCTCAAAGTGGTCGAAATCTTTGGTGGTGCGGTAGGAAATGGCGCGATCGGTAAACAGCGAGGCGTAGCACTTTTTGCAGGCAATCAGCACGGCCTGGTCGCCGTAGACATTGAGGTAGGTTTCTTGCTGCCCGGCAAAGCTGGCGTCGGGCAGGTCTTCGGCGGTGGCGCTGGAGCGCACGGCGACATCGACCTCGGTATAGGCGTGGTCGGCCAGGCAAGACTCGTCGTCAAAACAGAGGTTTTGGCCCGCCGTTTCGCACATGTGGTGGTAGGCATCGAGAATCGCCGCCTTGAGGTCGTCAGGGAAGGTGGCGTTGAGAATCAGCGATCGCGCCTTTCTGCCCCGCCGCCTAAGTTCAGTTACATCGCTGATGTCAAAGCCGCTCAGCACCTGGCGCAGCTGCGCGTCGAGGCCGGTTTTTTCAATGAAGTAGCGATAGGCGTAGGAGGTGGTGGCAAATCCCGAGGGCACCCGCACCCCCTGGGGCGTGAGCTGCTGAATCATCTCGCCCAGGGAAGCATTTTTACCGCCTACCAGCGGCACATCCTCTAGCCGCAGCTGGTCGAGCCAGAGCACTAGCTGCTGATCCCGCTGTACGGAAGACTGCTGAACCACCGACGTAGCTACCATATCGCCACCTCATACAAATATCGTGCCGCATACCTCCATGCTAGAAATCTGGGGATTAGCTCACAAGCTTGTCTAACGTTTCGTGTCTTGAGCGCAATGGATATATACAGTTGCCGCTTCTATACCCTGCGATCGCTTTCGTTGGGGATAGTCAGGGCGTAAGCTAATAACAGGCTATTAAGAAACATTGCAGGAGCCGCCTTGACTAACATTCTCTCCCGTCCCCGGCAGCAGCAGGTCGCTTCGCTGCCTCTGCGCACCCTCTGGCCCGACATGCTGACGGTGTTTTGGGGCGACTGGCTCGACCTGCGGGTGCGCATTCCCCAGGTGGCGGCCTCGGGGCTAGTGTCGCCGTTGATCTACATTCTGGCCTTTGGTCTGGGCCTGGGCAGCGCCATTGACCAGGTGACGACTCCCCCCGCTGGCGAAAACTACCTGGAGTTTATTTTGCCGGGCATGGTGGCGCTGTCGTCGATGGTGATTAGCTTTGGCGGCACCACGTTTTCGATTTGCGGCGATCGCCTCTTCACCAAAACCTTCGAGGAAATGCTGCTCTACCCGGTACACCCCCTGGCCCTGCACCTGGGCAAAATGCTGGCGGGCATTGTGCGCGGCCTGATGACGGCGGGCTCGGTGATTCTAGTGGCGATTCTCTTTACTGGGCGGTTCTGGAGCTTTATCAACCCGCTGTTTTTGCTGCTGGTGGTGCTCAACTGCGCCGTCTTTGCGGGCCTGGGGGTCATTGTCGGCCTCAATGTGAAATCTCTGGAGAGCGTGGGCCTGTTCAACAACTTTTTGATTGTGCCAATGTCGTTTCTGGGCGGCACCTTCTTTGACCCGGCGACGCTGCCCGTGGCGCTGAAGGCGATCGTCTACCTGCTACCGCTCACCTATACCACCGTGGGTCTGCGGGCAGCGGCCTACCAGCCCCTGACCGAGTTCCCGTGGTACACGATTCCCATTTTGATTGTGGTAGCGGGGGTGCTGGCCGCGATCGGCGCGCGCCAGTTTTCCACTCAGCAAGATTAGCTGTCATGTATCGCCTCTACGACTACCCGCCTTCGGGTAACGGTTATAAGGTCAGACTGTTGCTCTCTCAGCTAGCGATTCCTTTTGCCTACGTCGAACTCGATATTCTCAAAGGCGAAACCCGCACCCCAGACTTTTTGGCCAAAAATCCCAACGGACGCATTCCCCTACTCGAGCTCGAACCCGGTCATTACCTGGCTGAATCGAATGCAATTCTGTTCTACCTGGCCCAGGGAACCGCTTTTTGGCCAGACAACAAACTCGCTCAAACCCAGGTGCTGAGCTGGTTGTTTTTCGAGCAGTACAGCCACGAACCCAATATCGCTACGCCCCGGTTTTGGCTCTGTCATGTGCCCCAGCTCAACACCTACCAAGAAACCGCCTTGCCCTACAAGCAGGAGCAGGGCTACCAGGCGCTAGCGGTAATGGAGCAGCACCTAGCCAACCATCGGTATTTTGTTGCAGACCACTATACGATCGCAGACATTGCCCTCTACGCCTACACCCACGTCGCTCATGAGGGTGGCTTTGATTTAACGCGCTTTCCTAGTATCCAGCGATGGCTGCAAGACGTGGCAAGTCAACCCAACCACGTTCCTATCACCCAAACGGCCTTTGAGTTTTGAGTAGCGATACTTTAAAGGTCTTCATCAAAACTTTTTCTCTGTGGCTTAGTCCTCACCCCCGGACAGGGGCACCCTCAAAAAGAAGAGATTAGTGCAACTGCGTGTTGGGGGTGTCTGCAAATGCCGGGAATGCGACGAAACGACAGACGTACCTCATCCGATGACAATGCCACCCAGCACCCGCACGCACGACAGGCTGAGCCGCCGTCATCCAAGGAGATGAAGCAGCTGCTGGCCAATGTGCGATCGCAGCGGGATGAGGCCAAGGATCAAGTAATTGAGAAAGCGCGACAGCTAGAGGAAAGCCAGACGCGGTACCAACAGCAATCGGAAAAGCTGCAATCAACAATTGTTCTCTACGAGGAGCAAGAGCAAAAGCTGCAGTCAACAATCGTTCTCTTTCGAGAAAGCCAGGAGCAGGCCAGCTCGTATCTGGCGCTGTACACCGAGGAAAAGGCCCGGAGCAGCGAGCTGGAGGTCAAGTACAATGAAGCCCAGCAGGAATCGCAGAACTACCTGGCGCTGTACAAGCAAATTGAGCAAGAGCTGAAAGTTGAGCGGCGCTCCAAGGCCGGTATTAAAGGCTGGGAAACCCGGCGCAAGCGGGAAAATGAGCGACTAAAGCAGGAAATTGGCGAGATGGCGATTGTCCTGCGCGAGTCGCTGACCAAGAAAGATCAGGCTATTAAGAGCCTGGAGGAGGTCGCAACTCGTATGGATCGGATTCAAAGGCTGGTAGATTCAGTCGAGGATGAAGCCACGAATAATCCTGTGGGGATGCTGCAAAAGTTTCAGCGCATATGGGTTGCTGTGAGAGAAATTTTGGCGGAGTAAGGAACGGTTACCCATGGGCAACGATTCAGTTTCAATAGCTTCGGCTTCGCAACCTGCTACGCTGGGCGATCGCCTGCGCGGCATTGCCGAGGAGCTGCGGCAAGAAACGGACACGCAGATTAAAGCGACCTCCCGGATTTTGGGTGCAGCAGCCCAGATGGCCCAAAACCACGATCGGCTGATTGATGACGTGGTCGAGATGGTCGAGGAAGATTTGGATCGGATGGAATCGGATAAGGGGGCAGCACCCTATGACGTAGCCAGTTTGCAGCAAGAATTTAAGACCATCAAAGCGGCCAAGGCCCATTTCGGCATCAAGGCCAATGGCTGGGATGCCTTGGTAACCAAACTGAATCGGGCTAGCGACATCCCCACCAGCGCTAGGAATAGGACGCCAAATGCTACTCAGGAGCCGATACTAGAGCGGCTCAGCGCGATCGAGCGGGAAATGATATCTCTGCGAGGAAGCATGGAGCAAGTGGTGAACCTGCTGCAAGAACTAGCCCAGCAGCGCTGAGGGGCGCAATATACCTTCTAATGGGAATGGGCCAAGGTGGAGGCTCTACTCCTCTTTAGCCTTCAGCAGCGCGATCGATCGCGTCAGCCGCGCTTGGGTTTGGGTCATCACCGGGCCGCTCAGCCGCGCCTTGGCCGAACCCAAAAATCCTAGCCCCAGTATCAGATTACCCCCGGCCACAGCACCAATGGCCTGCAGCCACGACAGCCCCAGCGACTGCACCCAAACCACTCCGGCCACCTCGGCCAGCACCCCCGCCGTGGCCAGCATGCCCACCCCGATCGCCAGCATGACGAAACCGCCCAGCAGCCGCTGTTTTTCGTAGTTGGCCTCCTGCATCGCGACATCCAGGTGAATGTCAACCAGCACAGAGCCCAGGCGCAGCACCCGCCGAACGTAGTCTTCGATCTGATCCCAGGTGGAGGAGGTTGAGCTAGTCACGCTTACCTCCCAAGCGCAGACCCAAAATGAACCCCAGCCCCAGGGCGATTAGCAGGCTGGTGCCCAGATTGCTGCGGGCTTTTTTCTCTAGCTCCGGCAGCATTTCGGCCTTTAGTTCTGCAATTAGACGCTCAGTGCGAGACTCCAGATCGTTCAGCAGTTGGTCAACTGTGGCGGGTACGGTTTCCTCTAGAGCGGTGCTAATTCTGGCCGATATCCCGTTCTCTGAGGATGAACTGGCAGTGGATAGACGGTCCTCTAGGAATTCGCCGACTTGATCGGGCACTGCGTCTTGAATCTTGCTGACCAGCGACACTGCTTTGCTGTCGGCACCACGAGAGGCTGTGTTTGAGATAGCCTCTGGAATGGCACGGACAGGCTCAATTAGGCTGGCTAGCTCATCGAGGTGGCGGCGCACAAGGGTTTTGGTATGGTCTATTTCGTCGCTAATGTAGTCTACAGCCCGCTCCAGATCCCCCTCCGTAGCCAGCAGTTTTTCTTCGATTAGCTGGGGCCACTCAGACAAAATCAGCGGCACCATAGCGTCGAACTGATGTTTGAAGGCTTTTTTGGCGTGGGTAATGGTTTTTTTCTTTGCCATAGCTCAAGGCAATTTCCGTGTGGGCTAACGCTGGGCGAGCTGTCTGGAGCCGTGGGTCAGCAGTTAAGAAATCCGCCGTCGTTTGCGGCCTCGCTGCCGAAAGGCCAGGTACAGCAACACGCCCACTACAATCAGTACCAAAATTGGCACCGCGATCGCCAGTACCGAAAGGATGGTTGAACTGGCCAATTCACCGGTAGAAACGGCGATATTGCCCACTGGCCCTGCCGCTGCCGTCGAGGCCAACCGGGTCAGCCCGGTAAACGCCTGGGTGCTGGAGGCTATTCCGCCGCCGGCAATCAGCGCCAGGCTCCACTGCAAAAAGGGGTTCATCTCGCCACCTGTGACGGCAGCGGTGAGTACGGTACCGGCGATCGCCGCTGCGGGCAGCTCCACCGCATCCATCAGGTTGTCAACGATGGGCACAAAGTAGATCAGTATCTCCAGAGCTGTAGCGGCGGCCAGCGCCAAAATGGCGGGCGTGGTTGCCATCCAGGCCATGCTGGGAGACAGCGTCAAATAGCCCTGCTGAGCCGCAATGCCAGCGATCAAAAAAGGCACCAAAATTCTGAACCCGGCAGCGGCGCTGAGGCCAATGCCAATGGCTAGGTGCAGCAGTATATCCATAGCTTACTCGTCTACGCCAGAGGTCAAGGGTTCTACCGGGTCGTCGAGCGAAAAAACCTGCCCATCAATCAGCAGGCGGGTAATGCCTTTGGCCTGTAGGTAGGGGCTGGTAGTTTGCAGCAGACTGCCATCGGGCACCTTGACCACTCGCTGGTTGCGGCGCGAAAAGCGGCGGGCCACGTTGTGGTTTTCAAACACCGGCAGGGTACGCGAGTCGCCTTCGGTTTCAGGAATTTGACCTAGATCGGCGAAGGTGCGCAGGGGCAGCACCACCAGCTCTGACGAGGTGCGCTCAACCACCACATAGCACAGAGGCGGCAGCGCATCGGCGGTGAGCGGCGAAATTTCCAGGGTGCCGAGGTTGGGAGTGGCGCGATCGCTGTCTTCCCAAGCATAGGCCTCGTCATCGTCGCCATCGTCGTCGTCATCGTCGTAGTCGTCACCCAGAATGGTGCCATCCCAGTCGTCATCGTCGTCGGTTGCGACAGCCGCCTCTTCTTCGATCACAGCCGCGACTGGGGTCACCGCCTGAGCCGACTTCAGCACCGGGCGGGCCGGTTTTTCTGGCACCGCCACCGGGGCCGGATCAGGAATCGATAGCTGGGTCGGCTCGGCCAGCGCTTCAGCAACGGCCTCGGGCACGGGCTCCGCTTCGCTAGCGGGCGCTTCTGCCGCACTCGATCGCCGCTTGCGGGTGGGCTTAGCGGGCGGAGCCGGGGCCTCGTCGACAGCAGGTACTGCTGGGGCAGGCGGCTCTAGGTCAACTGGCTTTAAGTCAGCTGGTTCTGGGTCAGCCGCCTGCACCGACACCTCCGGTTCGGGGTCGGCGTCTTTTTTGCGGCGGGGCTTAGTCGAGGCAGAGGTATCGTCTTGAGCCAAAGCGGGCGGCACCACCACAGATTTGTCGCCGGTGCCGCGCTTCTGCTGAATGAGAATGCTGTACTCGTCTTCGGGCAGGCTGGCCTTCAGCAGACGGCTAATGGTGCTATTGCTGACCCCGTAGCGCTCCGCCAGTGTGGATGTCGTTTCCTGGGGCTGGCGGTACAGGCTCAAGATAGATGTCTTGTCAGCCTCAGTCAGCTTTTTGGGTGCCATGCCTTGGGTTCCGTAACAATGCCATCTAATATCTTAAGGCTAATATCTCTGGAGAACCTGTAGATGGCTTTAGCCGCGTCGCC
This sequence comes from Nodosilinea sp. AN01ver1, assembly GCF_050565655.1. Lineage (NCBI taxonomy): Bacteria > Bacillati > Cyanobacteriota > Cyanophyceae > Nodosilineales > Nodosilineaceae > Nodosilinea > Nodosilinea sp. AN01ver1. Next base: position 139,320 of record NZ_JBNXVS010000001.1, on the reverse strand, counting down.
GACGGGGGCTGCGCCGAGAATTTACAGAAACCGCATGCTCAACTACGGCACCGAGGCCAAAAAACACCGCCGAAAACGTCCAAAAGACCTCCCACAGACTACCTTCGATGTAGGTGTCGGTGTTGACGGCGTAGGCGAAAAACATGTCGGCAATGTAAAGGCAAAAGGCCGCGATCGCAATCAGTTTCCAAGACTGCGAGTAGCGCCCGCCCCAAAAGGCCACCAGCAGCGTGCCCGCAATAATCAGCAGCACAACGTCGCCAATCAGGTACAGCAGGCCCACCCCATCGGCCAGCGGTTCGAGAAAACCATCGAGCTGCAGTACCCAGTTGGGTGCCGACGAAGTCTCGGCGACTGGCTCTGGCAGGGCTGGGGGCGCAGCCTCAGGGGCAACTTCGGGGGCGACTTCGGGGGCAGCGGTTTGAGCCAGATACAGCGTCGGCGCTGGCGCACCGGGTACCACCGCCGCCTCGGCTGCCGCCAGGTTGACAAAAATAGTCAGCAAAATGCCGCCCAGGCCAATGCCAACCACCATTAGCCACTGGGGCAGCTCCAGATTGAGCCGTCGGGGCAGCACCGCCTTGAACATGCCCGCAGCCAGAAAGATATAGCTAAAAATGTAAAAGAAATCCCCTAGAGATACCGCCGGGTCGAGTCTCCAGATGTTGCCCCAGAGAAAGAACATGACGTTGCCCAGCACGTAGAACAGCAGCCCCAGGCCAATCCAAAACCAAACATTGCGCCCGCTGACGATTTGGGTACTGCGCCAGTTGCGAAAGCACAGCAGCCCGGCCAGAAGAAATGCCCCCGTTTCGAGCAGGTTAATGCCCAGCAAAAACCAGGCAGGCTGGACACCATCTTCCCCAGGAGCCGTAAACAGCAAAAAGAACAATAGCGTAACGACGCCCCAGGCAATGCAGGCTCCCACCAACAGCGGAGTAGACACAGAACTGGCAGACGAGGGGGTTGATGACTTGCTCAAGGGTTCACTCCTAAGGAACTCAACGGCATCAGGGCAGACCAAAAACCAGCGATCGCCCCTTGAGGGGCAAACTCTGACCATCGCTTTGCGGGGCCTCGCTAGAGTGCCCAGCGCAACGCCTGAATTGTATCGGCTCCCTCCGTCGATGGGCGGTCAGTCTGCAAGAATAAGTCTGATTTAGTCGCCCAGAGCAATAATTCTTAAACTCTAGCGTCGGCAATGCGCCCGCTACGCCCATAGCTTGCCGCTGGGAGACTGCTGCAGCCACCGCCGAAACAAGGCTTGCTCATTGGCGGTAAGGTCTTCGACCGCCTCCAGAGCGCGATCGGTAAAGTTGGCATTGCCAAAGTAGTCTTTGCCTATCCGATGGGTTTCTTCCAGAAGCCGGTGCAGATGGTGGTCTTGCCAGGGGGGCAGCTGGGGCATAGCCAACGGATCGACGGTCAGCAGAGTTTTCACCGCATCGGGAGTCACCGCCTGGGGAAACTTCCAGGCCGCAAACATCTTGCCAATATCGCCCTCAAACTGCCGAGCCTGCTTGGCCCCCAGCAAATCCTCCACATCCATGTACAGGACCTGCAACATTAGCAGGCAGGCCTTGATATAGGTGGCCTCGGCTGGCGGAGTGCCCGTATCTGGCCCAGCCTCATCAAACTGGTCGAGACGAATTTTGCCCCAAATACTATAGCGATCGGGTTCTTCAAGCAGCACGCAGGCCTTGCCCCGGTTGTCGGTTAGGTCGCGCCACAGCGCTCTGGCATCGTCTTCCTGGGCAGCGGTAAACACGCTCAGCAGCCGAAAGGTTTGCCCCTGATACGACAAAATTGGAATTTGCTGATCTTTTTGAGGATGATGCATCGTTTTGATGTCAACATCCTGCCGCTTGAGGATAAACATGTTATGGCCTGCTGACTCCTAGCTGAGGTGAGTACCTGCAGTAGGCGGCGGCTGCAACGGTAAACCGCACCCTTATTACTGCGTCATCGTGATGGGATAAAGCCTGGCAACCCCTCGCAACGGTGAGATTTAGAAAGTAGGTGACTTATTGTAGCGGCACTCACCGCCCTGGCAGCATCTGCCGCTGTTTTTCAATATTCTATTCGCCCTAGTCTGCCCTGAGAGCAACCGACACCCTCTAAAATGTAGAGTGATTAGGTTAGGGCCATTAGCTCAGCGGATAGAGCAACCGCCTTCTAAGCGGTCGGTCGCTGGTTCGATCCCAGCATGGCCCGTTTTTGGGTGAATAAGGGTTTCAGCGTTTAGTGCAGAGCCCTATTAGCAGCTTACCCCCATTGCTGTGTCCAACCTGTCACCAACATTATCCTTAGCCTTGGTACTTAACCCAGCTAACGGTGGCAAGCGGTATGGGGTTAAGAGTTTAAGGTCTCAGGTTCACAGCCAGTCTTGAACCACACACCTTGAACCCTCAACCAAACTCACCTACCAATTTTGGCTTGGCACGCTCCTAGCCCTGGGCAGTGAGGGAGCGAAAACGCTACTCTGGCTATAGCTCTAAACTCCAGACAGGCAACCCCTTTGGACGACACAGACCTACAGGCCAAACTCAAAAAACTAGAGGCAGAACTCAATACCGCCGCGCCGCCGGCGGCCTCGCGCTCGACCGACAAACCAGCCCCGGCACCTCAAAGTTGGGGACAGCGCTTGAAGGGCAACGCGCTTTTGCCCGTCTACCTCGTAGCAATTCCCTGGGCGCAGGAAATCGTTGACCAGGTAGTGTTTGGCGGCCGCTGGAACCTGCCCCTGCACCCCCGCAGCATTGAGGGTATACCGGGCATTTTTCTGTCGGCCATTTCTCACTCTGGCTTTGCCCACTTGATCGGCAATACCATCGGTTTTCTCATCTTTAGCTGGCTAATTTTGGCCAAAAGCCGCCGCGACTACTGGATCACCCTCTTAATCGGCTGGTTGGGGGGTGGGGTCGTGGCCTGGCTGCTTGGCCCCAGCAGCGTTCACGGGCTGAGCGGCGTGGTCTACACTCTATTTGGCTATCTGCTGTGCATTGGTTGGCTAGAGCGCCGGGTGGTGCCGCTGCTGATCTCAATGTTTGTGCTGATCAACTACAGCTATTTTATTTTTGGCATGTTTCCCAACCAGCCGATGGTGGCCTGGTGGGGGCATTTGTTTGGCTTTTTGCTGGGTATTTTGGCCGCCTACGGTGTGTATCAGGAGCCGGAGCAGCGGAAGTAGAGAGATGAGGGAATGGGGAGTGGGGTAGGTGCTGTGCGTTGGCAACGCTTGTCTGAAAACAGCGACTTCGCTCAGTCCTTAACCGCCAGAGGTCGAGCCACCGAAGGTTGAGCGAAGTCGAAACCTGGCCGCCAATACACCACCACCCCGCCAAGTCCTGACTGTTTTTGACCTCTGCCTTACCTAGATCTCCCGCCAGGTCTGGAGGGAGATGCTTTGGGGCACGTAGAGGGGGTGACGGGGCTGGCCAGTGCGGTTGCGGCCCAGGCAGCGGCAATGAGGGTGAAAGGGAGTTAGCAGGTTGAGGACGGCGCGATCGCGCCCCTGCCAACTGCCCCAGTTACCCCAGGCCAGCAGAATCGTATCGGCCTTACGAGCAGCCTCGACTAGAGCGGCGTCATTCTCGGGACCAATGGGATCGGCAGCCTGGCGCAGCACCTTAGGGTGAGGGCTGCGGTAGGCAAACAGGTTGACTACTGCGATCGCCCCAAAGCCCCAGCCCCGTGCCAGCCCCATGCAGCGTCGAATAGTGGGGTCGTCTACACTACTGCTGGCCTGACTGGGATTTAGCATGATGATGGCCAGCGTGGGGGCATCGCTCCACCGGCGGCCCAGACGGTAGCGGTAGTGGCCTGTGGGGTCGAAAGTGGCCGTGCGCTCTATAGCCGAAGCCTGCAACATTTGTTTACATTGAAAAGTGGGGCGCGGTGGTCCAGCCGTGGCGGCGCTAAGTACCCAGCACTCTACTTGGAGAACGACCGTTTTGACTATTTTCTCAACCTTTAGCCCATCGGTGCGCACCAATTTGACGGTGCTGTTTGCCGCTGGGCTGTGTTTTTGGGCCGGGCTGGCCGGGCTGCTGCCGACGCTGCCGCTGTTTATTGCCACCCTGGGCGGCAGCGGTCAGCAAATTGGTCTGGTAATGGCGTCATTTGCGATTGGGCTGCTGCTGGCGCGGCCCTACCTGTCGCGACTGGCCGACGAGCGGGGCCGCAAGGTGGTGCTAATGGTGGGGCTGAGCGCGATCGCGATCGCCCCCTTTGGCTACCTGCTGGTGCTGTTTTTGCCCCGCGCGATCGTGCCCCTGTCGCTGGCGGGCTACACCCTCAACCTCGACACCTCGATTTTGGCAATGATTGCCATTCGCGCCTTCCACGGGCTGAGCATTGCCGCCTTTGTGGTGGCCTACAGCGCCCTGGTGCTCGATCTGGCCCCGCCCGCCAACCGGGGTGAGCTAATTGGCTATATGACTCTGGTCAACCCAATTGGCCTGGCCCTGGGGCCTGCCCTGGGCGGCTTTCTCTACGAGGCGACGGGGTTTACCACAGCGTTTTTGGTGATGGGGATATTGGGTATTGTCGGGCTGCTTCTGGTAGCGCGGCTGCACGAGCCGTACCAGCCCAGGGTTGCGGCTGAAGATGCGGGTTCAAAGGAGTTTTGGGGTCAGCTGTGGAGTGGGCGGGTGCGCACTCCGGCGGTTATTTTGCTGCTGGTGGGGCTGGCCTTTGGCACCATCAGCACTTTCGTGCCGCTGTACGTGCGCGAGGCGGGCCTGGCGTTGAACGTGGGGCTGATCTACAGCGCGTCGGCGATGGCCAGCTTTATGTCGCGGCTGGTGGTGGGGCGGGCCTCCGATCGCTATGGGCGAGGGCGGTTCATTACCATTAGCCTGCTCGCTTACAGCTTGGGGATGGGCGTATTTTGGCTGGCCCGCAGTGCACCGATGTTCTTGCTGGCAGGATTTATTCAGGGGTTTGCAGGTGGCACCTTGATCCCGATGATTGCAGCTCTGATGGGCGATCGCTCGACGGCTAGCGATCGCGGCCGCACCTTTGGCCTGGCCATGGTCGGGTTTGATGTGGGCATTGCCCTGGCTGGCCCCATCTTTGGCACCATTGCCGATCGCCTAAGCTACCGAGGCATTTTTGGCCTCTCAGGCGTCATGACTCTGGTAGGGCTGGTGATTTTTGTCACCGCCAACAGCAAAGATCTCAGCCACTCCCTGAGGTTTGCTCTGGGGAGAGGCCGAGATGTCTATGCCACTGAGCTATCCAATCCACGCTCTAGCGAGGCAGGATAGTTGAGCTGAAACGGGCGAGGAGGGATTCGAACCCCCGACACCGTGGTCCGTAGCCACGTGCTCTAGTCCACTGAGCTACACGCCCCTGTGCAGGCTTCTTATACTAGCATGATCTTTCGCCAAGGTTGTACCCATGACAAATAATTCTTCTGTAACGGATTCATCATCGCCAGCGCTGACCCATCTCGATGCCCAGGGCCAGTCCCACATGGTGGATGTTGCCGCCAAGCCCCAGACCGTGCGGCAGGCCGTCGCTGAGGCCATTGTGGTCATGCAGCCCCAAACCCTGGCCGCGATCGAGGCGGGCGACGCCCCCAAGGGCGATGTGCTGGGCACGGCCCGCATCGCTGGCATCATGGCCGCCAAGCAAACCGCCCACCTGATTCCCCTCTGTCACCCACTGCCGATTCAAAAGGTGGAGGTGCAGATCACGGCCGATCAAACCCTGCCCGGCTACCACATTCAGGCAACGGTCAAAATCAAGGCTGAAACTGGGGTCGAAATGGAAGCCCTCACCGCCGCCACCGTCGCCGCCCTCACCCTCTACGACATGGCTAAAGGGCTCGAAAAATCGATTGAGATTCGCTCTGTGCGTCTGCTGAGCAAAACCGGCGGCAAATCGGGCGACTACCGGGCAGAGGGGAGTTAGGCTTTGGGCGTAAGCCGCTCAGCCTACCGCCGTTCCTTCGACTCCGCTCAGGCAACGGCGACAAGTCGAAGGAACGGCGACAACATGAGCATGGCAGACCGTCCCCTTGACTATGGCGATCGCATGATTATTGCTCTCATCACCGACTTTGGCAGCCAAGACAGCTACGTAGGCGTCATGAAAGGGGTAATGGCAGGACTATGCCCCACAGCCCAAACGATTGACATTACCCACCACCTGCCGCCGCAGGATCTCTACGCCGCCCGCTTCACCCTGCTGAGCGCCTATCCCTACCTGCCACGGGGCACTGTTTACTTGGTAGTAGTCGATCCGGGGGTGGGTACCCAGCGGCGAGCCGTAGCAGTGCAGACACGTCGGGGATTTTTAGTCGGACCCGACAACGGCTTGCTCAGCGGTGTTTTAGAAAGTGAACCCATTCTGAACGCCGTAGAACTGGTTAATACTGAGTACTGGCGGGTTCCTCAGCCCAGCGCCACCTTCCACGGACGCGATATTTTTGCCCCAGCGGCAGCCCACCTGGCCAACGGCGTGCCCATCGATCGCCTGGGGCCAGCGATCGATCCTCAATCTCTAAAAACACTGCCGCTAACGGCTCCAGCCGTCACCGAAACAGGCTGGCAAGGCGTAGTGCAATACATCGATCGCTTTGGCAATGCCGCCACCACTATCCCCGCCAGCGCAGTAGAATCTGACAACTGGACGCTGACCCTGGGAGAAACCACCCTGCCAAGCGGCAAAACCTACGGCGAAGTATCTCCTGGGGAAGGGCTAGCTTTGGTGGGCAGTCACGGATTTGTAGAAATTGCGGTCAACCAGGGCAACGCCCAAGAGCAGTTTGGGCTAGCGGTAGGCGATCGCATTTCCATAACCCATTCACCCACCCGAGACCAAGACAACTCCCATTGACGCACCCACGCTCTCACGCACCCCCGCACTCCCTTCGACTCCGCTCAGAGACCATCACTCGCGCTCTCACGCACCCCCACACTCCCTTCGACTCCGCTCAGGGAGCATTACCCATCCACTCACCCCTCCACAGCCCGACCACGCAGCGACCCCTGACCACTCACCTCCGGCTGAGCATGGGTTGTTGCCACCCAGGCCCGATAGTCTTCGACCAGCTGCCGCTCGATGCGATGCTTGATAGTGCTGAGAATGCCGCTGAGGAGGGTCTTACCGGCGCTATCGAGCACGGGGGCGGGCATGAAGCGAATTGGGGGCGGCAGCTCGATGTGAATTTGCAGGTCAGCGCGACCCTGAAGTTCGGTGTAGCGATCGCCGCGCTGGGGAGTCAGAACACCCTGCAGCGCCATCCCAAAGGAATCGTTGACAAAGCTGAGGTAGTCAGGCCCTTTGACCTGGCAGCCCACCGACTCAAGCGTTAGCGTGCCATCGGCCTGCGATCGCACCTGCAAATCGGCGGTGGGTTCAATGCTAATGCCCAAAAACTGTAGAGGGCGCAGGCTCAATCGATAGACGCCATCGCCAATCACCTCAATGCGGCGCGGGTCGGTAATCGCCTGAACCAGGCGCTGGGGCTGCCGCAGGTAGTGCTCAATGGGAATGGCCTCGTTGGGCACCCGCAGGCGCAAATTTTGACTGGCGTGAAATTCTTGCATAGAAAAAACGCTACCTGAAAACGGGGTACGACCCAGGGCAGATGAAGATTTGTAACCTATGTTTAACAATTTAGTACGTCTTTCAGGTTTCGTGAGGTTCGCCAGGCACCGTTGGGCACCCTAAGCGACTTTGCCTTTCTAGGGATAGGGAGATCCTCCCTGCGGAGATTCGGCTCCTACGATTTCAGCTTTTTCTGAGAGGGCGTTACATAGAGTTACTGCTTATTAAGGGGCTTGCACCCCAGGAGACTGCCATGACATTCACCCCAACTCACGTACTCATTTCTCGCACCAAAGAGACTCCGGTACAGCTGGTAGCTGGGCCAAAGGGCTACTGGCTCTACACCGAGGCCGAAGCGCAAAAAGGCGCTACACCCGCCTTTGAAGTTCGACCCAAGCTGGGCATTTACTGCCGGGGGCAGCAGGTGGTGGGCTTTAGCCTGCAGCCGCTGACGGCGCGAACCGAGGCTCATGCCGAGGCCATCCAGGTAGCCAAGTAGTTTAAGGCAAAGTTCGCCTCAGCCAACGCGTCGGCATGGACTTGGCCCATCGAAAAAGAGCACTAACCTTTTGCCCCAGGGCTCGACAACAAGGCTCATTAAGTCTGAATCGCGATCCAATAGTTAGAGGCAATTCAGCCAGCCACCGGACTTTTTTGCTTCTTCCGAGGTAAGACAACGGCCAGCCATGACTGGCAGCATTAACCTATGAATACCGTTAATACCGCTGCTCAACTCAGAAACCTCAACCGCATCCGTCGCATTAGCCGACTGATGGATACGGCTTTCAAAATCCCCGTTTTGGGGTTAAAAGTCGGCTGGGACCCGGTGCTGGGGCTGATACCTGGACTAGGCGATTTGATCGCTACCGCCATATCGGCCTACGTGATCGTCTTGGCCGCTCGATTTCGTTTGCCCAGGGGCATCTTGGCGCAGATGGTCTTCAACATTGGCCTGGAGGCCGTCGTGGGAACTGTGCCGCTGGTGGGAGATTTGTTTGACGCTTTCTACAAGTCGAACGTGCGGAACCTGAAGCTGCTAGAAGCTCACCTACAGAGCGAGTCAGCTACGTTAGAAGACGCAGACAGGCTCGACTTGAACAGCGTTCGAAATGGTGAAATCTACACGTAGACCAGGGGCGCGATCGCACATTTCCAGGCGATCGCCCTTTGTTTTTTACAGGCATCAATCAATCTGCCCTGAGAGGGTAACAGCGCTAGTCGCGGTTTCATAGACTGCCGTTAGATGCTGTTCAGACTGCTCAATTATGTCAATGCCTGTTCCGTCTCGTCCCAGTGGGTTTCGGCTGGGATCTGGCGATGCCCCCGTGCAGATCGAGGTCTTTATCGATCTGGAATGTCCTTTTTCTAACAAGGCCTGGCCCACGGTTTTGGCGATAGCTAACCACTACGAAAATGAAAGCGTTGCCATGACGGCTCACCCCATTGTGCTATGCGACCATCGCCAGAGTTGGGATTTGACTAAAGCCGTGGTGGCGATCGCCGCAGACGACCCGCAGCGAGCCTGGCAGTTCATTAGCCACCTCTATAAGCACCAGGCCGACTACTCTCAAGATGCCTTCGACCATAAAACCCGTCACGACCTGCGCCAGCTGATCGAAGACCTAGCTACTAAATTTGACCCAAGTTTAAAGGACAGCGATCTGGCTCAGCAAATTAGCGATGAGCAGGGTTCGGTGGCGAGTCGGGCCAAGGCCTCTGTGCGCTACGCGATCGGTCGCGGGGTGTGGTCGACGCCGACTATCTTCATCAACGGCAGCCCTGTGCCTGAGCTAGAGTCAAGCTCTACTCGCAGCGATTGGCAGGCGATTATCGACCCAATGCTGTAGCCATACCGGCGCTGCGGAGATAGCCTAACGGTTCAGCACTACCTTTTGAATCAAATCGGCTAGTTTTGTGGCGCTATCGGCAGTCGCCAGGTTTCCCGCTGCTGTGGCCATCGCCTCTAGCCGCTGCGGCTCTGCCAGTAAATCGAGCACCAGAGCCTGAAATTCTGAGGCGACGATTTGGCCTTGATTCAGCATCAGCGCGGCATGGGCATCGACAAAAGCTTGGGCATTGACCGTCTGGTGGTCTTCTGCCGCAAACGGGTAGGGAATTAGAATCGAGGGCGTGTGAGAGATGGCTAACTCCGTGAGGGTGCCTGCCCCGGAGCGACCGATGGCCAGAGTCGCCCGGTGCATGAGCGCCGCCATCGAGCCAAAGAAGGGGCGATGAATATAGTGGGGGTGGCTGTAGCTGTCGGCATCGGGGTCGTTGCTGCCGGTCTGGTGTACAACCCACGCGCCCGCGTCGATCCAGGCGGGGGCAGCCGCACGCACCAGCTGGTTGACCGCTACCGCACCCTGGCTACCGCCCACGACCACAATCAGCGGCACGCCCTCAGGGATGGCGGGGTCGGTTAAAACGGGTGGTTCCGGGGTGAGAAACTCGTCGCGTACGGGGGTGCCCACCACCACGGTCTTGGCCTTGGGGAGGCGATCGCGGGTGGCCTCAAAGCCCAGGGCAACGGTGGTACACCAGGGGCTGAGCCAGCGGGTCACCTTGCCAGGCAAAGCGTTGGACTCATGCAGCACGGCGGGCAGACCCAGCGATCGCGCTGCAATGATCGCCGGAGCAGCAATATAACCGCCAGTGGTGAATACGCCGTCAAAGTCGCCCTGCTCTAGCAGCGCGCGCACTCGTACCGTCGCCTGAGCAAACCGCCCGAGCGTTTTTAGACTGCCGAGGCCAGCTTTGCTCTGGAACCCCCCCATGCGCACCGTATGCAGCGGAAAGTGCTTGGGCACCAGGGTGGTTTCGAGGCGATCGGGCACGCCCAGCCACTCAATGCTGTAGCCTTCCCGCAGCAGAGCCTCGGCGGTGGCGATCGCCGGAAACAGGTGCCCTCCAGTACCGCTGGCGGCGACCAGCAGCCGGGGCAATGGGGTTTGGGCAGACGCTACGGGGGTAGATGCTGGGGACAAGGGAACACCCTCGACGCTGAAAACGCCTCTAACTATACCAACTCCCTGTCAGTTGATATAAGGTAGACGGAGTATTTGTGGTATCGAGGGCGGTAAGCGTGGCTAACGGTTTAATCGGACAGTGGAGTCTGGGCCAGTGGAGCCTAGGATTAGCGGCCACAGCGGCACTGGGCCTTGGCACCGGGGCGATCGCACCCGTGGCCCAAGCCAATGAAACTGTCGTCGCCCAGGCAGCTCCCGCCGAGGTGCAGCGCGTGCTCAGCGAGCTAGAGGCAGCGGCCAGCGATCGCAATCTCGACGCTGTGATGGCGTTCTACAGCGAGTCGTTTTCGAGCGACACCGGCTTCGACTACGGCCAGCTGCGCCAGACCCTAGAAACCCTCTGGCAGCGGTATCCCGACATTACCTACGACATTGAGCTGCTCAGCTGGCAGGCCGATGGCCCCGATCGCTACAGCATTGAAACCCGCACCACCGTAACCGGCACCCAAACCCGTCCCGACCGCACCCTCACCCTCACCGCTGACACCACCTCGCGACAGCAGCTCGCGGCTGGGCAAATTACCTCTCAGGAGATCTTGAGCGAAACCAGCCGACTGGTCACGGGCACCAACCCGCCAACGCTGCAGGTACAGCTGCCAGAAACTCTCACCCCAGGGCAAACCTACAGCTTCGACACGATTGTGGTCGAGCCCCTGGAGGAGCGATCGCTGATGGGGGTCGCCGTCGAAGAAGGCGTCACCGCCACCGACTTTTTTGAGCCGCGCCCGGTGGTGTTTGACCTGCTCAGTTCGGGCGGTCTGTACAAGGTGGGCACGGCCCCTACCGAACCCGACAACCGCTGGATCTCTACCGTAGTCATTCGCGAAGACGGCATGGTGGTTGAGACGCGCCGCGTGCGGGTTGAGTAGCCATGGCCCACAACTGGCTCGTCAGCGACGATGGCACCTACCGCGCCTTTGGCGATCCTGAGACGCTGGAGCCAGGGAAATACTACCGCCTGTATCGGTTTTTGACCGAGCTGGAAGACATTCTCGAAACGTTTCACGACGACATCAGCCGCCTGGAGGCGATCACTCCCCTGGTGCGCAAGCTGCTGGTCAGCTCCTACTGGCTACAGCTGGAGTACAGCGCCCCCGACCCCAAAACCGGCTGGAGCGTCAACTTTCTCTACCGCGAGCACGAGTTTCCGCTCACCGTGCAGATGGTGTCGTGGCTGCCGGGGCAGACCTCGCCCATTCACAACCACGGCACCTGGGGCATTGTGGCGCTGGTGGGCGGTCAAGAGCGCAACCGTCTCTGGCGGCGCAGCCCTCAGCCCGACCAGCCCGACCATCTAGAACTGGTAGACGAGATTACGCTGCAGCCGGGGGATGTAGTGGCGCTCACCGCCAACGCCATTCACAGCGTCGAGGCGCTGGGTAACGAACCTACGGTGTCGTTTAACCTCTATGGCGTAACCGACTTTACCCAGCGCTACGAGTTTGACCCCGCCACCCAAACCGCCAGACTGTTTTAGAGCAGAAATCTCCAAGATCCCGTAGGGTGGGCATTGCCCACCATCTATCTGAAATCCTGCAGATCCACCCCGGCCCTCGTCTTCCCCGCCAGCGATAAGAATAGAGCACCAATTCTCTCTCCCCATTCATAAGTCGGTGGTGGGCGGTGCCCACCCTACCCGGGATCAAGTCAAAATCAGAAAATTGTTGGGTTTTATGCGCAGTAGATGAAAGATTTGGCAACTTGGGTTAAACTTCATCAGACTATCGGGGGGAGTGTCCGTTGGAGGGCTGTATCTAGGCTGCTCTAGCGTTTTGCCAGGTTCGTTTTAGCTTCCCGCGTGACCGCATGGTTACCTTAAAATCTCCCTTTGCCAACGCCAGGATAAATCACCCATGAGCCAGGAAGAAGCCTACAGCACCGCCACCTTGCCGCCCGAGGAGCCCACCTCGGTCGATCCAGAAGCTCTGGTTACTACCTACGCCGACAGCCTAATTACTGACCTGTTTGACGATGTCGACAAAATCTTGGAGGGCGATGAGGCGGCCCTGGCAGCGGTAGAAGCGACTCCTGAACCTGCCTCTACGGCACTGGCACCGATTGTAGATATTCCGGCTGAGTCGGCACCTCCTGCCGCCGATACCACGCTGGCCCCGGTGAGCAGCGCCATCGACTTCTTCCACGCTGACGATGTTGGTCAGGCTCCGCCCTCAGCCCCAGCCAAAACTCGCTTTGGCAAACTGTTCGATCGCATGCTGCTGGCAATTACGGCCCTGTCGCTGATGGGCGTAGGCGGGCTGCTGTGGTTTGGCCAGCAGGGCAGTCGGTTTTCTTTGGGCCGACCGGCGGCAGAAACCGCCGCCCAGCAGTCTGACGAAGAATTTTTGGCCTATCTGCAGCGATCGCTAGAGGTGATTTCTGGCAAGGTCGATCGCGGCGAATTGGGCAATACTACCGTGGTTGGTCAGGCTCCGACTGGGGTCGCTGTGCCTACCCCGCCCATGCTGCCACCCCTAGGGGCTGGAGGCACCGTAGGCAGCCTGGGCACCGGCCCCGTCAACGTAATTGAGCGGGTCTACGTTCCCTACCAAACGGCGACTCAGCAGCAGGCCCCCGGTGCCACAGCCCTGGTGCCACAGCCTGGGGCACCGGCCCCTGCTCCGGCAGCTCCGGCGGCCCCGACGGCCCCACCCCAGAGCACGGCAGCGGCTCCCCTGGTTCACGCCCTGGTAGGAATTTTAGAACTAGGCGATCGCTCGGCGGCTCTGTTTGAGATCAACGGCGTTTCGCAGCGGGTTTACATCGGCGAGCGCGTGGGCAGCAGCGGCTGGAGCCTGGTATCGGTCTCTAACGAAGAGGCGGTGATTCGCCGCAACGGCGAGGTGCGATCGGTCTTCATTGGCCAGCGATTTTAGGGGAAGCTATGGGGATGCGACTGCTGCCGCTGGCTGGTCTATTGGTTGCAGGTCTGATTGCCTGCACCCCTACCGCCGAGCAAGTTGATGACGGTACGGCCAATCCGCCAGCTTCAGAATCCGCATCGCCAACTGAACCGATTGAGACAGACAACTCAGCCACCCCTGCACCCCAAACGGGCACCCTTGAGGTCAATTCAATAACATTAGATGAACTGTTTGCCGAGGGCGGCGGCGGTTGCGGCATGTCTCTGTGGCAGCAGTCAGACGGCTCGCTCCCCCAGGGAATTCTCTTTTTTAACGGCCTGGCCCAGCCCCCCGACGATGGCTTTACCCTGATGAAAATCAACGGTGAGTTCGTGCGCTTTCGGCGGACGGCAGCAGCGGGGGAAGAGTTCTACGGACAGCAAACCTCCCAAACCTTTGTCAGTCAGGACGATAGCATTCGGCTCCAGGTCGATACCACCCTCGGCCAGCCTGGAGAAATCGAATCGATCGCGGTCGAAGGCACTCTACAGCTTCAGCAGAACGGCGATACCCTGACCATTCCTGTACAGGGCGATGCGGGCTGCTAATCTCGCTAATTACTCAGCGGCGCGCCAGTAAACATAGGGGCGATTGGCCGAAATATCGGCGTAGCGAATATCGCGGAAGCCGTCGTCGCCCCGCAAATCTAGCTCGAACTGCACATTGCCGTCGCCAAACCGAAAGGTATACATGCTCAGGTATTGCGAGGTGGCGGTGCCGGTGCAGTCGCCAAACTCTGCTGCCAGGGGGGCTGTATAGACGACCTGCCGCTCTTCTGAACTCGTAATTTCCGGGGGGGCGATCGCAATGGGGGCAACATCGGCCACGACAGTGTGGTCGGCACCGCCCTCAAAGCCCAGGCCAAACTCCCACAGGCTGACGGTTTCTGGGCAGGTACCCGCCTCTGCCGCCACCTCAAACTGCACATTGGGTGGCGAGAAGGTGTCAACGGGCTGCGCCAGGGTATCGTCGGGGCTGGCGAGGGGTGGTTCAGAGCTGGTGCTGCAACTGGCCAACAAAACCGTGCTAGCCAGCGCCAAGACAATTTTCAAAGAAGCTTTCATGCGGTCAGGGAGAGGAGTGAGGACGATTAGGAGAATGGCCACTGCCACTCAGGGTCTATCTAGAGTGGCAGTGGCCAGCGGTCTATTGAGCTTCGGCAACCAGATCGTTCCAGGCTTGTACCACGGCCTGTAGGGCGGTGGGGGCATCGTCGATCGCCAGGTCGATGTATTCCGTTTGGCCCTGCTGGGTTGAGAGCTGCACAGTAGGGTAATCGGCGAAGGCGGCATCGGTGATGTAGCGCATCCGGTTCAGGTTGGGGAAGCGCTGGTCTTCTAGCACCTGCTGAAAGGCGGCTAGCTGCTCGGGGGTCAGCTGACTTTGGGCTACAAGAGTAGACCCTTCGGTTTGCAGCAGTTGCCCATCCATCAGCAGGGTGATGACCTGTTGCCTACCGGCCAGGCTGCCGCTAACGACTGAGCGAAAGACATAGGCCTCGGGGGTCTCAGTGGGTTGCCCCTCAACTCGGGGAATAAAGTCGGGAATCAGGCCATTTTGACTGCCGCTGGCAGTAGGGTTTTGCACGGCCTGCTGGCCATCCTGGCGGGTGTGGTAGACCCAGCTTTGCTCACCATCGGTCACGACAACCCGCAGGCCCGAAATGGCGATCATGGTACACATCTGGTCGGGTACGTAGATGCCCATGCAGCCATCCCAGGTGGCGGTTTCGGCGGCGGCAATGCGCAGGTCAGCAGCGGGGCGATCGACATCGGTGGCGACGGTTTGCAGAATGGTTTCTCGCACCTCTGGAGTCAGCACATCATCCACCTGACCTACGTCTTCGCTATAGGGAGGAACCTCAGCGTTTGAAGGAGATTCGACGGTGTCGCCTGGGGTAGCCCCAGAGTCGGGCACAGGGGAACAGGCCACGGCACCGACAGCCGTGGTGCCGAGGGCCAGCAGGCCCACCAGCGCCATCAGGGTTTTAGTTTTGAAGGTGAAAGAAGCCATAGTTTTAATCCCCACAGTTTCGATAGATTGAGTGCGTTGTTTCATCACCATAGCCAGTCCCAGAGAAGCTGTAGCCCTGGTTACAGATTTAGTTACGGAGCTGAGCAGACGAGGCAAAAGACGGGCTGCAAAAGACGGGTAGGAACCTTAAAAAGCACTGTCCGTTGCGGGGGCAAACAACCGTTTGCCCCTACGTAGATTCGGGCTGTTATTCAGTAGAGGTTTACTGCACCAGGCTGCTGTAGGGCTGCCAGATTTGCATACGCTGCCCATTGGCCAGCAAAAACCGACCGTCCGGGCTGAACTGAAACTGGCCCACGTCGTGGATTTGATTTAAGGATTCTCCCGTCGCTGCGTCCCACAGGGTGAGGCCCTGGTGCGGAATTGGCTCGCTTTCGACCAGGGGCAGCAGCAGGGTGCTGGTAGCCAGGGTGCGCCCGTCGGGGCTAAAGGCAACTTCGCCCAGGTTGGTGGGTTGTACCGGGTGCCCCACGCTCTGGTCGAGCGGCAGGGTGTGAACGGTGGCGTAGGTTTGCAGGTTCCACAGGCGGGCGGTGGTGCCGTCGCTGGTGGCGAGGCGCTCAGAGTCTGGGCTAAAGGCCAGGTCTAGCACCGGGGCGCTGTGGCCTTTGAGGGTAATCTGGCGCGCCCCAGTGCGGGCGTTCCAGAGTTTGACGCTGTTGTCGCTATCGGCGGTGGCCAGGGTCTGACCGTCAGCGCTAAAGGCCAGGGGCATTGGCGGGTAGAGGTTGGTGGCCCGGTTCACCAGAGTGCGCACCAGCTGGCCGGTGGTAGCATCCCACAGCTGTAGGGTGTTGTGCTGGGTGGCGGTAGCCAGGCGCTGCCCATCGGGGCTAAAGCGCAGGGTGTGCACGATGCCATCGGCGGCACTGGTAGAAATCGTCCGCAGCAGCTGCCCCGTTTGCAGGTTCCAGAGCTTGATGGTGTTATCAGAGCTGGCGCTGGCCAGGGTTTGACCGTCGGAGCTGATAGCGATCGCCCGCACGGCGTACCTGTGCCCCTCAAAAATTCGCGCCTGCTCGCCCGTCGTTGCCGACCACAGCCGCACCACGCCGTAGGACATGCCTGCGGCCACGTACTGACTGTCAGGGGTAAAAGCCACAGCGTTGGCGACATCGCCAACGATGCGATCGCCCTCCGTCGCTGGCTCCTGGGCCGGGCTACCCTGGGAAAATGCCTCTAGAGCTGGCCCCCGGTGCAGGGTGACAATGCGGTTGCCGCGCTGGGCATTCCACAGGGCCAGGGCGCTTTCGCCCGGTGTGGCGCAGGAGCGCTCGTAGCTGTAGCTGCCGATCGCAATCACCGCCCCGTTGGGGCTAATCGCCGACGACACCGCCCGCACCGGGCACTGCGATTCGGGGTAAAGCGACCTGAGATCGATCGACCGGGCCAGCTGCGCCCGCTGCCACGAGCCCACCTGCGGGATAGGCCTATCGATCACGGTCGCCACCCAGTTAAACAGCACTGGAATGTGGCGGGTAAATCGCTCACCCTGTAGGTACATGGCGTCAATGGTGCAGCTGCCGCAGCTCTGCACCGACAGAATTTCTGAAATCTTTGCCCAGCTCACCCCGGCCCAGGGCAGATGGCCGACTGGCGCATCGAGGGAGTAGTTGATTTCTTGCTCCGTCAGCCATTCGCCCGCGATAAAGGTGGGGTCTTCTACACCGGGAGGGCGAGTCCAGCCGACGCGATCGCCAAACACCTTAGCCGCCACCGCCGAATCGACTGGGTTTTGATCTCTCGCCTCCTGCCAGATTTTCTGCTGCACGCTAAGGCCAAACCGGCCATCGCTGGCCTCTACCCAGAGCCGATCGAGGGTTTGCAGCACCTCGGGCGGAATGTTGGTGGCCAGCGGCGTGCCCAAAATATCGCCATTGGGATGAATCCAGGGGTCTAAAATGCGCCGCGTTTCGGCGTCGGCGGCCTGCCAGTTCTGGGCGGCCAGGTGCGATCGCAGCGCGCTAAAATCTACCGGCTGGGCCTGGGCCCAGTTAACCTGCTGCGCGGTGGGGTCAACCTGCGCCTGCACCACCGGGCCCATCGGCCCGGCGACAGTAACCGCCAGCGCCAAACCCAAACCAAAATACATCAAACGTTTCATACCGCCTCCTGGGCGATGCTGCGCCCTACTAACCAAAGACCTGTGACTAAGCCATAGACAGCCCAGCCAAACCCGGCTACGATGCCGCCCGCCCACAGCGGAGGCAAAATCGGGCAATACCCGGCACACAGTGCCGCGCTGGCTGCACCCTGGAGGGCACCGCCCACCAGACTGATCACCACCCAATGCCCGAAACTGAGACCCCGGCGACGCAGGATCAACCCCTGGGCGATCGCCATGCCCCAGATCATCAGCGGCCCGGTGATCAGGTTCAACCAAAACACCTCCCATAGACCAAAGGTCTGCCAGAGACCGTCAACTACGGGGGTGTAAAAGCCCTGCATCAGGGTTTTCAGCAGGGTGCTGACGATCCAGCCCAGGGCGCTGGCGACGGGCCACCAGCGAAAGCTGCTGCCCAACCCGAGCCTGAGAACCCACCACTGTAGAGATCCCACGATCGCCCCAGTCAGAATCAGGGTGGCCATAAATTGCAGGCCGTTATTCTCTAAAAAGCCGACTACAAAGCCGCCCGCTAGGTTAGCCCCAACCCAGGCGGCTAAAAACCTGGCCGAGGGAAAGCCCGGTGCGATCGTCCGATCGGGTGCACTCATAGCTGTAATCCCTGAATAATGGTGTTTAGATGAGGCGCAAACGCCTCCACCGCTGCCTCGTCGGAGAACGACCCCGTGGGGTCGCCGCTAATGACCCCGGTCGTGAATACGTACACCTGGTCGCCATCGGTAGCCACATAGCCGATGCCCCGATCAAACAGCGTCCCGTTGGGGTGAGTGACGCTGTAGCCGTAGCGCAGCCCCGGCAGCGAGCCGACAGCGATCGCCTGCGGCGGATCGCCCGCAAAGCTGAGGTTGGGGTCGGCGGTTTTGCGATCGCCCTCAATGGCCGCATAGTGGTCAGTCACCCAGGCCCGCAGAAACTGCCGCTGAGCCTCCTCGGTGACCGGGGCACCGCCCTGGAGATTGACCTCGGCCAGGGGATAGCTAAACCGTTCTACAGTGCCAATCAGCTCGCCATCGGCCTCGACACACAGCAGTACTTCATTGACGCAGGGCTCAACCTGCCAGTTCTCAGGGGCAGAAACCGGCCCCAAAATATCGGCCCACCCCGTGGCTGGGGCAGCCGGTTCGGTAACGACGGTCCCGGTTTCCGGCGTTGGCTCTGGCTGCGGTGCCATCGGCACGCTAGTGCAGGCAATTAAGACATTCGAAACTAAAATTATCCCAGCCAGGGCTGGGTATCGACGCGAGAGACTCATAGTGTTTAGGGTTGAGAGCAGCTCTAGACCTTGCTGCCGCTGCCTGATACGGGCGGGGCAAGGCCCAGAAGCCAGGGGAATAGACGGTAATTGCCTGCTAGCCTGAGACGACAGTCTGAAATGGATGTAGGCAATACCATCACGGTACTTCAGCCAGACGCAGCGCCATTCCGCACGGTGTGACAGAATTTTGCTGTGCCTGTTTCCATGATCTCTAGAGCCTGAGCGGGGTTGAGAATGGTTACCAGAACTGAAACGCGAAGGCAAAACGGGTCTATCTAGAGGGCGCAAAGGGGGCGGTGATAACGTCGAGCTTGGAGAGGTGATGGTCCAAGCTCGCCCTTCTGGCCCGTATTTGACCATCGCTCCACACCGACCGATCGGTAAAAACTTTAAGATAAGTAAAGACTCTACCTGTCGCTGGGAGCTGAATTCTTTCGTGCAACTTGCTCATCGTCCAACCGATGGTTGGGCTGAACATTCCTCATCCGGCTCTATCGTGCTAGACACCCGCGATCTCTCCAAAGTCTACGGGCGGGGCAAACAGCGGTTTGAAGCGGTGCAACAGGTCTCACTCACCCTGCGCCAGGGCGAGGTGCTGGCTTTTTTAGGGCCTAACGGTGCTGGCAAAACCACCACCATTAAAATGATTGCGGGCCTGGTGCGCCCCACCCAGGGGCAGGTTACCGTGGCCGGAGAAGACCCCCACCGCCAGCCCCGCGCCCTGCGCCATATTGGGGCCGTGCTGGAGGGCAACCGCAATTTGTACTGGCGACTAACGCCAGAAGAAAACCTGGAGTATTTTGGCGTGCTGCGGCAGGTGCCCCGCAAGGTGGCCCACCGCCGAGGTCTGGAGCTGCTGGCCCGCTTTGGGCTGGAGGAAAAGCGCCATACCCCCGTGCAAAAGCTCTCGCGCGGCATGCAGCAAAAGGTGGCGATCGCCGTCGCCCTGATCCACAACCCCAAGCTGCTGCTGCTGGATGAACCCACTCTAGGGCTCGACGTGGAGGCCAGCGCCATGGTCAAAGCTCTGGTGCGCCAGATTGCCCAGGAAGGCCGCGCCGTGCTGTTGACCACCCACCAGCTCGATGTGGCCGAAGAACTCTCTGACCGGGTAGCGATCATTCGTCGGGGCCGGATCATTGCCGAGCAGTCGACCGAAGCCCTGCTGCGGGAGTTCTCTAGCTCCACCTATCACCTGGAGGTGGAAGGCGATCTGTCGCCCCAGCAGATCCACACCGTGACCCAGCTAGGGGCGACGGTGCAGGGCAGGCAAATTATCTACGCTGGCCCGCCGGAAAGTCTCTACGGGCTGCTGGGGGCGCTGAGCCCGGTGCCGCTGGTGGCCGTGCAGCGCGATCGCGCCGACCTCACCCAGGTCTTTCTCAAACTGGTCAACGACCACTCAGATTCTTCCCCATGCCCATGATTGATCTACTGCACGCCGAACTCAAGCGCACCTGGATTCAGTTCATCCGCTACCCCACGGAGGTGATCTCTGGGATCGTCATCATCATGGCGGTTTTCTACGGGCTGTTTGCCAGTGCCCAGTACATGGCCGGGCCGGGGTTTGCCTTCGGCGATCGCCTCGATGCCGTGGTGCTTGGCTACGCCATGTGGACCCTGATTATCTCGGTCAACAACGACATTGCTATCAATCTACAGATCGAAGCCGAAACCGGCACCCTGGAGCAGGTCTTTCTCTCCCCCTATGGGGCACCGCGAGTTTTTTTGGCCCGCGCCTTTGCCAGCCTGGCCCTGCGGCTGGTCATTTTGATCGTCGTGTTACTGCTGCTGATGGGGCTTTCCGGCAGTCGCCTGGCGTTTCCGCCAATTCTGCTGCTGCCCTTGGCTTCGCTGCTGCTGGCCGGTTACGGTCTGGCCTTTTTGATGGGGGCGGCGGCGCTGGTGTTTAAGCGGGTGCAGCAAGTTTTGGGAATCTTTCAGTTTCTGCTGCTGTTTTTGCTGGCCGCCCCCCTGGAAGAAGCCACCGGCCTGATGCAGGTTCTGCGGTTTTTGCTGCCCATGCTGCCCAGCACCGGCCTGCTGCGCGACCTGATGGCCCGTGGCCTGGGACTCGACTGGACCACCTACACTCTGGCTCTGCTCAACGGCATGGCCTATTTTGCCCTGGGGCTGCTGATGTTCCGCTGGGCGGAAGCCACCGCCAAGCAGCGAGGCTCCCTGAGCGGGTATTAAGGGACACACAAGACAATCAGATACCAGCTGCCGACTTTTCTGTTGGTGCATTGCTGCGCGAATGCACCCTACAGCGATCGACTGATTCATTCTCCATACCCCGTAGGGACATTGCATGCAATGCCCCTACAAAGCGATTAGGGAGTGGCCGGGCGAATGGGACCGTTATAGAGGATTTGGAACGTCCGGTCGGAGTTCACTAGCACCTCCGTTTCAAAGGAGTAGATGGGGTCGCCGTTGATATCGCGATCTTCGGGGCGAAAGCCCTTGAAGGTAAACAGCAGGGAACCATCTTCGTTGATCACCACAGGGGCGTTTGCCGTGGGGCCGTGCATAGCGGGCTCGGCCATGTAGTTGCCCAGCCCGCCATTGGCGGTTTCGGCAGCCGCGCGGGCTATGTTTCTGCCTCGCAGCAGGAAGAGTGGGTCTACGTCGCCCTGGGGCGAGGAAGTAGCAGGGTCAGCGGGGGCCTGGGCAGGGGCGCTGGTCGGGGAGAGGCCGACTACACCCAGGGCGAGGGCTAAGACTAACCAATATCGCATTGCAGAATTGATTAAAGGACAGGACGATATCTCACACGGTTTCTCTAAATGGCCACTACATCCCTGGAGCTGGGGCTGGCGTAGTCGACATCTGGAAAATAGTATGACGGCAGAGAGACTGCCGGGCACCCGACCTAACTATAGCGATTGTAGGTGGAGAGCAGAAACTTTCTAATAAAACGAACGACGTCTGCCCGATAGCAGCTTGTAGCCAAACCCCATAGCTGTGAGGGAAAGGAAGAATTGCCACAGGCTGGTTGGATTTAAGATGGCGCGACTGCTGGCGAACACGCAGACAATACCAAACGCGACGGCTACCCACCCAAAAGACTTGAGCGCTGACGGCAAAAATACCAGGGCAAACACGCCAATACAGAGAGAAATAACGGATAGGTCGGCGGCAATGCCCCGCCACCAGGGATAAGCATGGGTTGTAAACACGATGTTTTTGCCCAGGAAGTAAATGCCCAGCAAAATCAACGCCAGACCCAGTACGTAAGAGAGAAATCGCATTGTAGTTGCCCTATAGACCCGAATAAAACGGGGTAAACCTGATTAACGATCGGTGCGGTTGCTCTGATGGGGGGCCTGCATGCTCCAGGCGATTAGCAGTGGCAGGCCGATACCAACCGCAAGATTGACGAACAGCCACAGGTAAGAGGTTGAGCCACTAAAGCCTCGAATGTAGAAGCCTCGGCGGGTTGAGGATAACAACGCATCCCAAATGAGGTGAGCGCTGATGCCAACGGAAAGGCCGATCGCGCCGTCGCGCACCCAATTGGCTAAAGATTTTTGCCACTGGGCCAGACGAGAACGCTGCATTAGCCAAACCCATGCGCCCAGGGCTGCCGTGGGTATCAACACCGAATGGAACAGCCAGCTGCGATGGATGAGGAACCTAAAGCCTGTCCACTGGTAAAGAGGTATATCCCAGTCGGGGAAGGCCATATAGAAGAAGGTGCCGCTGAGGATGGGGATGCCCAGCTTGCGAAAAAAGAATAACCCGCTTGCCCCCCAGACCAGCATGATCAGGAAACAAATCGGGTTGATGGTTTGAGCACTGTTGCGGGCGTAGCGCTCCAGTACCCACCAGAAGGCTATACCAGTGGCAAGGCCAACGCCAAAATGAAGCAGCTTGTCCCAAAGAGCAGGCATGGGTAGATGAGTGTGGAGGGAATCCCTAAAACGTTATACAAACCGAGATTCAGGATTCCCGAATCTTCTACTCCCTTGGCAAATACTTCACGAGGGCTTTCATGACTTCATCGGGGCCAAACTGTAATGGACGATCGGCGTTGGGGGCTGAGAGAAAGTCTGTCCACTCGAAGATTTCGGCAAAGCCGAGCTGGTGCAGGGCAACGACGATGGAGCTGACGGAGCGCTTGCTGCCGATGACGAGGATTTTGACGGGTTCGCGATCGGGGTGGGGGTAGTTGTGAAGTTTGAGGGTGAGTTCGAGGTGGACTGGGCCGGAGGCATCGGGGTTGAGGATGCGAGCACTGTAGCGGGCGGTGGGGTTAGAGGACATGAAAAGCTCCTGCTTAAGTGTCAACAGATTGGACAACTCGATTCTAGTAGCCGGATTGGACGCCGTCAACAGTTAGGATTTCGTCTACCGAATGGATATTTACGTGGTTATGGTCCTCTGACACCATGAAGGCATGGGAAAAGCAGGATTTGTGCTCCGGCAGGTGCTTGAGGAATATGAGGTGAGCCAATATAGCCTCGCGGCGGCTCTCGATATTGAGCGCAACAGCGTTTACCGATGGGCGAATGAGAAGCGCGATCCATCGGCTGAGACAGTGTTAGAAATCGTTAGGGCCTTGAAAATCCTGAATCCGTTGGCAGCTAAAGCCTTCGTAGAGCGTTATCTAGGGGAAGAAGTTAAAGATTTGTAGGTCGGGCACTACCCCTCTTTCACTGTAATAGATGACCAAGGAGTACCTCCCTATGGCGATTTAGAAACTTCACGTAGAAAATTCATAGCAGAATAGCAATTGTTTCTATCCAAGTAAGAACACACATGAATGAATATGTTTTTTCGTTGCCAATTAATCTCGGGCTTTCAAGTTCTCCGGGCCAATCACCTACACATCTTCAAATTGCTAAATTAAGTACTGATCCACATTTAGCAGAGAGAGATAAAGTACACCTTTATTGGGAGATTGGACTTTATGACGTAGATGCCCCCGTCAATTGTATTGCATCAGTTGTTCGCATAATCAACCAGGTCATTCCTGCGAAGGTTCAAGGGGAAGAGGATCTATTTAAAAAAATATTTTGCTTAGACATTCCTGACAAGGAAGATTTTCCCAGGATTCGTGAAATACTTATTCGATTTAATGGTGAAAAACTTGTTTTACCTCCTTTGAGTGAGATAGAAGCTGATACCTAGCAATCCGATGTGATTACTGAAGAGAAAGAGGCCTGCAACCCTTGTCCGATAACAATATCTATTTCACGAATCAAATAGGATTGTTACATAGCTAATTTCTCTTCAGATCCCTGTAGCCTTGCTAAGATTTTTATATTTCAGGGCATTTCTATGAGGAAAGCACTAAGGAATTCAAATCATTCCTTAGTGCTTTCCTTGCCAAAAATTAAAAAGCATTACTTGACCAGAGTTTTGTTTCGCCGTGGAGATCTGTGGTAGCAATTAAACTTCCAGATGAATTGGATATAATTGATTTTATGGAGCAATCATGGCCTGCAAGAATATGCAAGAGATTTCCGGTATCAATATCCCATATTCTAATAATTCCATCTTCACCTCCAGTTACTAAATAAGAATCATTTCCTCTAGTAATAACTTCATAATAAATCTTGGAACAAGATGCAATTTCACATATTAGATTGCCAGATTCCAGATCTCTGATCCTAATAATATTATTCTCAGTAAGATAGAGTATTCTCCCACTTGAACTGATCGTTAAAAAATTTGCTTTTTCAGATATAGAAAAAATTAATTCAGAATTCTTCAAATCCCATACTTTGATGCATGCTTGAGGAATTCCTATGTAATCTCTTATGCCAATCAGTTTTTTCCCATCAGCACTAATAATCACAGAGGTATCATATATCCCTCCCTCATCATTTTCATGCTCTTCATTGCAAATACACAAATTAACTTCAACATCTAAATCGTAGAGGAGTTTTTTGCGATTTAAATCCCATACTTCTATGCTATATCTGGAAAAGAAATAATCATCTTCCTCATAGCGATC
The DNA here is from genome assembly GCF_050565655.1 of Nodosilinea sp. AN01ver1. NCBI lineage: Bacteria > Bacillati > Cyanobacteriota > Cyanophyceae > Nodosilineales > Nodosilineaceae > Nodosilinea > Nodosilinea sp. AN01ver1. Next base: position 114,458 of record NZ_JBNXVS010000001.1, on the reverse strand, counting down.
TAACTCTATATCAAGTAACCTATACCCACTAACAGCAATTTTATTTGCATCGCAATTCACTGATATGCATTGAATATCATCAATATTTGAATCTATAACACATAATATCTCGTTGCTGTCGAGAGAAAGAACTTTCAAGTCATCCCGCCGATATGCTCTGTTTCCATTTTCACAAACATCAAACCTTGCCGAGCCATAATATGCTATTACTTCCTGAACTAAATTTATATCCAGGCGACATGATCCAGCATGTGAAATTGGGAGGTAATTATATTTTACTTCATTGCTTAAAAGCCATGTCTCTATTTCTTTATCACTGACGCAGACAACTGTGCCATTAGATGAGATATATAAATGATGACGTGGTGAACTTGCCTTAAGTGGGCACTCTCGCTTTAATGAACAGAGTTCTTGTGTTATCAAATTAAAAACTTTGACATCTCCTTTTCTGTCAACGCTTGCTACAAAATGACCATTAGGACTTATCGCAATAGAGTGATGGTGTTTTTTTACATTAATTTTATGGATTGCAAGCAAATCTGAAAAATTGCGAAGAGTATATACGCATTTCCAATCATCATTTTTAAGTCGTTGATATCCATCATCCTCGGCTAAATTTGAGTCTAGATTTAAGTCTTTTAGAAGATCTAATCCTTTTTTAATAAAAGCCGAAGAATATTTTGATAATTCATTATTACTTGATAATTCAACTTTTGCCTCGTTGTCCATCAGGCTAAAATTCCATTTTTAATTTTATAGCTTCTAGCTTCTGCTGAGCCTTGAGAATTTGCTGCTCAATACTGTCTGACATCATTTTGAGTAGATTATTGCCTTTTTCATTTGCTTGATCTACTCGATCCTTTAATTGATATAATTCTGTTTTTTTAAGTAACTCTATTTCTTGTTCGATAGCCTTAACTCGTTCACTGATTTGAGCCATCTTCCGCAATGTTCGTATCAATTCAGGTGCTATTCCCTCACCGTCCACGACATCAGGACTATTCAACCATTTTTGCAATATACTTCGCAACCTTCCCTCGTCTTCTTGCTCATATGCATTGTTTACCTCAGCCATAAGTTCTTGCCTTCGCAATCTTTCATGTTCATTCGCCGCTAAATCTGGGTGTATTTGCTTAGCCACTTCTCGGTAAAGACTTTTTAGATTGTCAGAAGGCTTGAATCTCTTAGAGACCCTCAAATATTCCGTATATTCATTGATTTGAGCTTCGATCCGATCAAGCTCAGCGAATCGAGAGCCAACCAACTTGTGATAATCTTCTTCAAAATTCCGTAATTCTATGCGCAAACTCGTCAAATCAAGCTCACGCTGAGTGAGTTCGATTTCCATTTTTTCTAATTCAGCACGTTTTCTCTCTAATTCTTTCTCTTCAGGGGTTCCTTTCTGGCTGAAATGATCATCCATGCTATCGCCTCAAAAATTTCCTATACAAGAAGTCTACAGATTCACCCCATTCTGCTGTATGAGACTCAATTCTCCTTATAGCCTCGTCAATATACCTCAGGTAAAGAGCATCTTCCTCTGTCATAGCGTGATCGCATCTCTCAAAATCCGATCACGAATTAAGTCGTGCAGCGTAACTGACTCTGCAACATCGACTGAGCGCCCCAGCAAATCTTCTAGCTCTTGCTTTAGACCAATGTGATCTAGCAAGCTCCGACCTGGCTCTAGATCGATCAAAAAATCGACATCACTATCTGCCTGGGCTTCTCCACGAGCTACCGAGCCAAAGATCCGTACATTAGAAGCACCGTACTTTTCGGCCAGTGCCAGAATTTTGGCCCGATTAGCTTTGAGACTTTCTAGTGATAAAACCATGCCGAGTTCCGAAGTTAGAGCAGGAATTGCAGCCGTCATAGTCTCTCAGGAGACTTTTTGGGGCCAAGGTAGGGCAACACTATCTACCTTTATCCTATCGTCCACCTTTCCCGATGCCACCTCAACCCCTCCAAGCTTGGCCTAAACTCTCTCTCCCTCGGCAGCCCAATCGCCTCTCCCTGAAACGCCACCATCTCTCGACTCTCCACCGCAGCCTCCTCCATAAACCGCTCCGGCGGAATCACAATTCTGTAATCGTCATCCACCCCAAACCAGCCGTGGTCAAACGCCCAGTGGTGGTTCTTGCAGAGCGCCAGCCCATTCACAAAGCGATTATCCCTAAACTCAGAAAACGGCTTAATGTGGGCACCATCCACAATATCTTGCCCATCCGCGCTAACAATCCTCAACCCACAAAACGCGCAGCGCTGGTCATAGAGCGACACCACAATCTTGCGAAACGCCCCATTTCTGACAACAATATTTTCCTCATCCTTCAGGTCTTCGACCCTGTAGGTCGCCCCACCCTCTCGCAAAAGCTGAGTTTTCACCGCCTCAAACTCATCGATTAATGATAGCTGCTCAATCTCATGCGATCTCCCCGCAAACCAGCTATCAATCAGCACCCGCAGCAAAATTACCCGCTGCCCTGGGTCTTGCAAAATCGCAAACAGCTCCGGGTCTAGCCACGCGTACTGCACCATGCGCCGCACCGCCGTCACCCCCTTGCGGCCCAGCCCCGTCGGCGTCGCCGTTTCACTATCCGGGTAAAACGCCAGGTGCCAAAACCCATCCCCCGTCAAATGCACAAACGGCAGCGAAATATCCGAGCGATGATCCGTTCTAACCAAACTGCGCCAGTATTTCAAAAACGTCGAAATCAGTTCCGGCGACAGCGGCACCTGATTCAGCCGCAGCTTGCCCTGCTCGATCAGTTCCATCACCGAAATCAATAGCACAGGCTTGTGTGGCGCAGCCCCGCGCTCTCGATGCTTATTGACGTTCAGCTTCGCGAACTTCTTGGCGTAGTATGGCAGGTCTTTAGGCATCATTTAGCCAGAGGGGGCATCTGGCGCTAAGCTTCTCTCAGCCTGTCCATCCAAACGGCGCAGGCTTCTCCAAAGTAGCCCGGCGGGTTTTGAAATTCATCGGTTAGTGAAATTTCCTTAATCTTCGCAATCGGCCCAGAAACCAGCGGCCCACCAATACGGCTAATCGACAATGGCCTTGCGTTCAAACAACGCCATCACCGCCACCAGCAAGACCGGCTGGTGAGGTGCTGTGGGCGCGATCGCTCCGCAACCGCTTACCCCAGTTTTACCCCAATCATTGCCTCAGCTATGCCTAAATTGGCCTAAACGACAAAGGCAAAGAGCACATTCGAGCACAGCCTTCACCTTTAGATTAAGGAGTCTAGCCCCCTTAATCTGCCGATTCACCTCAAGGCGACACCCGGATTCGAACCGGGGGTGGAGGTTTTGCAGACCTCTGCCTTACCACTTGGCTATGTCGCCGCCTTATCAGCTTTTGAGTATAGCAAACTCAGGGGTGCAATCAAATTGCAATGTTGGCAGATTGGGGCAGCGGGTAGGGGTTTGCCGTAGCAACAAGCCCCAACGCCTAAAGCCTGCTGGTGCTCAGCCCCAAGGTTATTGCACAACATTCCGCACAGCGGCTGATATGCCACAGGTGTCACAGGATTTCTGGGGCATCACTTACTTATAGATTGGGCTGGAGCATTTACCGCTTGGGAAGAACTGGACATGTGCAACGATACGCCACTTTAGAACGGGTTGGAGAATTTTTGTGCCCCTAGATCAGAGCTGACGCCGCTGGCGCGGGGCAAGGGGTTGTCCACGCCTTTAGCCTTGCTCTACTGCGATGGGTTAAACGGCATCAAGCAACGGGTAGAGAGGCTGTATCCAAGCTAGCCACTGTTGCCCCCATGAGAACCAGCGCCCAACCAACAGGCATATTTCCCCTGGCGGCGTCACAGGTGTAGCGCCCAGACATCTTAATAGCAAGTCATAGCAAATCGTGGTTTGGTTCCCCCCTAAACTGGAGTGTCGATTATGGTCTGGAACGTTTTTAAGGCACTTTTTCCCTCTCCCAAGACGATTCCTGCGGCGATCGCCTGGGAGAACGATCTCAGCATTCGCCCCGTGCTGCACAGCAAGCGCACCCCTGCGCTGCTGCAAAAAGCCACCTTCGATTTGCAGTCGAAGCTGATGGCTAAAGGTTTTTTGACCCGCGACCAGATCAGCGGCCTGTTTGACCAGCCCACCCGGCTAGCCGTGGAGGCATTTCAGTTCAGCAACGGCCTTAAAGTAGACGGAGTAGTGGGCCCGCTCACCTGGGCCGCCCTCTGCTACCCCACCCTGGCGCTCAACACAGCTGGGGCTCAAGACCACAGCAGCGACATCCTGCGGCTGCAAAAAATTCTGGTCAAAGAGGGCTTTCAGGCTGAGATCACCGGAGAATTTGATCGAGCGACAGACAAAGCCCTGCGCCGGTTTCAGCGCTACTACGGCCTGCGCGCCGACGGTGTGTGCGGCCCCGTCACCTGGACGATGATGCTGGGTCAGCGTCTGGTGCCCCAGCGCAGCCTGTGGCCCTGGAGTCGCCTCAGCTACCAGGGCGAGCGCATCGCCGAGCAGCTGCTGATCATTGCGGCGGTCTGGGCTGGCATCAGGTGGAACCCGCTGGGCATTGAGCAGGAAGAACTGTCGCTGCTGGCGGCCCTGGTGCTGGCCTACGGGCTGACCATGGTCGGCCCCTTCACCATTGAAAAGGTTTTGCCTAACAGCCTCAGCCGCGACCATCACCCGCTCCTGCGCTACGCCCCCTATGTCATGGTGGGGCTGCTGTGGAGCCCAATTCTCAAGGCGGTGACGGCGGCGCTCTCCTAAGAGCTGCACAGCCCTAAGATCCGCACATTGGCAGACTGCGGTCGGTATGAATGGCCCTAACCGCAGCGGCTCACTCGCTCGCCGCGCTGGGCTGGCGAAAGCGGTAGATGTCTTCTAGGGCGATCGCCCAGCTGTTGGCTAGAGACGCCAGCAGGCGATCGCCCTTCTCCACCGTGGCCACAGTGGGGTCGCCCAACACGCCGCTGGCGCTGAGGTCGCGGGTCACCCAGGCAAAGGGCAGCGCCCCCTCCATCGTCAGCCAGCTATCGGTCGGCAAGTTTTGGGGAAACTCGGCCTGCGCCCGCTCCATCCGCACCCGGTCGGGCAGTATCGACAGCATCAGGCTGGTTTCGGCATCCCCCGCGTGAATGCCCAGCTCCAGTTCTTTGGCGGTGAGCAAATCAACCGCGCAGTTGGGCACCGCCCACACAAACAGCGGAAACACCATCAAATTGGGATGGGCCAGGTGCAGGTCGCGGGCCGCAATTTCGAGCACCTGGGGCTGACCGCCGTGGGCGTTGAGCAGCACCAGCTTGCGAAAGCCCGCCCGGTAAACGCTTTCGGCAATGTCGCTAAGCACCCGCAGTAGAGTGTCTGCCGAGAGAGTAATGGTGCCCGGAAAGTGCCAGTGTTCGTTTGATTTGCCGTAGTACAGCGGCGGCAGACTGTAGGCCGGTATCGAAGGATCGAGCTGAGCCAAGGCCTTGCCCAGCACCGTAGTACAAATGGCGCTATCGACCACCAGCGGCAGGTGGGGGCCGTGCTGCTCGATCGCCCCCAGGGGCTGCACAATCACGACATTCTCGCGATCGGGCATAGCGTCAATATCAGTCCAGGTCAGGTAGGGAAAGTAGCGGTGGGGCGGAATAGTGTGATGCATAACAAAGGAATAGGATAAACAAAGCAATGTCATGATTCTGTGACCGACAGCCTTGACAGTCACGGCCTAAACGGTAACAATGAATACAGAAACAAATCGTTCATCTCTAGATTTAGAGACGGAAGTAGAGCTAAAGCTCGAAGGAACGCGCCTCTGTTTATACACCTTCACTCATTTAAGGAGAGGCGAAAGATGTCCTTGAAATATCGCGGCGTTGATTATGATCCCGCTACCTCCCAGGTAGCTGTCTCTGAAGAAGTTATTGGCCGCTACCGTGGTGCGGTTGCCACCCGCCACGTAGCCAAGCAGGCTAAAGCCGACCATCCCCAAGGTCTCAAATATCGCGGGGCTGTGGTTCGCTAAGCTGAGTTTGCCCGGTTAGGCTAAGCACTGGCTCCAGCTGTGGGTTTTGCCCTCGCTGGAGCCAGTGTTTTTAGAGGGGCAGTGGAGTTCCTGAATCGTCACAGCAGACGCTGGTTTTACTGGGGGTGCCTGCGCGCTGAGCGGCGCACAGTATTGAGCGTTTGCCGTTGGCTTAAATTCTAAGTTGTTGGTCAGCACAATTTTTAGCGGAAGCACCTCTAAGGGGGGTGCTTTTTTGTGCGGTAGGCTTGGACAATATGACTATTGCGTCTACGTCATCCAGGAGAATCGTTGGCTATTTTTGCGTATCTGCTGGGGCTAGCTACTGGGGTACTGCTGCTAATTTGGCAACAGCATCGGCAACATCGCCGCGAACAGCGGCTGATGAAAACCCTAAAGACGACCGATTGGCCTACAGCCGTGGGTCGGGTTGAGCAACTGGTTCAAACCCAACCCCAGCAGCAGCGGCAGCTGCGATCGCTCGGCACCAGCCGCGATACTCTAGAGCACATTTTGCAGACGGCTCCGATCGGCTATCTCCAGGTCGATGAAGAAAATCAGCTGATTTGGTGCAACGAGCAGGCCAATCGACTGCTAAAAATGAATCAGCCGTTGACCGGGCCTGTCCAGCGGCGGCGACTGCTGCTGGAGGTGGCTCGCTCTTACGAACTCGATGCCCTGATTGAAGAAGCCCGCGAAAAGCAAACCTGCTGCCAGCGGGAGTGGATGCTCTACCAAATTTCCCCTGACCCGCTACATCCTAAAGAAGAGCCGACCTACCCGCTGCGGGGCTACGCCCTTCCCCTTGACAACGGCGAAGTGGGCGTATTTTTAGAAAATCGCCAGGAGGCGGCCCTGCTGGTGCAGCAGCGCGATCGCTGGACCTCAGACGTGGCCCACGAGCTCAAAACCCCCCTCACCTCCATTCGACTGGTGGCCGAAACCCTGCAGCCCCGCGTTGATGACGGTCAGCGCCGCTGGCTCGATCGTCTGATCAACGAAACCATTCGGCTCAGCAACCTGGTCGAAGACCTGCTCAACCTCAGTCGGCTCCAGGGGGATCAGTTCCAGGGGCTCACCCTAGAGCCGGTCGATCTGCCCCAGCTAATTCAGCGAGCCTGGATCAGTCTAGAGCCCCTGGCCCAGGTCAAGGGGTTATCCCTCACCTACGACGGCCCCTCCCACTGTTTAGTCAATCTGGATGAGACCCTGTTTCATCGCGTCCTGCTCAACCTGATTGACAACGCCATCAAGCACAGCCCCAGTCGCGCCACTATCTTTGTACACCTGACTGAGCCCGATCGCAGCGCTAAGGCTAGCGATCGCCTCTCTGACTCCCTTACCCTAGAGGTAATGGATATGGGTTCAGGCTTTAGCGCCAAAGATTTGCCCCACATTTTCGATCGCTTTTACCGGGCCGACCCGTCGCGCAGCCGCAGCGATCCGCTGGTTGACTTGCCCCCCGTCGATCCTGGGGTAGCCACTGAGGTGGGTCGTGGGACTGGCCTGGGACTGGCGATCGTCAGCCAAATTGTAGAAGCCCACAACGGCACGATTACCGCCGCTAACCACCCCGATTTAGGTGGTGGTTGGCTACAGCTGCGGCTGCCAGCTACCGCTCAAGTTATCTAACGCCAGCCCAACTGACTGCCGAACAAAAACCATCAAGATTTAACAGTATCACCATCAAAATTTAGGCCTAGAGACTGAGAGTTTATACTCAGGCAACCATAATGCTGGCATACTTGTTAAGTTAGTTACGTAATTCTGCTGGGCACACCTTGCCCTTTTCGTCACGCTATGGCAGAGCGGCTGCAGAAAATTTTGTCTCAGTATGGCCTGGCCTCCCGACGGCAGGCCGAACAGATGATCGAATCTGGCCAGGTGCGGGTCAACGGGGAAGTCGCTCACCTCGGTCAGCGGGCCGACCCCAGCTGCGATCGTATTGAGATCAACCAGCAACCCATCGCGGCCCGCAGTCGTCCCACCCAGCATTACCTGCTGCTGCACAAGCCCTTGGGCATGGTGTCTACCTGTGCCGATCCCCAGGGGCGGCCCACCGTGATGATGGTACTCCCGCCCGAGCTGCACACCGTGGGCATTCATCCCGTGGGGCGGCTCGATGCCTACAGCACCGGGGCGCTGCTGCTCACCAACGATGGCGACTTCACCTTTCGGCTCACCCATCCTCGCCACGACATTCCTAAAACCTACCGGGTATGTCTGGAGGGGAAGGTGCGACCCGAGGCCCTAAATGCCTGGCGCAAAGGCATCGACCTCGACAACCGGCCCACTCGCCCCGCCAAAGTAACTGTGATAGCCCAAGGCCAAAACCAAACCCAGCTCGAAGTTGTACTGCAGGAGGGGCGCAACCGACAAATTCGTCGGGTGGCCCAGGCCCTGGGCTACCGGGTGCTAGACTTACACCGAACTGCAGTGGGCTCAATCAGGTTAGGTAACCTCGCTGAGGGGTCTTACAGGGCTTTATCATCTGCCGAAATTGAGGCATTATTAGCAGAGTCATTGGTTCAATCAGCCCCCCTTGCTAAGCTGTCTCCTCCATCAGTAAGCCATTCTCCGTCCTGAGCTAGTTTTTTCCCTGTATGAAGACAAAAGAGTTGGTTGACCCTAATGCCGTCTATCGCGAGCAGCTTTTAGAACTGGGTACCCTACTGCGGGCGGCTCGCCAGCAGCAGGGGCTAACCCTAGAAGCTCTGGCTGAAACAACCCTGATTCGACCCAGCCTGATGGCTGCCATTGAGCAGGGCGACTTAGACGGGCTGCCTGAACCCGTCTACATTCGGGGGCTAATTCGCCGCTACGGCGACGCCCTTCAGCTCGATGGTGAAACCCTAGCCAGCCAATTTTTTACTCCGCCCCGAATACAGCGCCGCTCTTGGAAAGAGACTCCGGCCGCCCAGCTGCGCCCCCTTCACCTCTACGGGGCCTATTTCATGCTGCTGGTAGCGGCGATCAGCGGGCTCTCCTACCTGCTGCGGCAAACCGCCCCAGAGGTAACGGTGCTGCCACCCCTAAATCCCCTCGAGGGTAGTACACAGACCGAGTCTGAAGCCAGGCCCAGTGCTGGCGATGTTCCTGCCGATCCAACTCCTCAGGCTACAGACTCTCAGTCTCCGATTCAGGTCAAAATGACCCTAACGGCTCAGTCCTGGTTGCGCATCACCTCCGATGGCCAAACTGAGTTCGAGGGCATTTTGCAGCCTGGCGATAGCCGCCTGTGGACCGCAGACCAGGCCCTCACGATTCGGGCGGGCAATGCCGGTGCTGTCATGGTCAGCTACAACGATCGCCAGGCCGAATCGCTCGGCCAGCCGGGCATGGTACGCGAAATTACCTATTCGCCTGCCGAGGCGGTCAGTTTAGCCTGGTAGTTATCCAAAGCGGTCGGTGAGTTTATTTCTACCGCTTTGGACCTTTGGACATGGATGTTGACTACTCTGTAGGGCGTTGCCTGCTATCTGGGCTGGGCGATCGCCACCTCGTCCTCTGCGGCCTGCTGCATATCCAAAATGAAGGGTATGTTGCTGCCCTGGCCGACGACCAATACTCGGGGAACCTGAGCACCGCCGTCTTTCCAGGCTTCGATCGCCTCTTTTTGCAGCACCAGCGATCCACCCTTAGCTTTTAGGGTTTCAGCAATCAACCGCTGGGCCTCGGCCCGCCCCTTGGCTCGGTTAATTTCGGCCTGGGCCTCTTGCTCGGCTTCCTGGGCAATGTAGACAGCCCGGCGAGCGCGCTGCTCGGCAATCTGCTTATCTTCTACGGCCTTGGCAAACTCAGTAGAGAAGGTCAGATCGACCACGCTGGTGTCGAGGACCAAAATGCCGTACTTGTCGAGCCTGGAGGTCAGGGCGTCGTCAAAGTCTTGCTTTAGCTCAGCCCGCTGGGTAATGGCCTCTTCTACGGTACGGCGAGCGGCGGCAATTTTGAATGACTCCTGGGTTTGGGGAGCCACGATTTTAGACACCAGGTTTTCTAAGGTGCCCTGGGTACGGCGAATGTTGACGACCTCAGTGGGGTCAAGGCGAAAGTTGATGGCAAAACGACCTGACAGATCCTGCAGGTCTTTGGTTGAGCTTTGGGCAGGCACCTCAAACTTTTGCACGGTAACGTCGTACACATCGACCGTCGAGACCAGGGGCGGCTTTAGGTGAATGCCCTCTAGCAGGGCACCATCTTGAGATTTACCCAAAATGCTGAGCACTCCGGCCTGACCGGGGTTGATGATCACAAAGCTACTGGTTACCAGGGCCAAACCGACGATGGCAAGAAAACTCAGCACCACGGGTGGCCAGTTTAAAGTCGAAGATTTCAACGGCAGTTCCTAATCCTAATCACGCTTCCTTTCTACGGTATCGGCTATTCAGCCGAGCGGCGAGGTTCTTCAGCAAGGCTTCGGATTAAAGACTGCGGCTTGAAGGTTTTGGCACCAGTGACGCAACGCCGTCACAACACCTACTGGGCCAGTCAAAGGACATCCGCACTGGAAAAACCCTGGACTCAAAACAGGGATTTCGTAGGGAGCATTGCACTGCAATACCCCTACAAACCGGGTGCAGGCAAATAGGGTTTGGTATCAGACCAATTCAGTCGGGCAGCCCGGTCACCTGACCCGCACCAGCTGTCACCTCGCCGATGGCGTAAGCGGCTACCTGGTGCTGGGCTAGCCAGGCCAGGGTCTGATCGACCTGGGTGGAGGGCACTACCAGAGCAAACCCAATTCCCATGTTAAAGGTGTTGTAGAGAGCGCCCTCGGGTACCTGACCTGCCTGTGCCAGCCAGTTAAACACGGGTGCTACCGGCCAGCTACCCACTTCAAGCTGAATGCTCTGGCCTGGCCCCAGGCAGCGAGGCAGATTTTCGGGTAGGCCGCCGCCGGTAATATGGGCCATACCGTGGATGGCTAACCCTTCTCTACGGGCCTTCAGCACGGGCTCTACGTAAATGCGAGTGGGGGTAAGCAAAACTTCGGCCAGGCTCAGGTCGCTGAGGGTAGGTATGACCTCCTCCCAGCGGTAGCCGGTGCCACCGTCGGGGCGCTGGCCCTCGGCGACGACTTTGCGCACCAGGCTAAAGCCATTGCTGTGTACGCCGCTGCTGGCCAGACCAATGACGCGATCGCCCAGCTGCACCTGACTGCCATCTAAAATTTGAGATTTTTCGACTACACCTACGCAAAACCCCGCCAGGTCGTACTCGCCAGGACCATAAAAGCCGGGCATTTCAGCAGTTTCGCCCCCCAATAGAGCGCACCCGGCCTGGTGACACCCCGCCACAATGCCCTCGACCACTTCCGCCAGGGCAGCGGGTTCTAGCTTACCCGTGGCCAGATAGTCGAGAAAAAACAGCGGCTCGGCCCCGCTGGTGAGAATGTCGTTGACGCACATCGCCACCAGGTCAATGCCGACGGTGCTGTGACGCTGGGTTATCTGAGCAATTTTGAGCTTGGTGCCAACTCCGTCGGTGCCCGATACCAGCACCGGCTCGCGGTAGCCGGTGGGCAGCTCGCAGAGACCGCTAAACCCTCCCAGGCTGCCCAGCACCTCGGGCCGACGGGTGCTGTCTACCAGGCTGCGAATGCGCTGCACAAAGCCACGCCCTGCCTCTACATCTACACCGGCATCCCGATAGTCCATGGGGTTTTAAAGTCCTTGTGTGTGGGCCAGTCTCTTACCTTAAAAACGGGGGTGAGCTTCGTCAATGGGCCAGGTCGCTAGCAGCGGCGATCGCCTACCTCAGAGCACATGTTTTTTTGAAGAATTGGATCCGTTTAGCAAGATTATTGCGGATCTTTTGGGACAGTCAGAGCATTTAGCGGTTTGCAATCAGGCTGCGATCGCCGAGGAGATTTTGTATCGAAAAATACGATTTACAATTCGCAAACTTCACCCTTTCCTCACAAAACTCCGCCCAAATGATGAACAGACTGATTATTTTTACATAACTCACTTGACTCAATTCATAAATAATTCGAAATTTAACCAAGTTTCCTGTAAGCCTGGCAAGCCCAGTCGTAGCAGCCCATTCAGCTCTTCGGGTAGGGGAGAACACTTTTTTATTTTGCGATGGCGGCATAAGTCGTCCGGATTTCCCCGGATTCGCAAGTCTGGCTGAACGTGCTAAGTTACGTTTCGTCAAAAAAACCGAAGGCCAATTTGCAACGAGCACGGACTTCAAGGTGATTCCTGTGTCGCCTGTTCTAGGTCATGTTTACTACTAGACCCAGAATTTATTCCCTGCTCTTTCTGTTGAATTCTTTTGGTGTACATGAAACATTCCGTACTAGGCGGACTGACGGTTGCCGTCGCGATGTCCGTCTTTGGAGCACCTCTGCCCAGCCACGCCCAAGACAGCAGCAATAGCGGTCTTTCTCTGGATCCTGAAGCAGAACTTCATGCCGAAGCTCTGTCGCTTACCGACTATCCTGATGCAGGTCAACCTGCCGACTCTGACTCTAGCCCTTCAACTTTTGAGCCTACTGAGCCTGCCGCACCTGAATCAGCTTTATTAATTCAGCCCTCTGACACCGCTGTCGAAACGAACAAAGCCCTAGATACAGCTACCGTTCTTCCCCACGCCCTCGATGCTCGCCAGGCTGCCACAGTCTACATTCGCTCAATTCCCGTAATCACCCTGGTAGGGGGTGAGCTTGAAACCCTAAGTGCTAGCCAGGGAACGGTTGCGGCACCTGATGTTCAAGAGCCCCTGCGGCGGGCCAACGACATCGTTGCTCGCCTGCAAACGCTAGCCGCCGATGGCGATGCTGCCGCGATCGAAGCTCGCTGGGAAGACGAATCAAAAGCTTTTGTAGTGGCCTGGGGCGATGAGACCCTGCTCACCATCAGCGACAAAGCTATTCTGCCCGATACCACCGCCAACCCTGGCGAAGACGCGCTGCAAATGGCGAACCGACTGCGGCGCTTGCTGGGCAATGCTCCTCCCCTGGCTCGGGTTGAAGGCTTGCCAGAGCCAGCCGCTGCGGCCAACCAGGTGGGCGTAGTTGCCTCTAGCCTGACCGGCATGGCCTCCTGGTATGGCCCTGGCTTCCACGGTCGCCGCAGCGCCAGCGGCGAGGTATTTGACCAAAATGCTTTGACAGCGGCCCACCGCACCCTGCCCTTTGGCACCCAGGTGCGCGTTACCAATCTGTCTACAGGGCAGTCGGTAGTGGTGCGAATTAACGATCGCGGCCCCTTTGGCCATGGTCGAGTGATCGATCTATCGTCGGCAGCGGCTGCCCAAATTGGCTTGAGAGCCAGCGGCGTTGGCCGCGTGCAGGTCGACGTGCTGGCCGCCCAGTAGCCCCTGCTAAAAGCCTCTGCGATCGCTTGGCCGAGGCCCAACTCAACCCTCTCCATCGCCCAGACTGGAGAGGGTTTTTGGTGGGTTACCCTAGCTGTAGGGCCAGGGTTATCGTGGGTTCGGGATAAGGTCACGGAAAAGCGGAGAACAGGGCGATATGCTCCAGACTTTAAATCTGATACGGTAATACCTTTGAAAAAAGGTGGCCAGAAGTTTAGCTGTCACATACGCTCATGCGGCAAAGGGTAGAACATTGTGCGGGTACTGAAGGCGGTTGAGGGCTTAACGCGCTACTTAGTTCAAGCGCGGGGCCAGGATAGCGTGCGCGCCAGTAGCATGGGGCGAAGGTCAACCGATCGCGTTGAGGTGGGGCTGGTGCCAACAATGGGCAATCTGCACCGCGGGCATCTGAGCCTAATCGAGCGAGCCCGGCGAGAAAATGCCGTGGTGGTGGTCAGTATTTTTGTCAATCCGCTGCAGTTTGGCCCCCAGGAAGACCTGGCCCGCTACCCCCATACCCCTGACCAAGATCTGCACCTGTGTGAGCAGGCCGGAGTGGATGCCGTGTTTATGCCATCCCCAGCAGCGTTCTACGGCACAGTGGACCCACAGTCGAGTGACTTGGCCCAGGTCGTGCCGCCCAAGGCCATGATGTCGGTGCTCTGCGGTCCCTATCGGCCAGGGCACTTTGAGGGGGTAGCCACAGTAGTGACTAAGCTGCTGAGCCTGGTAGCCCCCGATCGCGCCTACTTTGGCTACAAAGACGCTCAGCAGCTGGCTATTCTGAAACGCCTGGCCCAAGATTTAAACCTGCCGGGCCAGATTGTAGGCTGCCCTACCGTGCGCGAGGCCAGTGGATTGGCACTCAGCTCGCGCAATACCTACCTGAGTGCCGCCGAGCAACCGCAGGCCGCAGCCATCTACCGAGGCCTGATGGCTGCCCAGAGCCGCTTTAAGACGGGTGAGCGCCACCGCACGGCCCTGGTGGCTGCCGTACACCAGGAGCTAGCTCAGGAGCCCAGTCTAAAGCCGCAGTATGTGGAGCTGGTGCATCCTGAAACCCTGCAGCCGCTCGAGCAGGTAGAGACCCTGGGCATGATCGCGGTCGCGGCCCACCTGGGCACCACCCGGCTGATTGACAACCTGCTGCTGCGCGATCGCCAACCGATTGTGGCCATTGATGGCCCGGCGGGGGCAGGCAAGTCGACGGTGGCCCGGCGCGTAGCCCAGCGGCTCAACCTGCTCTACCTCGACAGCGGAGCCATGTATCGGGCGGTCACCTGGCTGGCCCTGGAGCGAGGGGTCGATCTGCACGACGAGGTGGCGATCGCAGAGTTGGTCAGCGACTGCGACATTCACCTGGCCGCCTCGGGCGACGACCCTGCCTTTGCCGCTTTCCCCAGCCGCATCTGGCTGAACGGGCAGGAGGTGACTCAGCTGATTCGCAGCACAGCGGTAACCGAGCAGGTCTCGCTGGTGTCGGCCCAGCCCACCGTGCGCCAAACCCTCCTGCACCAGCAGCAGCAGTATGGCGTTACCGGAGGGGTGGTCATGGAAGGTCGCGACATCGGCACCCAGGTGTTCCCTCAGGCAGAGCTGAAAATCTTTTTGACCGCCTCGGTGGCAGAGCGGGCCCGCCGTCGCCAGCGCGACCTGGCCGCCCAGCAGCAGCCCGAGGTATCCCTCAGTGATCTGGAGCTAGCCATTGACGAGCGCGATCGCAAAGACAGCAGCCGGTTAGTATCCCCCCTGCGCAAAGCCGACGATGCGATCGAGCTGATTACAGACGGCCTCTCGATCGATGATGTCGTCGAGAAGACCGTGCAGTTGTTTGAAGAACGAGTGGAGGAGAGGGGATGAATTCAAAATTTTGAACTTTGAACTTTGAATTTTGAACTCCCCCTTCCTCACCCTCCTCATCTCCCTCATCCCCGCTTGCCATGATCATCACCGGCTCCACTCAGCTCCTCGGCGTTATCGGCGACCCAATCGCCCACTCCCTGTCGCCCGTCATGCACAATGCTGCGCTGGCAGAGCTGGGGGTGGATGTCGTGTACGTGGCGTTTCCGGTGGCGGCAGAGGGACTGGAAGCGGCGATCGCGGGATTTGCGGCTACTGGGGTGCAGGGGTTTAGCGTCACCATTCCCCACAAGCAGGCGATCGTGCCGCTGCTGGCCGAGCTAACTCCTGAGGCTCGGGCGGTAGGGGCTGTTAACACCGTATGGCGCACCGAGCGGGGCTGGATGGGCACCAATACCGATGTGGCTGGGTTTGTCGCCCCCCTCAAACAACGGCAGGGCTGGGCAGGCAAGACGGCTCTGGTGTTAGGCAACGGCGGGGCGGCCCGAGCGGTGGTGGCGGGCTGTGGGCAGCTTGGCTTTGCCGTTGTGCAGGTGGTGGGCCGCAGTATTCAAAAGCTGGCTGAGTTTAAGCAAAGCTGGGTTGAGTCCCCCCTGGCACTAACCCTCACTACCCACAGCTGGGTCGATCTGCCCACGCTGCTGCCAACGGCTGATCTAGTTGTCAATACTACCCCCGTCGGTATGCACACCACCGCCGACCAAACCCCGCTAACGGCTGAACAGCTCGATCGGGTTCCAGAGGCTGCTGTAGTCTATGACCTCATCTATACCCCACGCCCCACCCAGCTGCTGACCCTAGCCGCCCAGCGGGGCTTAAGCACCGTTGACGGGCTAGAGATGCTGGTGCAGCAGGGGGCGGTGGCCCTAGAAATTTGGCTGCAGCGGCCAGCGCCCGTGCCAACTATGCGTCAGGCGCTGGAGAAGTGGCTGGATCACAAGATGGCTTAACTAACGGCAGCGGCGATTGCGACTAGGGCAAAAAGGTTTGGGGACGGGTGGCGATCGCCTCGGTGGGGGAAATCGTCAGCTCAAAGCCGTTGTGGGTGAGCAGGTGTTGAATCACCCCAGTCACGATCGATCGCACGACTGCTTCATTGGCGCTGCGATCGAGGGTAACGGTGATGATGTAGCGCTGGCTGCCAACGCTAATCGCTGTGGTTGTACCCAGCACCTTAGAATTTCTGCCGGTTTTTTCGCCCAGCCAGGTGATGGGGGGGCGCACCGCTTGGTAGCCCAGGTTGCGATCGCGCTGCTCAGCCAAGGCAGCCTGAATCAGCTCGGCGTGGGGAATCTCCTGGTTGTAGATAGCCACCATCATGTCGGTGAGTTCGTCGGTGGTCAGCCGGTTGGGGCCTGTGCCCGCGTTGGCCGGATAGGTGGACTCGCCGACCAGCTTGGTGCTGATGCGGGTGGCCCGGTACCCACGCGCCTGCAGGCTCTGGTTCAGGTTCTCCCAGCCCAGGTAGTCGATCAGCTGGTTGGTGGCAATGTTGCTGCTGGCGCTCACCATATCCGTCATGATTTGCGCCAGGGGATACTCGGTTCTCACCCAGGTGGTGCCAATATCCTCGGTCCAGTTGCTGGGGTCTACCCAGACTGGTGCGGCGGGGTCAGTACCTGACTGATGGAGGTGGGTCATCAGCGCGATCGCCACCGGCACCTTGATCAAGCTGGCGGGGTTGGCCGGGGGCTGGTCGCCCCGCCAACGACGGCACTCGCGGGCCAGGTTGCACACCGTCAACCGCACCCGCGCGGCCATTCCGGTTTGCTCCACAATCGGTACCAAAAACTCGGAGCGGGCGGTGTCGTAGTAGTAGGCGGCGATCGCCCGCTGCTGCTCGTACTGCTGCCGCCGAGTGGCGGCCTGGGCTGCCCCCAGCGTTTCAGGCGCAATTTGGTTCAGGGCGACGATGGCGGTACTCCAGTGAGCATAGGCCGCCGCCACAGACTCTTTGGGTAAGGTGGCTGGGTTGCCCAGGGCGATCGCTGCTGCCGCCGCCTTTTCGGCCCGGTGCCACAGTCGGCGAGCGGCGTCTTCCTGCTGCAAGCGGCGATCGATGGCCCACAGCTGATCTACGGTTGCCGCCGGGGCCATGCCTACCCCTGAGCGAGTGGCCACCATCACGGTGGCAGACTGATGCAGCTCGCCATCCAGGCGATCGCGCAGGTGGTAAAGGTCAACCAGGGTTTCTACCGGAGGTACGACGGCCCTAGGGCTATGCCCCTGCTCTGGAGCAGCCACTGGAAACTTAGGCAGCACCACATTGGCCGCCAAAACGCCAACGATGACAACCGGCTTAAGCGCCTGCAACCACCAAGCCTGCATACCCCTCCACCCAACAGAGCACCCGCCGCCCTGGGGCGGTGTTAAGGAATGTAATCGCTTGGCTCAAGGAAAAATGCCAGCCAGGGCACAAAATCGCGGCTTTTACGCCTCAACGGGCCGTTGTCGCCAAGTTTCGCTCAAAGTTTTGCTCTAACAACGTCTGCCAGCTCGCGCTTAAATCATCTTCGCTGCGGTGGGCTTCCCAGGGGCCAGCATCAAAACCTGAAATGCTCCACTGCCCGGTCAGATGGTTGCCATCTTCTGAAACAGTGCCGGTGTAATCAATAGTGGTCTGGGTTGCGGTGATATATCGCTTTACAAACCGCACCTGGCGACCCGAAACCGTGCCGCTGAGCTGGGCCTCGCCCAGATAGCCATCGTCTAGAATGCTGCCGCTCAGCTGGTTGCCCCCCTGCACCAGAGTGGCCTCAAAGCGGGTAGGAGTATCCCGCTGCCAGTAGGTGCCCAGCCACATGCCGCTTAAATCTGCCATAGGCCCACCTTACACGCCCAACCTTACACCTACAATTTGTACAATTTAGAGAGATACTGCGCAGTGTCTCTCTAAATAAACCAGTTCTGAGCAATGCAAGGAGCCTAGCCCCATCTATACTCGTCCCCTGGCGCGATTAATCGAAGAATTTCAGCGACTGCCGGGCGTGGGGCCCAAGTCGGCTCAGCGGCTGGCGCTGCACATTCTCAAGCGCCCCCAGAGCGAAGTCCAAGCCCTGGCCCAGGCGCTGCTCGAAGCCAAAGCTCAGGTCGGGCAGTGCTCGGTGTGCTTTCACCTCTCCGCCGATACGGTGTGCGACATTTGCCGGGCCACCAGCCGCGACCCCAACACCCTCTGTGTGGTGGCCGACTCCCGCGATGTGATTGCGATCGAAAAAACCCGCGAATATCGTGGCCGCTACCACGTGTTGGGCGGTCTGATCTCGCCCATGGATGGTATTGGCCCAGAGCAGCTCAATATTGGCCCCTTAGTGCACCGGGTGAACAAAGAAGGCACCCAGGAAGTGATTATGGCCATTAGCCCCAGCATTGAGGGCGATACCACCACGCTCTACGTCGGCCAGTTGCTCAAGCCCTTTACGCGGGTCACCCGCATTGCTTTTGGCCTGCCCATGGGGGGCGATTTAGAATACGCCGATGAAGTCACCCTAGCCCGAGCGCTGGAGGGGCGGCGGGATTTGGAGTAGGCGGGATGTAGGGCGGGTAGGCGGGTAGGCGGGTGGATGGGTAGATGGGTGGATGAGTAGGAGCGTGGAGTTAGACTTCAGCAACCTTCTATTGAGAGCCGATCGCTGATGTTGGGGCAAATGGGGTTTGCCTAACGATCTTGAAATCGCTTCATAAACTCAGTCCCTAAGGTTGAAGCGATTGCTTCTTGGTTAAACGGTTTGAATACTCGAACCATTCAACTTGCGGGCTTGGAATGCGGATTTGGGCTTTGCGCCGATCTTCAATATTTAGGTGTGCCAGGTTTGCCTGGGCTGTGGGTTTGCCTTGGGTGAGACAAAATTTAGCTGGGATCTTTAGCTAGGTCATATACAATTTTGAACCTGTTTTGGGTTGCCTGGCGCGTAGGTTAGATTAGGGATGAATGGCCCTCGCTAAGGGCTGCTGCTGCGAAGGCAATGGTTGTAGATCAGGGCTGAGCAGGCGTCACACTGTGGTTACCGTCAGGCACCGATGGGAGTTTTTCTCTATTTTTTGCGCCATGGCCAGACGGCCTACAGCCTCACGGGTGGCTACTGCGGCATGCCCGAAAATGATCCAGGCCTTACCCCGGAGGGGGTGCTGATGGCTAAGGAGTTTGCCGCGACCTATGCCCATCTGCCCTGGACGGCCGCCTATATTAGCCCCCTGCGGCGGGCTGTGGAAACAGCTCGACCTCTGTGTGAGTTGGTGGGCCTGGAGATGCAGCTGCGCGACGGGTTACGCGAGGTGATGTACGGCCGCTGGGAGGGCATGCACCCCACAGCGGTCGATCGCGAGCACCATGACGAGTACGTCGCCTGGCTAACCGACCCCGCCTGGTACGCTCCGGTGGGGGGCGAGCGGGCCGTGGATATTGCGCGTCGGTCGGCTCAGGTGCTCGACGAAATTGAGCGCACTCACACCAGCGGTCACATTCTTATGGTGTCGCACAAGGCCACGATTCGCATTATGCTGTGCACGCTGTTGGGCATTGATGTGGGCCGCTACCGCGATCGCCTCGATATGCCTGTAGCCGCCGTCAGCGTTGTCGAACTGGGCCAGCGGGGACCCCTGTTTCACACCATTGCCGATCGCTCGCACCTGAGCGACGAGCTGCGATCGCTCCCCTGCACCTGAGGAAACGTGCCCTATGCCCCTGAGGCTTTACCTGCTCCGCAACGCCGAAACCGAGTACTGCCGCACGGGCCGCTACTGCAGCCAGGATGGGGTGCCGCTGTCGGCGCAGGGCCAGCAGATGGCTGACTATTTCGCCAAGGCCTACCACCACCTCGACTGGAAGGCGATTTTCTGTAGCCCTCTCAGCCATGCCGCTGCCACTGTACAACCCCTGTGCCAAATTACGGGTATGGCCGTGCAGCGCCGAGCTAACCTGCGCGAGCTGTCCTTTGGTAAGTGGGAAGGTATGGCCCCCGCTACGGTCAATACCACCTTCCACGACGACTATATCCGCTGGCTGGCCGACCCGGCCTGGAATACGCCCACCGATGGCGAAAAGGGCATTCAGGTGGCGCGCCGCAGCTCCGACGTGCTGGCCGAAATCGAAGAGACCTACCCCGATGGCAATGTGCTGATAGTTTCTCACAAAGCTACCCTGCGAATCATGCTGTGTACCCTGCTGGGCATTGATGTGGGGCGCTACCGCGATCGCCTGGCCATGCCCGTCACCTCCGTCTCCCTGGTCGAGCTGATGGATTACGGCCCCTTTGTGCGCCAGCTCAACGACCGCTCACACCTGCCCCTGCACCTGCGTCGCCCCTGGGCCGGCAATGGCTCAGACAGCTAATTTCGCCCCAATTTCAGCCTCTACCCAATGAAATATCCCCCCTGCCAGATGTCAGCTCTAGGAAAAACGGGTCTGATTAAAGAGCAGAGCAAAGGGATGACCCAACATGATTGGATGGTTGAACGAGATACAAGGATATAGTACGGGGTGGCTACATCTGGTTCAGGTGCAGCTGGCACCGGTAGTGCCAGAGCCGCAAATAACCACTGCCGAGGAGGCTGCCCTCGTTTTTTCGGGGCCGCAGTTTTTTATCGCCCTATTATCAGGAATAGTGCTGGCCTTTGGTTTTCAGCTGCTGCTGACTAACCTATCGGTGGCCGTTGGTATTTCTGCCCTCGGGCGTGGCAGCTCTAGCAAGCATTCTAACGACAATGGGAGTGGCCCACCGATCGCCACGGCTGTGGGCCTTTGGACCATTATTACGGTAAGTTTGGCTCTGTTTCTTGCCTGCCTGCTGGCGGTTAAGCTAAGCCTCCTTAACAGTGCCCTACTGGGAGCTATTACCGGCCTGGTCATTTGGGGCACCTATTTTTGTCTACTATTTTGGGTCAGTTCTACCACGGTTGGTTCCCTGATCGGTTCGGTGGTGAAGACGGCTACATCTAGCTTTCAGTCCCTGATGGGTACTGCAACCTCTGCTTTAGGCGCTCGTGCCGCTAGCAACCAGGTTGTGGCCACCGCTGAGGCTACCGCCGCCGCCGTACGTCAGGAGCTAATGTCTGGCTGGGACAACACGGATATAAAAGATACGCTGCGCGACTACATATCGACCCTGCGATCGCCCAGCATTGATACCTCTGCTCTAGAATCTGAGTTTGAGCGACTGCTGCAGGAGTCTGGGGTAGCCCGCGCCGATCGCGAGGCTCTAGCTCAGATCGACCGCAGCGCCTTTGAGCAACTGGTCAGCCGCCGCACCGATCTATCGGCTCAGGAAACGCGCCGAATTGCCGATCGCCTGTACCAGAGCTGGTGTCGGGCCGTTGGTCAAACTCCAGACCGCAATTCTCTCGCCGAACTCACCGACTATCTGAAGTCGGCCCAGCGCGACGAGCTGATGTCGGGCCAGCTGCGCGATCGCCTCGACCAGCTGCTCTCGAACAGCAAAAGCGATCAGTCAGGCTCGGGGCAAACGCCGGGATGGCTACAGCAGGGCATGGGCATGCTGATGGGTGTTGCCATGCAGCGCCTTGACCTCAACGACATGGACATGTCCGATATTCTGGGTCAGCTCAAGCAAGCGCAGAGCAAGGTGAGCGGTGCCGCAGCTTCGATCGCATCGGGCGCATCGGGTAGCAACGAAAGCGAAGCCTATAACGTTGTCAAGGCCGACGTTGAAGCCTATCTCTCCAGCGCCTATCCCTGGCAGCTCCAGCCCGAGCGCATGAAGCAAGACTTCTGGCAGGTCATCTACGACCCCGCCGCCGACCCTGGGCAACTGCGTCAGGCGCTGCTGCCCCTCAATCGCGCGTTTTTTGCCGATATTTTGTCCCAGCGGGGTCTGCTCACCCAGCAAGAAATTTCTCGAGTGTCAGCCCAGCTTGAGGATGTCCGTCGGCATGTGCTGGCAGAGGTCTCTGAGCGCTACCGAATAGAGGCCGCCAAGACCCTGCAAACTCGGGTTTACACCTTCTTGCAGCGCTCTAGCCGCGACGAGCTACTGGCCAGCGACAGCGGCGACCGCTTTGCCAGCGTCATCGAAGATCCCTACGCCAAGGCTGAGGATCTGCGCGATCGCTACACAATCTTTAGCTACGTCACCTTCCGCGATGCCCTGCAGGCACGAGGTGATCTCAGCGAAGCCGAGGTCGATCAGGTGGCCCACAGCCTAGAGCGATCGATGAACAATGCGGCTGCCGATGCCGCCGGCCTGCAGGCTGCGGCCACAGCCCGCATCGACAACCAGTGGCAGTCGCTGCAAGACTATCTGCGCTCTACTGGTAAGTCAGAACTCAACCCGGAAGGCATTAAGGCCGACATTCAAACTTTGCTAGCTGAGCCCGATGCAGGCCTGCACCAGGTGCGCCAGCGGCTCGCCCAGTTCGATCGCGATACCCTGGTGCAGCTGCTGAGCCAGCGCAACGATCTGAGCGAAGAGCAGGTTCAGCAGACCGTCGATCAGGTTGAGGCCAACTGGTACCGGACTATTCACGCTCCGGCTGCCCTGAGTGCCCAAGCTAAAGCCAAGTACAACGAAGCGACTACGGCGATCGAAAACTACCTGTTGAAGACCGGCAAGCCTGAGCTCAACCCCGCTGGCATCAAGCGCGACCTTGAGCTGCTGGTACACGACCCCAGGCTGGGTCTACAGGCCGTACAGTCGCGCCTGTCGGACATGGATCGCGACACTCTGGTGAAGCTGCTCAGTCAGCGGGGCGATTTGACCGAGGCCGAGGTCAACCAAACCATCGACGACCTGCAAGGGGCTGTCAACGACCTGCTCAAGCTGCCCCAGCGTTTGGCCCGTCGAGCTAAGACCCAGGTGATCTCCTTTGAGACGGCGCTAGAAGACTACCTGCGCAATACAGACAAGGACGCCCTCAACCCTGAAGGCATCAAGCGCGATCTGAAACTGCTGCTGCAAGACCCCCGGCTGGGAGCCGACCGACTGCAGACCCGGCTGTCTAGAATCGATCGCGACACCGTGGTTGCCCTGCTAGCGCAACGTCCCGATATGACCCAGGCCGAGGCCGAGGCCGCCGTCGACCGCGTGCTGGACATTCGGCACCAGTTTGTAGCTCAGATTCGCCAGGTGCAAGACCGGGTGCAGGGCGTTATCGACGGTATTCTCGCCCGCATTCGTCAGTACCTCGACTCCCTCGATCGCCCCGAGCTAGACTACTACGGCATCAAGCGCGACCTACAGCAGCTGATGGCCGACCCCAAGGCGGGTGTTGAGGCCTTGCGCACTCGCCTCAGCCAAGTCGATCGCGATACCCTGGTGGCCCTGCTGAGCTCCCACGATGCCATCTCCGAGGCCGATGCCCAGCGCGTCATTGCCCAGGTAGAAGATGTGCGAACTACGGCTCTCAGCAAAGCCGAGCAGCTGGAGCACGAAGTTGAGAAACGTCTCAGCGAAATGCGCTACCAGGTCGAGAAGCAGGTGGAGGACACCCGCAAAACCGCTGCCGCGGCCTCCTGGTGGATCTTTGGTACCGCTACGGTGTCTGCCGTTTGCGCCGCGATCGCAGGCAGCCTGGCCACCCTCTAGCCCTCCCCGCTAGGCCCTCGCTAGGGTACAAGCAGCCACCCTACCGAGGGTGGCTGCTTGCTTTTTCAGGATTTACCATTTTCTAGAGCAAATCTGCGCTCTAGCCTGATTTAGCCCAGTTCGATAACCATTACGACCTCTATATACCTACCGTTGACTATGGGTTCTCACTGGTTTAAGCCTCTTCTTGCTCCCCTGTTTTTCAGCCTTGCGCTCATGAGCTGCGCCGCCTCTGCCCCAGAGCATGGTGCAGCTCGCGAGACCGCTCCCCAACCTGCCCCAGCAACCGCCCAAACCCCGGCTGCTCGAATAGTCGAGTCGGTCGAGCCTGTCACCCTGATTGAGGGCTTAGAGCATCCCTGGGGCATGGTCTGGCTGCCCAATGGCGACATGCTGATTACCGAGCGCCCTGGGCGTCTGCGCCGAGTCAGCAATGGCGAATTAGACCCTACCCCCATCGCTGGCGTTCCCGACGTGCTGGCTCTCAGCCAGGGAGGGTTGTTAGACCTCGCCCTACACCCCGAATTCGAAACTAACGGCTGGATCTATTTCGCCTACGCTGACGGCACTCAGCAAGCCAACCGCACCCAGGTCGCCCGCGCCCGCCTAGATGGCGACACCCTCACCGACTGGACAGTTATTTTTACCAACAACCGCGATAAGGCTGAAGGACAGCACTTCGGCTCTCGTCTGCTGTGGCTTCCTGACAGCACACTGCTGGTGGCTCTGGGCGACGGCGGCAACCCGCCTCTAGAGCTTGAAGGTGAGCTGATTCGCAATCAGGCCCAAAATCGTCAGTCTCTCCTGGGTTCAGTCGTGCGAATTACTGACAATGGCGAAGCCCCTGCCGACAACCCCTTTGTCGACGAAACCGACGCCAACCCGCTGATTTGGAGCTACGGTCACCGCAATATTCAGGGGCTCGCCCTTGATCCTGAGACCGATCAGGTCTGGTCTACCGAGCACGGCTCTCGGGGTGGCGACGAACTCAACCGGCTAGAACCAGGCGAAAACTACGGCTGGCCAGTGGTCACCTACAGTGAAGAATATTCTGGCGGCCCCGTTTCTACCGAACAGTCGCGCCCTGGTATGGTCGACCCCATTACCTACTGGACACCCTCCATCGCGCCGTCGGGGCTGGCCGTGTACCGGGGCGATCGCTATCCCCAGTGGCAGGGCCAACTGTTTGCCGGTGGCTTGGTTTCCCAGGATGTGAAACGCATCGAGGTTGATGCCAGCGGCAATCTGGTCAACGAAACCTCAATTCCCATTGGTCAGCGAGTGCGCTCGGTCAGCCAGGGGCCAGACGGGTTTCTCTACGTGCTCACCGATGAGCCTAACGGGCAGCTGATTCGCCTTGAGCCAGCGTCCTAGCCATTTATCTGCGATCCGTACACAAACCATTCGCAGAAACAAAAAAGGGCACTCCCGCTAAGCGGGAGTGCCCTTTGCCTACTGGGTCTCAACCTTTAAAGCGACCCTCAGTGGAACAACGAAATACTTTAGTAATGGCCTTGGAAGGGACAGCGCGCCAGAATTCACTCCAAGATGCCCGGCCCTGAAACGTGCTTACTGTAGCAATGGCTCAACGCCAAGCTGTTTCAGGCTGCGACCAGGTTAGGCCGCGTAGTCAAACACTGCGTCCAGGTAAAGGCGGTTAATGCGGCGATCGCTGATGCCATTTTGCATCAAAAACAGCGACAGTGCCGCGCAAAACACCCGATGCTGACTCCAGGACGGATGGGTCTCCACGTAGTCACGCATGGCTTCAAACAGCTCCTCTGGCACCTCTACACTCAAACTAATTCTCGATGCCATTGCCGTCATTGATTGTTCACTCATCTCCACTTCCCCAATCTGAAATAGACGCCAAAATACGGCCCCTGCCAACTTCCTTCACCGACCGGATCCCTTGCTGGTAGGGAATTTGAAGGCTACTCACGAGGTTGGAACAGAAGCGCTGTGTAAGCTGGTCGCACCATTGTCACCAGACTGCTGGGGGATGTCAATCTTGCCAACCGCTCCCTGATCCGCTAGCTCAAATCTGCCTTAAACGAAGCGTTAGGGGTTTCAGCGATCCCCGCTTAATCCATCGGTAGCCCGTGCTACACAACAGATCGGGTGTACCTGTGGACAACACCAATTCCCACTCCTAGCTCAAACGATTGTGATGTCGTTCGCACCTGGGGAAAACCTGGGTATAACTGGGGAAAACTCTGGGGAAAACCTGAATAGAAAGCAAAGAAAATATAAAATCCAGCTGAGTTTCAGTTTTTTAATAGTTCGCCTGATTTCACTTCCGCCTAGATTGCGCAGTTGCCATTGGCTATCTTATTTCCCTGGTATTGGACAAGTTAATTCAACTTGCTATCTCCAAACCGAGGATCCAAATCATCCACCTGTTCATCGCTGTCGTGGTACAACGCCTCAAGCGTTTGCTTCTCTTGGCGGCGCGACGGACGGCGGTACTTCTTGGTCTGAAGCTTAGGTTCCTGGTGCTGCTGCCCCTTTTCGCCCACTTTGAGCTTAAGTGCCGCATCGGGGTCTCGCTGCCGCTGCAGATTTTCTTCGTAAGCTAGAGCTTCCTCCAGCAGCATTAGGTAGAAGTCGTAGCGCGGCCAGTCAGCATTCACCGCACAGCCAGGAGCGCCCCGGTGCAGGCAATCGCTAAACTGGCACTGCTCCAGGGCTAGTCGCTGCCGCAGTTCTGGAAAACACTGGCCCAAGGCCGCTGGCGTCAGGGTTAAATCAGGTTGGTTAAAGCCAGGCGTATCGGCCAGCAAGCCGCCCCCCGGCAGCTCAAACAGCTCTACATGGCGGGTAGTATGCCGCCCTCGACTCAGCTTTCCCGACACGGCTCCTGTTCTCAAGCTAGCCTGGGGAATGAGTCGATTGATCAGGCTTGATTTGCCTACCCCAGACGGCCCAGAGATAACGGTTGTATGCCCCTGCAGCAGCGGCTGGAGCATTTCGAGGGGAGCATCCTCATCCTGAACGCTCATAATAGTAATCGCATAGCCCCACTGGTTAAGCTGGTCCTGCCAGTACTGTCGAGTATCAGCACTGACCAGGTCTTGCTTGTTGAGCAAGACCCTCACCAACACTCCTGTAGACTCAGCCTGAACTAAAAACCGCCCCAGCTGCTGGGGATCCAGGTCAGGTTCCGCCAGGGCAAAGACCAGCAAAATTTGATCGACGTTAGCTACTGGCGGACGGTCAAGCACACTCTGGCGAGGGGCTACGGCTGCGATCGCGGCTCGCCCCCCGGCCCAGTCCACCCCCTCTAGACAGACCCGATCTCCCACCATCACCTGTTGACCGGTTTTCTTGAGCCGAGCTCGCCGGGTGCACAGCAAAGTATCTCTTGACGCCCCATAAGGCAAAGCCGGGTCAGGCTCAACAGAGTCCAGCCTGACCCGATAGTAGTTAGCCTGAATAGCAATCACTAGCCCCCAAAGGCCATCATTGTCAATATTGCTGGGGCCGCAAGATACCATTACCTAAGCCGGACGTCGCACGTGCAGAACAAAATAGTCAATGCAGTCCTCCAGGTGCTCTACGGTATAACCCTCCATGGTTAAGCTATCGGGAACCTGTTCTACAGGTTCCCCAGCATCAAGCCACACTTCTAGTAGGGCTCCTGGAGGCATCTTTTCAAGCTGAAGCTTGGTACGCACAAAATTAATTGGGCAGGGGGTACCCCGCAGGTCCAACTGACTATCTATGGGGGTAGATGCTGAATGACTCATCCTCGAAATAACCCCCCTAAAAAGCCTTCAATACCGCCTCGATTAACTTTATCGCCGCGAATCTCCGCCAGTTTTTCGACGAGCTCGCGCTCTTCGGGCTTGAGTCGAGTCGGTATATCAACCTGAACGGTGATTAGATGATCGCCCCGGCTCACTGGATTACCCAGCTTAGGCACCCCACGATTGTCAAGGGTGAGAACGGTCCCAGGTTGAGTACCCGCTGGCACGTCAAGCTCTTCGGGTCCATCAACGGTATCAATGGTGAGCTTACAGCCCAAAATAGCCTGTAAATAGCTAATTTTCAGGTCAGAGAGAATATTGATGCCGTCGCGCTTAAAGGCCGCATCTTCAGCTACAAACAAGTAAACATACAGATCGCCTGCCGGGCCGCCCCGCAGTCCAGCATCGCCTTCGCCAGACACCCGCAGCCGGGTGCCATTATCAACCCCTGCCGGCACAGTAATTTTAAGCTTCTTAGTTTCCTGAGTCTGACCACTGCCGCCGCACACCTCACAGCGATCTTCAATGACTTCCCCAGTGCCGCTACAGGTGGGGCAGGCCGATACCTGAGTAAAACTGCCAAAGGGTGTGCGAGTGGCCCGACGCACCTGCCCACTGCCACCACAGGTACCACAGGTCGTAGGACGTGTACCGGGCTTGGCACCACTGCCTGTGCAGGTGCCGCAGGTCTCTAAGTGACTAATTTTGATCTCTTTTTCGCCACCGAATACAGCTTCCTTAAAATCGAGGCGCAAGTCGAGGCGGAGATCATCACCTCGCGTCGGTCCTCGCCGCCGACTACCCTGGCCTACGCCACCCGAGAATCCGCTAAAAAAGCTCTCAAAGATATCGGCAAAGCCGCCCATGTCACCAAAGTCTTGGTAGCCACCAGCGCCAGCCCCTATTCCGGCCTCCCCAAAGCGGTCATAGCGAGCCCGAGTCTCAGGTTCTGAAAGCACCTCGTAGGCCCGGTTGATCTCTTTAAAGGTATCTTCAGCCCCAGGATCCTTGTTGACATCCGGGTGGTACTTGCGGGCCAATCGGCGATAGGCCCGCTTAATCTCATCCTGGTCGGCGTTGCGCGAAATACTTAGAATGTCATAGAAATCACGGGCCATAGAGGGCTACCTAGACAACTCCAGCAACAATCAAACATTAAACCATTTTAAAAGGAGTGCCCACTTTGACCAGGGGTGATACCCGCCCCAGCCCCAACTTTAGTCAATGGCTTCATAGTCAGCCGTAACGGTAGCATCTAGCTCTGAGCCGCCGTCGTAGGTAGCCTCATCATAGCCATCGGCTCCGGCCTCAACGTTGGCAAAATCAGCTGTCTCAATATCCATATCGACATCGACGCTACCGTCGGCATCGCGATAAACATTGGTACCAATGGCAAAGATAGCCGACTGCAGCGCATCAATACACGCTTGGAAGGTGCCAACATCAATGCTGGGGGACTGGGTAGCTGCCCGCAACTCATTGGCCTTCTCTTCTAGATCGGCCCGAGCTAGATCATTGAGCAGGCCACCATGGTCGCGCAGAGTAGCTTCATAGCTGTAGAACAGGTTGTCGGCCCGGTTTGTGAGCTCCGCCAGCTGCCGCCGCCGCCCGTCTTCGTCGGCGTAGGTTTCGGCCTCTAGACGCATGCGGTCAACCTCACCATCGCTGAGGCCACCCGTGTTAGTAATGCAAATGCTCTGGGCGCGACCAGTCCCCTTATCGAGGGCTGCCACCTTGAGAATACCGTCGGCATCAATTTCAAAAGAGACCTCAATCTGCGGCACCCCGCGCGGAGCCGGAGGAATGCCCGTCAATTCAAACTTACCCAGGCTCTTGTTATCTTTGGCCATCGCCCGCTCGCCCTGCAGGACATGAATTTCAACAGAGGTTTGGCCGTCGGTAGCGGTAGAAAATACCTGGGACTTGCTGGTAGGAATGGTGGTATTGCGCTCGATGATTTTGGTAAACACCTCCCCTAGGGTTTCGATCCCCAGAGAGAGCGGCGTAACATCGAGCAGCAGCAGATCTTTGACCTCGCCCCCCAGTACCCCCGCCTGAATTGACGCTCCTAAGGCAACAGCCTCATCAGGGTTCACGGAGCGATCGGGCGCTTTGCCGTTGAAGTAGGCGCTAATAGCCTGCTGCACCGCCGGAATGCGGGTAGACCCACCGACCAAAAGAATGCGAGCGATCGCATCGGGGCTGAGGTCAGCATCTTTAAGCGCCTGCTTGACGGGCTCTAGAGTAGCCTGGATTAGCTCCGAGGCAAACTGCTCAAACTGCGCGCGCGTAAGGGCCATTTCTAAATGCTTTGGCCCCGACTCATCGGCTGTAATGAAGGGTAGATTAATCGAGGTCGAAGGCATACTCGACAGCTCGATCTTGGCCTTTTCAGCCGCTTCACGAATGCGCTGGAGCGCCATGCGATCGGCGGAAAGATCAATGCCCTCGGCCTCGCGAAAAGCGGCCGTCATCCATTCAACGATACAGTTATCGAAGTCGTCGCCCCCAAGGTGGTTGTTGCCAGCGGTGGCTTTAACCTCAAAAACACCGTCGCCGAGCTGCAATATAGAGACATCAAAAGTGCCGCCCCCGAGGTCAAACACCAGCACAATCTGGTCTTGATCCTGCTTGTCAAGCCCGTATGATAGGGCGGCTGCCGTAGGCTCGTTAATGATACGTAGTACTTCTAGACCCGCAATGGTACCAGCGTCTTTGGTAGCCTGCCGCTGGGCGTCGGTAAAATAGGCAGGTACAGTAATGACCGCCTGGGTCACTTCTGTACCTAAATAGGTTTCTGCATCCTGCTTGAGTTTTTGCAGAATCATGGCAGAGATTTCTTGGGGGGTGAACGCCCTACCGCGAATCTGCACGTCAACTGTATTGTCACGTCCGCTAACGCAAACGTAGGGAACACGGCTGCGTTCTGCTTCCGTATCATCCCAGCGACGACCAATAAATCGCTTGATGCTGTAAACCGTATTTTCGGCATTAGTAACTGCCTGGCGTTTGGCTAATTGGCCCACCAGTCGTTCACCATTCTTACCAAAGCCAACAATGCTGGGTACTGTACGCCCCCCCTCAGTGCTGGCAATGACAGCCGGTTTGCCGCCTTCTAGCACGGCAACACAACTGTTGGTTGTTCCTAAGTCGATACCAATTACTTTACCCATAGCCCACGGTGCTCACTTAATCGTTCGCTATACCCTTTCAAAATCGGTCCAGATTGCTTGATATCCGGACTAATGTGACTAGGTTGCCCGCTTACACTCGTGAAGTTATCGTTTGGGGCAGCAATTTTCAGGGTACATACTCAGACTAGGGAAGTATAGAGTGCTCTTGCCCTCTATCTAGAGAATTTGGATCAGCGCTATAGCGCATTGAATACTGACTGATCTGGATTTGTTAGGATGCGCTCCCCTCTGCTAAATCGACGTTATTGGGGCCATCTTCTGGCGGAGCAGCTACTTTCACCATGGCGTGACGTAGCACCCGATCGCCCAACTGATAGCCTCGCACAAACTCTTCGATCACGGCCCCCTCAGGATGATCGGCGGTAGGTTCGCGCATAACGGCCTCGTGCAGCAGCGGGTCAAACTCTTGCCCCTCGGCGCGCATAGCTGAAACCCCTAGGCGCTTGAGGGTTTCGACAAGCTGCTTGTAAACGCTCTGATAACTTTTGTGAATGGTCATCTCGGCTTCGGTTTGCGGCTTGATCTGCGATCGCGCCCGCTCGAAGTTATCGACAACCGGCAACAACTCAATGATGGTGTCGCCTTTGATTTGGGTAGCTAGCTCGTCTTTCTCTTTGCTGGTGCGCTTGCGATAGTTCTCAAAGTCGGCAGCAATGCGCATTGACTGATTGGCCCGATCTTCGAGCTGAGCCTTTAACCCTGCTACCTGACGTTCCAGGTCGGCCACAACGGCCGCATCAACACTGCTCCCCGCTGCGGTAGGTTGTTCGGCAGGGTCAACGGTCGCTGCCGCCGCCTCGACCATTTCGTCAAAGTCGATATCAACGGCGTCTGCCTCAAGGAGTTCTTCGATCGCTTCAGGATCAGAAGCTGGATCGTGTTCGGGGTGGTGAATGTCGTCAACCATGCTGATACGTAACCCGACGGTGAATGCAACATCTTTAGTCTGGGCTTAAAGCCTACCTCAACAGAAACTCAATCTGCTGTGATGGTTTGACTTTAGCACTGTCTCTAATTCTATCGTGGATTGCGGGTTTCACCGCTGCAAGTTCTTTAGCCTCAGCATCAGGCCCTGACGTCAGGCGACCGGCAGCGCCCGGCATGGTGCAGATAAATTGGATAAGGGTATTATCGAAACTACGGGGTCAACGCGGGTGGGCTGGCGATCGCGCTAACCAGTAGGTGCAGCCTCCCGTTTAGGGCATACTGCCTGCATAGGATTGGGTTCAAGCCTTCTTCACATCAGTATTTTGGCATCAGCGCTATGACTAATTCCTCCTCCTCCCGAAGAGCTCTGGTACTCCAGCGGAGCTTTTCGCCCTTTGGCAACAAGCTCATTCAGGCGGGCTATGTTGACTCTGAGCAGATGCAAAAAGCCCTGGCAGAGAGCCGCAAAAGTGGGCAGTCGCTAACTGATGTCCTTGAATCTCTTACCGGGCAGCAACTCTCTCCCGAACTGCTGCGCCAGTACAAGAAGCAGCAGCTCTTCGAGCTTAAAATTCTGTATGGCGTTGAGTCGCTCGATCCAGAACTCGACAACATCTCCGCAGCCCAGATCGGCCACCTGATTGACACCCTAGTGCCAGTCGACATCTGCCGTCGTCATCGCTTAGTGCCGCTATCGAAAAACGAGAGCGAGACTTCCTCCGTGCTGGTAGCCATGGTGGATCCTGAGAATCTGGAGGCCCAGGACGATCTCAACCGGATTCTGCGGCCCCAGAATATGGCTCTCAAGCGCATGGTGATCACCGTTGAAGACTATCAGCGGTTGATGTCAACCTATTTAGACGATGCGGTCGCCAAGCAGAAAAAAGAAGAGCTAGACGCCGCCGTCGATGTCAATACCAACTTAGAAGAACTCGACTTCGGCGATGGCAGCCTAGAAGACGTTATTGACGAAGAGGCTGACCTGGGAGCGGCCCTAAAAGATGCCGGTGCAGCTCCGGTAATTGCCCTAGTCAACAAAATTTTGGCCAAGGCGCTGCAGGAAGGCGTTTCTGATATTCACGTTGAGCCTCAGGAAGAGTTTCTGCGGGTGCGCTTCCGTAAAGACGGCGTGCTCAAGGAAGCTCTGCCCAAAATGCCCAAAAAG
This sequence comes from Nodosilinea sp. AN01ver1, assembly GCF_050565655.1. Taxonomy (NCBI): domain Bacteria; kingdom Bacillati; phylum Cyanobacteriota; class Cyanophyceae; order Nodosilineales; family Nodosilineaceae; genus Nodosilinea; species Nodosilinea sp. AN01ver1. Next base: position 81,711 of record NZ_JBNXVS010000001.1, on the reverse strand, counting down.
ATTATCCCCGCCGTTACCGCTCGCTTTAAGATCATTGCTGAGTTAGATATTGCTGAGCGCCGAGCTCCCCAAGATGGCCGAATTCGGCGGGTGTTTCAGGGCCGTAAGGTTGACTTTCGGGTCAATACTCTACCCAGCCGCTGCGGTGAAAAGGTTGTGCTGCGAATTCTCGACAACTCCGCCACTCAACTCGGCCTCGACAAGCTGATTACGGATCCTGACTCGCTGCGCATTGTGCAGGATATGGCCTCGCGCCCCTTTGGCCTCCTCCTGGTGACAGGCCCAACTGGCTCAGGTAAAACCACTACCCTGTACTCAGTTCTCTCAGAGCGGAACGACCCCGGCATCAATATCAGCACCGCCGAGGATCCGATTGAATATACCCTGCCAGGTCTGACCCAGGTGCAGGTAATCCGTGAAAAAGGGATGGATTTTGCCTCGATCTTGCGCGCTTTTTTGCGGCAAGACCCTGACGTCATTCTGGTGGGTGAAACCCGCGATCGCGAAACGGCTAAAACGGCGATCGAAGCGGCCCTGACCGGGCACCTGGTGCTGACGACGCTGCACACTAACGATGCCGCTGGTGCGATCGCCCGCCTCGATGAAATGGGGGTTGAATCTTTCATGGTTTCCAGCGCTCTAATTGGGGTACTGGCCCAGCGCCTGGTGCGAAAAGTCTGCTCTGATTGTCGTATTGCCTATCACCCTAGCCACGAAGAGCTAGCTCACTTTGGCCTCGCTGCCGCCTCTGAGGCAGATATCACTTTCTACAAAGCCAACACGCTGACGGCCGAAGAGATTGCTACCGCCAAAGAAAACAACACTCTCTGCTCGCTCTGCCAGGGCGGTGGCTACAAAGGCCGAGTTGGGGTTTACGAAGTGTTGCGCGTGACTGAGCGGCTGCAGAAGCTAATTTCTGAAGGAGCACCTACCGAAGTCATTAAAGAGGCTGCCGTCGAAGACGGTATGCAGACGCTGCTGGCCTACAGTCTAAACCTGGTGCGCCAGGGGTATACCACCCTTGATGAAGTGGAACGGGTAACCTTTACCGATACAGGTCTAGAGGCCGAACTCAAGGCCAAGCGCAAGGCTTCTCTAACCTGTGCCTGCTGTGCAGCCGAGCTTCAGCAAGACTGGCTCGACTGTCCCTACTGTCTCACCCCCCGTTTTCAAGATTAGCGGTTTGTTGACTCACGCTCTTGACAGCATTTCACTTCAAACTGGGAATCTTGTTACCAGCACTGGGCCTTGGGGCACTAACCATTCTTTTGACTTCGCCTAAACTGCTCTAACGCTGCATTCTCTTACATTCCTTCCCCCCATGAGGTAATTCTATGGAATTGATGATTGAAGACTTGATGGAAGAGGTTATTGAGCGAGGCGGCTCTGACCTACACCTATCGGCGGGGTTGCCCCCCTATATCCGCATTAGCGGCAAACTGACGCCCACCGAGCACGAACCAATGACTCCCGAGTCGTGTCAGCGGTTGATTTTCAGCATGCTTAACAACACTCAGCGTAAGCAGCTTGAGCAAACCTGGGAACTCGATTGCTCCTACGGCGTTAAGGGTCTGGCTCGCTTTCGGGTCAATGTCTACAAAGACCGGGGCACTTACGCGGCCTGTTTGCGGGCGCTCAGCTCCAAGATTCCCAGCATGGAAACGCTGGGTTTGCCCAACATTGTCCGAGAGCTATCGGAGAAGCCGCGTGGGCTTATTCTGGTGACGGGGCCAACCGGGTCTGGTAAGTCGACTACCCTGGCTTCGATGATCAACAACATCAATATGACTCGACCCGAGCATATTCTGACCGTGGAAGACCCGATCGAGTTTGTCTATGAGCCGATTAAGAGCCTGATTCACCAACGCCAAATTGGGGAAGATACTAAGAGTTTTGCCAATGCCCTGCGCGCCGCCCTACGGGAAGACCCTGATGTCATTCTGGTAGGTGAGATGCGGGACCTAGAAACTATCTCGCTGGCCATTTCAGCCGCAGAAACAGGCCACCTTGTGTTCGGTACGTTGCACACCAGTTCGGCGGCGCAAACCGTTGACCGGATGATTGATGTGTTTCCCCCCGAACAGCAGCAGCAGATTCGAGTGCAGCTGTCAGGCTCGCTGGTAGCGGTGCTGAGTCAGACCCTGGTACCTAAGGCGAACGTCAAACCTGGCGAGTATGGCCGCGTTATGGCGCAAGAGATTATGGTCATTACCCCCGCTATTGCCAACATGATTCGAGAGGGCAAAACCCCTCAAATTTATGGCGCGATTCAGACTGGAGGTAAACTGGCTATGCAAACCCTGGAGAAAGTGCTGGCCGACCTGTACAAGGCAGGCACAATTTCCTTTGAGGCGGCCATGTCTAAGACCTCTCGCCCTGACGAACTGCAAAGACTGATTGGGGGAGCACCGACACCCAATGCTGCTGCACGTCAAGGGGCGGCGGCGGGTCGCCACTAGCGCCTTGAAGCACAAAGCACGCGAGTTCGGGTAGATCTAGCGGGTTCGGCAAACCGAACCCATCGCTATAATTGCAGTACTTTAAGCCACTGAGCCATTGAGCTATGCCTACCTACGTTGCCATTGGTCGCGATACCAGCGGAGCCCAGCGCAAAGAGCGCATTTCCGCTGAGACTCCTAGCGATGCCCGTAATCTTCTCAAAGATCAGGGCCTCTACGTAATGGACCTGAAGGAGGAGTCTGGGTTCAACCTTGACCTGGAGAGTATCAAAACCTCCATGACTAAGGTGACCGTAAAAGATAAGGCCATCTTTTCTCGGCAGTTTGCGGCTCTGGTCAATGCGGGGGTAGCCCTGGTACGGGGCTTGGGGGTACTGGCAGATGACTGCACTAACCCCAAACTGAAGAAGGCGCTGCTGGCAATCAATGCTGATGTACAGCAGGGTACCAACCTGTCAGACGCTATGCGCAAGCATCCGGCCTGCTTTGATAACCTCTATGTGGCGTTAATTCAGGCTGGGGAAGTTGGTGGTGTACTGGATGAGGTGCTAAACCGCCTGGCCAAACTGCTGGAAGATCTAGCCCGATTACAGAACCAAATTAAGTCGGCCATGGCTTACCCGGTGACGGTAGGGTTTTTGGCTGTGATTATCTTTGTCGGTATGACGGTATTTTTGCTGCCGATCTTTGCCGACATGTTTGAGGATCTTGGTGCTGACCTGCCGGTCTTTACGCAGGTCATGATGATGATTAGCCGCTTTTTACGCCAGCCCCTGAATTGGGTGTTTATGGTAGCGGGAATTTCGGCGGCGGGCTTTGCCTACAGGCGATACTACGCTACCTTGAATGGCCGTCGAGTGATTGACCGACTGTCTCTCAAGATGCCCCTGTTTGGCGACCTGATTCAAAAAACAGCTACAGCTCGCTTCTGCCGCACGTTTGGCTCACTGTCGAAGTCGGGGGTGCCTATTTTGACGGCCCTAGAAATTGTGCGCGATACGGCTGGTAACCAGGTGATTGCTGAGGCTGTAGATGAAGCCCGTAAAGATGTGCAGGGCGGCGGCATGATCAGTCTGGCGCTTCAAAAGCATGCGGTCTTTCCAACCATGGCCATTCAAATGATCAGCATTGGAGAAGAGACCGGGGAACTGGACGCCATGCTGATGAAGGTAGCTGACTTCTATGAGGATGAGGTTGAGCAGGCGGTGAAAGCGCTGACCAGCGTTATGGAGCCGCTAATGATTGTTGTGCTAGGTGGCATGGTGGGCTCGATTTTGATCTCGATGTATCTACCGATGTTCAAGATCATGGATGCGATTGGCTAGGGTGCGATCGCGTCTTTGGGCATTCGCTAGCTTTCACGTTGAACAACTAGTAGCCAAGGCAAAATTGCCTTGGCTTTTGCTTTTGTTTCGGTTTATGGAATAAGACCACAGAACTAAGACAACAGCCCGGCACTCAGGCGGTGAATCGCGCGGTTAGCTACTTCGCTGTAGCTCACTTCCCCACAAAATACCTTGACCATAGTGAGGGTACTGGACGGACGCTTCACCCCTGCCCGGTAGGCTAGGTTAGGGGCCTGGTAAACTAAACGGGCTAGGCGCTTGGCCCAGCGCATTTCCTCCCCCCATTCTTTGTTCATGGTCTGGGTGTAGTCTGCTAGGGCGGTATCGCGGCCCTGAATTGCCTGGGCGATCGCCTCGGCTGCCTTCATACCGCTAAAGATAGAGGGCCGAATTCCCTCAGCCGTGAAGGGGTCTACCACGCAGGCGGCTTCCCCCGCCAGCACGGCTCGGTGGGTATGGAGGGTTTGGGGGCCGTCCCAAAGGAAAATGGGGTGGCCAAAGTGCTGCACAGCCCTGGCATCGACATCAAACGCGGCGGCATAGTCGGCCACCGGAGTGCGCAGATCCTGCTTGCGCTGTGCCCCAGAGCGAAACACCCCGCCCCCAATGGAGTAGCCATCGGCTTTGGGAAAGTTCCACAGGTATCCCTGTTGAAGCAGTCCCAGGTCAAAATGAACCACCGGATCTTGGGGAACTTCCAGGCGGGGTTCGGCCTCGAGGGCGGCAGCTAGCTGATAGTTGCGGTTGGGGAAGCCTAACCACTTAGCCATCGCCCCCCTCGCCCCATCGGCCGCGATGAGAAAGCGCCCCTGCACCGGCCCCTGGCTGGTGCTGACCTGCCAGTGGTCAACTAAATTTTCAATCCCCTGGGCTTTGGTGCCATCCCACAGGGTAGCCCCCTGTTTTTGAGCCTGCTGGACGATGAAGTGGTCAAACTCATCGCGTCGCACCATCCAAAGCGCCTTTTCGGCAGGCAACTCGGCCTCAACCGGGTCGCTGAAGTTAAAGGTATAGCGAACCTTGCGGACCTTGACAGAAATAGCTGGGGAGAAGTCAAAGTCAAACCATTCAGCTACCTGAGGCGATACGCCGCCGCCGCAGGGCTTATAGCGGGGCAGTTTGGCGGCATCGAGCAGCAGTACCTGGTGGCCTGCTTTGCTGAGATGGTAGGCAGCGGTGGCTCCGGCTGGGCCAGCCCCTACGATAATGCAGTCGTACATGGCGCTAGGGTCCTTTACGCTAGGCTACTGAGCTTAGACTAGCCAGCAGGCCAGGGGAAATATGAGGTATTGCAGAAAAAACAATTTCCAGATGAACTGGTAGAACTGGGGATAGGTCAATTTGCCCTGCCCGATAGCCGCTTGGCCGGTGTAGGGTGACCGCCTGCTTATCCACCACAGCAGCGCCAGCACCAGCAGGTGTGAGCCAGCCAAAAATTGTTGATTGATACCAGTCAGCCAGGGAGCCGCCAGGGCCATACCCAGATAGCAGAGGGTAAGTATACCCAGGGCCAGCTTGAACACAGTGCGCTGTCCCAGCTTTAGCGATAGCGTACTAATGCCGTAGCGGCGATCGCCCTCAATGTCGGGAATATCTTTGAATAGAGCGATGGCGATGCTAAATAGCAGAATGAAGACCGTCAACGCCCAAACTTTGCCCGGCACCGTGAGAGAAAGATTCAGGCGATCGCTGATGTGCAGAAACAAGCCCAGGTTTACAATCGCCCCCCGTACCGACAGAATGCACACCGAAGCCCAAAAGGGAAACCGCTTCAGCCGCAGGGGCGGCAGCGAGTAGGCCGTGCCAATAGCCAGACTGAGGCCCACAGTGGCCAGCAGCCAGGGGCCACCAAGCAGGGCTAGTACTATAGCTCCCAGGCCCGCCGCAGCTACGATCAAGCTGCCATCAGCAACCGAAAATTCGCCGGCGGCCAGGGGCAGGTGGGGCTTGTTGACGCGATCGATAGCAATGTCTTCGAGTTGGTTAAGCCCGACGATGTAGAGGTTGCCCAGTAGGCAGGCCGCTACGGTCAACCCTACTATCTTCAGAAGTAGCCCAGGGGCCGGAATATCATCACTCCCTAGGTCGGCTAGCGCAATGGCGGCAATGCCTAGCACGCTGAGGCTGGTGCCGATGACGGTATGGGGTCGCCAGAACTTCCAGAGGGCATACAGCCAGGATAGGGGAGCCTGGGTAAAGCGCAGCCGCTTCCCCTGAGGAATAGAGGAATCTGGCGGAGCAGCGTTGGGCATAAGTCTCAGGAGATCACCAAGGGGGTTCAGTGTTCTAGCTTATCGGCTGATGGCGTGTTTAAACCCTATCCAAGTCCAGAAGTAGAGTACTACCGGTGAGAAAACTACAGATCCTGAGCTGGACTTGGTAAATTGGTTTACCTGTGCCAGATTCGGCTGTTTTTAGTCTTGGCTGGGTTTGCCCCGCATAGCTTCAATATCGAGCCAGGTAATGATTACCCCAGCGACGGGTACCGCCAAAAAAAGCCCCAGTACCCCTGCTACAGTCGCACCAACAATTAGCGCAAAAAACATGACTACTGGGTTAATGTCTAAAGAATCTTTCATGACGTAGGGCAGCAGCAGGTTTTCTTCGACCTGTTCTACCGCAACGCAAATGACGACCGCCTGAATGGCTAACCACACGCCTTGTGATAGCAATAGTAACGTCACTATTCCTATTCCCAATGTGGCACCAATCCCTGGTATTAGATTAAACAAACCAGCAATAAAGGCCAGCACAAGCGGGAAGGGCATGCCTAAAATCGCGAATACCACAAAGGTAGTGGTAATAGAAAACACGGCCAGCAGCAGACGCCCCCAAAAGAATCCCAGCAGATTGTGCTGAATTACGGTGTTGAACCGGATTTTATTGCGGATGGGTAAATGATTGAGTAACCACCACCAAATCTTGGCTCCATCGAGCATCATGAACAGGGTAACTACTGCAATTAGGATGGCGAGCACTAGGTTAGCCAGGGTTGATTGCAGTAGCCCCAGCCCTGTGGTGAGAATCGCTACGGCCTGATTTTGCAGCTGAGGTTCTAGACCCTGTAAATTGATAGGAAGATTTAGCCGCTCTAAAAGATCTTCGAAACTGCCAAGCCAGGGGGTGACTGAGGCAGAAAAATTTTGCACGCTAGCGGCCAGCTGCTGACCCTGTGAGACTACAGCCATGCCCAGCGTCAGCGAAAGGCCAGTGACAACAGCTAAACAGGTCAGAAATACCGCGATCGCCGCCACTCCACGCGGCATCCACTGGCTGAGCCAGCTGGCCGGGTAGTTCAGCAAAAATGCCAGAATAGTGGCGGTTACAAACACTACCACCAGCACCTCAAAGTAGGCCAGCAGCTGAATCGCGGCCCAGCCACTGGCAAACAGCAGCAGAAAACGGATCAGGGTGCTGGTGCTCAAAATAGCCCAGAGGCGGTCTCGATCCTGAGGTTCTCTTCCTGGGGAACTCTCACTCTGATGCTCCTCAGTTTTCATCAGCAGCAGGATCCTGCACTAGCACAAAGGGTTGCACGATCAGGGATTGAAACTGTTTTTTAGCCGTTTGATCCCAAATTTCGAGCTGAAAGGGTGAGGGTTTGGTGAGCAGGGCCTCAGCAATCCAGCGATTGACCACAGTGACATTGTCGGTAGCGATCGCGACTCCCACCTCAGCTAGATCCAAACTTTGATCGACTACCACGACGGCCCCTCGGTTGGCGTGGGGGCTAATCCAGGCCCAGTCGGCGGGGGCAACCATTTCTGCGAGTTCGTGCTTAAGGTCTTGGGTCATGGTGGCAGGAGGTGCGATCGCGGGTCTGTTTTAGGCTATCAGATGGGAGAGGGGGTGGGTGAAGGGATGATGAGTAAGTGAGTAGGAAGAGCGCTAACGGCCTAGGTCATGGAGGCGGTGAATTTCGGCGGCGCACGCAGCCGTGATTGATTCCAACCCGGCTCGGTCGTTGGAGAGGGGCGGGGCGATCGGAGTACCAATGCGAATGGTGAGGGGCACAGGGCGCGGGATCGCAGACCCTTTTTTGAAAATACGCTGGGTACCCCAGAGGCTGACGGGCAGCAGCGGGGCTTGAGCTTTGGCGGCAATCAGCGCTGCCCCAATTTTTGGCTCTGGAATGCGACCATCGGGCGTGCGGGTGCCCTGCAGAAAGATGCCCACGGCCCAGCCCTGCTCAAGCTGCTTGAGGGCCTCACGAATGGCGCTGCGATCGGCACTGCCTCGCTTGACCGGATACGCTCCATAGAGGCGAATGGCCTGCTTTAGTACGGGCACCTCAAACAGCTCTTCTTTGGCCATGTAGGACACCGGGCGGCGCACGGCGGCGGAGAGCAGCGGCGGGTCGAAGTCGCTGGCGTGGTTGGCCACCACAATCAGGGGGCCAGTTTTGGGTACCTGATCGGCACCATAGACCCGACCCCGAAAATACAGGCCCAGCATAGGACTCACCACCGACCATTTAAATAGGTGGTACCACAGCAGATTGACGGGCGGTTCGCGATCGCGGCTCATCAGGGTGATTATGGAGTTTGGATTTGTGATTTTGAAGTCATGGCAGGGCTGCGTGGCAGAGTTTTTCTTAGTGCATGAAACCGTTTACCTGCTCCAAATTGCCCACATTCACCAGCGCTAGCTCTTTGCAGGTGCGCTTGGTGAGCCCGGTCAGCACGTTGCCTGGCCCTACTTCTACCACCGCATCAATTCCTAAGTTTGGCAGTGCCAGCGTAATTTCGCGCCAGCGCACTGAGCCGGTCATCTGCTGCACCAGGCGCTGTTTCAGCACCGTCCCATCGGTAGCAGGGGTAGGGTCGACGTTAGAGAGCACCGGCACCTGGGCGGAAGCGAAGGGTACTGGCTCTAGCACCTGCTGAAAGGTAGCGGCAGCATCCGCCATTAGCGGCGAGTGGAAGGCTCCGCTGACATTCAGCTTCACGGCGCGCTTGGCCTTTACACCTTCCATAACGGCGGTGACGGCCTCAGGCGTTCCTGAAATGACTACCTGACCAGGATTGTTGTCGTTGGCTAATACGACTCCAGGCGTCGCCTCAATTTTAGTGGCCAGTTCATCGGCATCAAAGCCCAGCAGAGCCGCCATCATGCCGTCAGATGTCTGGGCCATCAGCTCGGCCCGGCGCTGCACCAGGGTCAGCCCGGTAGCGAAATCAAAGACTCCGGCAGCGTAGAGTGCTACGTATTCTCCCAAGCTGTGGCCTGCTACTACGGCAGGTTGGTGACCCTTGGCTTTAAGCAGGTCAACCAGAATGCTTTCGATGACATAGAGACAGGGTTGGGTGTAGAGCGTGCTGGAGACCTTGTCATCGGCATCTTGCACGATGTCGAGCACCGACCAACCCAGCACCGACTGAGCCTGGGCGAAGCGCTCCTGGGCCAGGGAAACTGTTGCTAAGTCTGCTCCCATGCCAACCGCCTGGGACCCCTGCCCAGGAAACACCCACGCTGCGTTTGCCATGCCAGTACCTTACTTACTCTGCAAAGCAATACTGTCTCACAAAACGTTCGCCTGAAACAGGTGCGGTTAGAGCCACTGAAGAATGGCAGAACCCCAGGTAAGGCCGGCCCCAAACCCAGCGGTAGCGATGACATCGCCGGGCTGAATTTTACCCGCCCGCACGGCTTCGTCGAGGGCGAGAGGGATGGAGGCGGCAGAGGTGTTGCCGTGGCGGGCCATATTGCTGACTACGCGATCGGAGGGAACACCGAGGCGATCGGCTACGGCATCGAGAATGCGCTGATTGGCCTGGTGCAGCACCATCCAGTCAATATCGGCAGTGGTTAGACTGGCCCGGAAAAGGGCTTTTTCGATCACTTCGGGAACGCGGCTGACGGCAAATTTATAAACCTCGCGCCCGTTCATCGTGATCGGCGAGAAGGTGCCCATCTGAACATTAATATTCCCCACCAGTGGGGCTGGTTCGGGTTGATAGGCCAAGTTAAGGCAGTGGTTGAGGGTGCCGTCGCTGCACAGCTCAAAGCCCAGCAGGCGATCGCGCTCAGCCGCCCGCAGCACCACCGCCCCGGCTCCATCGCCAAACAGCACACAGGTGGTGCGATCGTCCCAGTCAGTCCAGCGAGAGAGTACATCGGCTCCAATCACCACTACGGTCTTAAACACGCCGGTGCGAATGTACTGCGCCGCCGTGACTAGGGCAAACACAAACCCAGAGCAGGCAGCCGTGAGATCAAAAGCTACGGCTCGGGTAGCGCCCAAGGCTGCCTGCACCTGGCAGGCGGTGCCAAATAGGTCGTCAGGCGTTGAGGTAGCGAGCAGAATTAAATCCACCTCCTCGGCGCTCTGATCGGCCATAGCCAGAGCATTTCGAGCAGCTTCAGTCGCGAGGGACGAGAGGGAATCTGTAGCCGCAGCTAAGTGACGCTGACGAATGCCGGTACGGGCCGCAATCCACTCGTCGGAGGTATCAACGCGCTGGCTGAGCTCGTCATTGGTGAGTTGTACGGTTAGACAGGCCGAACCACTGCCCACCAGTGACACACCGGGCATAAACTGTTCCACGGGTTATTCTCCGTCTGCTGCGGGCATGGCTACCCGCTGATACTGAGCCTGAATGCGGTCTTGAACGCGGTTGTCGACGGCTTCTTTGGCCAGGCGAATGGCGTTGAATACCGACGGCGCTTGGGAGCTACCGTGGCTAATCACCGTGACCCCAGCGACCCCCAGCAGCAAACCACCGCCGTGTTCGGCATGGTCTACCCGCTGCTTGATGCGGCGCAGGTTAGGCTTCAAAATTGAGGCTCCAACTTTGCCACGCACGCCCTGGGGTAGCTCTTCGCGCAAAATTTGCAGCACCGACTCGCCTACGGCCTCAGCAAACTTGAGCAGCACGTTGCCGACAAAGCCGTCGCAGACCACCACATCAAACTGCCCGGAGAGAATATCGCGCCCCTCGGCATTGCCCGCAAAGGGAATGTTGGGGTTTTCTTCTAAAAGCTGGTGGGCTCTGAGGGCGGCATCGTTGCCTTTGCTGGGCTCTTCGCCAATGTTGATCAGCCCGACGCGGGGGTGCTCAACCCCAAGCACGTAGCGCGAGTAGATGGTGCCCATCATGGCGAACTGTTCTAGATACTTGGGTCGGCAGTCTACGTTAGCCCCCACGTCTAAAATCAGCACCGATTTATTGGCCACAACGGTCGGGAATACGGCCCCGATCGCCGGGCGGTCGATGCCCTTGAGCCGTCCCAGACGCAGCAAAGCGGCCGCCATCGCCGCCCCCGAGTGCCCTGCCGATACGACGGCATCGGCCTCGTTGCGCTTGACCAAATCCATCGCCACGTTAATTGAGGCCTGGGGCTTGCGACGCAGAGCGCTGAGGGGCTCTTCGTGCATTTCAATACTGCCTTCGGCGGGCACAAGCTCGATACCCTGGAGCTGATCGACATTGGCCGTAGAAGCCTTGATTTGATCGATATCGCCGACCAGGGCGACATCGACATCTAGCTCAGCCTTGGCGCGAATGGCCCCTGCGACAATTTCGCCAGGGGCAAAGTCGCCCCCCATCGCGTCAATGGCAATGCGTGCCCGGTTAAAACCCATCTGCTAAATCTGTTAAAAACCTGAGCAAATTCTAGCAGACTACCCTGCCGACTATTCTTCGCCCGGTTCCACTATCCGCTGAAACAGGTAACCGGTACCTCGGGCCGTGAGAATGAGTTCGGGGTTGCTAGGGTCGTCTTCGAGCTTGGCCCGCAGCCGCGAGATATGCACATCGACCACGCGGGTGTCGACGTGGCGCTCGGGGGTGTAGCCCCAGACTTCTTGCAAAATTTCGGAGCGGGAGAAGGGCTCACCAGATCGACTGACCAGCAGCTCAAGCAGGCTAAACTCCATGCCAGTCAGACGAATGCGCTCGTCGCCCTTGTAGACCTGGCGCTTGTTGGTATCGATGCGAATGGTATTGACGGAGATGACGCCGGAGCTGGGAATGCCGGTCATGCCGGTTTTATCGACCCGTCGCAGCACCGAGCGAATGCGGGCCTCTAGCTCTTTGGGCGAGAAGGGCTTGACTACATAGTCGTCGGCTCCCAGCTCTAGGCCGGTGATGCGATCGGCCACATCGCCCAGGGCCGTGAGCATAATAATAGGAATATCAGATTCTTTGCGCAGCTCCTGGCAAACGCCGTAGCCATCGAGCTTGGGCATCATTACATCGAGCACCACCAGGTCGGGGGCGGCATTGCGAAAGGTTTCCAGGGCTTCTTCGCCATCGGCAGCGGTGACAACGTCGTAGCCAATCATCGACAGGCGAGTTTCGAGGATGCGCCGAATGCTAGCTTCATCGTCGACCACAAGAATTTTTTCTTTGTTGTTTTCCAAGGCTTTCAAAGCTCCCTACGTAACGTCATATTCTATAAATAATCGCAACGTTTAATGATTAACTTTTGAAAGCTAATTAGTCGATTGCGCTGTGTGGCAAGAGGCCCCGCTGGCAAGGTGGCCCCAGCTGCTGCTGAGGCAGGGCCTGAAACATTTGTTTATTCTATTGTGTATTGATTCATGCTGAATGCCAGAAATACCTGTGCTTCAAGCTTTTTTAAGGTTTGTTGCGGTCTAACGGTACTGCTGGCGACATTACAGAGTGGTCTAACTCAGTCATAGAAAGGTGGCAATGGCGAAGTCGCGCTCAATTTTCATCTGCAATGAATGTGGGGCAGAGTCGCCTCAGTATTTTGGTCGCTGCCCGGTTTGCAACAGCTGGAACTCTTTAGTAGAGCAGGTGCAACCGGCCAAGGAAACCACGGCGAGGGCTTCGGCACTGGGGCGTAGTCGGGGTACGTCTACCGCCACTAAGGCCAGCCAGCCGCGCCTGGCGATGACCCTCAACCAAATCCAGGATCATCCTCAGGCGCGGCTGCCCTCGGGCTACGGTGAGCTAGATCGGGTGCTGGGGGGCGGCATTGTGCCAGGATCACTGGTGCTGCTGGGGGGTGATCCTGGCATTGGCAAGTCAACGCTGCTTTTGCAGGTGGCCAACCAGCTGGCGGCCCGACAGCGGGTGCTGTACGTGTGTGCCGAAGAGTCGGGCCAGCAGGTAAAGCTGCGATGGCAGCGGTTGGGGCCGGTGGGGGCCGGAGAGAATGAGAGGAGTGGGGGAGAGAAGGCAAAAGGCAAAGGGCAAAGGGCAAAAAAAGAATTAGTTGAGGATCCAGAAGACTACGAGCCCTCTGGGCTGGAGGCGGTGGATTCGCAGCTGTTTTTGCTGCCGGAGATTGACCTGGAAACGATTTTGATGGAGCTGGAGTCGCTGAAGCCAACGGTGGCAATCATCGACAGTATTCAGGCGCTGTACTACGCGGCACTGACTTCGGCACCGGGGTCGGTTTCGCAGGTGCGGGAATGCACGTCCGCGCTGATGCAGCTGGCGAAGCGGGCGAATATTTCGCTGTTTATTGTGGGACACGTAACCAAGGAGGGGGCGATCGCAGGCCCGAAAGTGCTGGAGCACCTGGTCGATACGGTGCTGTACTTTGAGGGCGATCGCTTTGCCAGCCACCGCTTACTGCGATCGGTGAAAAACCGCTTTGGGGCCACCCACGAGCTGGGGGTGTTTGAAATGGTCGATCGCGGTCTGGCCGAGATCAGCAACCCCTCAGCGCTGTTTTTGGGCAACCGCGATGAGCAGGTGCCGGGCATTGCCACCATCGTCGCCTGTGAGGGCACCCGCCCCCTGGTGGTAGAACTACAGTCGCTGGTTAGCCCCACCAGCTACAGCTCACCCCGGCGTTCCACTACGGGCATTGAGTACAACCGGCTGCTGCAAATTTTGGCGGTGCTAGAAAAGCGGGTGGGCATTCCGCTCTCTAAGCTGGATGCCTATGTGGCCTCGTCGGGGGGGCTGGCGGTGGGGGAACCGGCGGCGGATCTGGGCGTGGCGATTTCGGTGGTGGCCAGCTTTCGCGATCGCCTGGTCGACCCTGAACTGGTGCTGATCGGCGAAGTGGGGCTGGGCGGCCAGGTGCGGCCCATCTCGCAGCTGGAGCTGCGGCTAAAGGAGGCGGCCAAGCTGGGCTTCAAGCGGGCGATCGTGCCCAAGGGGCAGTCGGTGAAGGTGGACGGATTGGAGATTGTGGCGGTATCGCGGGTGGTGGATGCGATCGCCCACGCGCTAAAAGGAAGCGGCTAGCGGCGTTTGGGTTTGAGGGTTCTCAGGGTAGGACGAGGGGAATTGACCTAAAACCTCAAACCTGCGGCCCTTACACCTAGCTAACGTAAAAGACTAAGATAATGTAAAGAACTTGAAACATTGCCCGGAGGCGTGCCATGAACCCCACCGTCGAAATTTATACCTGGAGCAGCTGTCCCTTCTGCATTCGCGCCAAGCGGCTGCTCGATCAAAAGGGTATTGACTACACCGAATACTGCATTGACGGGGATGAGGCAGCCCGCAGCGAAATGTCTAAGCGGGCGAACGGACGGCGATCGCTGCCGCAAATCTTTATCAACGATCACCACGTAGGCGGCTGCGACGATCTGTTTGCCCTCGATGCTCAGGGCGGTGTAGAACCCCTGCTGTCGGCCACTTCCGCCAGCTAAGAAACTGTCATTCAAAAACAAAAGCCCCAGGTTTCTTAGCGAAATCTGGGGCTTGGTATTGGCGATAAACGCCAGGGACTAGCTATGGGCAGTAGCTTCAGCCGGGTGCTTAGCCTTGCTGCCGTTGCCGTTGAAGTGACCGTTTTGGTTGGCCTTGCGGGGTTGAATTAGGCCATAGCCGCCGTGGTTGCGCTCATAGATCACGTTCATTTCCTGGGTTTCTGCGTTGAGAAACATGTAGAAATCGTGATCGATTAAGGCCAGTTGCTCCAGAGCTTCTGTCACGGTCATAGGGGCCATGGCAAAGTACTTGGTGCGAATGACCTCGTCGGGCAGCTGAGGCTCACTGGTGCTGAGCACGTGGGTAACATCGGTGGTCGGGGCTTCGTTGAGATAGGCTTCGGTCGTTTTGCCCAAATTGCCCTGCATGCGGTTGTTGCGCTTTTCCTTGAACTTGCGCAGCTGACGACTGATTTTGTCGGCGACCAGGTCGATGCTGGCGTAGAGGTTTTCGCTACTTTCCTGGGCTCTGACAACGGCACCGTCTACAAACAGCGTGACTTCGGCGGACTGACTGGCCCCAATTCTGGGGTTTTTGGCAACAGACAAATGAACGTCTACTTCGTTGGTGAGGTGTTTGAAGTGGCTCACCGCCTTGAGGATTTTTTGCTCTACATGCTCCCGAATCGCGTCTGTGATCTCAATATTTCTGCCATGGATTACCAGCTTCATAAAGCGGACTCCTTGATACGTCGGCTCATGGTTTCACCCTAACACCTTGTATTCTGCACAACAGCGTCCGTTAGAATCCTTTGCATGGGTTGATAATTCTTGATTGCTAAACCCTGAGAAATAGAGCATTTGCGCTAATTTACGGTTGACAAGCATGGAGCAAAACGGTTGGGGATCAAGCCCATTCTGCGATGTCTACAGCCTGGGGTTAATGCCCTTTGCCGATGTTTGGACATTGCAAAAAAACTTAGTGCAGAGTCACCGCGACTCGCCTCAGCCCGATCGCCTGCTGCTGGTTGAGCACCCTGGGGTGTACACCCTGGGCCAGGGCTCAACGCTAGATCATCTCAAGATGCCTGCCGAGGCGCTGCCCTACCCGCTGTTTCGCACCGAGCGGGGCGGCGAAGTGACCCACCACTGCCCCGGTCAGCTGGTGGGCTACCCCATTCTCAACCTCAAGCAGCACCAGAGCGACCTGCACTGGTACCTGCGTCAGCTAGAAGAAGTGCTGATTCAAACCCTGGCCGCCTTTGGCATAGCGGCGGGGCGGCAGGCGGGGCTGACCGGGGTTTGGGTGGGCAACCATAAGCTGGCTGCAATCGGCATTAAGGTCAGTCGCTGGGTGACGATGCATGGCTTTGCGCTGAACGTATGCCCTGATTTGAGCGGGTTTGCTGCGATCGCCCCCTGTGGCATTGCCGACAAACCGGTGGGCAGCCTGGCCCAGTTTTGTCCAGGCATTACGGTGGAGGCGGTGCAGCCCGTCGTTATCGCTAGCTTTGCTCAGGTATTTGGCGTTAAGCCCGTTATACAGAATGCCTTCCCACCGGGCCTTTAAGATTTTTGACGGCGCAAATGCTGCACCGTCCCCAGCGCTTGAGTTCACCTATGGGGCAGTGGCACTGGCACTGGGGGCAAAGGGGCTGCTGGGCGGACAGCTGCTGGGTCATGCCTGCCCAGCGCTCAAAGCTTTCTGCGGGCGTTTGGGGCCGCTGGAGCGATCGCGGAATAGCTCGGGGTTCGTAGCTGGGGTGCTGCCGCAGCCACTCGGGCAACTCTGCGGGAGCTGAAGCTGGGGCAGCGGTGATTTTACCGGCCTTACTTTGCCGGTACCAGTCGCCGCTAGAGAAGCGAATGTCGCTGAGGTTGAGGTTGAGGCGATCGTTGAGCTTGGCCAGAATGCGCAGGCGCTCCAGGGTCAGCGTCTGCGCCCACATGGGGTTGACCACCGCCACATGCAGCACGTCCTGGTCGAGGCGCACCGGGGCCGCCTGTCGGGCTACCCCTTCGCCGACTACAGCCGTCCAGTGGTTGAGCACCTGCCGAAACTGCCCCCGACTGCGCCAGCGGGGCTGCTGCTCTAGCTGGCGAATAACGGCGTGGATAGAATCGAGAGGCATGGGTGAAGAGCAATTTTAAGGAAGTCAGTTTACCCTGAGTTTACGGCGCTTTTTCGTTAGGCCAGCTATTTACCGCCACGCAACCATCATTGGCAGGACCCATGGCTTCCATTCTTGACCCGCCCATTTTGCTCAAAGTCGCCAAAATGAAGGAGCGCGTGTGTTGGCAGCACCCGGCCCTGAGGGAACGCCAAATCGACCAAACCCGCCTGATTTTAGACGATGGCCGCAGCGAGGATAGAGAATTCTCATTTCTGGTGATTGGCGACAGCGGCTCTGGGCCGCACCCCGACCACCACCCCCAGCGCCGGGTGGCCCAGCAGATGCTGCCCCATCTGCAAGACTGCCGCTTTTTACTGCACACGGGCGATGTGGTGTACCAGGTCGGCTCTAGCGAACAGTATCCAGAAAATTTTATCAAGCCCTACCGGGAGTGGCTGGTGGGGGGCGATCGCCCCAATCAGGTGGCCTTTGACGAAATGCTGTTTCGGTTTCCGTTTTTGGCCGTGCCGGGCAACCACGACTACTACAACTTGCCCAGGCTCTACAGCATTTTGGTGCAGCTAACCCGGCCCATCCGCAAGCTGCTGCGGCTCAACCTCAACCCCAATGTGGGCTGGCGCGGCTCTGGGGTGGGCGATGCCTACGCCCGCGCTTTTTTGGATTATTTGAGAGGGCTGTCAGACGATGAGCTGGCGGCCCACCTCGATCGCCACTACGGCCCCTGGGATGACAAAACCTGGGGACTGCGCTATCAGCCGGGGCAGTTTACCCGCCTGCCCAACCGCTACTACACCTTTCGCTACGGCGGCATCGACTTCTTTGCCCTCGACTCCAGCACCTTTAACGACCCGGCACTGTCGCCCCAGCGAACGAGCAGCAGCCGCTACCACCAGCAGCTTGTGGCCCAGCGGCAGGCCATTCTGCGCGAGCAGCAGCAGGTGCGCGACGAGGCTATTCATCTACAGCCCGGCGACCCGCACACCCAGGAGCGCCTCGACGACCTCCAGGCCAAAGTCGAGCAGCTAGAAGAAATGCTGCTGGATATTGAGAAACAGGCCAACCCGGGGCCAACCACGCTGGTCGATACCGAGCAGCTGCTGTGGCTGCGGGACGGGCTAATCGCCTCCTGGCAGGACAAGTCGGCGCGGGGGCGCGTGCTTTTTTTTCACCACCCGCCCTACGTGACGGAGGCTACCAAGTGGGGCCAGGCCCAGACCATGGCCATTCGCCAAAACCTGCGCTGGGTGCTCGATCAGGTGGCGGCGGCGGTGCCCGAAATTAGCACCGATCGCCCCCCGGTCAACCTGGTGCTCAACGGCCATGCCCACTGCTTTGAATACCTCAAAACCGAGGCCACAGGCTACGCCGACAGCCACATGAACTATGTGGTCTGCGGCGGCAGCGGCCTCAGTCTCAGGCGGCAGCGGCCCGAAGGCACCATGCTCTACGAACCCCTCGGCACCGATCCCGACGGGCAGGTAGCGTTTCGGCTGGTGGCCAAGTCGCAGCTGTATATGGGGCTGACGGGCCACAAAACCGAGCGGCGGCGGCCCTATTCGTTTGTGCGCATCGATGTTAGGGGGGATGACTCGCCGCAGTTTGTGCTGACCCCTTATATATCGGAGCGCTTTCATCAGGGGTGGGAGGATTATGCGATGGATCCGTTGGTTTTGAGTTAGATGGGGAATGGATGGGTGGATGGGTGGATGGGTGGATGGGCAGGTGCGTGGGTGTGTGAGAGGGCAGGGGAGAGGGGGGAGAATCAGATTATGTGGCGGGGTGAGTGAGATGGAGCGGGTAGAGGAGATTCTGCGGTTTTGGTTTGGGGATTCGGCGGATCCGGAGGGGGAGTATGGTCAGCAGCGCAAGGTGTGGTTTAAGAAAGACTCAGCCTTTGATGATGCGATTCGGCAGCGATTTTTAGGGGATGTGGAACGGGCGATCGCGGGTGAACTGGACACTTGGCGATCGCAGCCCCGCTCCTGCCTGGCCCTGGTGCTGCTGCTCGATCAGTTTCCGCGCAATCTGTTTCGAGGGAAGGCGAAAAGTTTTGCGGGCGATCGCGCCGCCCTGGCCACCGCCTACTACGCCCTCGATCGCGGCTACGACCAGCAGGTGCTGCCGGTGGAGCGCATGTTTTTTTACCTGCCTTTGGAGCACAGCGAGAATTTGGCCGATCAGGAGCGCAGCGTGGAAGTGGTGCGATCGCTCCACGCTGCCGATCCCGAAAAACTTGAATCCACCCTCGACTACGCCCTGCGCCACCGAGACGTGATTCAGCGCTTTGGCCGCTTTCCCCACCGCAATGAAGTGCTGGGGCGAGAAACAACACCAGAAGAAGCAAAGTTTTTGCAGCAGCCGGGGTCGAGGTTTTGAATTTTGAACCTCAATGGAGTACCGAATTCAGAGTTCAAAATTCAAAATTGGCTATCCGCCCAGCCGATAGCCCTTGCCGTAAACCGTATGAATAATGGGCAGCGTGCCTTTGGGCTCAATCTTGCGGCGCAGCAGGCGCATTTGGGCGGCGACTACATTGCTGCTGGGGGCTTCTTGATCGCCCCAAACGCCCTGGTAAATTTGCTCGTGGGTGAGCACCTGATTGGCGTGGCGCAGCAGGTAGGCCAGTAGGCGGGTCTCTTTTTCGGAGAGTTCGGCGGGCTGGCCCTGGCGGTGGGCGCGCTGGTTGGCTTCATCCAGAATTAGATCGCCGTAGGTGAGGCGAGAGGGGGGGGCTGACTCTAGATTGGGCGATCGCCGCAGCAGCGCCCGCACCCGCGCCAGCAGTTCGCGCAGCTCGAAGGGCTTGACCAGGTAGTCGTCGGCTCCGGCGTCGAGGCCATCGACGCGATCGTTAAGGGTGTCTTTGGCGGTGAGAAAGAGAACGGGGGTGCTGTCGTGGCGCGATCGCACCTCTCTACAAATCTCCAGCCCGCTCAACCCCGGCAGCATCCAGTCGAGAATCAGCAGGTCGTAGCCACCCTGCCCGGCCAGATCACGACCCGTTTCTCCATCTGTAGCAACATCGACTTCATATCCCTCACGGCTGAGCAGGCGGCTCAGCGGGTCAGCCAGTTCTACTTCGTCATCAACCAGCAGAATCTTCATGGGGAGGTGGCGGGCGAGGGGGTGGATGGGTGGATGAGTGAGGGGTACTTTAACGCCAGGGTTCCTCGGTTAGTAACGCTTGTAGATCTCTGTTGTAGGGATATGCATTGGGGAATTCGCTAGTAGGGTAAGCGGTTGAGGCTTCTGCTGAAGCATCCTGATAGACCTCATCCAGCACGTTCTGAAAGTAGCCTTTAAGGCTGGGGGATTGTTTGAGCAACCGCTTGAGGGCGTTGCGTTGCTCCACAATCGTCAGCTGCCAACCGCGATAGTCATTGGGTGAGTTGACGTAGCAGCGCTTGAGTAAATGGACGAGCAAAACGCTGAGGCGACTCTCTAGTTCTCGCCTGGCTGACTTACCCAAGTCCTCAATCTCCTCAATCAGCCCTTCCCAGTCGAGTTGATCAACATCTCGCGTTTTTAGACAGGCAACAGTAGCCTCGACCCAGCGGACAAAGTCCTCATCGTAAAGCTGATGCAGCGGCGTTTGCAGCGGAGTCTTGGGCATAGCACCAAGGCCTTAGAAAACTATTCATCAGTTTACGCTACGCCGACGGGAGCTTCTCAGTTACAGACAGTCTCCGATCGCCTGCTCCAAAATGGCTAATCCTTCATCCAGTTCTGTCTGGGTCACGGTGAGCGGCGGGGCGATGCGCCACACTGCGCCCATGCCGGGGAGGGCGGTAATGTTCATGCTCAGCCCCAGTTCCAGGCAGCGGCGGGTAATGGCGGCCCCGGTTTCGGGGTCGGGTGTGCGGGTGGTGCGATCTTTCACCAGCTCTACCCCCAGCAGCAGGCCATGACCGCGCACATCGCCGATTGCCTCGTAGCGATCCTTGAGCTTGAGCAGGCCATCTTTCAAGTAAGTTCCCATCGTCACGGCTCGCTCCGCCAAGTTTTGCTGGGTCAATACCCGCAGCACCGCCAGTCCGACTTGCGCTGGCATGGGGTCAGACACGTGGGAGGTGTAGAAAACAAAGCCTTTCTCGTAGCAGTCGGCCTCGATCGCCTCGCTGGTGACGGTTGCGGCCAGCGGCAGACCACCCCCCAGGGTCTTTGACAGGGCCAGAATGTCGGGCACCATGCCCAATTGTTCAAAGGCAAAGAAGCTGCCCAGGCGACCAAAGGCGGTTTGGGCTTCATCTAAAATCAGCAGCATACCCCGCTCCTGGCAGTAGGCCTGCAACCGCTGAAAGTAGCCCTCGGGTGGCTCCACGACGCCCCCGGCGCTGAGCACCGGCTCGGCAATCACGGCGGCATAGGCCCCCACCGACTGGCTGTCTACCAGGTCAAACCCCACCTCCAGGCAGGTCATATCGCACTGGTCTTGGCAGTGGCGAATGGGGCAGCGGTAGCAGTTGGGCGTGGGCAGGGCCAGGTTGCCGGGAATGGTAGGCCCGTAGCCCTGGCGGGCCGAGACAAAGGTGCTGGCCCCAGCCCCGGCGGTCATGCCGTGCCAGGAGGCACTCAACCCGACCACCTCAAAGCCGCCGGTATGCAGCTTGGCCATACGCAGGGCGGCTTCGTTGGCCTCGCTGCCGGTGTTGAGAAACAGAGCCTTTTGCAGGTTTGGCGGCAAGATCTGACAGAGCGACTGGGCCAGCTCGACCACCGCTGGCGACAGCATGCCGCTGAACAGGTGCAGCACGTCCTCACAGGCTTTATGGATGGCTTGCACGACATCGGGGTGGTTGTGGCCCAGGGTGGCGCACATTTGCCCGGAGGTGAAGTCGAGAATTTTGCGGCCCTGGCGATCGTACAGATAGCTGCCTCGCGCCCGCTCGATCAACCGGGGCGCAAAACTACCGCCGTAGCGCACCAGGTGATGCTCAACAATGTCCCACATTTCCGCTTCGGAGGGGGCGGTTGGCGGTTGTGAGACGGAACTGGCTGTCGGGGCAGGCGTAAGGCTGACGTCGTGGATAGAGTCGGGCATGGTAGCAGCGGCAAAGAGGAATATTCCCCTTAGATTAGCGGGAATTCCACTGGCTGCAGCTCTGACGGCTAGCAAGCCCAGTTTTTGGCGCGTTCAACGGCTTTCATCCACATTCCGAAGTTCTCTTGAGCAGTGCTCTGCCCCGCACCGGGCTCGAACACGCGATCGATGGGACGGCTCTCCACTAGGGTGCGGTAGTCATTCCAGAAACCGACGGCTAAACCGGCGGCAAAGGCTGCACCCTGGGCGGTGACATCGAGCACCTGGGGCCGCTCGACCGGAATGCCCAGCACATCGGCCTGAAACTGCATCAGAAAGTCGTTGTTGCAGGCCCCGCCGTCGACCTTGAGCTGGCGAATCGGGGTGCCGCTATCCTGATTGACGGCATCGACGACTTCTTTGACTTCGTAGGCGATCGCCTCTAGCACCGCCCGCACCATATGCTCACGCTGGACCCCGCGCGTCAGTCCCAAAAACGCACCACGAGCGCTCATGTCCCAATGGGGGGCACCGAGACCGCTGAGGGCGGGCACAAAATAAACCCCGCCATTGTCGGCGGCTTGTCGGGCGACAATTTCGGTTTCGGCGGCGCTGGAGATCACCTGTAGGCCGTCGCGCAGCCACTGAATGCAGGCCCCAGCGGTGAACATGCTGCCCTCGATCGCATAGCCAATGTGGGGCTGCTTCGCATCGCCCGTCGCCTCTGACCAGGCCACAGTGGAGAGCAGCTGATTCTGCGATCGCACTACGTCATCGCCCGTGTGGGACACCAGAAACGCGCCAGTGCCGTAGGTGCACTTGAGCAGGCCGGGGCGATCGCAGCCGTGGCCGTAGAGAGCGGCCTGCTGATCGCCAAAAATAGCCGTAATCGGAATTTCGGCTCCAAAAAGCCCAGCATCGGTGTGGCCAAACACGCCAATACTGGGCTTGATCGCAGGCATCATGTGGGGCGGAATGTCGAACAGTGACAGCAGGGTGTCATCCCACTGGCCGCTGGCGATATTGAGCAACATGGTGCGGCTGGCGTTGCTGTGGTCGGTGGCGTGCACCTGCCGCCCGGTCAGGTTCCACAGCACCCAGCTATCCACGGTGCCCGCCAGCACCTGGTCAAAGTCCGCAGGGGGGTCCATTTCTTTCTTAGCCTGCTCCAGCAGCCAGGCCAGTTTGGTAGCCGAAAAGTAGGCGTCGAGCACCAGACCGGTGCGATCGTAGATTTCCTCGGCCTTACCGGCTTCGCGCAGCTGGTTGCACAGGGGTGCCGTACGGCGGTCTTGCCAGACAATAGCGTTGGCCAGGGGTTTCCCGGTGCGGCTGTCCCACAGCAGGCAGGTTTCGCGCTGTACGGTCAGGCCAATGGCGGCAATATCAGTGGGCTTGAGCCCGGCTTTAGAAATGGCAGACCCAATGGCCCACTCAATTTCTTCCCAAATTTCGCGAGCGTTGTGCTCAACCCAGCCCGGCTGCGGATAGTACTGGGTTAGCTCACGGTAGGCCTGACCTGCGATCGCGCCCTCCCGGTCAAAAATAATCGCTCGGTTGCCGGTGGTGCCCAGGTCAAGGGCCATGATGTAGTTGGCAGTCATTATGTCGGTAAGCTTGCAGCGCCAAAAGCGTAGCAAATTATGCCAAATCTCGCCTCAGCCTTGAGAGGGGTCATAGAGATCAGGCTAGCAGCTAGTTCTAATTATTCTGATGTAAGTTGCATGACTAAATCAGCTGCAGACAGTACCGTAAAACCTGCTTCCTGAAAATCATTCTGATCGCGCGTGACTATCGCATCTAGAGCCTCGCTAGCTGCACAGGCCAGTTGTACGCCATCCTCAAAATCATCCAAACTTAGGGTCAGTGCTAGCTGAATAACTTGATGAGTTACGCTGCACAAAACCATTCCCCGCAGGAGCTTAGCAATAGCCTCTAGGGCTACTTCCCGTCCTTTGAGCTTGCGCACAATGTAAAAGATGTTGGTAATGGTCGTGGCTGTAATATAGCCCTGAAGTCTACCTGCTTCAATCAAAGCAAAGAGAGTATTGGCTGTCTCTACAAAAGGTTCTCGTTCTAGAACGACGTCTAATACAACATTTGTATCAATTAAAACCTTCGTTGATACTTCTCAATCAAATAGTCCATGTAATTGTCAGTAATTTCCTTGTCACTGGGCAAATCGCCAGAAGGCTTTGCGATTCCACGCAGTCCAGTTAGAGTGCCTTTAGGAATGGGGTATGTGACCAATTTTTGCTGCTGCTGAACAAACTGGGTGAACACCAGCACTAGATGAGCTTTTTCCTCTGGCAGGGCTTTTACTATTTCATAAATGGTCTCGGCTGTGCTCATAGCGTCAAACGGTACATTAATTTCTCCATCATGCTACTAAATGCGGGCCTTCGGCCTAGCCCACCTGAAAGTTCGGTATCCCCCTCTGACAGCGGGTAGGCTCTTGTGAAACAATTTTGGTAATCAACGGAATACTACCCCCTTGCTGTTGCGCCCCCTTGCTGTTGTGAAGTTGCGTTTATGAGGCTTGCTCCCTTGAAAGGACTCTGGATTCCCCTGAAACGTTTGCTGGTGGCGATCGCTGCCACTGTGATGATGTGGACGGGGGCCGTCGCGCCTCCCGCCTATGCCCAATCGCCAGCGCCCTCTGCAGCGACAGAGGCGATTGGTGGCGAAAGTTTTGTGGCCGCTGCGGTGCGCCAGGTGGGTCCGGCGGTGGTCCGCATCGACACCGAAAAGACCATCACCCGTCAGGCTCGGGATCCGATCTATGAGGATCCTTTTTTACGGGATTTCTTTGGCGGCGGCTTTCCTCGGCAGCCCCAGGAAGAACTACTGCGGGGTCAGGGGTCAGGGTTCATCATCGACAACACCGGCAATATTCTCACCAATGCCCACGTGGTCAACGGAGCCGACCGGGTGGTCGTTACCCTCAAAGACGGTCGCAGCTTTGACGCTGTGGTCGAAGGCTTTGACGAAGTGACTGACCTGGCCGTGGTCAAAATTGACGATGGTGAGGACGATGTTTTGCCCGTAGCCACCCTGGGCGACTCAGATGCGGTGGAGGTGGGCGACTGGGCGATCGCCGTTGGCAACCCCCTGGGCCTCGACAACACCGTTACCCTGGGCATCGTCAGCACCCTCAAGCGCACCAGCAGTTCCGTTGGCATCCCCGGCAAGCGGCTGGAGTTTATCCAGACCGATGCCGCGATTAACCCCGGCAACTCCGGCGGCCCGCTGGTCAACCAGCGGGGCGAGGTGATCGGCATCAACACCGCCATTCGCGCCGACGCCATGGGCATTGGCTTTGCGATCCCCATCAACAAGGCCAAGGAAATTAAAGACATGCTGGCGCGGGGCGAAACCGTCGCCCACCCCTACATCGGCGTGCAGATTGCCAACCTTACCCCCGAACAGGCCCGGCTCAACAACGCAGATATTAACTCCGGCATGTATCTGCCCGAGGTGAACGGAGTGCTGGTGATTCGGGTGCTGGAGGGCACCCCCGCAGCGGCGGCGGGCCTGCGGCGCGGCGACGTGATTTTGCAGGTGAATGGCACCCCTATTCGCAGCGCCGACGGGCTGCAAATTAAGGTCGAAAATACCAAAATTGGCGATGCGCTAGAGCTAGAAATTCAGCGCGGCGATCGCCCCATGACCGTGCGCGTCAAAACCGCCGAACTGCGCGAGCAGACCGACTAGCCCTTCTCGGAGGATTATCCACCAAAATCCAAAATCGCAAAGCCAAAATTCTTTAACTTAGGAGACTCCCCATGCATTCCACCGAAGACACCGGCACCCGCAAAATTTTGTCTGCCGTCAGCCACGGCTCTATCTTCTTCAATACCCTGGTGCTTGCTGTTGGCGTTCCCATCGCCATTCTGCTGATTTCTAACGATTCAGTCATTAAAGAAAGCGCCAAAGAAGCGATCAACTTTCACATCAATATGTGGGTCTGGTGGGCGATCGCGGGTGTTTTGGCCTGGATCTTGATCGGTATTCCGCTGCTGGTTGTGCTGGGCATTGTGAACTTCATCATGCCCATTATCGCCATCTTTTACAGCCTCACTCAGCCCAATACCGTGTTTCGCTACCCGCTCATTCTGCGTCTGTTTTAAACCATCGCTGACTCAGTTTGCCATCGCCTAGGGTACGTCAGACTAAGTGCCGACGCACCCTAAAGACTAAAATCTAATTGCCTTGCCTGCTCGCCGCGCTAACTTCGCGACAGAAGTTATGTCTCTTCTATGGCGGAGCAGGTTTAGGCTTTTTCAGCCCTGACGTTTACTCCGATTCAGAGTAGGTTGATATTGAAATCCAGAACCTGGGCTGCGGTATTGTTAATGACTTCAGGGGTTACCCATGTCATTCAGCTCCAGGTTTACGGGGCCAGATTTCATGTCGTTGGCGCTGTGCTGTTTGGCCTTGCCTACTTTGCGATCGGGGCACGGTTGCTGCGACCAGGGCGATCGCCCCTGTGGTGGGGCGCTATTTTACCCAGCATCGGCGGGGTTCTAGGAGTCATTCGTTTTTTAGAACTCCACGCCAACCCGTTTACGGTTTTTCATGTGCTGATCGATTTGATTGTGGTACCCCTATGTGTTCAACAGCTGCGGCGATCGCGACCTTGAAGCTAATCTGACTCGCTCATCCCTTACTACTGGTTCAAGATAAGGCGAACTAATCCCTCAGGCCGTCTGTCGATCGACCC
Source organism: Nodosilinea sp. AN01ver1 (assembly GCF_050565655.1). Taxonomy (NCBI): domain Bacteria; kingdom Bacillati; phylum Cyanobacteriota; class Cyanophyceae; order Nodosilineales; family Nodosilineaceae; genus Nodosilinea; species Nodosilinea sp. AN01ver1. The sequence goes on along the minus strand of NZ_JBNXVS010000001.1, from coordinate 55,446 downwards.
AATCCAGCGCTCGGTTCCACGCCCACCAGGGGTCGCTATCCCCCGCCTGCCGCTGTCCATCGCTGCTGCTGTAGTAGCCCACGTGCCCACCGTAGTCAGTCAGCACCAGGTCGATCTTGGGGTTGGCCGCACAAACCCGCTTCAGGTCGGGGATGATCTCAGGGCTAAACAGCGGGTCATCGGCGGCGTAGAGAATCAGGGTGGGAATGCTCAGGTCGGCCATAAACGGCAGGGGACTGCTGGCCTCGTAGTAGTCTTCTACACTGGCAAACCCCAGCCGCTCAATCACCAGCTCGTGGTCGAAACCCCAAATGCTGTTGGCGCGATCGATCGCGGCCAGATCAAAATGGTCGGGGTGCAGCTGATGCAGCCGCTGGGCCAGCCGCTTGAGTTCTTGCGCGATCGATCGCTCCAGGTATTTGCCTAACGGGTCGGCGGTCAGGTAGCGCAGCGATCGATTGGAGTCGAGGCTAGGGCACACCACCGCCACACCACCAACGTCACCCGGTGACAAATTGCGATCGCTTGACAAATCCATCGCCGCTCTGGCTCCCCAAAGCGCCAGCTGCCCGCTCAGCGAGTAGCCCACAAACCAAAACGGTGGCGCACAGCCCAAAGCCTTAGCCTGTGCGGCCAGAGCCACATAGTCATGGCCCTCATAGATGCCGTCGGAAGTTAGTGTGGGGGAGAGTTCAGCGGTTTTACCGTGGGCACGCCAGTCAAACATCACCAGGCCGTAGCCCCGGTGGTAGGCCTTGCGGCTCAAAATCTCCAGCTGCCACTGATTCTCTAAGCTGCCAGTAATACCATAGGTGGCAATAACCGTCCCCCTGGGACGACTTGGCGCTGTCCAGCGGCCAAAAATAGGCACATCCCCGTGCCCCTTAAAGACATGGTCTTGATAGGGCACTGCGGGTAAATCAAGGCTTCGCAGCCAGGGTTGCTCAGCTAGCAAAGCAGTATAGAGGGTCATGGCCAGACCGTTTTGCAAAAACCAGGGCGGCACAAAAGATGGCATAGGGGTGCGCAAAGACTGCTCCTAGCATTCCAGAGAAACTCGTCAGGCACCATCCCTCTACCGAAGAAAAACGTACGATGATGGCTACCCTGGCGAGGAGAGATGTCATGACCACCTCCAAAATTCAGAGCGATGTGGTGCGGGTGGGCCTGGTTGGTACCGGGTTTGTGGCTCGGCTCCGGGCCGATGCGCTCCAGGGTATGGCCTCGGCTCGACTGGTCGCCGTAGCCGGGCGCACCACCGCTGAAACGGCGGCCTTTGCCGAACAGTACAACGCCCTTGCCCTTGATCGCTGGCAAGACCTAGTTACCTACGACGACCTAGACGTGATTATGGTCTGCCACATCAACAGCGAGCACAGCACGGTAGTGGCGGCGGCCTTGGAGGCCAATCGTCACGTCGTGGTCGAGTATCCGCTGGCGCTGGACGCCGATACAGCCCAGCCGCTGCACACCCTGGCCCAGAGCAAACAGCGCCTGCTGCACGTCGAGCACATTGAGCTGTTAGGGGGCACCCACCGCGCCCTCAAAGTCCACCTGGCGGCGGTGGGTCTGCCCTTCTACGCCCGCTACTGCACGCTGGCCCCACGCCACCCCGCCCCCCTCACCTGGACCTACTGCCCTCAGCTGTTTGGCTTTCCTTTAGTGGGGGCGCTGTCTCGTCTGCACCGGCTGATTGACTGCTTTGGCCCGGTGGCGCGGGTCTACTGCCAAAACCACTACGGCGGCCTCACCCAAGGCCCAGACGAAATGACCTGCTACACCACCTGCCTCTGCACCGCCCAGCTCACCTTTGTTTCAGGGCTAATCGCTGAAGTGGTCTACGGCAAGGGCGAAGCATTATGGGAGGCAAGGCGGCGGCTGGAGGTGATGGGTAACGAGGGGTATTTGTGTTTTGAGGGCGATCGCGGCACCCTTACCGACGCTCAAGGCACGCGATCGCTAGAGGTCGGGTCGCGGCGGGGGCTGTTTGCCGCCGACACCGCTCAGGTTGTCGATCACCTGCTGACGGGGCAGGCGCTGTACTGCACTCCCGAGGCCAGTCTCTACACGCTACAGGTGGCAACTGCCGCCCAGCGATCGGCAGCCACAGGTCAAGCGGTGGACGTGGCAACCCCTTGATCTGTACCGTATAGCCCGCCTTCTGAATAGCTCAGGCAGTTGACAGCGAGGCCAGAGTTGATCAGATGATTTGGTAGCGTTGATGACGGCGGGCGTTCATGCCCCTTGGAATCATAGGTCAGCGAACGGGAGTAACAACTATATGGCCGCATGTGACTACAGGCCCGGTTTAGAGGGTGTACCGGCCACCCAGTCGAGCATTAGCTTTGTGGATGGTCAGGCGGGAATTTTAGAGTATCGCGGTATTCCCATCGAAGAACTGGCTCAGCGCAGCACGTTTTTAGAAACGGCCTACCTGCTGATTTGGGGCGGTCTGCCCTCAAAAAGCGAGCTAGAAGCTTTTGAGTACGAAATTCGCTACCATCGTCGCCTCAAGTACCGCATTCGCGACATGATGAAGTGCTTCCCCGAGAGCGGCCACCCCATGGATGCGCTACAGGCCTGTGCAGCGGCCCTGGGCCTGTTCTACTCGCGCCGCGCCCTCGATAACCCGGTCTATATTCAACAGGCGGTAGTGCGGCTGCTGGCCAAAATTCCCACCATGGTGGCGGCGTTTCAGCTCATGCGCAAGGGCAACGACCCCGTACAGCCCCGCGACGACCTCAACTACTCTGCCAACTTTCTCTACATGCTCAACGAGCGCGAGCCCGACCCTCTGGCGGCCCGCATTTTTGATATTTGCCTGACCCTACACGCTGAGCACACCATCAATGCCTCGACCTTCTCGGCCATGGTGACGGCTTCGACCCTCACCGACCCCTACGCAGTCGTGGCTTCAGCAGTGGGTACCCTGGCGGGGCCGCTCCACGGCGGGGCGAACGAGGAGGTGATCGACATGCTGGAGCAGATCGGCTCGGTCGAAAACGTGCGCCCCTACGTGGAGCGCTGCATTGCCGAAAAGTCTAAAATCATGGGCTTTGGCCACCGGGTCTACAAGGTCAAAGACCCCCGCGCCACCATTTTGCAGGGGCTAGCCGAGCAGCTGTTTGCCAAATTTGGCCAGGACGAGTATTACGCGATCGCCCTGGAGATGGAGCAGGCCGTCTCTGAAAAGCTCGGCACCAAGGGTATTTATCCCAACGTTGACTTTTACTCGGGGCTGGTCTATCGCAAGCTGGGCATTCCCACCGATTTGTTTACGCCGATTTTTGCGATCGCGCGGGTGGCCGGCTGGCTAGCCCACTGGAAAGAGCAGCTGGGCGAAAATCGCATCTTTAGGCCGACTCAGATCTACACCGGCCCCCGCAGCCAGACTTATGTTGACCTCGTCAATCGGCCCCAGATCTGGGACAAACAAGGATTTTCGGTGTCTTTGCCCTCCTATGAGGCACCGTAGCCAAATACCCTCAACCAGATGTACAGACCTCCTGATGGGTCAGACCCCTCTGGGCACCCTCTCCATAAGCGCCGATCATTAATTCAGTGACGATTTTCAGGAACTCCTGCCCCTCTGGCGCTTGCGTCGGGGGGCTTTTGTTTGAGCAGAATTTGGGAATTTTCAGCTGAGATTGAACCTGAATCCGCCTTGGCTACCTCCGAGCACTCACCCATCCACCTTTCCAATACCTTCACCCAAGAATTCCTATAGTTCGCGTGCTACAGCTCCGGTAGATCGGGAGAGATGACGGTAGAATCTAAAGAACTGTTTTTTCCTCGCTAGAGTCAACTGTACCGTTGTTAAGGACTGGCCCATGAACCAAGGAATTGACCTACAGGGTAGCTTCGTCAACGCTTTAGTTGACCTGGGGTTGCCTGCTGGGGCGGCAAAAGCCCTGTGGCTGCCTCTGCCAATGGTGGTCATTTTGGTCGGGGCCACCGTCAGCATCTTCGTGACGGTGTGGCTGGAGCGCAAAATTTCTGCCGCCGCCCAGCAGCGGATTGGTCCCGAGTTTGCTGGGCCTTTGGGCACGCTTCAGGCGGCTGCCGACGGCATTAAGCTCATTTTCAAAGAAGACATTACCCCCGCTAAGGCCGACCCGCTGCTGTTTACGCTGGGGCCTGCGATCGTGGTGATTCCGGTCTTTTTGTCGTACCTGATTGTGCCCTTTGGCCAAAACTTGGTAATCACCGACATCGGCGTCGGCATCTTTCTCTGGATTGCCCTCTCTAGCATTGCCCCCATCGGCCTGCTGATGTCGGGGTACTCCTCCAACAACAAATACTCCCTGCTGGGGGGCTTGCGGGCAGCGGCTCAGTCAATTAGCTACGAAATTCCGATGGCGCTGGCCGTGCTGGCGGTGGTGCTGATGTCCAACAGCCTGAGCACGATCGACATCGTCAACCAGCAGTCGGGCTACGGCATTCTGGGCTGGAATATTTGGCGACAGCCCGCCGGGTTTTTAATCTTTTGGATTGCGGCCCTGGCCGAGTGCGAGCGCCTGCCCTTTGACCTACCCGAGGCGGAGGAAGAGCTGGTGGCCGGTTACCAAACCGAATACACAGGCATGAAATTTGGCCTGTTCTACGTGGGCTCCTACGTCAACCTGGTGCTGTCGGCGCTAATTGTCTCCATTCTCTACCTGGGCGGCTGGGAGTTTCCTATTTCAGTTAGCTGGCTGGCCGGTCTTCTAGGGGTGAGCGAAACCACGCCCTGGCTGCAGGTGATCACCGCCTCGGTCGGCATTATGATGACGCTGTTCAAGGCCTACGCCCTGGTGTTTATTGCGGTGCTGCTGCGGTGGACCATGCCCCGCGTTCGCATCGACCAGCTGCTCGACTTTGGCTGGAAGTTTTTGCTGCCGGTTTCGCTGGTTAACCTGCTGCTCACTGCGGCCCTCAAGCTCACCTTTCCCGTCGCCTTTGGTGGCTAGCCGAGGAATGCTGCTCTACTCTTTAGATAGGCAATTCCTCTGTTAGAACGCTAGCGTTATCCTGACGGCGTCTCACTAACTACCCTGTAAAACTCTGGAGGCTCCCCCCATGCTGGGTTTTCTGAAACAAGTCGGCGACTATGCCAAAGAAAGCTTACAGGCGGCCAAATACATCGGCCAGGGGCTGTCTGTAACCTTCGACCACATGAGCCGTCGTCCGGTAACGGTGCAGTATCCCTACGAAAAGCTGATTCCGTCTGAACGCTTTCGGGGACGCATTCACTTTGAGTTTGACAAGTGCATCGCCTGTGAGGTGTGTGTGCGCGTATGCCCAATTAACCTGCCTGTGGTCGATTGGGAGTTTGACAAGACTACCAAGAAGAAAGACCTGAAGCACTACAGCATTGACTTTGGGGTCTGTATTTTCTGCGGCAACTGCGTGGAGTATTGCCCCACCAACTGCCTCTCCATGACCGAGGAGTACGAGCTAGCCAGCTACGATCGCCACGAGCTGAACTACGACAACGTGGCCCTGGGTCGCTTGCCCTACAAGGTCACCCAAGATCCAATGGTTACGCCCCTGCGCGAGCTAGCCTACCTGCCTCAGGGCGTCATGGATCCCCATAATCTGCCCACCAACGCGCGTCGGGCGGGCCAGATGCCGCAGGAAATTTTGGAGGCGGCCCAGGCTGAAGCCGAGGCCAAAAGCTCCTCCGACGCTAAAACCAAGGGCTAATGCGCCCGCTGGGTTCCGTGATACATTCGCCTAAGTTACTGCTGTTACAACCGCTCAAAATATCGCCAGGAGATTAGAACTGTGACGCTAGCGGAAGGGGTACAACTCGTTGCCTTTGGCCTACTGGTCGCGATGACGCTCGGGGGTGCCCTGGGAGTTGTGCTGTTAGATAACATCGTCTACTCAGCGTTTTTGCTGGGGGGCGTATTTACCAGCATGTCAGGCCTGTATATCTTGCTCAACGCTGGGTTTGTAGCCGCCGCTCAGGTGCTAGTTTACGTCGGTGCCGTCAGCGTGCTGATCCTGTTTGGGATCATGCTGGTGAATAAGGAGCAGGCCTTTATGCCGATGAAGCGAGCCTGGCTGGGCAAGGCCGCTACGGGTGGAGTCTGTGTGGGCCTGTTTGCTCTGCTGGCCGCCTCCACGCTCAATACACCCTGGGCTATCTCTAGCGAGGTTCCCACCGGAGATCTAGCCACCGCAGCCATTGGCATTCACTTCTTTACCGACTACTTGCTACCCTTTGAGCTGGCTTCGGTACTGCTGCTGATTGCGCTGATTGGGGCGATCGTGCTGGCTCGGCGAGAGTTCATTCCCGACGCGGCTCCTGGAGAACTCGCCTCCGAGGCACTGCAGCTGCCGGAGCGCCCGCGTGAGCTGGTGTCATCGGTGTCAGCTTCAGAGCCAGAAAGCTAGTCTGCTAGTTAGGCTTATAAGCTGCAACAAATTTTGGCCTGGTTAAATCTTGGCATTTTGACTGTCGCTGGTTAATTTAGAACAGGTTTTGGATAAGCTATGCAACTTGAGTATTTTCTGCTCACCGCCGCCGCTCTCTTCTGCATTGGTATCTACGGCCTGGTGACCAGCCGCAACGTCATTCGAGTGCTAATGTCCATTGAGCTGATGCTGAATGCGGTCAACCTGAATCTGATGGCGTTTTCTAACTACCTAGACCCGGTGGGCATCAATGGTCAGGTGTTTGCGGTATTTGTGATCAGCATTGCGGCGGCAGAAGCGGCGGTTGGACTGGCGATCGTGCTGTCTATCTACCGCAACCGCGATACGGTTGATATGGAGCAGTTTAACCTGCTGAAGTGGTAGGCTGGGTCTGCTGAAACGCATTCAACCCACGGCCTCTTGTTGTGCAACTTGAGCAAGTCATCATTGTCCATAAAGCCGGTAATCGGCTGAGCCAGACATGGGCCGAAAAGTGTGCCCGTGAGCTTGAAGCCTTAGGTAGCAGGGTGCTGCGTGGCCCCAGCGGCCCTAAAGACAATCCCTATCCAGTCTTTTTGGCCTCGGTGAGTCGGCCCATCAACCTGGCGATTGTCTTTGGCGGCGACGGCACTGCTCTATCTGCTGCTCGCAACCTGGCCGCAGAAAACATTCCCATATTAGCGGTCAATATTGGCGGTCACCTGGGGTTTTTGACCGAAAGCTCTGAGGAAATGGACGACACCGAGGCGGTGTGGAAGCGGCTGATGAGCGATCGCTTTGCCGTACAGCGCCGCATGATGCTGCAGGCCCGCATCTATGAAGGGCACCGCACTAACTTAGACCCGCTCAGCGAGGTCTATCTAGCCCTCAACGAAATGTCGATCAAGCCCGCGTCCCCCGATCGCATGATCACCTCCATGCTCGAAATGGAGATCGATGGCGAAGTCGTTGACCAGTACCAGGGGGATGGCCTGCTGATTAGCACCCCTACGGGCTCCACAGGCTATACCGTGGCGGCAGGTGGCCCCATTATTCATCCTGGCATGGATGCCATTGTGGTAACGCCGATTTGCCCCCTGAGCCTGTCGAGTCGCCCCATTGTGCTGCCGCCCGGCTCGGTGGTGAGCGTGTGGCCCCTGGCCGACCCCGACCTCACCACCAAACTGTGGACCGATGGCATCCTGGGCACGGCCATCTGGCCGGGGCAGCGGGTCGATGTGCGCAGCGCCGAGGCGATGGCCCACTTCATTATTCTGCGGCAAAACCATTCTTACTACGGCACCCTGCGCAGCAAGCTCAACTGGGCCGGCACCCGCATTAGCTACGCCAACAACCACAGAAATTGATCAGGAACTGTGGCGATCGCGCTGAATGTCGTAGATTGCTTTTTCCCAGCACCACTGCTCGCTGTGGTTGGGGTTACGCAGCTGCACCTGCTCGACCAGTCGCTCGGCTACGGCTCGGTTGCCCCCCACCAGGCGCAGCAGCTCTCGCTGGGTACGGCCGTGCACAGAGCGTGCCGAGGCCGTAGCAGCAGGTTCGGGAGTATTGAGGCGGTAGCCGCCTCGACGGCCCCGCTGGCGGCGGTTAAGCCAAAAAATAAGCGCAGCTAGCAGCGCGATCGCCAGTAGTAGAGATAAATCCATTCCAACGGAGTAAAGTCGCCATCAAACGCAAAGCCCCCGATCAGGCATAACTACACTTGCAGGCAGACGGATTCCTGAAGCTAAGGGCTAACTCAGTTCTACACAAAAACGCCTCCTCCTGGCTGGCGCCTCCACCACTGCCGCCATTAAACCGCCAGGGTTTGCTAGTGTTATCTATATATTTGTCTGGCCTAACGCCTGGAATTTTGCGGCGGCGATACGCCGTCACCGGGCTTAGGTAAGCGTTAAGTCCCTCATTTGCGCGCCCTTACCCATGCCCAGAACCCAACGCAACGACAACTTTATCGACAAGTCTTTCACCGTCATGGCCGACATGATCCTGAAGATGATGCCCGCCAAGAAGAGCGAGAAAGAGGCCTTTGCCTACTACCGCGACGGCATGTCAGCCCAGGCCGACGGTGAGTACGCCGAGGCGATGGAAAACTACCGTGAAGCCCTGCTGCTAGAAGAAGAACCCTACGACAAGAGCTTCATTCTTTACAACATGGGTCTAATTCATGCCAGCAACGGCGAGCACGAGATTGCCCTAGAAAAATACAAAGAGGCGCTCGATCTCAACCCCCGCCTGTGCCAGGCGCTCAACAATATTGCGGTGATCTACCACTACAAGGGCGAACAGGCCGAGGCCGCTGGCGACACCGACACCGCCGAAAACCTGTTCGACGAAGCGGCCCGCTACTGGCTAGAGGCGATCACCATTGCCCCCAATAACTACATCGAAGCCCAAAACTGGATGAAGAACACGGGCCGCATGAAGAACGACATCTTCTTCTAACCCGTAGCCTGTAGGGTGGGCACCGCCCACCATTCACCTTTGGCTTGGTAGGTTGCACGAAGCCACTGCGGGACTTAGCGTGACAAAGGTGCGTTGGGTTCCACTGCGCTCCACCCAACCTACGGCAGACGAAACTCAATCCTCTTCTCTAAAAGCACACTCCCATGATCGATCTCGAACAGGTTCGCAAAGTTGCTCTGCTGGCTCGCCTGGAGCTGTCTGCCGCAGAAGAAGAGCAGTTTACCGGGCAGCTCAGCGGCATTCTCGACTACGTCGAGCAGCTCAAAGAACTCAATACCGACGACGTAGAACCCACTACCCGCGCGATCGAACTCAGCAACATTACCCGTGCCGACAACCTTCAGCCCTTTGAAGAACGAGCCGCTATTCTCGATTGCGCCCCCGATCGCGAGGATGGCTTTTTCAAAGTGCCTAAAATCTTGAGCGAGTAGGCAATAAGTAGAGGCACAGCTAAGAGGCCGTTAATAAGCATTCATCGGCGCTTAGCGGTTTTTGTTGCAGAAATCGTCTACTTTCTTACGATTTCCTACCGATAGCGTCAGCAGATCTCGACTTATAGGACAATCGACCTCAGTTTCTGGAGTACGCAGCCGCCGCCTCCGCGCTGTAGCTGCTTTGATTTGTCCTGGGAATTCACAAAGTTGAGGTGCTATGAAGCGTCGGCAGTTAGTTAAAACAACGACCTGGGGCGTGGCGGCGGCCACTACCGCGAGTATGGCCGCCTGTGCCGGGGGTAATGCCCCCGTAGCCGGAGGTGCCGCCGATGAGGATCTGCCTCGCATTGACTGGCAAATGGCCACCAGCTGGCCCGCCGCCCTCGATACTATTTTAGGCGGGGCTCAAACCTTTGCCGATCGCGTTGGTGTTCTGAGCGGCGGCCGATTCACCATCTCGCCCCGCTCGGCTGGGGAAATTGCCCCGCCTCTGGAGGTGCTCAACGTCGTGTCTCAGGGGGCGGTGCCCTGCGGTCACACGGCCTCGTACTACTACGTGGGCCGCAGCCCGGTGATGGGCTTTGGGGCCAGCCTGCCCTTTGGCCTCACCCCCCAGCAGCAAAACGCCTGGCTCTATGAAGGCGGTGGTTTGGACCAGCTGCAAGAGTTTTATGCCCGCCAGTTCAACGTCATCCAGTTTCCAGCCGGAAATACGGGGGCGCAGATGGGCGGCTGGTTTCGCCGTGAGATCTCCAGCATCAGCGACCTGGCCGGGCTCAAAATGCGCATTCCCGGCCTGGGGGGTCAGGTGATGAGCCGCCTGGGGGTAACGGTACAGACCCTGCCGGGGGGCGAGATCTTTCAGGCGCTGCAAACGGGGGCGATCGATGCCGCCGAGTGGGTCGGCCCCTACGACGACGAAAAGCTGGGGCTGAATAAAGTGGCCCAGTACTACTACTACCCCGGCTGGTGGGAACCGGGCAGCACCCTGGAGGTGCAGATCAACCTCAACGAGTGGAACAACCTGCCTGAGACCTACCAGCAGATGGTGCGCACCGCTGCCTTTGAGGCCAACCTAGAAATGCTGTCGCGCTACGAAACCCGCAACAATGAAGCCCTCCAGCGCCTGGTCGACAGCGGCGTGCAGCTGCGCGAGTACAGCGCCGAGATTATGACCGCCGCCCAGGAGGCCACCTTTGACCTCTACGACGAGTTTGCCGCCAGCGATGCCGATTTCAAAGCCATCTACGATGACTGGCGCGGCTTTCGCGATCGCATCTATGCCTGGAGCCAGCTCAACCAGGGAGCCTTTGAGCGCTTTGTCTACAGCAATTTGAAGTCTGGAGACGAGCCGCCAGCCTAGGGGCTACTGAAGCGATCGCTCTACCAGCCAGCTCACCGTCTGGGGAAACACGATCACCAGCAGTAGCACTACCAGCTGAATGCCCATGAATGGCAGAGCGCTGCGATGAATTTCGCGGGTGCTGATAGTTTCAGGCGCGACGCTTTGTAAATAAAACAGCGAAAACCCCACAGGCGGCGAGATAAAGGCCGTCTGCAAATTTAGGGCCATGACGACCCCAAACCACACCATGTCGATGCCCAGCGCCTGGGCAGCGGGCACCAGCAGCGGCATGGCGATAAAGGCAATTTCGATAAACTCTAAAAATACCCCCATGGCAAAAATGACCAGATTGGCCACCACCAAGAAGGTCAAATAGCCCCCCGGCAGGTTGACCAGCAGGTTTGTGATCAGCGTTTTGCCCCCTAGGGCGTCGAACACCAGGCCAAAAAACGATGAGCAAAACAAAATAATCAGCACCACCCCTGTCACCACCGCCGTGGCGTGGGCGGATTCTTGCAGCAGCTTACCCGTTAGCCTACGGTTCAAAGCCGCCAGCCCGCAGGCTCCCACTGCCCCCACCGCCCCGGCTTCAGTGGGGGTCGCAATGCCAAAAAAGATGCTGCCCAGCACCACAAAAATTAGCGCTACCGGCGGCACGATCGCCTTCACCGTCCGCCCCAGCAGTTCCCATTTGCTGATCTGGCGCATCGCTAGCGGCAGTGGCGGTGCCGCCGCAGGGTTGGCATAGGCCACCACCAGCACGTAGACGGCGTAGGCCCCAGCCAGCAGCAGCCCCGGTATCAGCGCCCCCAAAAACAGATCGCCCACCGACACCCCCAGCTGGTCGCTCAGCACCACCAGCACCAGACTGGGCGGAATCAGCTGGGCCAGAGTACCTGAGGCAATGATTGCCCCAGCAGCCAGCTCTTTATCGTAGCCGTGGCGCAGCATAATCGGCAGCGAAATCATGCCCATCAGAATGACCGTAGCTGCTACTACCCCGGTCGCCGCCGCCAGCAGCGTGCCCACCAGCACTACCGCCAGCGCCAGCCCGCCCCGCAGGGGGCCGAGCACCAGGCCAATGGTCTCCAGCAGTTCCTCCGCCAGCCCCGATTTTTCGAGCACCGCGCCCAAAAACACGAAAAACGGAATCGCCAGCAGGGTAAAGTTCGACATGGTGCCGAACCAGATGTTTGGCAGCAGCAAGAGGCGGGCGGGTTCAAAGGCTCCCAGTAGCCAGCCCACCAGGCCAAATACCAGCCCCGTGCCCGCAAACGAAAACGCCACCGGGTAGCCGCTGATCAAAACCAAAAAGAAGCCAACGAACATCGCGATCGCCAACCACTCGTAGCCCATGACGCTCCTTACAACGGGGACTAAAGAAACAAAAACTGGGATCCTGAACTGGCTAAACTTTTCTCACGCTGCCGCCCTACTCCAGGGGCGGCAGCTCAGCCTCCGCCTCGGGCAAGGCACTGCCCTCAACATAGCCGCACCACACCGCCCAGTACTTGATGGCCTGGGCCACAGCCTGCAGCAGCAGCAGCCCAAAGCCAACCAGCACCACAGATTTAATTGGTGCCCTGGGCAGGCCGCTGGCGTCGGCAGAAATTTCCCAGCGGCCCCAGGTGCCATCGGGCAGCAGCCCCCACGACTGCAGCACCGGGTTAACGGTGACCCACAGCCCCAGCACGCAAAAGGGAATCAGAAACAGCACCGTACCCCAAAAGCTGATCAGGGCTTTGCGGCGATCGCTCCAGTTCGCCTCTAAAAAATCGACCCGCACATTGGCTCCCTGCTTGAGAATGTACGGAAAACTGAGCAAAAAGGTCAGCGAAAACAGGTACCACTGCAGTTCGATCAGCCCGTTAGAGGCCAGCTGCAGGCCCAAAAAACGACCAATATAGCGGGCCATCACGTTGTAAAAGCCGACCGCAATGGTGAGCAGCACCAGCCAGCTCAGGCTCCTGCCGACCCATTCGCTCAGGGCATCAATCGCTCGCGACACCCGCAACAGCCGTTCTATCATCCCCCCACTCAGCACGCCTTACCCCCACAGGCTACCGTTGGAGTCGATAATACCGTCTAAAGGGCGTGGTGCTCGTGCCAATGGCGGGCAATATCGACACGGCGGCAAATCCAGACGCGATCGCGCCCCTGCACGTAGTCTAAAAACCTGGCTAGCGCCGCCGTCCGCCCCGGCCTACCCGCCAACCGGCAGTGCAGGCCAATACTCATCATTTTGGGAACCTCATCGCCCTCGGCGTAGAGGGTATCAAAGGCGTCGCGCAGGTAGGCAAAAAACTGATCCCCCGAGTTAAACCCGGCATAGGTGGCAAACCGCATGTCGTTGTTGTCGAGGGTGTAGGGAATCACTAGGTGCGGCCTGCCGTACTCGGTGTTCCAGTAGGGCAGGTCGTCGGCGTAGCTGTCGGCATCGTAGAGAAAGCCGCCCTCTTCAACCACCAGAGCGCGAGTGTTGGGGCTGTTGCGGCCCTGGTAAAAGCCCAGCGGTCGGCGGCCCGCCACTTGAGTATGAATTTCGACCGCCTTGCGAATGTGCTCGCGCTCGGCCTCCAGGCCAAAGTACTGATAGTCAATCCAGCGGTAGCCGTGGCTGGCAATTTCCCAATCGGCCTCGGTCATGGCCGCGATCGCCTCAGGGTTGCGGGCCATCGCCATCGCCACGGCATACACGGTCAGGGGCAGTCCCCGACCCGTAAACAGTCGGTGCAGTCGCCAAAATCCGGCTCGGCTGCCGTACTCATACATCGACTCCATGTTCATGTTGCGCACCCCCGTCAGCGGCGCGGCCCCCACGCTTTCTGATAAAAACGCCTCCGAGGCCGCATCGCCGTGGAGAATACAGTTTTCGCCCCCTTCCTCGTAGTTAATTACAAACTGCACCGCAATTTTGGCGTTGCCGGGCCAGTGGGGATGGGGCGGCGTGCGGCCATAGCCAACCAGGTCGCGGGGGTAAGAGGGGGTGACTGCCATAGGAGGTCGCAAGGTTGGGGGTAATAACCCGATACGGCTGGATTTTACGAGCAAATAGCTCTCCGGTCTAGCACACCCCAGCGCAGCAGGGGAACTGGCGCTCGGTCAGGCCTGAATGGGTAGGCTGAGGCTGGGTAGAGCGCTAGCGAAACTCAGTCCCGCCTTTTGAAGGATCAACCGCAATTGGGCTAACGTCTAAAAGCTCAAGTAAAAAGTGGATCCTTAAAAGCTGGTTTTCCGCAAAAAAATGGCGTGAAGTCACAAAATTGTCTATTCCACCTTCGTTTATGATCTATAGGTGAACTAAGGTCGAGACGTAACAGAGGGCGAACCAGGGCTGAGCCAAACAGCGTCGCAACGGTTTAGCCTCAAACCTTGTATTCTGAAGACTCGGCTAACGCTGCTCGCGGCGACATTGTAACCACCACAGAGTAACACCACAGCATTGTGGCACTGGAGCTACGACTTTGTTGAACGGAAGGAGTAAACCCATGTCAGATACCGCGCTCTTGCCGAGCAAGCTGCGGGCCGCCCCCGTTCTAGACCTGGAGGTTATCAACCGGGAGTGGGGGGAAGCTGACGCAACCAGCCTGGTGCAGTGGGGCCACGAAACCTTTGGCGATGGCCTGGTCTTAAGCACGAGCTTTGGCATTCAGTCGGCGGTCATGCTGCACCTGGTCACTCAGGTGGTGCCCAACATTCCGGTCATTTGGGTCGATACGGGCTACCTGCCGGTTGAGACCTACCGTTTTGCGGACGAGTTGTCGGTTCGGCTCAACCTCAATCTCCAAGTCTACCAGTCGCACCTCAGCCCGGCCCGTATGGAGGCGCTCTACGGCCGTCTGTGGGAACAGCACGACGTAGAGGCCTTCAACCGCTACGACAAAATTCGCAAGGTAGAGCCGATGCAGCGGGCCTTGAGCGAGCTAAACGCCACGGCCTGGCTGACTGGGCTGCGCTCTGACCAGACCGACCACCGCAAGTCGCTGGGGCGAGTAGGTCAGCAGGGAGGGCGCTACAAGCTGCTGCCCATCCTCAAATGGACCTCTAAGGACGTATACGAATATCTCGTCGCTCACGATTTACCTTATCATCCGCTGTTTGACAAGGGCTACGTGACCGTGGGCGATTGGCACTCTAGCCGCCCCATTACCGCTACCGACGCCAACGAGCGCGACACCCGGTTCAAAGGGCTGAAGCAGGAGTGCGGCCTGCACCTGCCCCAGTCGCCCGAGGAGGCGGCCAGCCTAGACTCTAGCTCGCTGTAGCTATTTGACCTAAGGCCAGTACCGGCCTGGTCAGTGTGACTGAGATAATACTTGTCAACGGGCCTATGGAAGGCTACGACAGACTCTTAGAAGTCGGTCACTTGACCCGTTATCAGCCCGCAGGGCTGGGGCATCAGCTTGGGCGTGCTATCGATTGGGATCACTCAGCGGGCGATCGCTGCCGATTAGAGCAGGCGATCGCTAGCGATCGACCGACCCCATCACCACGTCGATGCTGCCGAGAATGACAAAGATATCTGCCACCTTCTGGCCTTTAATCAAGTGGGGCAGCAGCTGCAGATTGTTGAAGTCGGCGGGGCGAATCTTCCAGCGCCAGGGCATAGGACTATCGCTGCCAATGATAAAAATGCCCAGCTCACCCCGGCCCGATTCGACCCGCACGTAGTGCTCCCCCGCCGGAATTTTGAAGGTCGGGGCAATTTTTTTGGCGATGAACTGGTAGTCAAAGCCATCCCACTCCGACTTTGGCCCTTCGGCCAGCCGCTTGGCCTCCAGGTTTTCCCAGGGGCCGCCCGGTAGCCGATCGAGCGCCTGCTGAATAATGCTGAGCGACTGGCGCATTTCGTCGAGTCGCACCCGGTAGCGGGCCAGGCAGTCGCCCTCGGGCTGCCACGCCACCTGCCAGTCAAAGTCGTCGTAGCATTCGTAGTGGTCCACCTTACGCAGGTCCCACTGTACGCTTGAGGCTCGCAGCATGGGGCCAGAGCAGCCCCAGCCGATGGCATCTTTGCGGCTAAGCACCCCCAGCCCCTCGCAGCGGCGGCGAAACACTGGGTTATCGGTCACCAACCGCTCATACTCGTCGAGCTTTGGCAGCATATAGTCTACAAAATCCTGACACTTCTCGACCCAGCCGTAGGGCAGATCGGCAGCCAGACCGCCGACGCGAAAGTAGTTGTGGTTGACCATGCGGTAGCCGCTCACCGCCTCAAACAGGTCAAGAATCGGTTCGCGATCGCGCAGGCTATAGAAAAACAGCGTCTGCGCCCCCATATCCATCACGAACGGTCCTATCCACAGCAGATGGTTGACCAGGCGGGTCAGCTCCAGCAAAATCGCTCGAATATAGCTGGCCCGCTTGGGCACCTCAATGTCCGCCAGCTTTTCAACCGCGTTGACGGTCACCGCTTCATTAAATAACCCGCCGTAGTAGTCCCACCGACTGGTGTAGGGAATGAACATCGTCGAGGTACGGCCCTCGGCAATTTTCTCCATGCCCCGGTGCAGATAGCCAATTACCGGTTCGCAATCGACGACATCTTCGCCATCGAGGGTAACCATAATGCGAAAACAGCCGTGCATAGAGGGATGGTGAGGCCCAAAGTTAATCACCATCGGGTCGATTCGGGTTTCGAGCTGTACCATGGCTCAGACTCCAGTTTCAGAGGGCATGGTTTCAGTGTTATGCGAGCCGCCCGGCCTGTCTTGCAGATTTTGAGGATGAGTTGCACAAACTTCCGATTGTTCTGTAGTTCAACTACGTCAAATCTGACCGGCTAATGCCCAAGCCCAGTGGGCTACTCCCGATATGCTTGAACAAACGCCGTTTGCCTTTGCGGCAGCGGCCTGTTCTCAACTGGGGTTGTTGCGGTCGATTGGAGCGTTGCGCCAGGCTGGTGGGTTCGTTAGGTTAAACGGTATAGACCCCCGTTGTTTTCTAAGGCCCATGGCGCTACCCAAGCTCGACCCCCAAACTATCGATCGCGTCATTGAGATGGCGTGGGAAGACCGCACCCCCTTTGAGGCCATTGAGACCCAGTTTGGGCTGACTGAGAAGCAGGTAATTGCCGTCATGCGTCGCTTTATGCAGCCCTCTAGCTTTCGCATGTGGCGCAAGCGGGTAACGGGGCGCAAAACCAAGCACCAGCACAAACGCAACTTTTCCCTGGGCCGGTTCAAATCGGCCAACCAAAAATAAACAGCGACTGATAGTGGACAGTTGGCCCAAGGTGCAGCGGCGGACTAGCGATCGCCAGAATGCCCACCGAAGGAACCATCTGCCGCCAGGTCACTACTGCATAGCTAAATCGCCTAGCTGAGGGGTTGAGCCAAAACCGTATTGCCCCAGCGGTGGCGAACTTTACTGAGCAGGAGAGAGGAGTTGCGGTAGTCTGCAAACCTCTGGGACATAGCAGCAAGATGCCTCTAAAAGACAGGCCCGTTAGGGATATGGCTTACCGAGCTGAGCAGCTGCTTCACAATTGGATGGCTAGGACAGACTATTTCTTAAAGGTATGACCGGGATATTACTGAATTTCAGATTAATCCGGATGCCATCCCCTTTTTGAGGGAACTATAAATGCAACTCCACCCTTCTTTTCACCGGCTATGAAAACCTCTACAGTTCTGGTGCCCTCAACCCTTGCCCAAGCGCCTACCGCCAGTCGGCTGCCGGTTGACAACCCCTGGATGCTGACCTCTGGCGGGCTGCTGCTGGTGCTGCTAGGGCTGGGAGTATACTCCCACTTTCAAACTCGCCGATTAGTTAAGCAGCTCAAGTTTGAAACCTACAAAAATCAAGAGCTGCAAAAAAAGGTCAAACTGGCGCTTAAAACCATCAGCAAGATGGAGCAAAACCCCGACCTAATTCACTCGCGTGAGTTTAACCTTGACTACCTGCGCATGCGCATGGACGAAGAACATTTTCACACGGCGATTGTGAATCAGCTCAAGGTGAAAGTGAAGCAAAA
The DNA here is from genome assembly GCF_050565655.1 of Nodosilinea sp. AN01ver1. Lineage (NCBI taxonomy): Bacteria > Bacillati > Cyanobacteriota > Cyanophyceae > Nodosilineales > Nodosilineaceae > Nodosilinea > Nodosilinea sp. AN01ver1. The sequence goes on along the minus strand of NZ_JBNXVS010000001.1, from coordinate 37,826 downwards.
AATTAGCGTTGCTCTGCGCCCCCGCCAGGCCGAGGAAGGCATGATTGGCATTGCCAGTAAGCCCCGCGTTGTAGATGAAATTTTTGATGTCGAGTACGCTCCCCACGACAACCCCCTGGCCAAAAAGCGGGTGCTGTTTCGCATTCAAATTCGGCTGGCTAAGCTGCCGACCCAGGCAACCTCTTCAACCATCGGTCAGCTGGTCGACTGCATCGAAAACTTCATGAGCCCTGATGCCGAAGAAACCCACTGGCAGCCCACGATTCAAGGCCGCATTGCCAACATGCACTGGGACCAAAAAGCCAAGCCCACCCCCCTGCTGGTGATTGAGCAGTCGGGCGAGGGGGTGAACGTTACCCTCCGCAGCCGCAATACGCTACCCACCAGCACCAGCTCCAGTGCCGCGCCCAAGTCTTCTTCTAAGTCTGCGCCTCAGAAGAAGCCAGCATAGAGCTAGGGCCAGTGGAAAGCCAAGTTGGTACAACAGAGGGTTAAACGGACGCCGTGGCCATAGCGGCAACATCTGCTGATGCAGCCGAAGCCGAGCGCGCCTCGGCCATATCGGCAAGAATGGCGTCGAGCAGCTGCTCGCGCAGGTCGGGGATCACCGCCAGAGCGCGGGTCCAGTCGGGAATTTGGGTGCCGGTGGGGTCGTCTAGATACTCGTTACCCGCTTCTAAAATGACCTGCTCGAAGGTTTCGATGGTCATTTCTTCCTGGTGGCGATCGTAGTCTAGACCGTTGAAGCGGGCATCGACAAAGTACTGCCGGGCCAGATTTTGGGCTTCGCGGCGGTACTTAATTCGCAGGGCGCGAATGTGGTCGTGGCCAATCACCACCTGCTCGGTTTCGGTCAGGGTTCTAAACACCGATTGCAGAATGTCGCGGCACATTTTTTGCAGACCCGAGTTGGTTGAACTGCCCAAGGTCTGGTGCTTATGCTCAAAGATACCCAGGTCGATTTGGGCAATACGCTTGAGGGCCACATTGCGGTAAACCTCGGCCAGTAGCCCCACTTCTAGGCCCCAGTTGCCGGGGATGCGGGTGTTGAGAGCCAGGTCGCTGGAGAGGGCAAACTCGCCGGAGAGGGGGTAGCGGTAGGCGTCGAGGTAGCGCAGGTAGTCGCTGTAGCCAAATAGCTCCATTAGCGACGTAATCAGCGGCGTGACAAACAGCCGGGTGACCCGCCCGTGCAGACTGCGAGGGCGATCGCCGATGCGGGCGTAGTAGGCTTTGCTAAAGGCAATGCCAAACTCCTGCTCCAGCAGGGGGTAGAGCAGCTTGAGCGGGTACGAGCGATCGTAGGTGACAATGTCGGCGTCGTGGAGGGCGATCGCGGCGGCATGCAGCGAGGCCACCCCCAGCCCCAGCCACACGGCCCGCCCCTTGCCCTTAAACCGCAGCAGGTCTAGCCCCTTGTCTTTGAGCGTTTGCAGAATGCCGGTAATGCCGGGGCCGTTTTCCCAGAGTACAAAGGTGGGCTGGGGCAGCGGCTCAAAGAACTGCACCGCGTGCTGGTACTGCTCGAAGGTATCGGCGTAGAGGCAGACGACAACGTTGTTGACAAAGGAGCAGTGGCTGAGATGGTCGCGAATGGTAGCCAGGGCCGGGCGGCCTAGCTCTTCATAGAGCGACGGAATTAGGACGGCGGTGGGATGGGTCTGGCTGAGCTCGGTTAGGCGCTGCTCTAGGCGATCGGTCTGGTAACTCAAGTCGTGGATGGTGGTGATGAGCTCTTGTTTGTAGTCCATACCCTGGTGTCCCTAACGGATAAATTTCATCATAGGGACAAGTGGCGATCGCAAGATGTCTGAATTAATACTCGATGCCCTGAGGGGTGAAAAAGCAAGGCAGCCAGGAGTGAGCGGCTGAGCAGCGCGTGCGCCTGCGGCAGCACAGATAAAAATCCCCTGGCTCTCTAGTTGCGAGAGTCAGGGGAAGCGCTGGCTTTACTGTTGTTAGCCGCTAAAAAATAATCAGCGCCGCCAGTCCGCCAGCCAAGACACCGTAGCAGCAGGCCAGCAGCGCTTTGAAATAGCCTCGGTACTTATAGCGCCACAGCATCGCCGCCAGGGTAGAGGAGTAGAGCAGCTCCTCTACCGGGAAATAAGCCGTCTCTTTGGCAATGTCGATGCCGATGACGAGCATTGTCCAGAAGAGAAAAACAATGAAGCTATTGATAATCGGCGCATGGCTCTCTCGACTGGGGATCTGTAGTCGAGCGATAAACCCCAGGTAGATAAGAACAATGAATGGAAACAGTGCAGCGGCAACGCCCCGCGCCCCAACGTTAAAGGAGTAGTCAAAGGAAAGGACGATGCTAGAAAAGAGCTGATACAGCAGAAAGCCGATCGCCAGAAAAAAAACGAAAAAGCTGAGTATGCCCTTCGACCCTTTAGTCCAGTCGTCAGAATTTTGTCGTTGCCGCGATTGCATGTTAAGCCTCAAAAAATAGCTTTTATACCCAGCCCAGCGCAGAAGCTGGAGTTTTTCTACCGACAAAGTTTCGCTTCTGGACTCGGACTTAGTTTACTAGGCTGCATGTGCGTGGCCATTTTGCCGAAAAGAGTCAGTCAGTCTCAAGATCTAACGAGGTACTTTTGAAAAACTCTTTAGATCAGCGTCTAGAACAACATTTTACAGCACTTCCCACACCCGCGCGCCAGACGAGTGTGGGAAGTGCTGAACTTACTTGACCCCAGGAGCCTTATTCTCCTCCTTCAGCTTCCCCGGGCTCTTCCATCGCCTCACCTTCAACAGGGGCCCCTGGCACGGGTTCGGTTTCTAGCTGCTCGCCCTCAAGGGGTTCGTTTACCCCAGGCTCTTCAGCGGTGTCGCAGGCCACGCTCAGAGCGGAAAGGCCAAACAGAAGGGGCAACACCATCAAGCGCGATACTTTCATGAAAGTTCCTCTGAAGTCGATAGACGTGAGCTTATAATTGTGTTTGGTGAAGAGTCTCTATCAGAAGATATATTTATTGGTGGGCACATCAAAAGATATAAGCCTGAACGGAGACTGCCAAGGGAATACATCAAAATTAAATGATTTCAGCTCAGATATTTTCTGAAGTAAACAGATATATTGTGCTGACAGAAAAAGGCTATATGCGGCACTTCAACCTAGTTTAGCTGATAGTTTGGATCAACCCAGCACTTGGGCAGTGCCTCACCAGAGGGGAACTGTAGCTGCGATTTAGGAAAAGCCTGGGGAGGTTGCTCTTCTTGGCCAGCCTGCTCTTGCCCATGCACCTGATCGCGCATCGGGTCGAAAAGCTCGTCAATGTTAACGATTTTGATTAACGTTTCGTCTTGAGTATTTTTAACGAACATAGATTTAAAGCCTAATGAAGGGTTAGTGCCGACTTACGGTGCGAAAGCACCTGTGTATAAGCTATCGTGTTGAAAAGACTACGGCTTCTGTCCAAATAGATAAATGCGTTAGATAAATGCACGTCGGGGCTTTTGAAAACCTGGTTGTGCCTATTGGTGAGCAGCGGCAGAGCCTTCCGCCTCACCTTAATAAAATTAAATACTGTTTTCTACCTTGAGATAGATCTCGCTTTCTATAAAACGGCAGATTATCGGTCATAGCTGTCAAGCGTTGCTGCGACTGGAAACTGCAATTAAAAACTGCGACCGAGAATTGAAGGATGGTATGACTCCATCAGGAGTAACCCAGGATGTACGTGTGGGCCAGAATCCGGTGACGGCGCTGATGCGATCGCGCGACTGGTCACAGACTTCCTTGGGCGAGGCGGCTGGCTGGCCGGGGGCGATTAAGGCTGCGCTGGGTATTTTGCTCAGTGCAGAAACGCCGATGGGCTGCGTGTGGGGCCGCGATCGCAGGGTGTTTTATAACGAGGCCTGTGGGGCGCTGCTGCCCGCTGCGGCGGTAATCGGGCAGCCCCTGGCCCAGGCTGAGGGCTGGGCGGCGTTCGGGGCAGCCGTTGAACAGGTATTGGCGACGGGGCGATCGCAATCTCTGGCGGCCCAAGACACCCTTCAAAGGGCTAACCCTTTGATCGCCAACCACAGCTGGGCCTGTAGCGCTGTTTGGACAGAAGCTGGCGAGATTGGCGGCGTACTGGCGATCGCCACGCCCAGGGCCCAGACGTCTATGACCAATGATGTCCGGTCGAGGGAGCCGAGAGCCAGTTTTAGCCTTCAGGGTTTTGAGGCTAGGAACTGTGGGGCAAACGGTGGGTCTTCTGGCCAGGGCGATGTGGCGCTGCGCGAGAGCGAGGAGCGCTTTCGCCACCTGGCCGACAATATTTCGCAGCTGGCCTGGATGGCGGACGCCAGCGGCTCAATTTTTTGGTACAACCAGCGCTGGTTTGACTTTACCGGCACCACCCTAGAGCAAATGCAGGGCTGGGGCTGGCGGCAGGTGCACCATCCTAACCACGTCGATCGCGTGGTCGAAAAAGTTAGCCGCTGCTTTGCCACGGGCGACGTGTGGGAAGACACCTTTCCGCTGCGGGGTAAAGACGGCCAGTATCGCTGGTTTCTCTCCCGCGCTACCCCGCTGCGCGACGAGCAGGGGCGGGTGCTGCGCTGGGTCGGCACCAACACCGACATTACCGAACTGCGTCGCACCGAAAAGGCCCTTGAACAGACCACAAAGCGCCTGAATGTCGCCCTGAAGAGCGTTCCCATTACGCTGTTTAGCCAGGACCGCCAGCTGCGCTACACCTGGGTGTACAACCCCACCCACAGCTATACGCCCGAGCAGATGCTGGGGCGGCGCGATGACGACCTGGTGCCGGCCCATGCGGCGGCGCAGCTCAGGCAGCTCAAGCAGCAGGTGCTCGATACCGGGGTAGGGCTGCGGGCTGAGGTGGATGTAGGCCAGGCCATTTTTGATCTCACCATCGACCCCATTCACGATCGCAGCGATCGCATTGTTGGCCTGACTGGCGCAGCGGTAGACATTAGCGCAAGGGCCCGGCTCGAAGCCGAGCACAGACAGGCCGAGGCCACCCTACGCAAGAGCGAAGAACAGCTCCGCTTGGCCCAGCGGGCCGCTGGGGTCGGCCTGTGGGATTGGGATATGGTGGCTGACGAGGTGACCTGGTCAGAGGAGTACTATCACCTCTACGGCATCGATTTTGGCGTTTTGCCGTCCTACGACAACTGGCTGGCTCAGATTTTGCCAATTGACCGATCGCGGGTTGAGCAGGAGACTCGGCAGGCGATTGAGCAGGGCAAAAACCTGAAGGTGAATTTTCGCATTGACCACTCCGAGGATGGCCAGCGCTGGATCATGGTGCGGGGGCAAACCTTTTACGATGCCGACGGTGCGCCCATGCGGATGGCCGGGATTGCCATCAACATTACCGAGCAAAAGCGCTTTGAGCGGGCGCTGATTGAAAGTGAGGCGATCGCCCGCACCCAGGCCGAAGAGCTGGCTGCGCTGATGGAAACGGCCCCCGCTGCGATCTGGATTGCCCACGACGCCAGCTGTCATCAGATAACGGCCAATCGCATGGCCCACGAGCTGATGCAAACTGAACCGAGCTCGCTGGCGACCGCGACTCCGCCGCCGGGAACCAAAGCGCTGCCCTTTAAGCAGTACAAGCAGGGTCGGGAGGTGCCGCCCCAGGACCTGCCGATGCAAAAAGCGATTCGCACCGGGCAGGAGGTGACCGATCAACTTGAGTTTGTGTACGCCGACGGTACGGTGCGATCGATCTACGGCAAGGCGGTGCCGCTGTTTGGCCCCAGTGGGGTAGCGCGCGGCGCGATCGGCGGGTTTACCGAGATCACAGCGCTGAAGCAGAGCGAGCAGGAGCGCGAACAGCTGCTGCAGCGCGAGCGAGTAGCCCGCGAAGAGGCCGAGCAGGCCAACCGGCTCAAGGATCAGTTTTTGGCGGTGCTCTCCCACGAGCTGAGGTCGCCGCTGAACCCCATCTTGGGCTGGTCGAAGCTGCTGCAATCCCGCAGCTTTGACAGCGATAAGACCAAGCGCGCCCTGGCCACCATTGAGCGCAATGCCCAGCTGCAGGCTCAGCTGGTAGATGACCTGCTCGATCTGGCCAGAATTTTGCGCGGCAAGCTGCATCTCACTCCTATGGCGATCAATCTGGCTGGCGTGGTTGAGTCAGCCTTAGAAACGGTGAAGACAGCGGCAGCGGCTAAATCAATTGCCCTACAGCTCGACCTGGACCGCACGGTGCGCGTGGCGGGAGATGCCGCCCGCCTGCAGCAAATTGTAGGAAATCTGCTCTCTAACGCCGTCAAATTTACGCCTGAGAACGGTCAGATCACGGTCATTCTGCGATCGCACTCCGACCAGGCCGAAATTAGCGTTAACGATACCGGCATTGGCATCAGCCCAGACTTTTTGCCCCACCTGTTTGAATCGTTTCGGCAGGAAGATATTTCGATTACTCGCAAGCACGGCGGTCTGGGCCTGGGCCTGGCGATCGTGCGGCAGCTGGTCGAGATCCACAGCGGCACCATTACCGCCCACAGCCCCGGTGAAGGACAGGGGGCAACCTTTACGGTGCGGCTGCCCCAGCTGGCCCCGGAGGCCGCAGACGACTCCGCCGCTGCCCTACCCCAGCCCGCCCTCGACCTCAGCGGTATTCGCGTGTTCTCGGTGGATGACTCAGCCGATACGCGCGAGTTTTTGACGGTGCTGCTGGGGCAGTACGGGGCTGAGGTGGTGACGGTGGGCTCGGCTACCGAGGCGCTGGCAACGCTCAAAACCTGGCGGCCCGACGTGCTAATCAGCGACATCGGTATGCCCGAAATCGACGGCTACAGCCTAATTCAGCAAATTCGGGCGCTGCCCCCCGATCAAGGGGGAGCTATCCCGGCGATCGCGCTCACCGCCTACGCGCGCTACGAAGACCAGCAGCAGTCGCTGGCCAGCGGCTACCAGCGCCACCTGAGCAAACCCCTCGATCCAGAAAAGCTGGTGAAGGCGGTGCTTGAGCTGACGCAGGGGCGATCGTAACGCTTACACCCGCTGGCCGGTCGGGCTGAGCTGCTCGAGCAGGGCGCGGGCCGCCGCCTCTGAAGACGCGGGGTTTTGGCCGGTGATCAGGTTGCGATCGCGGACCACATAGGACTGCCAGTCGTCGGCTTTAGAGTACTGGCCGCCGTTTTGCGTCAGCACGTCTTCGACTAAAAAGGGCACGATATCGGTGAGGCCCACGGCGGCTTCTTCACTGTTGGCAAAACCCGTCACGGGTTTGTTTTGCACCAGGGGCGACCCATCGGGCGATTTAGTATGGCGCAGTACTCCAGGGGCGTGGCAAACGGCGGCTACAGGCTTGCCCGCGCCGTAGAAGGCTTCAATCAGCGCGATCGAGTGGGCATCTTCGGCCAGATCCCACAGGGGGCCATGGCCACCGGGGTAGAACACGGCATCGTAATCGTCAGCGGTGACGTTGGCCAGCACGGCGGTGTGAGCCAGCGCCGCCTGGGCGTCGTGGTCTTGTCTAAAGCGCTTAGTAGCCTCGGTTTGGGCATCGGGGGCGTCGCTTTTGGGATCGAGGGGCGGCTGTCCGCCCTGGGGCGACGCCAGAGTAATGGTGGCCCCGGCGTCTTTAAAGACATAGTAGGGGGCGGCAAATTCTTCTAGCCAAAAGCCGGTTTTTTGGCCGCTATTGCCTAGCTGGTCGTGGGAGGTGAGAACCATCAAAATTTTCATCGGTTTTCCTTGAACTAAATTGGGGAATATGTCGGTTAGGGCCAGCGGCGGTGATCTGAGTCTAGCCCTAGGGGCTGTCATCAACTAGCTGCTGAATGCTTAAAAACCAAGGACTACAGCCCCTCGCCTGTTGTTGGGTCGGGCGTGGCAAGACTTGGCATCCAGGACTGCTAGCCAGAATTGAGGACATGCCCTAGGCCTTGCCGCTGTGGATCAGCTCGACCAGGGTACGGCTCAGCTCCTCTAGATCGATCGGTTTGGTCAAGTGACGCTGAAACCCTGCGGCCAGGGCGCGATCGCGGTTTTGATCCCCGGCATAGGCCGTGAGAGCGATCGCCGGAATCTTGCCGCCCTCGGCCTCGGGCCGCTGCCGCAGGGCACGAATCAGCATAAAACCGTCCTGGTCGGGCATGCCGATATCGCTGATCAGCACATCGGGATGGTGCTGGGTGACCAACTGCAAACCGGCCTCGGCGGAGCAGGCCGTCAGCACCTCCACGTCATAGTCTTCGAGCAGCGCCGTCAGCAGATCCAGCGAATCGAAGTCGTCATCAATGACCAACACCCGTCGCCCAGCCAGGCTAGTGTGGCTATTGTGAACGGGCGGCGGCAACGACAGCGACGCGCCCTCGTGCTGGGGCAGCCGCACCGTAAAGGTTGACCCTTGCCCCTCGCCGGGGCTCGTCACCGACACCTGGCCGCCGTGCTGCTCACTCAGGTAGCGCACGATCGCCAGACCCAGGCCCAGACCCCCATAGGCGCGGGTGCTGCTGCTGTCAGCTTGGCGAAACTGCTCAAACACGTGGGGTAAAAAATCGGCGCTAATGCCCTGGCCCGTATCCTGCACCTCAATAGTGGCGTAGGTGCCATCTTGGCAAAGCCTGACGGAGACCTCACCCCCCTCGGGGGTGAACTTAATCGCATTCGAGAGCAGGTTCCACACAATCTGCTGTAGTCGGTTGCGGTCTCCCGAGATAGGCCTCACCGCCGGGTCAAAGTCGGTGCGCAGGGCAATGGCTTTGGCCTGCGCCGACAGCTGCACTGTCTCCAGGGCCGCGTTGATCACGCTGGCCAACTCTACAGTGGCAATATCCAACGTCAGCTTGCCTCGTAAAATCCGCGATACATCTAGCAGGTCTTCAATCAGCTCGGCCTGAACTTTAGCGTTGCGCTCAATGGTTTCAAGGGCGCGGGCCTGGGTGGCTGAGTCTAGGGAGCGCGATCGCAGCAGCGACACCCAACCCAAAATTGGGTTGAGGGGCGTGCGTAGCTCGTGGGAGAGCATGGCCAAAAACTCGTCTTTGATGCGGTTGGCGGCCTCGGCCTCGGTGCGGGCTACTCGCTCCTGGGCCAGGGCGCGATCGCGCTCCACCAGCGCCAGCTTCTGGTCGTGAATATCCGTCGATGAGCCAAACCAGCGCAGCACCTCACCCCCCTCCCCCTGGAGCGGAAACACCCGCACCAGGTGCCAGCGGTACTGACGATCCGCCGCCCGCAGCGGTCTGGCTTCGAGCGCCAGCGGCTGCCCCATCTGCAGAGCCTCTGCCCAGGCGGCCTGGCAGCGCTTTTGGTCGTCGGGGTGCAGTACTGCAAGCCAGCCCTGGTCAAAACTTTGGGCGGCGGTTAGCCCCGTGTAGTTGTACCAGCGCTGGTTGCAGTACTCTAGCTGACCATTGGGCCGAGCCGTCCAAAACATTTGCGGCATCGAGTTAGCCAGCGTGCGAAAGTGGAGTTCGCTCTTGCGCAGGGCGGCCTCGGTCTGCTTTTGCTCGGTGATGTCGTAGTTAATTTCGAGAATGGCATTGGGCTGCCCCACCGGAGTCTGCTGCAGGGTCCAGCGGCTGCTCATAATCACCGTGCGGCCGCTGCGGGTCGTCTGCACCAGCTCTCCCACCCAGTGCCCCTCCTGCAAAATGGCCGCCCGAATCGCGTCCATCGGCTCTGGCAAAACGGTTTTCAGCAGTACCGTTGCCGACTGCCCAATCGCTTCTGCCGCCGGCCAGCCGTAGCAGCGCGCCGCCCCCTGGTTCCAGTAGGTAATGGTGGCGCTGTCTAGCTCTCGAATCATAATGCTGTCGTTGGCCAGGTCCAGCATTTGCATTTGCTGCCGGAGCTGCTGCTCATGCTGGCGGCGATCGGTCAGGTCGCGAAAATAAACCGCCAGTCCGTTGGCCAGCGGGTTCATGTGCATCTCAAACAGGCGCTCGGGGTGAACGATGCCCGCAGATTCAACCACCAGCGATCGCCGCGTGGCCATCACCTGCCGAAAGGCGTCACCCATGGTGGTGCCCTCTAAGTCGGGCAGCACCTCCCAAATAGAGTGGCCCAGCAAATCTTTGAGGGGGCGCTCAAATAAACGCAGCGCCTGGGGATTGACGTAGACAAACCGCCACTGCACATCGAGCGCATAAAACCCTTCGGTAATGCTCTCTAAAATAGCCGTTACCCACTGGTTGGTGTGACCCAGAGACGCTTCACTTGCCTGCAGCTTGAGCAAACTGCGCTCCAGACGCTGCTGAGCGACCCGCAGCGAACCGCAAAGCACGCTGATAGCAACACCCTGAGCACCAAACACCGTCAGGCGAACAGCTGCTGCGGTGTCTAGGCTGAAGGAATACTCAGGCAGAATGAAAAAATAGGTGCTGACCACTGTAGATAGTACTGTGGTCAAGAGGCCGCACCCCACCCCGCCCCACCAAGCGGCGGCCACTACCGCCCCCAAAAACAGCAAAAACGGGGTCATGACCATGTCGGCGATAGGGTCGAGCGCCCACATCAGCAGCAGCGCCAGCCCGACGCTGAAAAACGCTATGCCATACGTCTTAGGCTGTAGATAAGGCTCTAAATAAGACAGGTGTAACTTCATCACAGCCTATGTTCAGCAGCGCTTGAAACCAATGTTGCTCTTAATGTTGCGTTTAAGTTGGTGGCTTACTCTCAAGAATGCTCAGCACCTGAACGTAATGTAACTGTGCTTTATCAATTTATATCTTAAGACAGATTAACTCTCTCAGCCCTCTGCCCACAGGCATATATTTTGCAGGCTTTGGGGCGATCGCTCAGTCTATTTTTTGACGATTTGTTGCAACATCCCTACTGTTCTTAACAGACGCTTAACTGCTTTCAAAAATGTCCAAAGCGAATTGCGAACTTGACTTGTGAGTTCAAGAATGGGTTCAACCTAAGGGAAGATAACCCGACGTATTTTCAGTCGTTACAGTGGGGCCAGATTCTACTGTGGAATTCGAGTGTGTTTTGATCAGAATTCCTCAGTTCTTGACCGAGATTTCTCCTAAGCTAGCCGCTCAATTCTGCTACCCAAGTAGCTATGGCTAGCATGATCAAGTTTTTGCACTTACTCGGACTTAAAAACAGACCCCAAACGGAGATAACCTATGACGATTACCCCTGATCAAATTCCGGCTCAAACCCAAGATCGCACTCCTGCCCTAGAGTCAGAAATGGTGCCCAGACCGCAGTACGACGATCCTAACTACAAAGGCAGCGGCAAACTTCAAGATAAAGCGGCGTTGATTACCGGCGGCGACAGCGGTATTGGTCGCTCGGTGGCGGTTTACTACGCCAAAGAAGGAGCCGACGTAGCCATTGTTTACCTTGACGAGCACGAAGATGCCCAGGAAACTCAGCAGGCGGTTGAGCAGTACGGACGACGATGCCTGCTGATTTCAGGCGATATTCGCAATGAGCAGTTTTGCCACGAGGCTGTTCAAAAAGTGGTCAAAGAGTTCGGCAAACTCGATATTTTGGTGAACAACGCAGCCGTTCAGTATCAAGAGCCTAGCCTAGACGAAATCGACGCGGCTCGATTGGGCGATGTGTTTGCCACCAATATCTTCGCCATGTTCTACTTTGCCAAGGCTGCGACACCCCACATGCAGCCCGGCAGCGCCATCATCAACACCACGTCGATCAACGCCTATAAAGGCAATGCAAGCCTGTTGAGCTACTCCACCACCAAGGGAGCCATTCTGGCTTTTACCCGCTCCCTCGCAGGCCCCATGTTAGAGAAAGGCATTCGCGTCAACGGCGTTGCCCCCGGCCCGATTTGGACGCCCTTTATTCCCGATGCCTTTGAGGGAGACGATGTGTCAAACTTTGGCAAACAGGTGCCCATGCAGCGCCCCGGTCAGCCCAAAGAAGTTGCACCCAGCTTTGTCTTTCTAGCTTCCGAGGATGCGTCCTATATGGCCGGGCAGGTGCTGCACCCCAACGGCGGTGTTGTGGTTGGAGCCTAGGCGCAAAAAGCAGTCCACCAGGGCGACCTGAGGGCAAACTCTGAAAAATCAATGCGGCTGGACTCCCCCAGTTGCGGTTCGTACCTGCGATTGGATTACCCAAATAGCGGCTAACCCAATCGCAGCTCCTCACCGAGATTTAAAACTATGACAAATATTCCTGCTGAACCAGTTATCGATAGTACACTAGGTCTGCTGTTTGACGGCTACGAGTTTATTTCTAAACGCTGCGATCGCCTGCATACCGATATTTTTCAGACCCGTCTGAGACTCGAAAAAACAATCTGCATGCGGGGCAAAGCAGCTGCTGAGGTGTTCTATGACACCGAAAAGTTTTCCCGTAAAAATGCCGCTCCCCAGCGCATGAAAAAGACCCTGCTGGGTGAAGGCGGTGTGCAAGGGCTCGATGGCGCAGCCCACCGCCAGCGCAAGCAGATTTTTATGGGGCTAATGACCCCCGACCGGCTACAGCAGATCGGGGATCTGGTGCTACACCACTGCCGCGAGTACGCCCAACAGTGGGAGCAGCAGGATCAAATTGTGCTGTTTGACCAAATCAATGAGATTCTCTGTCGGGCCGTCTGCAATTGGTCAGGGGTGCCGCTGGCAGAAGCTGACGTGGCCCAGCGCACCCTAGAAATGGCGGCTCTAATCGATAGCGCCGCTGCCCTGGGGTTTAGGCACGTGCAGGGGGTGCAGGCCCGCAAGCGACTTGAGGCCTGGCTGGCTGGCCTAATCGAAGATATTCGCGCCGGGCGGCTGCAAGCACCCGAGCATACGGCCGCCGCCGCCTTCGCCCACAGCCAAGATGCCAACGACAGGTTGCTTAGCCCTGCTGTAGCTGCTGTAGACCTGCTCAACGTGCTGCGCCCTACTGTCGCCATTGGCCGCTACATTGTGTTTGCGGCTTTGGCCCTGCACCAGCACCCCGACTGCCGCCAAAAGCTACAGGCTAATCAAGCCGACTACACCACCCTTTTTACTCAGGAAGTGCGGCGATTCTACCCTTTCTTTCCCTTTGCGGCGGCGCGCACCCAGCAGGCCTTTGATTGGCAAGACTACCGTTTTCCTGACGAAACGCTGGTGCTGCTCGACCTCTATGGCACCAACCATGACGCTGATCTATGGGAAAAGCCGGAGGAATTTCGGCCTGAGCGGTTTACTCACTGGGACGGCAGCGCTTTTGACTTTATCCCTCAAGGCGGCGGCGACCACTACAAAAACCATCGCTGTGCTGGGGAATGGCTAACGATTCAAGTGATGAATCAGGTGCTGGGCTTTTTGGTCAATGAGATCGAGTACGATGTGCCACCCCAAAACCTGCGGGTCAAGCTCACTCGAATGCCAACTCTGCCAGAGAGCAGGTTCGTGATTAGCAACGTCAGGCTCAAACCCCAGGCGTAGAACGGAACCGCAGGCAGAGGTGGACAGACATATCGTCCCTCAGTTTGGCACAACGTTCGTTGACGGTGGCGAGTTAATAGGAGGCAAGCACAAAAAAGCCCGGCTGAGCCGGGCTGGTGGATGTGAGTCAGGTGCGAACCGCATTTCTGTAGAAATGCTGGATTGGTTCAAGTTTCATCATGTCGGCCAGAGACATGGTCTGGGTTAATGCCAGATTAAGTTAGCGGTTTAAAACCGACTGCCAGACAAAATTTGATTCAGCAAACTCCGGTCAAAACTCAATACCCCCGAGGGCGTAGCGTGCTACGCCCTCGGGGGTATTGATGTGAGGTTTGGTATCAGATCTACCGCTGAGTCTCGGGGGGTAGCACCTCTTCCGTCGAGCGCCCTAGCATAGTGGCGCGGCGGTTCTGCTGCTGCTGACGATTGCGGACCAAAAGGCGACGGGCCTGATCTTGAGTAGACATCATAATGATTCCCAAAAATTCTGTATCTAAAGTTACCGAATACTATTCAAGAATACCCTTTCTTTGGTCGCCAGAGGTTAAGGCACCTTTGCAATTACATTAATCTTTGAATATTTATGCCCTAGGGCAGACCGCCGCTTCCTCAAACCTCAGAGGTAATCCGTGGCGTCCTGGTAGGATCAAGCCAGTAGGAAATTTCCCATGCTGAAACGAGCGCTAAAGATATCCCGCGTCATGCTGTCGGTGTACTACGCCTATATGGTGGAATACCGGGCTGAGCTGGTGTTTTGGGTGCTCTCGGGCACGTTTCCGCTGATTTTGATGGGGCTGTGGGTGGAGGCAGCCCAGGGCGACCAGTTTAACCTCAGCCCGACGGATCTGGTGCGGTACTTCCTGGCGGTGTTTTTGGTGCGCCAGTTTACCGTGGTCTGGGTGATCTGGGAGTTTGAGCGCGAGGTAGTGGAGGGCAGGCTGTCGCCCTACCTGCTGCAGCCCGTAGACCCGGCCTGGCGGCACTTCTTTAGTCACGTATCGGAGCGGTTTGCCCGCCTGCCCTTCGCCTTTTTGCTGGTGGGGCTGTTTTTGCTGCTCTACCCCTACGCTGCCTGGTGGCCCCGGCTCGACAACCTGCTGCTGGGGCTGCTGGCCATTATGCTGGCCTTTTGCCTGCGGTTTTTGATGCAGTACACCTTTGCCCTGGCCGCCTTTTGGACGGAGCGGGCCAGCGCCCTGGAGCAGTTCTGGTTTTTGCTCTACACCTTTCTGTCGGGCATGGTGGCCCCGCTGTCGCTGTTTCCCGATACGGTGCGCGAGGTGGTGCTGTGGACGCCCTTCCCCTACCTGATTTACTTTCCGGCCAGCCTGCTGATCAATCGGCCTGAGAACGTGGTGCGGGGGTTTGCGGCCATGATTCTGTGGTCGGCGCTGTTTTGGGCGCTCAACCGCTGGCTGTGGCGACAGGGGCTGAAGCAATACTCGGGGATGGGGGCCTGATGGAACGCTATCTGAAGGTGCTGAGGCTGTTCTGGAGTACGGCGATCGCTGCCGAGCTGGAGTATCGGCTCAATTTTTTGGTCACCGCGCTGATTAGCCTAGGCGGGCTGGCGGGCAGTTTGTTTGGCCTGTTCTTGTTCTACCGCACCGGCTACGAGTTTGAGGGCTGGAGCTGGGAGGCGGCGCTGCTGGTGCTGGGCCTCTTCACCGTGCTGCAGGGGTTCTCAGCGATGGTGCTGATTCCAAACCTGAACAAAATTGTCAACCAGGTGCAGCAGGGCACCCTCGATTTTGTACTGCTGAAGCCAATCAGCTCGCAGTTTTGGCTTTCGACCCGGATTATTTCGCCCTGGGGGCTGCCCGACGTGGCCTTTGGGCTGGTGATGATTGGCTACGGCGGCAGTCGTCTGGGGCTGGGCTGGGCCGACTACGGGCTGGCGATTGTGCCCCTGGCCCTGGGGGCGATTACCCTCTATAGCCTGTGGTTTATGCTGGGGGCGACTAGCATCTGGTTTGTCAAAATCTACAACGTCACTGAGGTACTGCGGGGGCTGCTGGAGGCCGGACGGTTCCCGATCGCGGCCTACCCAGTGGCGTATCGAGTGTTTTTTACCTTTGTGGTGCCGGTGGCGTTTTTGACCACGGTACCGGCCCAGACCATGCTGGGCCAGGGCGGGCGCGGATGGCTGCTGGCCTCGACGCTGCTGGCGCTGGTGCTGCTGGTGGTAGCGAACCGCTTCTGGCGCTTTGCCCTGCGGTTTTACACCAGCGCCTCTAGCTAGGTCGGCTACTCTAGCCAGCGCTTGAGCCAGCCACCGCCCTGGGTGACAACATTACCGCGATCGCCCCAGTGACGGTTACTTTCGGTCACGTACAGGGTTTGGAGCTGAATCGGCTGGGGCTGCGATCGCCGGTTGGCCTCGGCTAGCCAGCGCTGGTATGCGGCCAGTTCTTTTCCCTGCAACAGCAGGGCCGGGTCGCGCCGCTGCCGCTCCCAGTGTAGGGCTTTGACCAGCAGCTGGGTGTGCGTCTGGTAGTGGTTAGCCTGGTGGTGCAGCGTTTGCAGCAGCTGACGGCCCTCGTCAGTTTGAGCCAGCGGCGGCTGGCTGGCACGCAGGTCAATAGCCTCTAGGGTCTGCAGCGGCTCGGGCAGGCGGTTGGCCGGTACGGTTTCAGCCAGTACCGGCACAATCCGCTTGTGCATGCTGATGGCAAACAGCAGCCCCTGCAAGCAAAGCGCATCGGCCAAAGAACGCGGCGTGATCACCAGCAGGTAGTTGTCGCACGATTCGGCAGCGCGAGATATGGCCGACTCTGGGTCAACGGCCTTAGGCCAGGGCTGGGGGCATTCCCAGTAGGCGACCTGGGCCTCGCTCAGCAGTTGACTGAGGGCATTGATAGTGGCGGCGGCGGGCGTAGCGGCAGGGGAAACCGACCCGTACCGCGCGGCTTTAGGGCCGTCTTCGGCAGCATAGGCCAAAAATACCTGCGCCGTCAGGCCGCCGGAGGGCTGGTGTTCACCAGCAGCGTTTAGATGGTTCAAAACTTGCACCCATGCTTGCAGTGCGGCCAACCGATGGCCAGGCCCATAGCCTCGCTGCCTAAGCTTATGCTTCTAAGCCTTGGGCATGAGAATACCCATTTTTGCAGGTGGGGGCAACTATCCCAGCGGCTGCTTTTGCTCAGGTAGCGATCGCTACGTTCTCGCCCTCACGTCGAGCGAGGGCGGCGGTTCTGCCCCCGGCCCTAGGCGGTGAATGCCGCTAGCTCAGCCAAAATTTCTGCAAAACTGGGGCGCGCCTGCACGTCGGGCTGCATGCAGGCCTGCTGGAGCGCACGGAGAGGGTGGGCAGACGGGCAGCGATCGCACAGATCTTCGAGCAGACAGCCAAAGGCTCTCACCTCTAGCCGTTCCAGGGCTGGGGCTATAGCGCGATCGGCGGGGTCATAAAAACTGGCGGCCCCAAAATCGCTGAGGCGAGCGTCTCCCGCCGGATTAACCAGCGTGTTGTGGGCGTACAAATCGCCGTGGAGAATGCCCCGACTGTGCAGATGGGCGGCGGCGGCAGCCACCCCACGGGCGATCGCCAGGACGACCGCCAGCGCAAATTCGGTATGGGCAGGGTAGATATCGCGGGTGCAGCTCTCCAGACTGGGGGGGCCGCCCAGCACCTGGTAGGTGTCAGGCACCAGGGGGAGCACCAGGCCATGCCTTTGTTCGGGATGCTGAACCACCTGCCCCAGGGGGCCAATCAGGTGCGGGTGCGATCCGGCTGCTATGCAGGCCCGCAGCTCGTCCTCCGGCAGGCCGTCGCTGGTGATGGCTCCCTTGAAGAGCTTGACCGCTACCGGCAGCTGGCCCCGGGGCTGCCGCCACAGCCCGCCCGAAATCACGCCAGAGGCACCCTGGCCCAGTACCTCCCCCAGGCTCAGATCGGCCCAGGGAATTTGCGGTAGGACGGTTGAGCCAACCGCCGCTCCCTGACTGAAGGGGTTGCCCGCGTAGGCCAGCCAGCTCAGTCGAGGCAGGCTGAGCAGCCACGGGGGCAGATGGTCAAGCTGGTTGGCGGCAATGCGAATGAGTTCTAAGTTTTGACAGGCGGCCATCGTCTCGGGCAGGGCCTGCAGCCGATTGCCTGCCAGCATCAGCTTTTGCAGGTGGGGCAGGTGGCCGATCGCATCAGGCAGCGATCGCAGGCGGTTGTCGGTCAAAATTAGCCAGCGGGTTTGGGGCGGCACCGCCTCGGCGGGCACTGTAGCAATCTGGTTGGACTTAAGGCCGATCATCGAGAGGCTGGGGCACTGGGCCAGCACCTCGGGCACCGCCTCAAAGCAGTTGTTGTTTAAAAACACGACCCGCAGGTTGTGCAGCTTCGCAAAGCTGTCGGGCAGGGTGGTGAGGGCGTTGTTAGACAGATCGAGAATTTCGAGGCTATCGGCCAGCTCAAGAATTTCTTCGGGGAAGGTGGTCAGGTCTGCGGCCAGAGCCAGCCGCCGAGCATCATTCAGCTGGCCCGATCGCAGCAGCTCCAGATTGTGCATTAGCGAGCCCCAGGGTGAGTTAAGGTATTACGCCCTAATGTGGCATTTCTGCGGTGCTGCACCGATAAAAATTTGGTGTAGTTTAGCGGCGATCGCCGGTCCCGTCTCCTCCGTGCTTTAGGAATCGGCAAAGAGGTTGATGTGCCCGCGCCAGATCAGGTAGGCCGTCACCCCGGCCCCCAGGGTGAGCAGGCTGCCCAAAACCAGAAACAGCAGCCCCAGCCAGCGCGCAGTGAACTGTTCACGGTTTAGCGTGACTAGATAGTCGGCCTTGGTTTCAAAGCCGATTTGGGCCTCCCCTACCACGGGGCTGTCGCCAGCGATAGTCAGCGTGCCCAACACCAAGACCGGATCCTCAGCCTGAAACCCTTCGTAAACGCGATTGCGACCGTCTTCTACCTTGGAAGCCGTCGAGCGCAGGCTGTACGCCGCCATAATCTCCACCTCGCCCCCCGGAATTTGCACCCACAGGGTAGGGGTGTAGCTGCGCACGTTGTCCCACTCCCACTCGCCGTCGCGGCGCACCCGCTGGTACTCTTTGTAGGCCACCAGGGGCGGGCGATCGCTGGGGGCGGTGCGATCGCTCACCCAGCCCTCCAGCAGCACCCGCGCCCCTCGCTCATTGAGCGTATCGGCAGTGGCTACCGGCAGTCGGGCCACCTCCTGAGCATGAGTAGCGATCGTCCGGGGCAAGACAATCCGAATAACTCCCCCAGCAATTAAAAAAGGCACCCCAACAGCCGCTAATATCCCTGGCAACAGCCAGTGCTCCCATTTGCTCATTGATCTTATCTTCCTCATGGGCCCTCATTGGGTTAGCATCCAAGCATTGCCGGCTTGGCCCAGGGACGATTAACACATTCAGGAATTTTGCAGGGCCTCTGGGGCAGCACTCAGAGCCTCTTTTTCTTTGTCTAGCCGCCGCTTGCGGGCGTAGAGCTGAATCGTTGCGGCCATAAACACCACCAGCCCCACCATCAGCCAGGTCGTCACCCCAGTAGGGAAGTTGTTCTTAAAGATGACCAGCATAACGATCGCCACCAGCAGCAGGGTCGGGGCCTCGTTGAGCGCCCGCAGCTGTTGACTCGACCACTGACATTCACCCCGATGCAGCCGCCGCATCAGCCGACCGCAGTAAAAGTGGTACGCCAGCAGCAGGGCCACCAGGCCGAGCTTGGCGTGCATCCAGCCGTCTTTGAGGTACTCCGGCATTTGCACCAGCAGCCCCACCGCCATCGCCACCGTCACCACCATACCGGGGGTCGTAATAATGCCGTAAAGGCGCTTCTCCATTACGGTGTACTGCTTCTTGAGAATGCTCTGGGCCGGTTCTGGCTCCGCCTCGGCCTCAACGTGGTAAATAAACAGGCGCACCAGGTAAAACAACCCGGCAAACCACACCACCACGCCAATAATGTGAAACGCTTTGAACCAGTAGTAGGCCATAGTCTTTCCTTCACCCCGACGAAAGCAGCGCTCTGGCGGGATGTTGCAAACCGTTAAGTACGCCTCCCATTGTTATGCAAGGCTTTGCCCTTGAGAAGCCAGACGCGACGGAACTTAATGATTTTGGATTTTGGATTGGCGATTTTAGCTTGGTAGCCCGTTCCCTGAATGGTGGGTTACGGCCCTAGCCGAGGGAATCGGCTCACCCAAAGTCAATTTGAGGTCTAACCCACCCTACCCGCTCACGCACCCACGCACTCACGCACCCACCCCTTCGACTTCGCTCAGGGAGCACCACCCATCCACCCTCCCACCCATCCACCCATCTACGCCCCTAAAGCCGCCGCAACACCTGAGGCAGCAGCTCACCCGGCAGCTTCGAGAGCACCGCCTGCTGACCGGGAATACCGAAAATTTCAAAGGTGAGGTGAGCGTTGTAAACCAGAGCGGTAATCAGCACCTCCATCTGGTGGGGGCTGTCGTGCCAGCCTTCGTAGGCCAGCAGGTAGTGGCGCAGGGCCGCGTCTAGATGATGCTCGCGGGCTTCGTTCTGGGTTTCAGGCAGGGTCTGGGCGAGCTGGTCGTGGACGACTCCGGCGCTGTGGCAGGTGGCCCAAAGGTCAAACCCCAGGTTGGGGGAAGGCGACTCTCGCAGAGCGGTTTCAGCCGCCATCAGAGCCAGTTCGTAGGCGGCAACAGCCTGTTGCAGGGCGGTCAGGCGGTCATTCCCTGAATTTTGGTCATGGTCCTGTGCCTGAGGCTGGCTCTTGCCCTTCGGATCGACCTGCTGAGCCAGATCCCAGTAGGCGGTGCCCAGGTTGTTGGCGGTGGCGGCACAGCCAGCCGGGGCGGCCTCGACAGTGCGGTGCCGGAGGGCGCTCTGGTAGGCGGCGATCGCCCGTTCGAGCAAAAATATCGGCTGCTGGTGCTGGGCCAGGCTCCAGTAGGCAATGCCCAGGTTGTTTTGAATCATGGCGTATTCGAGCGGGGCCTCGGGGGCGGTGCGGTGGGCCAGGGCCTCGCTGTAGGCGGCGATCGCCAGGGGTAGGTGGTGCTGGGGGTCATCGTGCTGGGCCAGCCGCCAGTGAATCGCCCCCAGGCTGTTTTGCAGGTTGGCGTAGTCGATGGGCGATTGTGCCGCCGGGCTGTGCTCCAGAGCGGTTTGATAGGCCGTTACCGATTTTTGCAGGCAGGGTAATGGGTCCTCCAGATTGGCCAGCAGCCCGTAGACCGTGCCCAGGTTGCCAGCAATTCGCCCCAGCGTGTCGGCCGGGATGGTTCCCTGACTGCCCTGGAGCGCTTTTTCGTAGGTTTGAGCGCTGCGCCGCAGCCAGGGGGCGGGGTCGATCATGCCCGCCTGCTGACCCTGGAGCCAGTAGAGGCTGGCCAGGTCGTTGAGGGCGTCGCACCAGTCGGTGCTGCCCTCGGGCAGACCTGCGATCGCGCGATCGTACACCGCCATGGCAAAATCCAGTACGCTGGCGGCGGGAGCATCTACCGCAAGGCGATCGCGCCCCATCTGACCCAGGGCCAGGTAGGCCCGCGCCAGGGTCAACGGCCCCGCCTGCTGGTCAACTAAACCCTGAACATAGCGCCACAGGTTAACCAATTCGGCATCCTGAGCCAGGTCTGGGGGCAGCTGCAGGGCATCGGGCGATCGCCGCTCGTCGGGGCTGGCTGGGGCGGCCTCGGCGGCGGTTGAGGCGGTTGCAGGCAAAATGGGCTCGGCCCGCTGCAGTGCCGCCAGGGTTTCAGCGGCGGTAGCGCCCACAGGCGGCATAATCACACTTGAAAATATGCCCGGCCCTGCGCCCTGCTCTTGGCCCCCGTGCTGATCAGCGGGCTGAGTCGGCTCTAGCGCTCTGGCTGCCGCCGCATCTAAAAACGTAGGCAGATCGATGGGTGCAGCTGGCTTGGAGTCAGGCTTTTGAGCGGGCGGCTGTGCAGGCTTTGGCTGGGGAGAAGGAGGGGGCGATTTGACCGCTGCGGTAGGCGGAATCGGCTGCTCGAAAGTGGCGAGGTCATCGCGCAGCACCCGCCAGAGGCCGGGAGGCTCGGTCGCTGGGCTGGCAGTCGCTGGGGCTGCATCGCGCTTGGCCACCGGGGCTGCGGTCGGGGCTGTCAGGGGGCTGGGTTCACCCACAAACTCAAACAGGCCGCTGCGCGATCGCCAGAACCCCGGCACCGACTGGCGAATTTTACCCAGCCAGGGACGCGGCACCCACACCAGCAGCCGACAGTCGAGCTGGGTCAGCAGGGCATCGACGCGAATCAGCGAAGCCAAAAACCGATTTTGCACCGTGGGCGACTGGCGCGTTAGCTGGTCAACCCCGACAATTTGAAACACTGGCGTGGTCGGCAAGCTGCTCTGGAGCCGCCGCTGCTGCTTGAGCCACAGCAGCACCTCGCGCACCAGGTCGGGGCGATCGCCGCTCAGTCGCAGCGTTACCAGGGTAAACTGCCGCGCCCTCACCTCGGGGGCCAGAGGCACCGTCTCGGGCAGAGGGCTAAAGTTGGCCTCCAGACGCTGGGCCAGCTGTTCTTGCAGGGCCACATCGTCGCAGACGGCAATTAGCAGCTGCCGTCGCAGGTTGAGTTGCAGAGCCAGTCGCAGCTCCTGGTAGGCTTCCTGGTTGTGCCCCAGGTAGGTTTGAGAATTCAAAGACACAGCAGCGGTCACAGTGGGTAAGATGCAGACGGCATGGTAAAACTAGTTACTATGAACTAGCGCACAATGGCCGAGTTCAGCTCCGCGCCATTGTTCCGCCCCCTTCCATTACACTTCACCCCACGCCAATCGTTTCAGGATAACCCCACCATTTTCGGCCCTGATGAGTGCGACCCAGACAACCTCTCTAGCCCCATCCTCTCTTGAGCTGGCGATTTTGCAGCAGCTCCAGGCCGCTGGCGGCACCTGCATCGCTCTCACCGCCCTGCCGATCGAGCAAAAAAGCTCGCTGCGCCAGCGAGAGCGGGCCTGCCAAACCCTGCGCGATCGCGGCTGGCTTGACTACAACCACGACATCGCCCAGTTTGGCCTCACGCTGACGGGCAAAACCCTGCTCAGGCTCAGTCTGTCGGTGTGGCCCGTCACCCCCGACGAGCTGCTGGTGCTCAGATCGTGCCTGGGCGGCAGAATTCACCCCGACCAGATTCACCGCCGGGTGCCCGCCTACGATCGCCAGCGATTGCTGGAGGGCTTGGCAGAGCAGGGGCTAGTTGTGATTTATAGACGAGCGATCGCCAACCTGCACCTCACCGCTTTAGGCAAGCAAAACCTGGTGAAAGGTTAACCTTTCACGTTTGACCAGCATTAACGTTTGGGTGTGTCTAATTTGCCGCTATGCCTACAGTGCTTCAGGTTGGCCCCTATAGTTTCATCTTCTTCAGCTCTGATCGAGGCGAACCAGCCCACGTTCACGCTAAGCGCGATCGTCAGATCGCCAAGTTCTGGCTCAGCCCGGTTAGATTAGAGAAAAATCGAGGCTTCAAAGATCACGAACTCACAACGATTGCCAAGATCATTGAAGCTAACCAAAACGCGATTTTAGAGGCGTGGCATGACTACTTTGACCCTTGAGACTGAACCTCTTGCGGCAGCGGTTTCTGTAGACTCCGAAAAGCTGATGGTTGAACTGGCCGACGGTCGGAGCCTGACCGTGCCCCTCACCTGGTATCCGCGTCTGCTGCACGGCACCGTTAAGGAAAGGAGCCATTGGCAACTGCTGGGTGATGGCTACGCGATTGAATGGCCCGACCTGGACGAGCATATTGGTATAGAAGGCCTGCTAGCTGGCCGACGCAGCAGTGAAAGCCAACGCTCCTTTGACCGCTGGTTACTGACCCGCCAGGGAAAAACTAAGGTTAATTAGGGTAAGCTGTTAGGCATTCAAACTGCACTAGCACAATACCCCTGAAAGCCTTATGTTATGGGTTTCACAGAAGCCATTATGCGATTTAGCTGCTCGACAGCTTATGCGTAACATAGCTGTCCGCGTCTTCAAGAGATCTACTATGTAAAAGAAATAGTGGTTGCCCAATGCTGACGCGCTAAAATCGGCTCAAGCGGCAGGGGTAATGCCATGGCTCAAAACGTGCAATACATCACCAATGAAGCGGGCGATCGCGTTGGCGTGGTGTTAGATATAGGCACCTATCAACAGCTCACGGCAGGCGATCATGACCCTGAACTGCTGATCAACTTGAGCGTTGAAGAACTAGCAGCTCTTGCCGAGAGCAGTCTCTCACCAGCAAGTCAGGCCGAGTTAGACGATCTGTTGGCTCGCAATGCCGCAAGCCAGCTTTTAGAGGAAGAACTGGCTCAACTTGATCAACTCTTGCAGCACATTGACCATCTCAATATTCTCAAAGCCAGGTCGCGCTACACTCTCCACCAGCTAGGCCGCACGGAACTGTTGGCTTCGTGAGTGCATACATTTCAAGCAGTCTTCAAAAACAGGTTCGACAGCGCTTTGCTCACTGCTGCGCCTACTGCCGCACAGCAGAAAGACTGACAGCGACGATCTTTGAATTTGAGCTTTGAATTTGAGCACATCGTGCCAGTTTCAGCCGGTGGAGCAACGAGTTTCGACAACCTTTGTCTCTCCTGACCATCCTGCAATCGGTATAAGGCCACTCGCCAAACCGCCCTCGATCCACAGACTAACGCCCAGGTTGCCCTCTTTCATCCTCAAAAGCAAAACTGGCACGATCATTTCGGCTGGAGCGAAGATGCAACCGAAGTCATAGGACACACGCCCATTGGCCGCGCAACTATTGCTGTTCTAAAAATAAATCGCCCCCAACTCATCTGGGTCAGACGGCTTTGGGTCAAACTAGACGAACATCCCCCGCAGATCGATTGATCTGCTCAGTTCGTCCCTTACCCGCCCACCCATCCACCCTCCCACTCCCCCCACTCCACCCCGCCTTCCACGGTTCGGTATCCCCTCCTTCAGAGAAAGAGGCTTTGCAAGCACTATAGATATAGCTGTCAAGCCGGAGTAAAGAAAGAAAACATGGGTAAAGTAGTCGGAATTGACTTAGGAACTACCAACTCTGTGGTTGCCGTCATGGAAGGGGGCAAACCTACCGTTATCGCCAACGCTGAAGGCTTTCGCACCACTCCCTCGGTAGTGGCCTACGCCAAAAACGGCGATCGCCTGGTGGGTCAGATTGCCAAGCGCCAGGCGGTCATGAACACCGAAAACACCTTTTATTCAGTCAAGCGCTTTATTGGCCGTCGCTTCGACGAGGTCAAAACCGAGTCTACCGAAGTCGCCTACAAAGTGACGAACGTGGGCAACAACGTCAAAATTGAGTGTCCCCAAGCGGGTCAGCAGTTCTCGCCTGAAGAAATTTCGGCCCAGATTCTGCGCAAGCTGGCCGACGATGCCGGCAAGTACCTGGGCGAAAAAGTGACCCAGGCCGTAATTACGGTACCTGCTTACTTCAACGACTCCCAGCGCCAGGCCACCAAAGACGCCGGTAAAATCGCTGGCCTCGAAGTGCTGCGCATCATCAACGAGCCTACCGCCGCGTCGCTGGCCTACGGTCTCGATCGCAAGAGCAATGAAACCATCCTGGTGTTTGACCTTGGTGGTGGAACCTTCGACGTCTCCATTCTCGAAGTAGGCGACGGCGTGTTTGAGGTGCTGGCTACCTCTGGCGACACCCACCTGGGCGGCGACGACTTCGACAAGAAAATCGTTGACTACCTGGCCGCTGAGTTCCAAAAGATGGAAGGCATCGACCTGCGCAAAGACAAGCAGGCCCTACAGCGCCTGACCGAAGCCGCTGAGAAAGCCAAAATTGAGCTCTCCAGCGTCACCCAGGCCGAAATCAACCTGCCCTTTATCACCGCCACCCAGGACGGCCCCAAGCACCTGGAGATGACCCTGACCCGGGCCAAGTTTGAAGAGCTGTGCGCCGATCTGATCGATCGCTGCCGCATTCCGGTTGAGCAGGCGCTCAAAGACGCCAAGATCGCCAAGAGCGCCATCGACGAAGTGGTGCTGGTGGGTGGTTCGACCCGCATTCCGGCCATTAAGGATGTAGTCAAGCGCACCCTCGACAAAGAGCCCAACGAAACCGTGAACCCCGACGAGGTGGTTGCTGTGGGCGCGGCCATTCAGGGCGGCGTACTGGCAGGTGAAGTCAAAGACATTCTGCTGCTCGATGTCACTCCCCTGTCGCTGGGTGTCGAAACCCTGGGCGGCGTGATGACCAAGCTGATCCCCCGCAACACCACCATTCCCACCAAGAAGTCGGAGGTGTTCTCGACCGCCCAAGACGGTCAGACCAACGTGGAGATCAAAGTGCTCCAGGGCGAGCGCGAAATGGCCAGCGACAACAAGAGCCTGGGTACCTTCCAGCTCTCTGGCATTCCGGCTGCTCCCCGTGGTGTGCCCCAAATCGAAGTGATTTTCGACATCGATGCCAACGGCATTCTGAATGTCACCGCTAAAGACAAGGGCACCGGCAAAGAGCAGACCATCACCATCTCTGGGGCCTCTACCCTCGATGAGAACGAGGTCGAGCGCATGGTGAAAGATGCCGAAGCCAACGCCGCCGCTGACAAAGAGCGTCGTGAGCACATCGACCTCAAGAACCAGGCTGACTCGCTGGCCTACCAGGCCGAGAAGCAGCTGAGCGACATGGGCGACAAGGTGCCCGCCGCCGACAAAGAGAAAGCCGAGGGCCAGATCAAGTCTCTGCGCGATGCGATCGCCGCTGAGGACTTTGACACCATCAAAACCCTCACGGGCGAGCTGCAGCAAACCCTGTACAGCATCAGCACCAACCTGTACCAGCAGGCCGGTGGCGATGCCGAGGGTGCCGCTCCCGGTGCCGATGCTACCCCCGGCGATAGCTCCGGTGGCGGCGACGATGTGATCGATGCTGAGTTCTCTGAGCCCGGCTCGAACAGCTAATCGGGCCACCTAGCCCACGGCTTTGCTCTGGCTAGCTAGAAAGGCGGATAGCGTAAGTGCTATCCGCCTTTTTTTGCGTCTGCCCTGCTCCGCCAGCGACTATTGCCTTTGCCATCAAAGCTACACCCGCCCAACACACCGTCGAGGTTGGCTTTTTAACGAATCCTCCTGGGCTAACCGCAATTTTTCAGGTAGTGCATTGCGACTGATGAGGGCAATCGTTTTTGCTGGGCAAGGTTGTGGTCGCGTCGGTAAAGCCACGCCCTTGGCACTATGCATGGTTTGACCGTTTGCAAATCGGGGTTGTATGAGTTGAGCCTGGTGTTAAGGCTAAATTCTTGGCTGGTGGGCAGTGCCCACTCTACTGTTGATGGCCTGGGCTGAACCCTAATCCCGCACGTTGCCGCGCTGGGCTTTGATCTGGCTGCGCTTGGTTTTGCTATCGAGCCGCTTTTTCTGAGCGCTTTTAGACGGCTTTGTCGGTTTGCGCTTTTTTGGGGTAACAGTGACGCTTTTGATTAGCGCTTTGAGGCGGTTGAGGGCGTCTTCTTTGTTTTGCTCCTGGGTGCGGTGCTGCTGGGCTTTGATGACGATCACGCCATCCTGGGTGATGCAGCTGTCGTTGAGGGCCAGCAGGCGCTCTTTGTAAAGCGGCGACAGAGAGGAGGCGTTGATATCGAACCGCAGGTGAATGGCGGTGGCTACCTTATTCACGTTTTGGCCCCCCGCCCCCTGGGAGCGAACGGCACTCAGCTCAATGTCGCTGAGGGGTATGGCGGTACGGGGCGTGATTTGCAGCATTGGGGCAACAGGTGTCTAGCTTTACCATAGCCCCATCTTCAGCGGAAGGGAACCGGAGCGGGAGGTAGACTGCGATCGCCCAGCTAACTCCCACGGTAGAGGGCCAACACAGCAAAGGCCAATAACGATACGTTTCGCGTTGACAGCCGCCGCGCCAGCCGGGGAATGCTGGAACCAGTCGTTCACTGAGCACCCTGGTATGTGTATCAAGTCTGTCGCTGGCCGCTCGCTTTGGAGCTCAGGGCTGGGCCGATCGCGCTATTGGTTGTTGGGGGTGGTCAGCGCGATCGCCCTCTTACTTCCGACGTTCGCGGGGCCTGCCCAGGCCGCCTACCCAGCCTTTTTAGATGCCTACGTTAACGATTACGGCCAGGTGCTGAGCGCCAGCGAAAAGAGCCAGGTCAGAGCCCAGCTAGAACAGTTTCGCAATCGCACTGGGGTTCACGCGGTGCTGCTGACGGTGAACTCGATCTACGACTACGGCACGGGCGACGCCGCGATCGAGCCCTTTGCCACCAACCTGTTTAACACCTGGGGCATTGGCGATGCCGCTCGCGACGACGGCATTTTGCTGCTGGTGGCCCCCGGCGATCGCAAGGTGCGCATTGAGCTGGGCAGCGGCTATGACCGCAGCTACGACCGGGTGGCCCAGGCCATTATCGACGACGCCATTTTGCCCCAGTTCAGGCAGGGCAATATTGGCCTGGGCACCGCGATCGGCGTCAACGAAATTGTCGAAAACTTTGACCCCAGCCAGCCGCCAGCGGTCAACCCGCTGCTGTCCGTTGTGCCACCTGCCGTAGCCGATTGGGTTTCGCCCGAGGTGGCGATTGGGGGCGGTTTGGCGGCGGGCGGCGTTGGGGCCGTTTCGAGCCTCTTTGCTCTGGGGCACTGGAAACGCTACCGCAAGCGCACCTGCCCCCAGTGCCAGGTTGAGATGGAGCGGCTCGACGAACAGGCCGACGATCGCTACCTCAGCGCCGGTCAGCGCACCGAAGAGTCGATCAAGTCAGTAGACTACGACGTTTGGCTCTGCGGCAGCTGCGGCCACCACGAGGTTTTTGACTACGGCAGTTTTGGTTCGGGCTACCAAAAATGCCCCGGCTGCCGCCACAAAACCATGAAGGTCAGCACTCGCACCCTGGTTTCCCCTACCTACCACAGCACGGGCACGGCGGAGGTCAGCGAAGCCTGCCAGTTCTGCGATCGCACTCACCACTACACCCGCATAATTCCCCGAAAAACTCCCCCCAGTTCCAGCAGTAGCTCGGGCGGGGGCGGCGGCGGGAGTTCTTCGGGCGGCGGCGCTTCGGGCAGCTGGTAACACCAATCGTCCATGCCGCTGGTGCAGCACCCTCGCCAATAAAAACAGCCATAGCCGTTCCCTTCGACTTCGCTCAGGGAGCGGCTATTTTTTGGGATAAATCTGCGCATTTTGCTACAGACTGTGAATCCCCGCTGGAACAGGTGCCACGGCTGGCTGGCTGGGGGTGGCCTGGTTGCGTTTCATCAGCAGGTAGGCGGCGGGCACAAAGTAGAGCGCCATCAGCGTTGCGCCCGCAATGCCGCCCGCAATGGCGATCGCCAGCGGTCGCCAGAAGGGGTCGCCCTCGGCCAGCAGCGGCACAAAGCCAATGATGGTGGTGGCCGTGGTGGTGAGGACGTGCCGGGTGGCTTTGACCACGACCTGCTGCACCGCCCTGGGGTCGCCCTGGCTGGCCGAGGGGTCTTCGTTGAGGGCCGAGAGCACCACAATCGAGTCGTTGAGGGCAACGCCGATCAGCCCCATGGTGCCGACGATCGCCATAAAGCCCAGCACTGAGCCAAACACCTTCAGCGACAGCAGCGCCATACCGATGGAGCCCACCGCCACCACCGCCATAATGCCCGCCTGCCGAAACGACCCCAGCGACAGCACCAGAGCCGCCACCATACCCAGCAGCAGAATGGGCAAAAACAGCAGCAGATTGCCCATGGCGGTGTCTTGCTGCTCGGCCTCGCCGCCAAACTCGTAGCGGTAGCCGGGGGGCAGCTCAAAGTCAGCCGCCTCAAGCTGCTGCTGGAGGGCATTCAGCACCGTGCTGGGCAGGGTGCCAGCGGTGATAAAGGCCTGCACAGTATTGACCCGCTGCTCGTGGCGGCGGGCAATGCTGGCCCGCTGGGGCACCAGCTGAAAGTCTCCCAGGGCCGAGGTGGGCGGCGAGCCGGGGGTCTGGGCCGAACTCAGATCGAGACTGGCTAGGGCATCGAGGCTAGCGCGATCGCCTTCGGCCAGCCGCACCCGCACGGGCAGGTTTTCGGTTGACTCTAGAATGGCTCCGCCGGTCACGCCCTCCGAGTAGGCGTCGAGCTGCTGGGCGATCGCGGTGTTGGTCAGCCCAGCCTGGCGCACCTGCTCGGGGTCGAGGCTGAGCCCCAGCTTGGGACGGCCTTCGCTCAGGCTATCGCGCACCTGCACCACGTCGGGGATCGTAGTCAGCAGGGCGCGCACCTCCATGCCCAGGCGGCGCAGCTCATCCAGGTTAGGGCCGTAGATGCGCATTTCTACCGGGGCGTCGAAGGGCGGCCCCTGCTGAAATTTCTGCACAATCACACGGGCGGTGGGGAACAGGTCACTCAGCTCGGTTTGCAGCGTGCGCACCAGTGGTTCTACACCCTCTTTCGACTTGAGCTGCACCATGGCCTGGGCGTAGTAGGGCTGGTTCTGGCGTGCCCCTTGGAGGTTGTAGTAAAACCGTGGGGCGCTCTCGCCCACAAACCAGTAGACCTCCTGCACGTTGTCGTGGGCCAGTATGGCTTCGCGGGCCTCCAGCACGCGATCGCGGGTTTGCTCGATGGAGGTCTGGGGGGCAAACTCAAGCTCGACCTGAAACTGGTCGCGGTCGATCAGCGGAAAGAACTGATTTTCTAAGGTGCCAGCGGCGATAAAGCCCACCAGGGGAATGGCCAGCACCAGGGCGATCGCCAGCAGCGGGCGGGCGGTCATGCGGGCGATCGACCAGCGGTAGGGGCTGGCCAGGGCGGGCAGCGACAACCCCTCGTGCCACCAGGCCCCTGGTTTATTCAGCCATCTAAGCATTCGTCCCCCCCACCCCTGCGGTTCTCGCGGCTGTGACTTCTGGCTCAGCCCTCGCGCCGCCAGGGCGGCAATCAGCGTCAGCGAAATCGCCAGGGATGAAATCAGCGCCAAAATCACCCCCAGGGCAATGGTGCCGACAAACTCTCCGGCGGCACCGGGCAGTAGGTAGATGGGCAAGAACGTGAGCACCGTGGTCACCGTTGAGGCCAGCAGCGGCACCTTCAGGTAGTTCACCGTTTTGGTGGCCGCGTGCAGCGGGTCGGCCCCGGCCTGAATGTCGGCCTGAATCTCGTCTACTACGACGATCGCGTTGTCGATCAGCAGCCCCAGGGCGATAATCAGCCCCGTCACCGACATCTGGTGAATGGGCACCCCCAGCACCGTCATCCAAATAAAGACGGCAAACACGCTCAGGGGCAGCGCCGAACCTACCACCAGCGCCGATCGCCAGCCCATCGCCACCAGGGTAACGCCCACCACCAGCAGCGCCCCCAGCACCAGGTTGACCATCAGCGTGCCGATCCGCGCTTCCACATAGCCGCTCTGGTCAAAGATGACGTCGAGGGTAATGCCGTCGGAGAGGCGATCGCGAAAGTCTGCGATCGCCGCCTGGGCCCTGGCCCCCCACTGGTCAATGCGCTGCCCCGACTGCATCATGACCCCCACCACCACCGCCGGTTTGCCGCCGACAATGGCCTGGTCGCTGAGCGGAAAGCGCACCCCCCGGCTGACGCTGGCGATGTCGCTCAGCCGCGTGAACTGCCCGCCGCTGGTGCGAATGGGAATCTGGCGAATCTGCTCGGTCGTCTCCAGGCTGTTCTCCACCTCGATCGCCAGCGTTTGCTCTGCGGTGCGCAGCTGCCCGGCGCTGCCCTTGGCATCGTTGAGCGCAACCTGGTTGGCCAGCTCCTGGGCCGACAGCCCCACGCCCACCAGCTCCGGCGCGCTGATTTC
This sequence comes from Nodosilinea sp. AN01ver1, assembly GCF_050565655.1. NCBI lineage: Bacteria > Bacillati > Cyanobacteriota > Cyanophyceae > Nodosilineales > Nodosilineaceae > Nodosilinea > Nodosilinea sp. AN01ver1. The sequence continues at coordinate 6,792 of NZ_JBNXVS010000001.1, read as the reverse complement.
CACCAAAATTTCTTCGTCGGGGCTACCAAAGAAATCGACCTCCTCGGTGCCGTCCAGGCCGCGCAGGGTCATTCCCAGCTCCTCGGCATAGCGGCGCAGCAAGGCGTAGTTGGGCTCGACCGGCAGGTTCCAAGTCACCGAGGCGACCAGGGTGTAGGCCTTAATCAACACCTCCGACAGCTCCGGGGCCGCTGCCCCCACCGGAAACCGTGTCGCCGCCGCATCCATCTCATCCCGCACCCGCGACCACACCGGAGCGGTATTTTTGACAGCATCTACCAGCTCCACCGAAACCGACGAAAACCCCACCCGCGAGTCAGATTCGAGAATTTTGATCGCATCAATTTCTGCCAGTTCCTCCTCCAGCACCGTGGTGACCAGTGCCTCGACGCGCTCAGCACTGGCCCCAGGGAAGGCGGTGGTAATCACCGCCACCCGCGACACCAGCTGCGGATCTTCCTGCCGGGGCAGCGACTGGTAGGCCGACAGCCCCCCGGCCAGAATCAGGATGATGGTGAGGATGAGGAGGCGAAGGTTGGTGAAGAAAGGGCGAACCATAGGGGTAGGTGGGTGGATGGGTAGGCGAGTGACGATCCCTGAGCGAAGTCGTTCGCGCTAGCGTCTCCCATAGGGAGAAAGGGGAGGGAGAATTTTGGATTTTAGATTTTGGATTTGCGACGGCAATCCCCAATCCAAAATCCCCAAGTCTAAAATCCAAAATTATTCAATGGGTCGTACTTGTTGGCCTGGCACCAGGCGATGAACGCCGCTGGCGACGATGCGATCGCCCGCTTGCAGCGCTCCCTGAACCAAAACGCGATCGCTTTCCTGGTGCAAAATTTCGACGGCTTTGGGCTGTACCTGGTAGGCTTCGCCGTCTGGTTCAGGGGCGGGCTCGGCGGGAACGACTGCGTAGGCGCTCCACAGGCCGCGCAGGTCCTGGGTTAGCGCCTCGGTGGGCAGCCACAGGCCACTGGTGGGCAGCGTTTCGCTCAGCTCTACCCGAGCGGTTTGGCCGGGGTTGAGGCGACCGATCGCCTCCGGCTCTAGCTGAAAGACGACGATCTGGGTGCGGGTGTCGGGGTCAATTTCTGGCAGCAGGGCTTTGACGGTGGCGCTGTAGCGCTCTGTCTCCAGGTTTATCGTTACTGTGTCACCCTTTTGCAGGCGGCTGGCGGCACTGGTGGGCATACCAATTCGGGCTTCGGGGGCAACGCTTTCCACCAGCCGCACCACCATCTGCCCGGCCCCGACTACAGCGCCCTCATCGACCGGCTGGGCCGAGACAATGCCAGCGAAAGGTGCTTTGAGGGTGCTTTTGTTCAGGTCGACAGCCAAGCTAGCAATGCTAGCTTCGAGCTGCTGCACCACGGCCTGCTGGGCCGCCACCTGCTCTGGGCGGGTGCCGTTGAGCAGCTCGTTGAGGCTACTTTGAGCACTGTCGCGGCGCGCCGCCAGAGCCTCGGCCCCAAAGGAAAACTCGTCAAGCTGCTCTTTAGAAATGGCCCCCCGCTCGTAGAGAAATTCGCGCCGTTCTTGCTGCTGACGCTGCAGGGCGAGCTGATTTTCCACGTCGCGCACCTGAGCCTGGGCCACGGCAATGACTTCCTGGCGGGCACCGCGCTCTAGCTCTAGCAGCTGCGCCTGGGCCTGGGCCAGCTGGGCTTCGAGCTGGCGGCGCTGGGTGAGCAAGCTCTGGGTGTCGAGCCGGGCCAGGGCCTGGCCAGCAGAAACGCGATCGCCCTCCGCCACTAGCACCTCCACTAATTCACCGCTGCGATTAAAGCCCAAATCGCTGCTGCGCAGGGCGGCAATTTCTCCGGTGTAGGCGCGGGCCACGTCGTAACTGTTCACGGCTTCTACCGTCAGGGTTTCGACCGCCAAAACGTTAACTGCGCTGGCCTCCACAGTCTCGGCATCCTGCGCGCCCAGACGCGACTGGAGCATTGGCGTGGCGATCGCTAAGAGCAGCCCGGTGGCCCCCAGCCCAATCAACCACCCACGTTTGAGGTATCGGTTGTGGTGGTTTGACGCGCTGGTCAGAACGGCTGAATCGATTGTTTCTTCTGGCAAAGAGTAGTCAGACATTGAGGTTGCTTGGGGTTAGGTTTTGGGGTGGCGAAGGAATAGCGTGAACGAGGCAAGAGGGGGGTAGTAAGCAGGGAAAAATACTTTGGCTATGGGAAATGGTGGGCGGTGCCCACCCTACGGGGAATGGATTTAGGTGGTGGGGTGGGCACTGCCCACCATTAGAGAAACATTGCCAAACACCCGCTAGGTCTGAGGAACTTTCTGATTTTTGGCCGCCAAAACCGCCGTCTTCTCAATCCGTTTGGCGCGGGTCATAGGGGTCTTTGCCAGCTTGATCCAGCGCAGCACGTTGCGCCGATTGGACTTGGCAAAGTTTTCAAAATTCTCGCGGGCGGGTGGATGCTTGTCTAACGCTTCGATCAGATCCTCAGGCATAATCAGCGCGTCAACATCGTCCATAAAATTCCACAGACCGCTGCGTTTTGAGGCCGCGATCGCCTCTAAACCCGCCGGGTGCATTCGCCCTGCTGCGGTCAATTTGGCTACGCGGTCTTTGTAGCTTTTGGCCCAGTGCTGCGCCTGCCTGGGTGAGATCATTTGCATGGTTCTATCCTCATCAAGCTGACGGCGAATGCCGTCCACCCAGCCAAAGCAGAGCACCTCATCGAGAATGTCTTGCACGGAAACATATTTTTCGCCCACGTGTTTTTTGTAGGTGACGAGCCAAATGCTCTCGTTTTGGCTGTGGTTAGCCTCCAGCCAGTCCCGCAATTGCTGGGCCGATGTCACCTCAACCTGCTCAAAGTTTTCAGTCTTAATCATGTGTTAAAATGTTCTTCGCCGCAGTTCTCGTAGGTTGGGTGGAACGAAGTGGAACCCAACAGCCGTCAACCTTGTTGGGTTCTGCTAGCGCGTCGCCTACAACTTAGTTTTGATAGACCACTAGCCATTACGCTTCGAAATCAACCCATTGCTTTGCCGTCACTTTAATCGTCTTCTGAGGCGCACCCAAATTCCAGTAGAGAAGCACAGTTTTTGGCGTACTCAACCATGCAATCGACAATGTCGCCATCGAGCCAGGCACCCCTGCCGAGACGAATTTGGGTGATAAAGCTTTTGAGTTTCAAATATTCGGCGTAGTCATGGTCGCTGTGGGCTTCATAACCCCGGGGCATACTCTTCAGCTTGTCCTCATCGCTGAGCGACAATCCTGCCGCCTCTAGATCCTTTAGCACATGGGCAAATGTCTCAGGCTCATCGATAATGCGATCGCGAATAGTCCCCAGTTCTGCCGCTTTTAACTGATAGAAACCACAGGCAATTAGCCCTCCCAAGCTGTCTAGCTGCAGGTAGAGTAGCCCCTGTTTTTCTGCTTTGGTGCCCGAGGGAGTGAGCACACCGCTCACGTGGGTGCTGTAGGGCGACTTGTCTTTAGAAAAGCGCACGTCGCGGTTCTGGCGAAACATCGTCTTGGGGCCGCCCGCCAGCGGTACATGGGTCTCGGCCAAACGTTCTGTAGCCAGTTCTAGCGCCAGGGCGAAAGGCTTTCTGACGTGGGTCTCAAAGTCATCGCGGTGGGCATCGTACCAGGCTTTTTCGTTATTAGCGGCCAGCCCCTCTAACAGCTCAAAAGATGTCGGGGTGAAGTTAGGCTCCGGCATAGTTCTGTCTCAGCGAGTCTAAGTTATCTATCCAGGCGGCGAGCCCAGCACCCTTATCAAAATCTGTATCGCAGCCCGGTTTATTAATAATTAGCATGATATTAATAAGAAAACAAATATAGAATATTCATCGAGGCATACCAGTTTTGATATCAATGAATTTAAAAACGCTGAGCGCATTTATCGTGCTGGCTGAGGAGCTGCACTTCGGGCGAGCGGCCCACCAGTGCGGCATCTCGCAGCCAGCCATGAGTCGTCTGCTGAGCGAGCTAGAGGCCGATCTGGGGGTAAAGCTGCTCAACCGCACCTCCCGCGAGGTTTCGCTAACCAGCGCCGGGCGGGGGTTTCTCGACTCGGCCAGAAAGGCGGTGGCCTATGCCGATATGGCGGTGCGGGCCGCGCGGGCCGGGGCGGTTGACGGCATCGACTCGCTAACGGTGGGGATGGTGATTGGCACAGAACAGCCCCCGGTGGGCGCGCTGATTGCTAAATTTAAGCGGGCTCACCCCGAAACGCGGGTGGCGCTGCGGCGCATTGACGAGCGAGACATTGGGGCCGCGCTATCAGACGGGGAGATCGACGCGGCGATCGCCTGGACCGTTGCTATCCCCACTGGGCTGCACCGTCGCCCTCTGGGGACTGTGCCGATGGCGGTAATGGTGCAGGCCGGTCACCCCCTAGAGCAAAAAGAGCCGGTCAGCTGGGCCGATCTGAAGGGCTACCCAATTATTCTGCCCGATCGCGATCGCCAGCCCATTATCTACGACCACTACCAGCGCTACACCGCTGAGGCAGGCTTTGAGCCCGCGATCGCCGTCGATGTCTCGACCATGGCCGAAGCTCTGGCGATGGTCGCAGGCGGCGTCGGCGTTGGCAACGCTCCGGTGGTGCCGGGGCTGAGCTATCCAGGCGTGACTATTTTGCGGCAGGAGCCGCTGTTTGAATTTAGCTACGAGCTAACCTGGGCCCATGCGGTGCCCGCGGTCGAAAGCCTGCTCAACCTGTGTTAGTTTGCGAGGGATGGACGTAACTGGACTCGAACCAGTGACCCCCACGATGTCAAGGTGGGGGTCTAAGCAGCCAAAAGCCTTACTGTAGAGGCTTTTCAGAAAACTCGTATTGAATTGAATACCCAAATCGTACCCAATTGAATTTTCATGATTCTTAAAGCTTTTGGGTTAGCCACTTATAGGCAGAATCATACATCAAACTAGAAGTCCTACACTACGGGGCATTCAGCGCTACACAATGCCATACACGTCATTTTTTGAACCCTACACCAGGGCAATATCCTACACGTTTGAGACTTTGGCAAGCGCACCTTATTGTCTGGGCAATGGTTCCAATGGCTGATGAAGCGGCTAATGTACTGCTCCCTTTAGCAAGTGTTGTATGGAACCGCCCTTACGGGCTAATCTGGCAGATTGACTGCACTGCTACACGGGTGGGGAAGTGGTGTAGCTGCAGGCTCAGGATATTGCGGCTGGGCATTACCTACCGAGCCAGGAATACCAAGCGAAGCAGACGCTTGGGGCTCCTCCGCTGGCTGAGCTGCTAGAGAGGGCAGCTTTACTAGTCAGCGCCTTGCCACAACATGACTACTGCAATTAGGGAAAATAAGTAGCTACAGGTATTGTTTACCGAACCCAAGAACCTATGTTATGCACGTATACTGGTGTAACGATTTTTACCAGCCTTTACGGCATACGGAGAACTTCTATGGGCTATGTCTCTTGTATGGAAGATGAAGATGAGCGGAAAGATGATTTTTGGAACTCTACTGTAAATATGTAAATACAGACGTAAGCAGTAAACCGTCTAAGGGGGCAGTAAGGAAAAATCAGCAGGAAAGGCTGAAGCTCGTCGAGAAGGGTATGGCAAGGGCTGAAGCTCAGCTAAATAAAGAAATTACGAAACGACGTGAGGCTGAGGAAAAGGCCAAACTTGCCTTGCAGCAGAGGAAAAATTTACAAGAAAATTTAAGCCAGGCCAAGCAAAGAATTGTAGACCTAGAAAACGAGATAGAGGCTCTGGCGAAGGAAAACAAAGCCCTCAACACGAGGCTGCAAAGGGCGAGGGAGCGTTTGACTTCAGCAGAAAAAGAGAAGAACTGTGCTAAGAGTTCTGGCGAGAGCTTTGCTGATCAACTTGCAGCAGTTAAGCCGAGGCTAGCCAATCAGGTGCAGGAACCAAAAAGCCGAAAAGTTGAAACCAGTGCAGAGCCAACAAAATTTCAAGGTGAAGAGTCTAATTATGAAGCTCTGGAGAGGATGATGACTGCACGCTTTGGTCCTCGACAACAAGGCAAGAAGAAGCGTACTGCTTGACGATTATTAGCTGTAGTAAGTCTATTAAGCGGTTAGATAATCAGACATATCGTCAGCGATAGATTCATTGGTAACGGTCACTGGCGAGCAATCCGTTTAATTGCCATTAATTATACTCTTTTGGATCTTAATTTCGTCACTCAGTAAAGTATGTACTCTCTTTAGAACCATTGCTAGAGTCAATGAGAATAAAACGACCAAATAAAAAACAACGACCGAGAAAGTTTTCTGAAAAATAATATTCGAAGACAACGTAGATATGGCGAGCAGAAGAACTGCAAGTATAGATACTAGAATTTCAAATGAAATATTCATGGATACATATTCCAAAAGCGTAATCCTTCTTTGAAGACTTTGCCTGCTGGTCATTTCATTTGGTAGATTCTCTTTGTTTGAGACTTTGCCAATAATATCAAACATCAGGACTTGAAGATTGAACAGTAAGCCAGCAAAGATAGAAAAAGCTGTGATCAACAAGTTTACGAGTTCTTTGTTCAACTGGATATTAAAGTAAACTAGAACGAAACTACCGACTAGAGGTAGCAAAAAGAATAATGTCAAGTCAAACTTAGATATTCTGCTTCGACCATAATCTTTGAGTGTGGCTACGTGGTCAGCCACAATCCTGAGAATGTCTATTTTTGAGGGGTGCATCCCAGTCTTGCAAGACTCAGGATGAGAACTGACCATTGAGATAAGCGCAGCGATGTCGGAGCACTTGAGGAACGTTGTCTTCCTTCCACTGAGCGCCTGAAATCTTCACCCGTCTGCCA